>NZ_JBEXMW010000023.1:0-239037 GCF_040610775.1 Nonomuraea sp. NPDC003709 | reverse complement strand
CGCGCGAAGATCGAGGACGACTCGGCGGCGCCTGTCTATGTGCAGACGGTGCGTGGGTTCGGGTACCGGTTCGGGCCGGTGTGAAGCGGCCGGTGGCAGCTTGGCCGGACCTGGGGCTGCGTGCCCGGTTGTTGTTCGCGTTCGCGTTGCTGTGTGTGGTCACTGCGACGGCGGTGGCCGGCGGGATGTACGTTCAGGCCCGCAACGACATCCTGCAACGGGCCCAGGATGCCGCGGTGCAGGCGATGAGGAGCCGTCTGGAGGCGGTCTTCCCACTGCGGAGTGCGGCGCCGGACGCGGGAGAGCTCGGCGAGATCGCCGGAGCCGTGGCGAACGGGGAGAACGACACGGTCGCCGTCTACCACGAGACGCGCTCACCGGCCGGCCCCGGTCGGCCATGCCTGCCTTTCGGCAGGCCATGCCGGCAGGGTCTGGATCCCGGGATGATTCCCCAAGGGCTGCGGCGGGAGGTGGCCGACGGCAATATCGCGTGGCAACGTGTGGTGTGGCAGGACGGGCCCCAGCTGATCATCGGCGCGCCGTTGCTGATCGCCGAGCGGGGCCAGAAGACGCGGGGGTCCGGCATCGAGGTCTACACCGTGCACAGCCTGGCTCCCGAACAGCGCAGCATCGACCGGCTCGCCGCGTCCGCCTGGCTCATCGGCGTGGCCGCCCTGGCGTTCGCGGTCGTCCTGGCATCGCTGGCCACCCGCGGCGTGCTACGCCCGGTACGCGAACTCGGCCACGCGGCACGCCTGCTGGGCCAAGGCGAACTACGGACCAGAATCACCGTCCACGGCTCCGACGAACTGGCCGAAGTCGCACACACCTTCAACAACACCGCCGCCGAACTCGAACGACACGTCAAACAACTACGCGAAATGGAGGCCGACGCCCGCCGATTCGTCGCCGACGTCTCCCACGAACTACGCACCCCGCTGGCCGCACTCACCGCCGTCGCCGACATCCTGGACGAGGAAGCCGCCCGGCTGCCCGAGCCCGCCGGCAGAGCCGCCCGGCTGGTCAGCCAGGAAACCCTCAACCTCACCGCCCTGGTCAACGACCTCATCGAGATCAGCCGATTCGACTCCGGCGTCGCCGCCCTCGCACTGAACGAGGTCGACGTGACCGAACTCGTCTCCGCCACCCTGCGCGTCCGAGGCTGGACCGAACAGGTCCACACCGACCTCCCACCCGCCGTGACCACCCGACTGGACCCACGCCGCATCGACGTCATCCTCGCCAACCTGGTCGGCAACGCCCTACGCCACGGCCAACCACCCGTGACGCTACACCTGACCGCCGACCCGCACTGGATCACCTTCCAGGTCCGCGACCACGGACCCGGACTGGACCAGGCGGTGCTGCCACACGTGTTCGACCGCTTCTACAAGGCCAGCGCCGCCCGGACCAGATCCGAAGGCAGCGGCCTCGGCCTGGCCATCGCACGGGAGAACGCCCGCCTGCACCAAGGCGACATCACCGTCACCAACGCCCCGGACGGCGGCGCCCTGTTCACCCTGCGCCTGCCACGCCGGGCGGACGCTCCCGACGGGGGCCCCGAATGACGGCCAGGCCCACCCGCCACCTGCTCGCCGCGGCCCTGCTGACGCTCGCGGCCGGCTGCGGCGTGCAACCCAGCGACGCCATCCCCGCCGGCGACCCGCCCAGCGGACCCATCGCACCACCCCTGAAGGTCACCCTCTACCTGGTCAAGAACGGCCGGCTCAGCACGGTGACGCGACCCGGCTACCGACTGTCCCCAGCCGACACGCTCGCGCTGCTGGCAGCCGGACCCACCCCGGGAGAACGAACCCGGGGGCTCACCACCGACGTCCCACCCGAAGCCGGCCCGTTCTCGATGGCCGCCGAACCCGGCGGCCACCTGGTGGTGACCCTGTCCACCCCGCCCGGCCAACTGCCCGCACTGGCCATCGACCAGATCGTGTGCACGGCCGCCGCCCTGGCACCGGAAATCCCTGCCGGCCAGGTCACCGTCGTCGGCGCCGGGCAGGACAGCGGCCCCCGGAGCTGCCCGAGGCAACGCTAGCGACCAGTCCACCAGCGGTCTTGGTCAGATCGTCCCATTCAGCGCATACGCACCACGTCGCCGAGCCTGACCCTGGCGCCCGTCCGCAGCACCGCCCGCTGGTACACCTTGGCGCCGAAGGCCAGCGCCGCGAGCACCGCCGCCACCATCGCCGCCGTGGAGAGCCCCGCCTGCCACAGCGGCACCTCGGTCGCGGCCATCCGCACCGGCATGACGATCGAGGAGAACGGCGGCACGTACGACATGACCGTGGCCAGCGTGCCCGTGGGATCGAGGGTGGCGTAGAAGGCCACGAAGTAGCTCACCATGATCACCATGATGACCGGCGTCAGCACGCTGTTGACCTCCTCCAGGCGCGAGACCAGCGAAGCGAACGCCCCCGCCAGCGTGGCGAAGAAGGCGTACCCGAGGACGAACCACACCACCACCCCGGCCACCAGCCCCGGCATGCCGGGCGGGAAGTCGCCGGCGATACCCGAAGCCATGGAGGCGGCCAGGCCGACCGTCAGGATCGTGACCAGGTTGATCAGGCCGACCGCGCCCAGCCCGACGATCTTGCCACCGAACAGCTGCCACGGCCGCAGCGTGGAGAGCAGGATCTCCACGATCCTGCTGCCCTTCTCCTCCACCACGCCCATGGCCACCATCCCGACCTGGCCGATGAGCATCATGAAGAGCACGATCACGAGCACCACGGCGAGCCCGGTGCGCGCGGCCTGATAGCGGGTGTCGGCGCCCACGGACTCCATCTTCAGCGGCGGGATCGACACGCCTGCGGCCCCGAGCTTCGCCTCCCGGTTGACGCTCTGCAGGAGCACGCCGAGCTGGTCGTCGATCTCCCCGTCCGTGAGCACCTTGGTGCCGTTGACCAGCACCGCGTCCACGTCCTTTGCGAGCACGGCCTGCTTGGCGGCGGCCTCGTCGGAGAACGCGCGCCAGGTGAACTCCGAGTCCGGGGCGGCGGCCTCCAGCGGCAGCCGCTGGGAGTTGACGGTGCCGAGGGTGTAGGAATTAGGCCCGTCGAGCAGCTTCGGCGCGAAGGAGACGGCCGCCACCAGCACGGCCGTGATGATCAGGCCGGTGACGAACGCCTTCGTACGGAGCTGCGTCACGATCTCCCTGCGGGCGACCAGCATCAACTCGTTCACGCCACGGCCTCCTTGAAGATCTCGGTGAGGGTCGGGCGCTCGTGGCCGAAGTGTTCGACGTGCCCGGCCTTGATGGCGCGGCGCAGGATCTCCTGGTCGTCGCCGTTCGTCGTACGCAGAATGTGCCGGTCGCCGGACACGGTGACCGTGCCGGGCAGGCCGTCCGCCCAGCCGGGGGACGGATCGCGGACGACCACCCGCAGCGTGTCGTCCTCGGCCGAGCGCAGGTCGGCCACCGTGCCCGTGGCCACCATCCGCCCGGCGGACACGATGCCGACCGAGTCGCACAGCCGCTCGACCAGCTCCAGCTGGTGGCTGGAGAAGATCACCGGCACTCCGCCCCTGCACCGCTCCTGCAGAGCGGTGGCCAGCGCGTCCACCGCGATCGGGTCGAGTCCGGAGAACGGCTCGTCCAGCACCAGGACCTCGATGTCGTGCACCAGCGCCACGGCGAGCTGCACGCGCTGCTGGTTGCCCAGCGAGAGCGCCTGCACCGGGTCGTTCCTGCGCTCGGCCACGCCCAACCGCTCCATGAGGTCCTCGGTGGCCTTCTTGGCAGTGGCGGCGCTCATCCCGTGCAGGCGGCCGAAGTATTCGATCTGCTCGGCGACCCGCATCTTCTGGTAGAGGCCGCGCTCTTCCGGCATGTAGCCGAAGCGGCGCCGGTCGTCGTAGCCGAGCGAGCGGCCCTGCCAGCTCACCGAGCCGGAGTCGGCCTGGAGCACACCCATCACGATGCGCATGGTCGTCGTCTTGCCCGCGCCGTTCGCGCCGACGAACCCGAACATCTCCCCCGGCCGTACGGCGAAACTGATCCCGTCCAGGGCGAGCTTGCCGTCGGGAGCGTCGGGGCCGCCCGCGAAGCGCTTGTGTAACTCGCTGATCTCGAGCATCAGGTGCTCTCCTTCATCATGGGTGCCGTCAAGAACCGTGCGATGAGCCGCCGTGATGCGTCATGTCAGCCGCCCCCGCTCGCCGCCGCCGCCCTGGCCTGCTCGACGCTCTTGCGCAATGCGGTCGCGATCGGCTCGACGGGCGCGGACAGCTGCTGGATCCGGTCCCGGCGCAGACGCGTCTCCCGCCAGGAGGGAACCACCGTCTTGAGCCGGGCCGCCGTGGCCAGCGCCGCCAGGACGCGGACATCCTCATCCAGGAGCCCGACCGGCTGCCCGCCGCGAATGGCCTGGCCGACGCGCTCGGCCAGCCTGCGTGACAGGTACGCCTTGCGCGGCGTGATCCGCTCGACCGGGAACAGCAGGATCCGGCGCCGCTCCACGTTGATCATCCGGGCGGCCGCCAGCTCGTCGCGTACCAAGCGGACCGCCTTGCCGTTGTGCTTCTGCACCCACCGCCGCCACGAGCGGGGCGGCGAGTTCGAGATCTGCTCCCAGACCACGGCCCGCAGGGAACCCAGCTCGGCGGCCGGGGCGGTGAGAGCTCGCGCCTTGCCCGACTCGTCCGCCAGGTTGCCCGCCAGCAGCAGCTCGGCGAGGGTGGCCGCGCGCAGCAGGTAGCCCAGGTCTCCCCGCTGGGTCAGCTTCTCCTTCCGCAGGTCGAAGGCCAGTAGGAAGGCCGATCGGGTCAGTGACTCACTCTGCTTCACTTGCGTCTCCATCCGCCTGCTCCCCTTCTTCTTCCTGATCTGTGTCGTCCTCCGGCGCCTTCCTCGGCCGTCCGCGTGGGCGCATCCGCCCCACGCTGTCGGGCAGGCGACCGGCCTCCGAGAGGGCCCTGCGCAACAGGAACTCGATCTGCGAGTTCGTGCTACGCAGGTCGTCGGCGGCCCACTTCGCCAGCGCGTCGTGGACCACCGGGTCGAGCCGCAGCAGGATCTTCTTCCGCTCCACGGCGATTACTGGTAGAGCGTGCCGGTGTTGACCACCGGCTGGGTGTCACGGTCGCCGACCAGCACCACCATGAGATTGGCCGTCTCGACCATGCCGACGATCCGCTGCCGGGTCGCCACCACTGTGCCGGCCTGCTGGCGGCGGAGCATCGCGTGGGCGATCTCCGGCGCGTACGCCAGGTGGATGACGCGCGACTCGATGACCTTCACCCCGGCCGAGGCCACCCTGGCGCCGATCTCCGCGGACAGCCGCTCGTTGATCTCGTCGGCGTTGTCCCGCAGCGACAGCCGCGGCTCGCCGTGCGCGTCGTACGGATAGCTGCCCGCGATGTGCCGCACCGCCGTCGCCGCCTGGATGGCCACGAACTCCACGAAGTCATCCACCCCGAACACCGCCTGCGCCGTGTCCTGCACCTGCCAGACCACCACGGTCGCGTCGTTGACCTTCGTCACGTCCGTCGCGCCGGCGCACGGTGATCGGGTCGACCCGCTGGAAGCCGGAGGCGCGCGGGGTGCCGACGTACCGGCCGAGCAGCTGCACCACCCTGGCCTCCCCCGGCGCCACCGCGGTGAGGCCGACGGACATGAAAAGCCCGAGCAGGATCATCAGGCTGCTCGCGATGACCACCCACATGCCGCCCTGCCCGGCCCCCGCGGCGAGCAGGACGATCCCCACGACGAGCAGCGCGATCCCGGCCAGGTCCAGCCCCGTCGCCACCCCCAGCAGCACGAACCCGTTGGCCACCCGCACCGGGTGCTCGCTCGTGCGCGGTGCGGGCATGTCCACGACGGCGGTCTCAAGTGCGGCCTCGCCCGATGCGTTGGCCATCGTCCGCCCCTTCTATGTGACTTCACCTTGCTAGCAAAGTGATATCACTTTTTGGGCGACTGTGGAAGGCCCGGCCTGAGCTTCTCCCCTCCGCGCCTGTCAGAGCGACTTGACGAGTGCGGCGGCGAATGCCGGGGCATCGGCGATGAAGCCGATGTGGCCGCCGGGAAGTTCGGCCACGTCGCGGCCCAGACGCATGCCCAGCGCCACGGTCGCCTCGTAACAGGGGTGTCCGCGTGATTCGCGGCCGACCGCGGGAGTGACACGACCGGCGTGCGCCGCGAGCGAGGCAAGGTCGAGAGGGGCCGGCGGGTACTGGCGTAGCTCGTGCTCGAACCAGTAGGCGGCGTTGGCGTCGTTTCTCGGGGCGTTGGCCATGTACCGGTGGTCATAGGGGGCGAATGTGCGTTCCCGGAACAGCGTCATCGCGGGCTCGGGGCCGGAGCGCCGATGGAGGTCGTAGACCTCGGAGAAGAACCGCACCCAGGTGTCGCCGTCGGAGAGCAGCCGTGTCACGGGCGGTTCGTACGGGATGAGAGTGCGGATCGCGGAGGGGTGGCGGGCGAGGAGTTCCAGTCCGACCACGGCTCCGGAACTGGCGCCGAAGACGATCGCCGGCCCGGCGCCGAGGTGCTCGATCAGACGGCGAGCGTCGTCGGCGTCGGTTTCCAGGCGGCGGTCGTAGTCCTGCGAGCCTTCGAGGAGGCTGCGGGAGAAGCCGCGGCGGTCGTAGACGGCGACGGTGAAGTGGGCGGTCAGGTGCTGGGTGACGGCTCGATATACGTCCGCCACGCCGGGGGCGCCTGTGATCAGGAGGAAGAGAGGGCCCCTCCCGTGGGTCTCGTAGTAGAGACGGGCTCCTGGGACTTCGAGCGTGCTCACGTGTCCAGCGCTCCTCACCTGTTCGCGGTGTTGCGGAATTTTGCGATACAGAGTGTATGTATATAGTACGGCATGTTCCAGGTCGAGACAGAGAGACAGTCGCATCCCCGACGGCGTCCTGGCCCGACTCGCCGCGCTCACCAGAATCCGACCCTCACCGAATCCCGAAAGGACTGCCGATGCCGACCGCCGAAGCCCGCGTCGCAACCGAACGCGCCGGCCGATACCTCGTCCAGCTATGCCGCCACGCCACCCAGATGGGCCACGGCTTCCCCGCTCACCCCGGCCGCGACCGGCACATGGGCAGCGAGAGGCCGAAGAACGTCCAGGCCGAGTGGTCGGAGACCAGCGGGACCATCACCGTCGACGGGGGATCCTGCGTCCTGGAGGCCACTCCCGAGGCCCTGACATTACGGATCGAGGCCGAGGACGAGGACGGGCTGCAGCGCCTCCAGGCCCTCCTCACCAGGAACATCACGCGGATGGGCAGAAGGGACGGCCTGGCCGTGGACTGGAACCGTACGGACGCGAACGCCGCAACGGCGCCCGCCGTGGCGGAGGCCACGCCTCGTCGAGGCCGGCACACGGTGCTCGGCCTTACGGTGGCCGCCGTCCTGGCGATCGGCGTGCACGTGGGCCTGGCCGCGGGCATTCTGGCGCTTCCGCATTGGGCTGGCCTGGGCGCGGACGTCGTCCTGGTGGCCCTCCTGGTGAAGGCGGCCCTGGTGGCGACCCACGTCTGGCGCCGCCGCCGCCCGTCCGCCAAAGCCCGCTGAGACCGAGCGGGCGTCCGGCTCAGCGGGCTCGCAACCCGGACAAAGTGAGTGCGACGAGCCGCTGGACAGCGGCTTTGGACGGAAGTGCGCCGGCCGCCTGAAGCGCGTGGAGGCAGAACGTGGCCAGCTCGTCCACCGCCACGTCGTCACGTATGACGCCGGCCCGCGCGGCATCGGCCAGCGCATCGCGGAACATGGCGTGCAGCTGCTGCCGGGCGTGGCCGGCGTCGTGCGATCGGTGCAGGAGAGTGACGAGGTCGGAGCTGAAACCGTGCCCTGCCATCTGCTGATGGATGAGCGCGTACGTCTCCAGCATGGCCTCGAGCCGCTGCCCGGCATCGCTCTCACGCTCCCCCGCCCGTACGAGGTGCTCCAGATGCCCGGCGACCTGTCGGTTGTGCCAGGCCACCAGAATCGTCTCGACGTCGGGGAAGTACTTGTAGAGCGTGGCCCGGCCGATGCCGGTCTTCTCGGCGATCTGCGACATCGTCACCGCCAGCAGCCCCCGCTCGCCCACCAGCTCCACTGTGGCATCCAGGATCGCGTCATGCACGGTACGGCGGTGCGCCTCGATCGTCTCGTTCCACAGTTTGGGCACCCAGCCAGTGTACGAGGCGACGCAGGGGCCATCTGAGGTGTCGCCGCGGGCGGCCCGGTCCGGAAGGCCGAGCGTGGTCAGCACGCGCGACCCCCGAACTGTCACCGCAGGAGCCGCGCTTCGAAAGGTGCGAGAGTGACCGCACCGGGCAGCCGGTCTCGCTCGCCGACGGTCGAATGCGATGACCAGAGCGTGCTCCTGGACCCGGGAAACGCGACCGTCTGGTCGCGGTCGGAAAGGTTCACCGCCACGACGAGTGAGTTCTCGCCGTCGCCACGGAGGTAGGCGAGATGGTCCGGGTCGGCGGAGAGCACGGTGATGCCGCCCTGACGCAGCGCGGCCAGCTCTCGCCGGAGCTTCAGGAGTTCCCGGACGCGGGAGAGGAGCGAGCGGGGGTCGAGCTCCTGGCTCTCGACGCTGAACTGCCCCGCCCACGCGGGTATGGGCAGCCACGGCTCGACGTCGTCGGGCGTGAATCCGGCGTGCGACGGCGTCGCCTCCCAGGGCATGGGCATCCGCTGGGGGTCCCGGCCGAGTCCGAGGCCGGGCGCGCGGAGTTCGGCGCAGTCGCGGGCGCGCCCGGCGTCGACCGGGGCGTCGGGCAGGCCGAGTTCGTCGCCGTAGTAGAGCGTCGGCGTCCCCTTGAGCGTGAGCAGCAGGGCCAGCGCGCCGGGGACGCGTTCCGTCCCGATGCGGCTGCCGAGCCGGGACCTGTCGTGGTTGCTCAGCACCCAGTTGGGGTGCGAGCCGGGCGGGAGCGCGGCGTAGTAGCGCTGGATGAGTTTCGCCAGGTCGAGGCCGTTCCAGGGGGCGTCGATGAGGGAGAAGTTCATCGCGATGTCCAGCCCCCGCGTGCCGAGGGCGGCGACGCGTTCGAGCTTGAGGTGGAGCTCGCCCATCAGCATCCGGTCGTCGTACTCGTCGATGACCGTGTGCATCTGCGCGAGCAGGCCCGGGAGCTCGGGTTGGTCGGCGGTGTACTTCTGGATCTGCCGGACCGTCGTGTGGGCGCCCGCGCCGCCGATCTCGAACGACTCGCCGCCGTCATCCATCATCGGGTTGTCGCGCAGTCGCGCGTCCTTGATGAGCCGCCACACCGCGTCCACGCGGAACCCGTCGACCCCGCGGTCCAGCCAGAACCGCATGACCTCGAACATCGCCTCCCGGACGGCCGGGTTGCGCCAGTTCAGGCTCGGCTGCTCGGGCAGGTGCGCGTGGTAGTAGTACTGCCCGGTCGGCTCGTGGAAGGTCCAGGCGGGGCCGCCGAAGGCGGAGGCCCAGTTGTTGGGCGGGCTGCCGTCCGGCTTCGGATCGTGCCAGAGGTACCAGTCCCGGTGCGTGCTGTCTCGGCTCGACAGCGCGTCGCGGAACCAGGGATGTTCGCTGGAGGTGTGCTGGGGCACGTAGTCGAGGACGACACGCAGCCCTCGATCGTGCGCCCCTCGAACGACGCGATCGAAGGTGGCCAGATCGCCGAACACCGTCCCGACCTCCGTGTGACCGGACACGTCGTAGCCGAAGTCCAGCAGCGGCGACGCATAGATCGGGCTCAGCCACACCGCGGTCACGCCGAGTGCCGCGATGTGGTCGAGGCGCCGCTCCACACCCCGCAGATCGCCGAATCCGTCCGCGTCGCCGTCCTGGAACGACGGCACGTACACCTGGTAGAAGGCGCCCTCGCGCCACCACCGTCCGTTCTGGGCGTTCATCCTTTGACTGCTCCCGCGGTGAGGCCGGACACGATCTTTCTCTGGAAGACCAGAACCAGGAGAACGAGCGGGATCGAGATGATCACGGACGCGGCGCTGATCGTGCCGAGCGGTTGCTCGTACTCGCTCGCGCCCGTGAAGAACGCGATGGCGACGGGGACGGTGCGGGCCTCGGGGCTGTACGTCAGCGTGGCCGCGAGCAGGAACTCGTTCCAGGCGAAGATGAACGCGAGGATCCCCACGGTGGCTATACCGGGCGCGGCAAGCGGGAGGATGACCTTGTAGTACGCCTGGAACGGGGACGTGCCGTCGATGTACGCCGCCTCCTCGAGCTCCACGGGGATCTCTTTGAAGAAGGACACGAGGGTGTAGATCGACAACGGCAGGGTGAACGTCAGATAGGGGATGATCAGCCCGACCAGCGTGTTGTAGAGCCCGAGATCGTTCCACAGGGAGAACATCGGCGCGGCGATCGCGATGCCCGGGAAGGTCGTCACGGACAGCACGATGCTCAGGATGAGGAACTTGCCACGCATCCTGAGCCGCGCGAGAGGATACGCGGCGAACGACGCGACGGCGAGCGCGAGCAGGGTGGTCGTCGTCGCCACGATGACGGAGTTGACCAGCGCGCCCACGAACTGGCTGTCGCCGAGCACCGCCAGGTAATTCTCGAAAGTGGGGCGCGGAGGGGTGAGGCTCGCCGTCGAGAGGTCGGGCCCGGCCTTCAACGACGTGTTGACCAGCCAGTAGACCGGCACGATCGAGAAGACCATGACGACGGCCATGGCACACCAGACCAGCGGGTTGTGCTCCGGGCCGCGCCGCCGGGCCCTTCGCCGTGGCGACGGCTGCCGGCCGGTGGCGGTGCTGCTCATCGCGAACCTCCCTTGACGACCGATCGGATGTTGCCGCCGGCGAAGCGGATGTAGAGGAAGGACACGAACATGACGATGGCGAACGTGAGGATCGACACCGCGGATCCTTCGCCGATCAGCTGATTGCCGCGCAAGGTCTGGTAGGCCAGGACGGACATCGTCTCCGTGCCGTAGGCGCCACGCGTCAGCACGAACGGCAGGTCGAAAACGCGCAGAGCGTCGAGCGTACGGAAGATCATCGCCAGCGCGATCGCGGGCCACAGCAGGGGCAGCGTGATGCTCCAGAAGTGCCGCAAAGCGCCGGCGCCGTCGATCTGCGAGGCCTCCCGCAGGTCGGCGGGGATGACCTGGAGCCCGGCGAGCACCAGGAGCGCGACGAAGGGCGCCGTCTTCCAGACGTCCGCCAGGATCACCACCGTCATCGCGTATCCGCTCTGCCCCAGCCAGACCACGCCGGCGTCGGTGAGGCCGAGGGAGCTGAGCATCGTGGAGACGAGACCCAGATCCGGGTCGAAGATGGTCCGCCACGTGATGGCGGACACGACCGTCAGGATCGCGTACGGGAGCAGCACGATGCTGCGCAGCAGCGTCCTGAACCGGAAGGCGATGTTCAGCAGGAGCGCCAGGCCGATCCCGATGACCAGCTCGAGCGGGACCGAGATCGCGGTGAACAGGAAGGTGTTGCGCACGGCTTCCCACCACGCGCGCGAGGTGAGCTGCTCGGCGTAATTGCCCAGGCCGACGAATCGCGAGAGCCCAGGGGTGATGACGCTGTACTGGTGCAGCGAGAGCCAGATCGCGTAGAGCACGGGATAGCCGGCGACGCCGGCCATGAGGATGAGGGCGGGCGCCACCATACGCGCCGCGAGGCGCCTCTCGGTGGAGTCCGAGAGGTGCCTCGAGGATCGGAAGAACCGCATCGCTATCAGAACGTCTTCAGGGCGGTGCCGACCTTGTCCGCCATCTGCGAGGCCCCTGCCTGCGGAGTCAGCTCTCCGGAGAGCACCTTCCCCACGGTCTGGTAGATCGCCTGCGAGATCTGCGGATAGACGGGCGACACCGGCCGCGCCTTCGCGCTCGTCAGCGCCTTCAGCAGCTCCTGCGAGAACGGCAGCGCCTTCTTGACCGGCTCGGACGCGTAGGCCGCCGCGACGGCGGGGGCGAGCGCGTTCTTGACCGCGATCTGCTCCTGCCAGCTGTCGCTGGTCATGAAGTCGATCAGCGCGAGGGCGCCCGCCTGGTTCTTGGAGAACGTGCTGACGGCGACGTTGCTGCCGCCGAGCACGCCGACGCCGTTGCCCGGCGTCTTCCACCCGGGAAGCGGCGTCACGGCGAACTTGCCGGCGATGGCCGACTTCTGGCCGGCCGCGTAGGCGTAGGGGTAATTGCGCATGGTCGCGCCGGCGCCGGACTCGAACGCGAGGCGGGTGGCGTCCTCGTCGTACGTCAGCACCGCCTTCGGCGCGGCGCCCTTGTTGATGCCGTTCTGCATGAACGTGAGGACTTCGGCCGTCTGCGGCGAATTGACGGCCACCTCGCCCTTGTCGTTCAGCACCTCGCCGCCCGCGCTGTACAACAACTCGAGAAAGCTCACAGTGAGCGACTCACTTTGTGAGGCCTGGTAGAGGAATCCCTTCTTGGAGTCCGCCTCGCCATATGAGTAGAGCTGCTGCCAGGTCTGCGGGGCCTGCGTCTTGTCGGTGCGGTAGTAGAGCAGACCGGTGTTCGAATAGAACGGGACACCCCAGTATTTGTCCTTGTAGAGCAGGGTGCCGGCCGTGGACGGAATGAGTTTGTCCAGCTTGGACGAGATGACTTTGCTCATGTCCGCGAGCCAGCCCTGGGCGGCCAGCTGCGCCGTCCAGACCACATCGAGGCGGACGACGTCACACTGCGTCGACTTCGTCTGCATTCGCTGCGTAATCTGCTGCAGCTGGTCGTCGGCCGACGCTCCCAGCTCTACATAATTGGCCACCGTCCCCGGGTTCGCCTTGTTGAAGGCCTCCATCGTGGCCTTCCAGACGCCCGACGAGTCCGTGGGCCCGCAGACCGTGACATTTCCCTTCGCGGACTTGGCCAGCGCCGGATCCAGAGCCGTACTGGTGGAGGCCGACTGCTGGGAGTCGGAACACGCGGTGAGCGCTACGGCCAGTGCTGAGCCCGCTCCGATTACCGTGACGGCACGGAGCAGACGTCGTTCACGTGTCAACATCATTGCCGCTTTCTCTGATTACTTCTGGGCTATGTCGTCGTAGCGCCACGAATCGAGCAGGCCCGGGGAGTTTGCTGTTGAAGGGGATTCTCGCTAGAATCCGAATAATCCTATTTGTAGGATGAATGGAGTAGATCACATGATCGAACCTCGTGTCAAGGTGACCAGGAGGAACCTGTCGGCCTCGATCGCCGACGACCTGCTGTTCAAGATCAAGAGTGGCCAGTTTCCACCGGGCTCGAAGGTGCCGGGCGAGAAGGAGCTGATGGAGGCTTACGGGGTAGGCCGCAACACCGTCCGGGAGGCGGTCCAATCGCTTGTGACCATGGGTTACCTCGACGTGCGCCCACGCGTCGGAGCGCGGGTGACCTCCGTCCCGATCGAAGAGGCGGTCGAGGCGGCGGCGATCTCCGCATTACTGGAAGGGCAGGCCGTTGGGGACATCTACGAGCTGCGGCGCGTGCTGGAGACCGCGATCGCCGAGCGGGCCGCGACCGAGGCGAGTCCCGCCGACCTCGAAGCGATCGGCGTCGCCCTCGACGACTACGAACGCGCACACCGGGACGGGCAGGGCGCCTACCGCGCCGACGTCGCCTTCCACGCGGCGCTGGCGGTCGCGAGCCACAACGTGGCGTTCCGCAACGTGCTCGAGGGTGTGGGGGATCTTCTTCTGAACGCGCGCCAGCTGACCGATCGTCTGCCTGGCGCGATCTCACTTGCGCTGAAGGAGCACACGGAGATCTTGCGAGCGGTCGAGCAGCGTGACCCCGACAAGGCGCGTCACGCGATGAAGGTGCACATGGACACTTCCGTAGAGGCGTGGAAACGCGCCCAGCGACTCTTCGTCGAGAGCTGATCGGCGAGTGAGCGATCACAAGAAGCCGGACGGGGACCGACTCCCGCCCGGCCGGAAAAACCTTCGAGTAGCCGTCGCCAACCCCCTTCACGAGGAGTCCTACCAGCTCATCCTGGAACGCGAACCGCGCGTGACCCTGCTGTTCGATCCCTCATTGCTGCCGCCCGCCCGGCACCAGGCGGACTTCTCCGGCGATCCCGGGTTTCGGCGGACTCCGGAGCAGCAGCGAAGATTCGAAGCCCTCCTCGATTCCGCCGACGCGCTGCTGGGGATCCCCGACGTCGATCCTGCGGCGCTGGCCCGTACGGTGCAGTCGAATCCGCGCCTGAAGTGGGTGCACACGACCTCCGCCGGCGGCGGCCAGCAGGTCGGGAAGGCCGGGCTGAGCCCGTCGCACTTCCAGAGGGTCACGTTCACCACTTCGGCGGGCGTGCATGGATCGCCGCTGTCCGAGTTCGTGGTGCTGGGCGTCCTCTGCGGTGCCAAGGATCTTCCCCGCCTGCTGCGGCAGAAGGGCCGGCGCCAGTGGGGCGAGCGGTGGATGTCGCGGCAGATCTCCCGGCAGAAGGTGCTGATCCTCGGCTTCGGGGGGATCGGCAGGGCCGTCGCCCGCTCTCTCTCCGCGCTCGGCATGAGCGTCACGGCGACCTCACGCCACGCCGACGCCAAACACCTGGACGTCGACAGGTTCGTGAGCATCGACGAACTCGACGACTTCGTCGGCGAGATGGACGTGATCGTGTCCGCGCTGCCGGGCACCGACCTGACGCGACGGATCGTGGGCGAACGGCTGCTCGCGCGGGTCAAACGCGGTGTCACGTTCGTGAACGTGGGCCGCGGCAACGTGGTCGACGAACCGGCTCTGATCGCGGCGCTGGAGGACGGGCGGATCGGTTTCGCGGCCCTCGACGTGTTCGAGGTCGAGCCGTTGCCCGCCGCGAGCCCGCTCTGGGGAATGCCCAACGTCCTGATCAGTCCGCACACCGCGGCCCTCGCGGTCGACGAGGAGGCGGCCGTCGTGGAGCTGTTCGCCGACAACGCCACCCGGCTGCTGGACGGGCACGAGCTGGTGAACGTCGTCGACACGGTCGAGTTCTACTGATGCCGCGGGTCGATATCGGCCGATCAGACCGAGGAGGGGGATTTCCGCTGCGACCACTTGTTGTAGTGATGGGCGTGTCCGGGGCCGGAAAGACCACCGTCGGCCGCTTACTCGCCGAGCGGCTGCGAGTGCCTTTCCTCGACGGCGACGACCTCCATCCGCGGGCCAATGTGGCCAAGATGGCTTCGGGCGTCCCGCTCACGGACGACGACCGTTTCCCGTGGCTCGTCACGGTCGGAGGCGCTCTCGCCGGCTTACGAGCAGAAGGGGCGGTCGTCGCGTGCTCGGCGCTCAAACGAAAATATCGGGAGACCATTCTCGCCGAGGCGCCGAGTGCGGTGTTCGTCGAGCTCCACGCCCCGCCGGACCTCATCGCCCGTCGCGTCGAGGCACGCACCGGGCATTTCATGCCGGGGGCGCTGTTCGACTCGCAAATGAAAACCCTCGAGCCGTTGGAGGCGGACGAACCGGGGTTCCGCGTGGACTGCACTCATGAGCCGGACCGCGTGGTCGCGAACCTCGTGGAAGAGATTTTGCCGCGCGACTCCCGCGTCCCGCCCTGCTGAGCGCCAGGTAGCGGATGAGCGTTCGGCGTAGACGGTGCTCGTCGAAGTACTTGTATTCGGTACCCAGGTACGGGTTTACCGTCGAGGCATGACACGAGAGGCCATAACCCTGGACCAGCAGTGGGTTCCGTCGGCGTGCACGCTGCCCACCGCCGAGCAGCCGCTTCGCGTGGCCGAGTTCGACGCGTTGTTCGCTGAGGCTGTGCAGGCGGTCCGGCGGCCGGACCGTACCCGGCTGCT
Source organism: Nonomuraea sp. NPDC003709 (assembly GCF_040610775.1). NCBI lineage: Bacteria > Bacillati > Actinomycetota > Actinomycetes > Streptosporangiales > Streptosporangiaceae > Nonomuraea > Nonomuraea sp. NPDC003709. The sequence goes on along the minus strand of NZ_JBEXMW010000023.1, from coordinate 223,348 downwards.
CCTTGATCTGGTCTTCGCTCCGGACAACGCCGGCCGAGCCTCGCAGCTGGCCGCTCGCGAAAGCGGCTGCTGCTCGTTCTTCTCCTTCACCCTCACCATCGCGGAGGGCGTCATGGGTCTGGAGGTACGGGTGCCCGAGCAGCACCTGAAGGTCCTGGACGCCCTGCAGGCGCGGGCCGCAGCGGCGGCCGGCCTGACATGACATCCGGTTCGAACCCCTATGGCAACCGCTCCAAGATCACCGCGACGCAGCCGGCCGAATCCATCCATCTGCGCACCGGGCAAGTAGCCGAGCTCGCCGGGGTCAACATCCAGACGCTGCGCTACTACGAGCGCCGGGGCTTGATCGCCAAGCCGGACCGGAGCCCCGGCGGGCATCGCGCCTACCCGCCCGAGACGGTCACCTTGCTGGGTGTCATCAAAGCCGCCCAGCGGCTCGGCTTCACCCTGGAGGAGGTGGCTGAGCTGCTCGAGACGGGACGGCGCAGCCATACCAGCCCTGACCTGCAAGAGCGGGCGAAGGCCAAGATGACCGAGATAGATCGCAAGATCGCCGACCTGACCACCATCCGGGACACGCTCGGGCAGGTGATCGCCGCCCGCTGCACCAGTCTGATGCACTGCACCTGCCCTGACTGCCCGCTGCCCTATGCCGAGCTCACTGAAAGGAATGCCGATGCCGCCGAGCCTCACCCGGCCCGGTGGTCCTCACGTGAGTACGGGCGCCGCGGAGGAGTGCCGGTCAGCCAGGCGGCGGCCGAATCGCTGCAGTGGGCGCTCGATGAACCGGTGGCTCAGCCAGCTGGCCGGGAGGAGCACACCGAGGAAGAGCACGCCGATGCCGATCTGCAGGGGCAGGGGTGACCAGCGCATCTCCCCCGCCAGTTGCATGACGACGAGCAGGATCGGCAGGTGCACCAGATAGAGGGAGTAGCTGATCGTCCCGAGCCAGGTGAGGAAGACGGGCACGCGGCGCGTGCGCCAGACCATGGCAGCGGCGAAGGTGGCGCCCGCCAGGACGATGGTCAAGCTCCACACATCAGGCTGAACCCACCACCATCCCGCGTTGATCGCCCACAGAGGCGTCGCCGTCACCAGGACGGCGGCGACGGCCACCGGCCACAGCCGGCCGTCGCCGCGCTCCCACCGATGAATCGCCGTACCGGCGAACATGACCGCGAGGATCGCGGCGGCGAACCACGGGACGCGGCTGCTCACCAGGACCAGAGCCAGCGCCATGACGCCCAGCGCACAGGATCCAACCGTGATCGCGCGTCCGGAGATCACACCCGCCAGACCGATGACGAACACGGCGAACGACAGCCAGGCCAGCCACCCGCCCGACAGCGACGCACCGGACAGAGTCAGCCCGGTGACGGCGCAGATCAGCCCGAACAGGACCGGGAGCAGAGCGTGGCGGTCACGCACGCCCGTCACGAACAGCGCGGCTACCAGCAGGTAGAAGACCATCTCGTACGACAACGTCCACATGGTGTTCAGCACGCCGGCCACGCCGATCGCGTCCATCAGCATCGTCGCGTGCGCGGCCACCGACGCGGCCTCCCTGGGCACCTCGTCGCGTACGGGAATCCACCACGACAGGGCCAGCACCACGGCGATGACCGCGAGGTAGAGCGGGTAGAGGCGGAAGAGGCGACCGATCCAGAAGGCGCGCACGCCGCCCTGCCGCTCCAGCGATGCCGGGATGATGTACCCGCTGACCAGGAAAAAGACCAAGACGCCGTACACGCCCAGATTGAACGAGGTGGGGCGCAGCCAGGGCATGGCCCAGGTCGTCAGGTGCTCTCCCACGACCGCGAGCGCCCCGACGCCACGCAACGCGTCCAGCCACGCCAGTCGGGTAGGCGCAGTATGCGCGGCTTGAGGAGTTTTCGGAGGGGCCGTCACCATATGCCAAACGTATCGGAGCGATGATCCAACGCCACATCGCGCCGTCAAGGCCGGCGTCAGGAACTGTCGGAGCGGCCGGGTAGCCTGCGTCGGTGTTCATGGGCAAGAAGCAGCGAGAGCCGTTCCCGGCAGCAGCGAAGACGCTGCTCAGGATACGGGTGCTCAACCAGCTTGGCTCCTATGCCCTGGCCTTTCTCGCGGTGCTCACCGGCCCTGAGCTCGCACCCGCCGCGCTGGCGAGCTTCGGGATCGCCGCCTTGATCTCACGCTGGATGGGGGCCTTCCTCCTGGACCGCATGCCGCCCCGGACGGTCCTCGGCCTGGGCCTCGGCCTGACCGGCCTGTCCTTGCTGGCCCTCGCCGCCGCCCGGACCCCGCCGCACATGCTGGGAGCGGTCGTCCTCGTGGGTCTGGCGTTCGAGCTGTACGAGCCCGCCACCCAGGAGCTCATCGCCCGCGTCGCCACCGGAGCACGGCGGCAGCAGGTGTACGCCCTGCTCGGAGTCTGCCTGTCGGCGGCAGGGGCGATGGCCGGCCTGCTCGCCGCCGTCCTGCTGCCTCTGGGCGTGCGGTGGCTGGTGATCACGGATGCGGTCACGTGCCTGGTTGCCGCCGGAGTCGCCCTGCGCTTCCTCCCGCGCGGCGAGGAACGGGCCGTCGCGCCGAAACGGCGCTGGCGGCCTCCTGCCCCCTTGCTCCGGCTGACCCTCGCCAGCACCGCCTTCGCGGTGGGCTGTCTGGCCGTGATGATGTTCATCCCGTTGGCCCTGCTCGAACGCGGCGCCCCTGCCTGGGCACCCGGGCTCACCCTCGCCGGCGCGGCGGTGCTCAGCCCGCTCGCGCTGTGGGCAGGCGGGCGGCGACTGGCACGCCTGGGTCACGGGATCGTGCTCGGTGGCGGCGCCGTGCTGCTCGGCCTGCTCGCCCTGACCATGGCACTCACCGAACAGCCGGGGCTGACCGCGGCGGCCTACCTCGCGTCCACGGCCGCCAACGGACTGCTGCTCGGACGCTGGCAGACCCTCGTCGCCGACTCCGCATCCGAGCCCGAACGGCCGCGCTGGTTCGCCTTCCAGGGATCGTCCTGGGGTGTCGCCCAACCCGTCGTCCCAGGCCTGGCGGCGATGTTCGGCTCATTAGCGGACGCCCCGGGTGCGGGCGCGTTCTGGACCGCGGCTCTGGCCTTCCTGGTGGTGCCCCTCACCCTCAGCTACTCCTGACCCAGCGCCGCCCGCACGCCCGGCTCGATCGCCGCGCGGAAGGCCGCGTCCAGTTCGGCGGGCGTAGCGGTGCTCTCGCCGTCCACCCACGCCCGCATCAGCCCCATGAACGCGCCGACCGCGCACACCACCATCAGGTCCAGCGAGGCCGACGCCCGCGCGCCCGCGGCCACGAGCTCGTTCCTGACCGCGGCCGAGAGCAGTTGCTCGCCGCGCGCGTACACCTGGCCGCCGCCCCGCCGCCCCAGGAGCGCACGCACGAGCCGCCGCTGCTCCCGCACGTGCTCGAACATCGGCAGGCTGAACGCGAAAAGCTCCCCCGATCGGGCAGCCGGTACGGGATGCAGGAACGCGAGCTCGTCGAGGTTGCTGAACAGCACGTCCTGCTTGTCCGTGAAGTGCGAGTAGAACGTGGACCGGCCCACGTCCGCGCGCTCGATGATGTCGGTGACGGTCACCGCGTCATACCCCTTCTCCAGGATCAGCGCCACCAGCGCCTCCTGGACGATCCGCCGGGTACGCCGCACCCGTCTGTCTCCGGACACTTCCCCACCCTCTGTTCGGTACCGCACAACACGGCCGATCTGCTCGTTGCCCCCTCACCATTATGAACGCATCATTCATAACTGAACATCTTGTTCATCATTGGGAGGCAATGCCATGGGTCTGGGAAAGCTCCTGCACACCCACGAAGAGCACGCCGACGCCGGCGGCACCATCGACCACCCGCGCGCCTACGAGACCCTCGTCTCGATCGGATTCCTGGGCGGCCGCCGCGCCGCCTTCACCCGCGTGGCGGCAGCCGCCAGGCCACGAGCAGGCGATCGCGTCCTGGACGTCGGCTGCGGCACCGGCTATCTCAGCCGGATCCTCGCCCCGGTCGTCACGCCCAGCGGCCACGTCACCGGCGTGGACCCCTCCCCCGCGATGATCGGCTACGCCACCCGGCACGCTTCGGCCAACTGCACCTATGTGGAAGGCGAGGGCCAGGACCTGCCGTTCCCCGACGGCTCGTTCGACCTGGTGGTCTCCAGCTTCGCCGTCCACCACATCCCCGCCGGTGCCCGGCCCGAGGCGCTGCGCCAGATGTTCCGCGTGCTGCGGCCCGGCGGCCGCCTGCTCATCGCCGAATTCCGCCCACCTGCCAACCCCCTGGCCAGACACCTCATCGGCGCCCTCAGCGGCCCCGCCATGCGGCACGACCCTCGTGACCTTCTCGGCACCATGATCCCCGACGCCGGTTTCCAGGTGGAATCAGAAGGCCGCCTGCCGTACCTCCTCTACTACGTCCGCGCCACACGGCCATAGAACGGGCTCAGCGGCGTGCTGACCACGGGGAGGGCGACCGAGAGGCACCCGGAAAGACCGGGCGTGCGGAGCGGCGGGCTCGTTAGGGTCTGCGGTATGGCTCAGCACTGGTTCGATCCCGACCGGTCCGGCTCCACCGGCTGGGACCTGGCGGCTGTCGCGCTGTGCGTCCTGGTGTTCTGGCTGCCGATCGACAGTGGTGGCCGCGCCGCCTGGGTCCACGCCGGGCTGATCGCGCTGCTGGTCGTCGGCATGCTGCTGCGCGGGCGGCGGCCGTTCGTCGCGCTGGGCGTCGTCGGCGCCGTCACCCTGGCGGGTGCCGCGTTCGGGATGACGCTGGACCCGTTCGTCGCCTCGGCGTGGGTGCTCTACCGAGTCGCCCTCAGGTACGGCACTGCCAGGTCCCTCAACACCGTGGTGGCGGCGACGGGGGTGACCATCGCGGCGGTGGCGTTCCTGGGGACCGCCGACGCGGGGAGCGCCGTGCGTTACACGATGCTGAGCCTGTTCGCGCTGGCCTCGGCCTGGGTGCTGGGCGCCACGACGCGCCGCGCGGCGCTGGAGGCCGAGCACGCGATGCTGGCCGAGCGGCGTGGGGCCGTGACGGCGGAGCGGCTGCGCGTGGTGCGGGAGGTTCACGACGTCGTCTCCCACTCGCTCGGCACGATCGCCGTCACCGCCGGGGTCGCGGCCCGCGCGGACGACCTGGGGCGCATGCGCGCCAGGCTCGGCCAGATCGAGCAGGTGAGCAGGCAGGCGATGGACGAACTGCGGACGACCCTCGGCGCCGTCCGTGAGAGCGACGAGCCCGCCGAACGCCGTCCGCCGCCGGGGATCGGCGATCTGGCCGAGCTGGCGGACCGGATGCGGGAGGGCGGCGTTCCGGTGACGTTGACGGTGACGGATGCCGAGGGGGTTCCGGCGGGAGCCGGGCTGGCGGCGTACCGGATCGTCCAGGAGGGGCTGACGAACGTCGCCCGCCACGCCCCGGGCGCGCGCTGCACGGTCACCGTGAGCGGCGTGGACGGCGAGTTACGCGTCGCGGTCGTCGACGACGGCGGCGGCACGTTCGCCGGGCGGGGTGAGCCCGGGTTCGGGCTGGTCGGGCTGCGGGAACGGGTCGAGCTGCTCGGCGGCGCCTTCACCTCGGGGCAGCGGCAGGGGGCCGGGTTCGAGCTGCGCGCCGTGATCCCGATGCCGGAGGTGGCGCGTGACTGAGCCGATCAGGGTGCTGGTCGCCGAGGACCAGGATCTGCTGCGGGCTTCGCTCGTGGAGCTCGTCGACTCCGACCCCGCGCTGACGGCGGCGGGCGAGGCGCGTGACGGCCGGGAGGCGGTCGCGGCCGCCGCACGGCTGCGCCCCCATGTGGTGCTGATGGACATCCGGATGCCGGTCATGGACGGCCTGGAGGCGACGCGAGCCATCTGCGCGGCCCGCCCGGAGGTCAAGGTCGTCATCCTGACGACGTTCGACCTGGACGAGTACGTCTTCGAGGCCCTGCGCGCCGGCGCCGGCGGCTTCCTGCTGAAGAACGCCGGCACCGACGAGATCCTCAGGGCGGTCCACACCGTTCACCACGGCAACGCGATGCTCGCCCCCGAGGTGACCAGGCGGCTGATCGCCGACTACGCCCGCCCTCGCCCGGGCGCGGCCCGCCTGGCCGGGCTGACCGAGCGCGAGCGCGACGTCGCGGCCGCCGTCGTCCAGGGGATGTCCAACGAGGAGATCGCCGCCGCCCTGTTCCTCAGCCGGGCCACCGTCAAGACGTACCTGAGCAGGCTCTTCCTCAAGCTCGGCGTGCGCGACCGCACCCAGCTCGTCATCCTGGCCTACGAGTCCGGCTTCGTGGACGGCCTACGGTAGCTGTCAACCTTTGGCCGATGCGGCCGTCCGGCCCCGGCTGGAACGCTGCAGTCCATGATCGAAGTTGTCGGCCTCACCAAACGTCATGGCGCCCAAGTCGCCATCAGCGACGTCTCCTTCGCCGTCGCGCCCGGGCGGGTGACCGGGTTCCTCGGCCCGAACGGCGCGGGGAAGTCCTCCACGCTGCGCATCCTGCTCGGCCTCGACCGCGCCGACGCGGGCACCGCAATGATCGGCGGCCTGCCGTACCGCAAGCTGCGCGACCCGCTGCGCACGGTCGGCTCGCTGCTGGAGGGCAGCGGCGCGCACCGCTCCCGTACCGCGCGCGCCCACCTGTCCTGGGTGGCGCGCAGCAACGGCATCCCCAAGCACCGGGTGGCGCGGGCGCTGGCGGAGGTCGGGCTCGAGCACGTCGCGGGCAAGCGGGTCGGCACGTTCTCGCTGGGCATGGGGCAGCGGCTCGGGCTGGCGGCGGCGCTGCTCGGCGAACCCACGGCGCTGGTGCTCGACGAGCCGGTCAACGGCCTCGACCCCGACGGGATCCGCTGGATGCGGCGGCTGCTGAAGGAGTACGCCAAGGGCGGCGGCACGGTGCTGATCTCCAGCCACCTGATGAGCGAGATGGCCGAGGTCGCCGACGACCTCATCGTGATCAGCGCGGGGCGGATCGTCGCCTCCGGGCCGCTCGCCGAGGTCATCGCCGGGCACGCCTCGCTGGAGGAGGCGTTCTTCGCCCTGACGGATCCCGCGCACCGCTCCGGCGACGCCGAGAGCAGGTCGTGACCGTGCTGAACGCCATCGCCGCCGAGCTCAGGAAGCTCGTCCTGCTGCCTGCCGCACTGGTCGCGAGCGTGGCCGGCACCGGGCTGACGCTCATGTTCACCGCCATGTCCATGGCGAGCAGGCGCGGCAGGCTGGACGGCGGGATGCCGGAGGACGGCCGTACGCTCGACCTCGTCCTGGAGATGGCGGCCTTCGGCGTCATCAGCGTGATCGTGCTCGGGGTCGTCATCATCAGCAGCGAGTACACCTCCACCACCAAGGACGCGGGCGGCGGCAGGCAGATCGCGGTCACCCTCACCGCCACCCCTGACCGCGGTGTCCTGCTGGCGGCGAAGGCGATCGTGCTCGCCCTCGTCAGCGCCGCCCTCGCGATCGTCACGATCGGCGCCGGCATCCTGATCTCGCTGGCCCTGCTCGGCGGGCATGCCGGCTCGCCCGGCGCGGTGCTGGCGGCACTCGGCTGGCGGCCGCTCGGGGCCGTCGTCTACTGGGTTCTCACCGCGCTGATCGCCTTCGCCGTCACGGTCATGACCCGCGCCGGCGTCGTGCCGATGGTCGTGTTCATCGTCAACACCTCGGTCGTGTCGGTCTCCTTCCTGCTGAGCAAGGTCACCTCGCTGGCGAAGTACCTTCCGGACGTGGCCGGCGCGCAGATGTTCGTCAGGAACTACCCGGCCGAGGTCAGATTCGAGCCGGCGACCGGCGGCCTGGTCATGGCGGCGTGGGCGGCCGTGCTGCTCGCCGTGGCCGCGGGCGTGTTCGTCCGCAGGGACGCGTGACCCATGGGCCTGCGCAACACCGTCGCCGCCGAAGTGATCAAGCTCGTCACCCTCCCGGCCGCGCTCGCCGCGGTCTGCGCGACCGTCCTCGTCCCGGCCGGGCTCGCCGCCGTCATCGCCGCCGGGCCGCCGTCCGCGATGGCGTCGGCGTTCAGGAGCGTCGATTACGCCCAGGCCGGCCTGCTCGTGCTCGGCGTCCTGTCGGTCGCGTCCGAGTACGCCGGGAGCCAGATCCGTACGACCCTCACCGCCGTCCCGGGGCGGATGCCGCTCATGGCGGGCAAGCTCATCGCGTACCTGGTGGTCGCGTCCTGCACCGCCCTGCTCACGGTCACCGGCGCCGCGCTCGCCGCCCGCCTCACCGACGGCGCTGAGGTGGACGTCGCCGGCCTGCTGCGCGCCGCCGCCTATCTGGTGCTGATCGGCCTGCTCGGGGCGGTGGCGGCGACCTTGACCAGGGAGGTCGTCGCCGCGCTCGGCGCCGCGCTCGTGCTGGTCCTGATCCTGCCGCCGGTCCTGGGCCGCGTCACCACCCTGGCCGGCTACCTGCCGAGTGTGGCGGGGGCGCGGATCTACCTGCAAGGGCCGGGGCTGACGCCGGTGGAAGGCGGGCTGGTGCTGGGGGCGTGGCTGGTGGTCGGGCTGGCCGGCGCCGCGCTCGCCTTCGCCCAGCGGGACGCCTGAGGCGAGGAATCGGGCACCGGACAAGATCACGAGTTCGAGGCTGGTCCACCCCTCCGACAGGGGCCATGTGCTTCCGTGCGGGATCCATGCGGCGTCCATGCGCGCGGCTGCCACTGTGTTGCCAAATCCCATCTCAGAGATTGGCTGATGCGCCGATGAGGCCACGACTCAAAGGCATCTCCTGGGAGCGGGTCGGGGATGAGCTGCGGCTGGTCTATGACCCACGCGACCAGCTTGACCGCCTGCTCCGGCCAGTCGGCGGCCGGACCACCCGCGTCGAGCAACTCGGCGGCGGCCCGGTCGAAACCGCCATCGGCGAGCCGGTCCATGTCGCGAACGCAGTCCGGGCAGTCGTCTACGCCGCCCTCATGAACGTTTGGAATCCACGGTGCTTGCGCAGCGGCGTCCTCGGCCCGGCCTCGGCCCGGAGCCGGGCCATCACCGATCTGTGAAGCTCGGGCGTCCGCACCTCACCCATGCCCGCCGGCACGTCGGCGTCGCGGTCCAGATCGCTCATCAGCCCGTCCCGGCGGCCCCGAACCACTGCCTACAGAGTGATCCAGTAGCGGCGCTTGACGCCCACCGCCGTGGTGCGGACATCCTCCAGGACGCCACCGTTGCGCTCGATGCTGCGCGCCGATCCGACATTGTCGTCGTCGCAGGTGACCAGGACCTGATCCATACCGAACGCACGCGCCTCGGGCAGAACCGCCCCGAGGGCCCACGTGGCCAGGCCGCGCCTTCGGGCAGAGGGCCGGATGCTGTAGCCGATGTGCCCGCCGATATCGAGGAGGACGGCGTTCAGGTAGTGCCGCAGATCGATGGCTCCCAGATAGTCGTCGCCCTCGACGATCCACCAGTAGGTGGCGTGGACGCTCCCGTCTCCCAGGGCGATCGACCTGTCCGACTGCTGCCGCAGTTCCTTGACCCACGCCGAGAAGACCTCGGGGCTGTCCAGCTCGGCTTCAGGTGCGAGGCGCAAGCCGGTCCCGTCCTGATGGGCACCTGGAGGCCACTCGTCACGCGCCGCGAGCCATGAGGACCGGAGTCGACGTGTGGGTGTGATCAGTTCGGGCATGCGGGCGAGGATAGCAGCCTCTGATCAGGCATTTTTGCGCTGCCCCTGGCCCGCGACGCCGCACTCTCCGCGGACCTGGCAGGTCAAGCTTCGTAGGCGCTCGTCAGGCGTGACCGCGACGCCTCGAGGTGCGCGGTCATGGCGCTCGCCGCCGCCTCGGGATCCTTGCGGCAGATGGCGTCGAGCACCGCGCGGTGCTCATCGGCGGCGTGGGTGGCGATCCCGTGGCGGAAGTAGAGGCGGTAACCATGGGTGTGCGCGCGGAACCTGCGCAGCGTGTCGGCGATGAGCGGGCTGCGACTGGCCTCGGCGATCGCGTTGTGAAACAGGGCGTCCAGTTCCGCGAAGCCACGGTAGGCCTCGTAGGTGTCGCCGAGCAGCGGCGACATCATCTGCTCCAGCGCCTCCCGCATGGCGGTCACCTCAGCATCCGTGGCGTGCCGTGCGGCACGCGCGGCAGCGGACGGTTCGAGGAGCAGGCGAACGTCGTACAGGTCGTCGAGGGCGGCCCGGTCGAGCAGCGGAGCCACCAGATAGCCGGCGTTCGGCCGGCGGACGACGAGCCCCTCCGACTCGCAGCGCGCGAGCGCTTCGCGGACCGGTGTCTGCGACACGTCGAGTTCGCGGGAGAGCCCGTCGATCGACAGCTTCGTCCCGGGCTCCAGATCGTGATCCATGAGCCGGGCCTTGAGCGCCTGGAAGACCGATTCGCGGACACTGACCTTGGCCCGCTCGTCGGAACCCGAGCCGCTGGACGCGCCTGCCACCGGCGCGGAGTCACCCATCGTCCCTCCCTCTGAGGCCACCGCGGACATCTTCGCTCTCGTGGTTGACACATGCCCGAAACGCCCTGCATCCTCATCCCAATCGTATCGTATCCGATCAGGGCAAGCTCGCCCAACGCAGAAGGATGAGCTCGTGACCATTCCCGGCTGGTTCGGTGACGCGGGTTTCGGCCTGTTCGTGCACTGGGACCATGCGAGTCAGCAAGGCGTGGAGATCGGCTGGCCCCTGGTCGGCCATTCGATCCTTCCGGGCCGGACAGAACCCGAAGCCGACATCACGATCACGCAGTACCAGTCGAGCGCGGCCACGTTCGACCCGCGGCGCTGGGACCCGCGAGACGTGGCGCGGCTCGCCCGCGACGCGGGTGCCCGCTACGTGGTCTTCACCGTCCGTCATCACGCCGGGTACTCGATGTACCACACGAGGCAGTCGGAGTTCTCCGTCGCGGCGTCGCCGTATGGACGTGACATCACCCGGGAGTTCTTCGACGCGCTGCGCGCCGAGGGCCTGCGCGTCGGCGTCTACTACTCGCTGCTCGACTGGAACCATCCCGACTACCCGGCGTTCACCGACGCCGATCGTCCCTACCCACACGAACGCTACCGGCGGCCCGCGCCTGAGCAGTGGGCCCGCTATCTCGACTACGTCAAGGGGCAGCTCACCGAACTGCTCACCGAGTACGGGACCATCGACCTGCTGTGGTTCGACGGGGAGTGGGAACGCACCGCGGAGGAGTGGCACGCCGCCGAGCTACGCGAGCTGATCAAATCCCTGCAGCCGGACGTGATCATCAATGACCGGCTGCCGGGCCAGGGCGACTACGCGACCCCCGAACAGGGCATGCCGCGCCGGCCACCGGGCGGACCGTGGGAGCTGTGTCTCACCATGAGCGAGAGCTGGGCGTACCGGCCCGACGACCTCGACTACAAGAGCCCGCGCCTGCTCGCCTCCTACCTGAGCGAGGTCGTCTCCCGGGGCGGAAACCTCCTGCTCAACATCGGGCCGCGGGGTGACGGGTCGCTGGTGCCGACCGAGGTCGCCACGCTCAAGCAGCTCGGCAGCTGGCTCGCAAGCCACGGCGAGAGCATCGTCGGGGCCGCGCCCGCGCCGGAACGCCTCGACTTCCACGGCCCGGCCACGCAGCGCGGCAACAACATCTACCTCCACCTGCTGCTGCAGCCACAGGAGGTGCTCATCGTCCGGAACGTTCCCATCGGCTCGGTCGTCGGCGTCCGCCTGCTCGGCACCGAGCAACAGCTGCCGTACAGCGTCAACGAGGAAGTGCACAAGGCGAACGGCGCGGACGACGAGCCGCTCGGCGAACTGTTCATCACCGTGCCACCACCGACCGGCGCGCTCATCGATGTCATCGCCATTGAGCTGTCAGCCCCCTGGAAGGACGGGTCCCGTGCCACTCTCTAGAACTCTCAGGGCGGTCAGGCCGGTCCTCGCGGGCGTCCTGCTCGCGGCAGTCGGCGTCGCGTGCGGCACCGGCACCGGACCGGGCGGCGGCGACGGCCAGTCGCTCCGGATCCAGATCCCCACCGGACCGCTGGCCAGCGCCATGCAGCAGGTCGGCAAGGACTTCGAGAAGGCCAACCCGGGCACGGTGGTCACCTTCGAGGGCGTCGACTCCGGCAGCTCCCGCGGCCCCAACGTGGCCCTGCTCAGCTCGACCGGCACCCCGGACATCGGCTACCTGCAGCGCAGCACGGGCGTCTGGTCCGCGCTGCTGAAGAACAAGCAGCTGACCCCGCTGGACGACGTCTGGAAGGCCGCGGGCCTGGCGGACAAGTACTCCAAGAGCCAGGTCGACTACTACACGACCGACGGGCGCCACTACGGCGTCCTCTACGAACAACTGCTGATCAACCCCGTCTACTACAACAAGGCGGCCTTCGCGAAGGCCGGCATCCCCGAGCCGGCCGACCACCAGATCGCCTCCGTCGCGGACTTCGAGTCCATGGTGGGCAAGGTCAAGGCGGCCGGTTACGAGGGATTCGGCGTGGGCGGTTCGAGCCCGTACGACCTGGGGCACACGCTGGACGCGCTGCTGCCCACCGCGGTGTCGGCCGACGACTACGCCGCCATGCTCACCAACTTCAAGCCCGGATCCCCCACAAACGTCAAGTACACCGACCCCGGCTTCGTGAAGGTGCTCCAGACGATCCAGGACTGGCAGAAGAAGGGCATCTACCAGAACGGGATGCTCGGCATGGACACCGACCAGGCCCAGGGGCTGTTCACCAGCGGGAAACTCGCGATGCTGCAGGGCGGCAACTACACCTACGCGAGCCTGAAGGAGGCCAAGCCGTCGTTCGAGATGGGCTGGTTCCTGCTGCCCCCGCTCACCCCGGGCCGGAAGACGCCGTTCAACGCCTTCAACGGGGACACCCTGGTGGTCCCGGCCAAGGCGGCGAACCCGGAGCTGGCCAAGAAGTTCCTCCAGTTCTTCATGACCGACAAGTACCAGGTCAGCGTCATCGCCGCCACCGGGTCGCTCCCGGTGTTCACCTCGATCCCCGCATCGAGCCTGTCCAACCTCGGTGACCTGGTGCAGCAGCAGTTCGAGCTGTCGCAGTCCGTCGGATTGGTCAACATCTGGGACTCCACCGTGCCCTCCACCCTCGGGCAGGCGTTCTCGGTGCCGGGTGCTGCAGAAGCTCGTGGCGGACAAGCTGACCCCGCAGCAGGCGGCGCAGCAGTACCAGTCGGCGCTGGAGGACCTGCAGTCCGGCAAGGTGTCGGGGGCGTCCGACTGATGACCGCCGACAAAGTCGTTCTGGCGACGGCCGCCACGGCGCGGCCGCCTCGCCGGAGGGCACGGATCTTCCCGATCGCGGTGATGGCCCCGGCCCTGGTGCTGCTGCTCGCGCTCGTCGCCTACCCGATCGCCGGATCCGTGCGCATCAGCCTCGGTTCCTGGGACGGCGTCGGCGCGGTCGTCTACCACGGCCTGGACAACTACCGGCGGCTGCTGCACGATTCGCTCGCCTGGCAGTCCATCGGGACCAGCCTGCAGTTCTTCATCGGGACCGTGGTGTTCACGGTGACCTTGGGCTGTCTGCTGGCCAACGCGATCAGCCGGAAGGTCCCCGGCGCCCGGATCTTCAAGGTCGTCTGGTTCCTGCCGGTGATCATCCCGGTCAGCATCGCGGGCATCTTCTGGTCGAACGCGTTCCAGCCCACGACCGGTGTGGTGAACTCCCTGCTCGGCCTGATCGGGCTCGGAGACGGGCACGCCTGGCTGGCGTCGTCCTCGACGGCGCTGTACGCGGCGATCTTCGTCGCGGTGTGGACGCAGACCGGGTACGCGATGCTGATCCTGCTGGGCGCGATGGAGGCCATCCCCCAGGAGGTGCACGAGGCGGCCACGATCGACGGCGTCGGAGCGGCCGGACGGCTGTTCCGGATCACCTTGCCGAACATCGTGCCGATGCTGGGCACGATCACGACGTTGACCTCGGTGTTCTCGTTCAACGCGTTCGGCGTCATCTACGCGATGACCCGGGGCGGCCCGGGCAACTCCACGAGCATCCTCCCGGTGCTGGTCTACAAGCAGTCCTTCGTCGACCAGGACTACGGCTACGGCTCGGCCACCGCGGTCATCACGACGCTGATCGTCGCCGTCATCGGGATCCTGGTCATGCGGATCTTCCGCCAGCAGACCCTGGACGCGCGATGACGGCGCCGCGGACCCCGAGCGGGGCGCGACCGGCCGTACGGCGACGATCTGCCTGGCGGCACGGCCCGCTCTGGTACGTCGGCTACACGCTCCTGCTGGTCTGGACGGCGATCACGGTCGTGCCGTTCGTGTCGATGCTGCTGCTGTCGCTGCACCCGACCAGCGACATCTACGCCCACCCGCTGGGGCTGGGCGGCGAGTGGGTGCTGTCGAACTACGCCGACGCCTGGCGGGGCGTGGTCGGTGGCGCGCCGCTGTCGACGTACATCATCAACAGCGTGCTGGTGGCACTCTGCAGCCTGGCCATCGGCGTGACCTGCGGCAGCCTGGCCGGCTACGGCCTGGCCCGCGCGACCAGGGGCCTGTCGAACGCGGTCAGCCGCGTCATGGTCCTCGCCCTGAGCGTCCCGCTGGTCGTCGCGCTGATCCCGACGTTCGAGCTGCTGGGCAGGTATCAGATGCTCAACAGCGTGCCGGGCATCTCGCTGGTCTACGCGGCGTTCATGACGCCCACCATCGCCCTCATCATGCGGTCGGTGTTCGCCGCCGTACCGCGGGAACTGCTCGAAGCGGCCAAGATCGACGGCTACGGGGAGCTGGCCGCGCTGCTCCGCGTGGTCCTGCCGATCAGCAAGGGCGGTTTCGTCTCGGTCACGCTGCTCGGGCTCATCTTCGTGTGGAGCGAGGTCCAGTTCGGCGTCGTCCTGCTGACCCGCCCGCAGAACCGCACGTTGTCGGTCGGCCTGCTCTCGTTCCAGGGCCAGTTCGTCAGCGACCAGGGGGCCTTCTTCGCCGGCCTCGTCATCGCGACGTTCCCGATCGTCATCCTCTTCCTGATCTTCCAGCGCTACGTCACGAGCGGCATCACCCTGGGTGCGCTCAAGTGAAGAAGGCATATGACATGACCCGAATCGAACGAATCGACGTCCAGTTGGTCGACCTGCAACCGGCGGCCGTCCGCGTCGACGCGATGCAGTCCTTCGTCAAGCAGGAGACGGTGCTGGTCACCGTGCACACCTCCGACGGGCTGTCCGGTACCGGGTACTCGTACACGATCGGGACCGGCGGGCGGGCCGTCATGTCGCTCATCACCGACCACCTGGTCCCGGCGCTTCTGGGCCGGGACGCCCGGCCGGTGGAGGCGCTGTGGCGGCACATGCTCGACCAGACCCGCGCGACCACCGTCGGGGCCATCACCTCGCTGGCGTTCGCCGCCGTCGACACCGCGCTCTGGGACCTGCGCGGCCGGCGTACCGGTGAGTCGCTGTGGCAGATGGCAGGCGGCGCGCACGAGCGGCTGCCCGTCTACGACACCGAGGGCGGCTGGCTGCACCTGCCCGTCGAGGAACTGGTGGACGGCGCGAAGCGAGCGGCCACGGCCGGGCTGTGCGGGGTGAAGATCAAGGTGGGCAGGCCGTCGCTCGCCGAGGACGCCGAGCGGCTCGCGGCCGTCCGCGAGGCGGTGGGACCGGGCTTCGAGGTCATGGTCGACGCCAATCAGGCGTTCACCTCCGCGGAGGCGATCCGACGCGCCCGGACCTACGAGCCGCTCGGCATCGCCTGGTTCGAGGAGCCGCTGCCGGCCGACGACCTGCACGGACACCGAAGACTGGCCGCCTCCACCTCGGTGCCGGTGGCGGTCGGCGAATCCCTCTACTCCGTCCAGCGGTTCGGCGACTACCTGGCCGCGGGCGCGGTCGGCATCGTGCAGGTCGACGTGGCCCGCATCGGCGGGATCACCCCCTGGCTGAAGGTCGCCCACGCCGCCGAGGCGTTCAACGTCGCGGTGAGCCCGCACTTCCTCATGGAACTGCACGTCAGCCTGGCCGCCGCCGTGCCGAACGGGATGTACGTCGAGCACATCCCGCAGTTGCAGGCGATCACCCGCAGCTCTCTGGTGATCGAGGAGGGCCATGTGACACCGCCCGACATGCCCGGCATCGGGATCGACTGGAATCCCGATGCCCTCGACAACCACCGCGTCGCCTGAGGGCGACGGACCGGGACAGCGGGACCGCTCACCCGTTGCCCCGGTTGCCCCGCCTGCCGCACGGCGCCGCCCGCACCCGGCGCCGAGGCCGTCGCCGCCCCGCGTCCGAACGGTTCAGGGTGGGTCCGTCGAGTTGACCTCAAGTTTGGTTGAGGTAGCAGACTCGTAGACATGAGCGAAGACAGAGTGATCATTTATGAGGAGACCGGCGCCGACCCGTGGACCGACGTCATGACGATCCAGAACGAGGGCGGGCGCACGCGGGTGCGGGCCGTCGGCGAGCCAGGGCAGATGACCGAGCTCGTGTCCCGGCTGGTCGGCGAAGGGGCGACCCAGGTCGAGCTCTGCGGCGGGTTCGGCGCGGTCTGGCACGCCGCGGCCGGGCGGGCGGCCGGTGGGAAGGTCCCCGTGGGGGCCATCTACTACGGGTTCGAGTCGCTGACCGGCGTGGCCTCGTACAAGACCCGTTTCGAGGCCGGGGAGACGCTGTCCGAGGCGTTCATCATCGTGCACGAAGGAGCCGATCCGGCGGTCGACGTGGTGGTGCACGAGAAGGCCGACGGCGGCAGGACGACCTTTGTGGCGGTGCCCGACGAGACCGCCGCCGGCGAGGTGGCCGGGAAGGTGGCCGGCGAGCTGCAGCTGATCGAGCTGTACGGCGGGTCCGGGCCCGAGGGTGCCGAGCCGGTCATCCGCGCCGTGGACGGCCGGGTGCCGGTCGGCGTCAGCGCGTACCGGCGTTAGTCGAGCTGCGCGCCCCGGCCGAGGAGCCGTGCCACACACCCAGATCGCCTCGATTTGCAGGGAAACCTGAAGATAGAGCTCTTCGAATGGATTGATGGCAATTTAGCAATCCCACGATATCGATCCGATCCCTTTCGTGAAATGATCGTGTTTCACGACCCTCTTTGTGCGGGTATCCCTGACTCGGCATGCCAATTCTGGCGACACGGAAAAATGCCGAATACATCATCATTAGGGAAGCTCGGTGATTGCTCGCCTCAAGCCGACGAATTCGCGTAGGTGGTCCGGCAGACTCCGCACCGCCACCACCGCTACGAGGCTGGAAATGCTGGGGCCGGCCTTCGTCGCGGCGATCGCGTACGTCGACCCCGGGAATGTGGCCACCAACCTCACCGCGGGCGCGACGCTGGGCTACACCCTGGTATGGGTCGTCGTGGCGGCCAGCCTCGTCGCGATCCTCGTGCAGTTCCAGGCGGCGAAACTCGGCATGGCGACCGGGAAGAACCTGCCGCAGTTGTGCCGGCAGCGGTTCACCCGGACGGGCAGCCTCATGCTGTGGTTGCAGGTCGAGGTCGTCGTGCTCGCGACCGACCTCGCGGAGTTCGTCGGCGCGGCGATCGGGATGCAGCTCCTGTTCGGCATGCCGGTGGGGGTGTCGGCGGTGGCGACGGCGGCGGTGTCGCTCGCGCTGCTCGAACTGCGTCGCAAGGACCGCACCCGCCCGTTCGAACTCATGAGCGCCGCGGCTCTCCTGTTCGTCGGCGCAGGCATCGGGTACGACATCATCGTCACGGGAAACCAGTCCGCGAGCGGGCTCGCCACCGGGCTGATCCCGAGCCTCGGAGGTGAGGGAGCGCTGCTCCTGGCCATGGGCATCGTCGGCGCCACGGTCATGCCCCACGCGGTCTACCTGCACTCGGCGCTGGTGCAGGGACGCGGCATGACGACCGCTGCCGCCCGCTCGCAGCCGGACCTCGTCCGCCGGATCCTGCGCCTGGACTGCTCACTGGCCCTGGGCGTCGCCACGGTCATCAACGTGTCGATGATCGCCCTCGGCGCCGGGCTCGGCGCCGAGACCGGCGGTGCGTGGGCCGGCGACCTGCCGGCCGCCCATGCGGAGCTGAGCGCCCGGATAGGCGGAGCCGCCGCCCTCGCCTTCGCCATCGCGCTCCTGTCGTCCGGGATCTCCTCCTCCGGGATCGGAACGCTCGCAGGCGACATCGTGATGCAGGGTTTCCTGGGCCGGCGGGTGCCCGTGCACGTGCGCCGGATCGTGACCATGACGCCGGCCGTCCTCGCGCTGTTCTCCGGCGCGCCGCTGACCGACCTGCTGGTTCTCAGCCAGGTGGTCATCTCCCTCGGCGTGCCCGTGGTGCTGTTCCTGCTCGTCCGTTTCTGCCGCGATCGGTCGCTGATGGGTCCGCTCGTCAACGCCCCGCACACGACCTGGATCGCGGGCACCGCCGCGGCGGTCGTCGCTCTTCTCGGCTGTTCGCTGCCGGTTCTCCTGCTGTTCTGACCTGTGAACGGGGTCTTTCGATGCACGACCACACCGGGCCCGACGAGGACCGCACCCCGCCCGAGACGCTGATTCCGATTTCCCTGGCCAGAATTCGGGTCAAGTTCTTCGTCTTCGCCGGACTGGCCGTCGGCTGTGCGATTTTCGGCGCGACCGTTTGGCTCACCCTCACGCTGCTGCTCACGTGTGCCGCGATTCTGCTCGCCGTGGCGATCATAGGAGGGAAGGAGCTGGTCCGTTCCCTCCTCTTCATGTCGCCGAAACGAGACTGGCGATAGGAGCCGCCGGCCGTCATTGCCGAACAGGATCGCTGGGGTTGGCCCGGGCGACGATGAGCGGGTCTATCGGAGTGAAGGGGAATTGCGGAAGCTCACGCTCGGGAATGCCGAAACTCGCGGCGAGGACTTCGCGGGAGAACGCCGACGCGGTGGCCCGATAGCCGATGTCGCCGGGCATGGGCTGATCGAAGAAGATGAGGAAGTGGATGTCCTCGTCGCCGATGACCTCGATATGGTGCGGGAAGGCTCGCGGCACGAAGTACAGGTCGCCGGGGCCGAGCAGATACTCGTCGAGGGTGTTGTCGGGGTCCAGGACGCGCATGCGCGCGTGACCTTTCTCGACGTATCCCATCTCGGCGGTGACCGGATGCCAGTGCGGTTCGCGCATCCCGCTCTCCCTGATGCGCAGGGAGTACATGGAGATGTCCTCCAGGGCGGCCCAATACTGCTTACGGGCCAGGCGGGCGTCACCGTAGGCGTAGGACAGCGGCGCGTGCTGGCCCTCGGCGTCGAATAGGTGAGCATTGGGCAGCCCGGCCGTGGACGGGACGTCGGCGGCACCGGTACGGCGGACGATCTGCTGAGCCGGAGACCGCTCGAAGGCGTTGAACGCCGATGAGGGCAGGTCATAGGTGTTGCCGAGCACCGCATCGGTCATGGCGTTGAAGCTGTCGTGCAGCGAGAAATGCTGCGGGCGCTCGTTGCGCAGTGCGAGGAGGAACTCGGCGCGCTCGGCACCGATGTTCTCGATGTGGTAAACGGCGCCGGACTCGACGTGATACATCTGACCGGCGCTGACGATGAACGAGGAGAAGGCGTCGGCGTTGCCGAGGATCGACACCAGGACCGTGCCGGAAAGGCAGTAGCCGAGCTGGTTGGCGTTGACATTCCACTGCGGCTCGCGGATCGCGCCGGGTTCGAGGACGACCCGCTTGAGCGAGAGCCGGTTGAGGATCGGCAGCACGGTGGCGTCGACCATGGTGACCGAGCCGAGCTCGTTCTCGAATGCGGGTGACACGGTCGCCAAGGAGGTGATGTGCGGCGATGCGTTCGTCATGGCTTTCCCTTCGTTGCCGCAACCCGCACGCTCAAGGTCGAATGCGTGCCACCGCGAAAATGTCGCCCCGGGTCGCGTGGCGCGTTCACGCCGGTGGTCTATGAGTTGGCCTTCGCCCGCTCCCGTTTTCCAAGGTTAAGCATGAAGTGTCCGCTGCAGCGGATTGTGGTGCAGCGTGTCGCCCGTTCGACCACGTTGTGTAACTGGCCGAAAGGCATGGCTCTGCGATTCACGCCAGCAGCGCCGTGCCCAGGCCCAGCACCGCGCAGATCGCCAGGATGCGCAGCATCGGCCACTTGAGAGCGAACGTCATGACCAGCGCGGCCGCTGCGATCGCCACGGCGATCGGGCTCACCGTCGCCAGCTCGGGCAGTTGGACGTTGAACGGCCCCCAGACCCAGGTGAAGGTCCTGGCGAACAGGGTGTGCTGGGCGAAGTAGAGGGCCAGGTTGGCGATGACGCCGACGACCGCCGCGGTGATGCCGGTGAGCGCGGCGCCGATGGCGGCGTTGTGGCGCAGCCGTTCCACGTACGGGGCGCCGAGGAAGATGAACAGGAAGCACGGCACGAACGTGACCCAGGTGGTCAGCAGCGCCCCCAGCAGCGCGCCGCCCCACGGCGACAGCGCGCCGGGATCCCGGTACGCGCCGAGGAACGCCACGAACTGCACCACCATGATCAGCGGTCCCGGCGTGGTCTCGGCCATGGCCAGGCCGCGGACCATCTCGCCCGGGGCCAGCCAGGCGTAGGTCTCCACGGCCCGCTGCGCCACGAAGGCCAGCACCGCGTACGCACCGCCGAAGGTGATCAGCGCGGTGCCGGAGAAGAACAGACCCTGGGTGGTGAAGACGCTGTCGGTGCCGGTGAGCAGCGCGACCGCCGCCACGGGCAGCCACCAGGCCACCAGCCCGACGGCGAGGATCTTGCCCGCGGAGCGCCGGCTTGGTTGCGCGTGATGCAGGGCGTCGTCGGAGATCAGCGGAGCCGGTCCCCCGTCGCCGCCATGTCCCCCACGGCTCTGGAAGATCTGAGGGGCCGGCTTGTGAGCGGTCCAGCCGATGAGCGCGGCGACCGCGATGACGACGGGGAAGGGCACGCCGAACAGCGCCAGCGCGGCGAAGGCGGCCACCGCGACGGCGACGAACGCCGGATGGGTGAGCGAGCGCCTGGCGACGCGGATGACGGCCTGGGCGACGACGGCCAGCACCGCCGGGGCGATTCCGGCGAACAGCGCGGTCACCACCGTGGTGTCCTGCCACAGGATGTAGACGGCCGACAGGACCAGCAGCGCCAGCATGCCGGGCAGCACGAAGAGGGTGCCCGCCACCAGCCCACCTCGGGTGCCGTTGAGCAGCCAGCCGACGTAAATGGCCAGCTGCTGGGCCTCCGGTCCGGGCAGCAGCATGCAGTAGTTCAAGGCGTGGTTGAAGCGCTGCTGGCCGATCCAGCGCTTCTCCTCGACGAGTGTGCGCTGCATGACGGCGATCTGCCCGGCCGGGCCGCCGAACGTCTGCAACGAGATCAGGAACCAGGCACGTACGGCCTGCCGAAACGGGATCAGGTCGTGTGTCGCTTCGGTGGTCATGGCGACCTCATCGGGGAGAAGGCTGATCGGCGGGCAGACGGACGGACCGGAAGATCCGCCATAAGGTCAGGTCGTAGCCGGTCTTGGCGACTCCGGCGATCAGGAAGGGCAACGCCAACCCGAGCGGGAACAGCAGGCCGGCAAGTGCCGGACCGACGGGCCGGGTGAGGTAGCGGGCGGTGTTGGTGACACCCGCCGCCGCGGTCCGCTCCTCCGCCGGGACGAGCGCCATCACGTACGCCTGCCGAGTGGGCACGTCCATCTGCGACAGGCAGGCACGGGCCAGCAGCAGTGCGATAGCGACCGGCAGGACAGGCGCGAACGGGACCGCCGCCAGCAGCAGGTTGGCCGGCAGGTGTGTGAAGACCATCGTGCGCAGCAATCCGATGCGCCCCGCCACCACCGGCGCGGCCAGCAGGGACGCGGTCTGCAACACGCCGAGCGCGGCGAAGGTGATCCCGATCGTCTGCGTGGTGGCGCCGTAGCTGACGCTGAGCCAGTACCCGAGGTACGCCTGCACTACGAACCCACCGGCCAGGCTGTCCACCGCGAACAGCGCGGCCAGCCGGGCCACCGGCCCACGGGAACGAGCGAGCAACCGCGGACGCGGCAGACCGGGCAGCGTCACCGGCGCCTCGACGCTCGCGGGCAGCCGCGCCGCCAGCACCGCGCCGACGGCCCCTGCCACGATCAGCACACCGCCGAGCAGCCGCCGGTCCGCCGGAAGCGCGCCGAGGAGCGCACCCAGCGTCCCGGCGACCGCCGCGATCGCGTTGTAGAGCCCGAACCCGCGGACGACCTCGCGTTGCGGGCGCCCCGTGCTGGCCAGCATGACCTGCTCCAGCGTGGTGAACGGCCCGGACTCGATCACCTCGACCGACAGTGCGCCCGTCATGGCCACCACGGCCAGCAGCCATATGGGCGCCCCGACCGCGATGACGATCCCGCAACAGGCCAGCGCGCCGTACAGAGCCGCGTACGCCCGGCGGCGGCCGACACGATCACCCCAGCGCGCCAGGACGAGGCTGGAGGCGAACGTGCCGACCAGGATGGCCGCCAGCATCAGCCCGACCTCGGCCGGCGACAGCCCGTCGGCTCGCAGGATCACACCGAGCTGGACCGCCGCGACGCCGTACCCCAGGCCGCGTAGCGCCTGTGCGGCAAGCAGGATGCCGACGACATTCCGGATCATGCCGGCTCGCGTCCCAGCAGCATCGAGCGCCGGTAGAACTCGTACAGCCCGTCGAAGAGCGGGCCCGTGAGCTCGAGAACCCGCCGATCGTCGCAGGTCATCGACAGCCCGCGGAGGATCACGTCCAGACCGGCGGCCTCGGGCGCGTCATAGCGCTCATCGTCGATATCGGCCTCATGCACGATCTCGGCCAGCTTCCACAGCACCGGATCGTCGAGATCGTAGCGGCGCAGGATCGTCTCGAAGCTGCAGTCGCCGCCGTGGTGCGACAACTCCACGCCGCGCATGTCGAACGGCGTGGCATCGGCGGGGACCTCGGCCGGATCATCGACGAACACGAACTCCGCCTCGGCATCGAGCCGGCGGCGGATCAGCCAGGCACACGCCGCCCGGTCGATGTGCACCCCGGCACGCGTGGCCCACCTCATCCGGCGCTCTCCATCTCTCGGGCCAGAGCGCGCACGGCCCGCTGCGCGGTCTCGCGCTCGGCGGGCGGAAAGTAGTCGCGGCGGCCGATCCTGCGCAGCTCGGCCTGCAACCGCTTGACCGCCCGGCTGCGCTCTCCGGGCCGCGCGTGCGCGGCGGCCTCGGCGTGCGCGATCACCTCGCGATATTCGGCCGTCCGCGCCCGGCGCATGTCCACGGCGATGGCCTTCTCCTGCGCCGCGTTGCCCGGGGCGGCCAGCCAGATGGTCGAGCTGCCGCCCAGCTCGCCGATCTCCTCGGCGAGCCACTCCAGGTGCTCGCGCGTACGGGCGTCGGCGGGCAGCGCCACCAGCCCGTCGCCCAGCCGCGCCACGCCGAGCCGGTCCAGCTTGCGCCAGATCGTGATCCGCAACGTCGAGGGCTGGCGCGGGATGCGGTACGCCAGCAGCACCCACTGCCCCACCGTCTCCGCCATCCGGCCTCCCTTGCCGCAACCACAGTTACTGTAACCACGGTTGCGCTCATGAGTCCAGGCAGAAGGCGTCAGAGATCGAGTCGGCGGCCCTTGAACTGCGGGTGTCTGGTTTCCCAATATCGCCAGCCTTCGACCCTGGCGGGCACGTTGGCGATTCCGGAATCGATCTGGACGTGGCGGCACGTGCCGAGGACGGACCAGGCGGACCATCCGATGCGGTAACCGGCGACGCGGTACCAGATGTTGCCGTACATGCCCTTGCTGACCTCCCGTTTGTATTCGTGTCCGGCGAAGACCTTGTACTCCTCCCGGAGATGGGGAAGCCCCATCCGCTGCAA
Source organism: Nonomuraea sp. NPDC003709 (assembly GCF_040610775.1). Classification (NCBI taxonomy): domain Bacteria; kingdom Bacillati; phylum Actinomycetota; class Actinomycetes; order Streptosporangiales; family Streptosporangiaceae; genus Nonomuraea; species Nonomuraea sp. NPDC003709. Next base: position 199,646 of record NZ_JBEXMW010000023.1, on the reverse strand, counting down.
TCCGCGGACCAGGTCGCCAACGCTGATCGCGGCGGGCCTGATGTCGAAGGTCTCAATGGACGCGCGCACTTGGTGCTCCCTCGTGACCGAGACCCTCATCTTGCCGCCGGGGCCATCGATGTAGCGGGTGCGGGGAACGGTGAAGTTCCTCGGTGAAAGCCAATCGGCCTTGAAGATGGTGCGCGGAGAGCACCGACTGTGGCCGACGCTGTCCGCGCGCGCGGAGAGGGGCAAGGCAGCGACCATGACCATCGAAAGGCAGCCGCTCATGGTCGACATGGTCGTTCTCTGGGTCGCGTGACGTACCCCTGGCCTGGCGAGAGCGGCTACGGCTGCTGTTCGGGGAATTGGCGTGAACATATACCGTTCCTTCAGAAATACGAACCCTGACCGCTACTGTCCGGCAGCCGAAAGCAGCGCCCATCGCCCGCTGAGCGAACCGGGGAGACTCGTACGATGCTTACAGCCGCCGCGAGCCGGTCCATGACGCCACGCCGCGCTCGAATCCCCTACAGGAAAATGGATGCGCCGGATGAGGGCCCTCTCAGGCCCGGAGGCCGTCGAGCATGACCGTGGTGAGCGGGTCGTCGAAGCGGGCGGCGGGGCGGCAGACCATGCCTGCTGGACCACGGCCGGGCGGGGCGGCCCTTGCGCGGGCCGCCCTGCCTGGTCATTCGAGCGAGGAGGTCATGCGATCGCCGGTTCGCCGGAGGGGCGCGGCGCGCTTACCGGAGACTCGTCGAGCGGCTGCGGCGGAGCGTTGAGCACCGCCTCGTCGATCCGGCCCTCGCCGCGGGCGACGAGGACCGGCACCACGATCTGTCCCGCGACGTTGGTCGCGGTGCGGATCATGTCCAGGATCGGGTCGATGGCGAGCAGCAGGCCGACGCCCTCCAGCGGCAGGCCCAGCGTGCTCAGGGTCAGCGTGAGCATGACGATCGCGCCGGTCAGACCGGCCGTCGCGGCCGAGCCGACCACGGAGACGAACGCGATGAGCAGGTACTCGCCGACCCCCAGCGGGATGTCGAACACCTGCGCCACGAAGATCGCCGCCAGCGCCGGGTAGATCGAGGCGCAGCCGTCCATCTTGGTGGTCGCACCGAACGGCACCGCGAAGGAGGCGTAGTCGCGGTCGACTCCCAGACGCTCGATCGTGACCTTCTGCGTCAGCGGCAGCGTGCCGACCGAGGAGCGGGAGACGAAGGCCAGCTCGATCGCGGGCCACGCGTTGCGGAAGAACGTGATCGGGTTGACCTTGCCGACCAGCGAGAGCAGCGCCGGGTAGACGGCCAGCAGGACGATGAAGCAGCCGACGTAGACGCCCAGGCTGAACTTGGCCAGCGGCGCGAGCAGATCCCACCCGTACGTGGCGACCGACTTGCCGATCAGGCCGGCGGTCCCGATGGGGGCCAGGCGGATGACCCACCACAGCGCCTTCTGGACCAGTTCGAGGATCGAGCGGCTGAAGTTGAGGAACGGCTCGGCCTTCTCGCCGATCGCGATGGCCGCCGCGCCGAGGACGATCCCCAGGAAGACGATCTGGAGGACGTTGAGCTCGGTGAACGCCGTGACGATGTTCGTCGGGATGATGCCGGTGAGGAAGTCGACCCAGGTTCCGACGTGCTCGGGCGCCTTGGCGCCCGCCGTGCTCAGGGTGACGCCCTGGCCGGGATTGATGATCAGGCCGAGGCCGATGCCGACGATGACGGCGATCAGCGCGGTGGTCAGGAACCAGAACAGCGTCTTGCCCGCCAGTCTGGCCGCGCCGTTGACGTTGCGGAGGTTGGCGACGCTGACCACGACGGCGGTGAACACCAGCGGCGGCACTGCCAGCTTGAGCAGCTGGACGAAGATCGCTCCGACTTCGGTGAGGGTCGTGGCCAGCCAGGCGAGGTCCCAGATGCGGGCGGCGAAGCCGAGAGCGGCTCCCAGGACCAGGCCCAGCAGCAACTGCAGGGAGAAAGAGAATCTCTTCACGATGAGGAAGGCTCCGAAGGAAGGCGTGCGAGAAGGGGGTGGGATCGAGCGCTACGTCAGAGCGCGATCAGTGACGGAGGGAGCCGGTCAGACAAGCCACGCAGACAGGTCGATAGACCTCACTAGGCGAGTAAGTCGTACGAATAGGTCAGTATTTCGACTGTAAGAGTGATCTACTTCGCAAATCAAGACTTTCCCGGTAGGGAGTTAAGGAGCGGACGCCGGGTGAGCGGTGGCGAGCTCGCCGCGCACCCGCCGACAGCAGGTTGCGCGGCTCAGGTGGAATCATCTACCGTAATTCCCACTAAACCAGTCGCTTTTAGGGAGTAGGGGAAGAGCCGGTGATCCGTGGTGTCGGGCTCCGGGTGGCGGGTGTGGTCCTGCTGGCCGCGATCTGGTGGGCGGTCTCAGCGGCCCACCTGTGGCCCGAGGTGTTCGTCCCCTCCCCCGGCTCCGTGTGGGAGCAGCTGTCCCTGACCTCCTCCGTGCACGACGGGCAGCGCGGCTACAGCGGCTACCTGCTCTCGGAGCACCTGCTGGCCAGCCTGCGCCGCATCGCCCTGGGCAGCCTTTACGGCATCGCCGGCGGGATCGCGCTCGGCCTGGTCGTCGGGCTCGTGCCGACCGTGCGGGCCCTGTTGAACCCTCTGATCACGTTCGTGCGGACGCTGCCGCCGCTGGCCTATTTCAGCCTCCTGATCATCTGGCTGGGCATCGACGAGCCGCCCAAGGTCTCGCTGCTGTTCGTGGCCGCGCTGCCACCCGTGGCGGTGGCCACCGCGGACGCGGTACGCGGCGTGCACGAGGACTATCTGCACGCGGCCCGGTCGCTGGGGGCGAGGCACTGGCAGCTCCCGTACCGGATCGTGCTCCCCTCGGCCCTGCCCGAAGTGATCACCGGCATCCGGGTGGCCGTCGGGGTCGCCTACACCACGGTCGTGGCCGCCGAGACGGTCAACGGGGTGCCGGGCATCGGCGGGATGATCCGCGACGCGCAGCGCTACAACCAGACCGACGTGGTCGTGCTCGGGCTGCTCGTCATCGGCGCCTCCGGCCTGCTCATCGACGCTCTCCTGCAACTCACCGAGCGCCTGCTCGTGCCCTGGCGCGGCAAGGCATGACAAGAAGGCATCAGCCATGAAACACCGCCTCGTCCCCGCGCTCGCGCTCGCCCTGTGCCTGGCCGCGTGCTCCAGCGGCACCGGCGCCACGACGAGCGCCGCGCCCAACGCCGACGGCAGCCCCAAGGAACTGCGCATCGGCTACCAGCTCATTCCGAACGGCGACCTGATCGTCAAGGATCAGCGATGGCTGGAGACCTCGCTGCCGAACACGAAGATCAGCTGGATCAGGTTCGACTCCGGCGGCGACGTGAACACCGCGATGGTCGCCGGCAGCATCGACATCGGCCTGGCCGGCAGCAGCCCGGTCACCCGCGGCCTGTCCGCGCCGCTGAACATCCCGTACCAGGTGCCGTGGATCTTCGACGTCATCGGCGAGAACGAGGCGCTCGTGGCCCGCCAGGTCGCCTCGGTCGCCGAGCTCAAGGGCAAGAAGATCGCCACCCCGTTCTCCTCGACCTCCCACTACAGCCTGCTGGCCGCCCTGCAGGAGGCCGGGCTTGCCGAGTCCGACGTCACCGTCGTCGACCTGGAGCCGCCGGACATCCAGGCCGCCTGGACGCGCGGCGACATCGACGCCGCCTACGTCTGGACGCCGGTGCTCGGCGAGCTGCGCAAGACCGGCAAGGTGCTGGTCACCAGCAAGGAGCTGGCCGCCAAGGGCAAGCTCACTGCCGACCTGGCCGTGGTCCGCACGCAGTTCGCGACGACGTACCCGGCGGCCCTGCGGACCTGGCTGCGGCAGCAGGACCGGGCGGTCAAGCTGGTACGCGCGGACAAGGCATCAGCCGCCGCGGCCGTCGGCCGCCAGCTCAACCTCGACCCGGCCGCGGCTGCCGAACAGATCGACGAACTCATCCTGCTCGACGGCAAGGAGCAGGCCGGCCCCGACTACCTGGGCACGCCCGAGAAGCCCGGCGCACTCGCCGAGAACCTGCGCAGCGCCGCCGAGTTCCTCAAGTCGCAGAACAAGCTCCCCGCCGTGCCCGAACTGACCGTTTTCCAGAAGGGGCTGGCCACCGAGGAGCTCCGCGATGCGTTCGCAGGATGAGACGCTCACCGCGGCGCGCACCGCGGCCGCGGTGCGGCTGAGCGAGGTCTCGCTGACATACGGCCCACGCTCCCGCTGGTCCAGGGCCGAGCCTGTCGAGGCGCTGCGCGGCATCGGCGCCGACATCGGCGCGGGCGAGTTCGTGACCATCGTCGGGCCGTCGGGCTGCGGCAAGAGCACGCTGCTGCGGCTGGTCGCCGGGTTCGCGTTCCCGACCGGCGGGCAGATCGCCGTGGCAGGCGAACCGGTGACGGCACCAGGGCCGGACCGGGGTGTGGTGTTCCAGCAGCCGCGCCTGTTCCCGTGGCTGAACGTGCGCCGCAACGTGGAGTTCGGGCTGCGGATGGCCGGGGTCTCCGCGCCGGTCAGGCGGTCCCGGGCCGCCGAACTGCTCGACCTCGTGGGGCTGGGCGACGTGGCCGGGCGGCGGCCGTACGAGCTGTCGGGTGGCATGCAGCAGCGCGCCGCCATCGCCCGCGCGCTCGCCCCCGACCCCGCGATCCTGCTCATGGACGAGCCGTTCGCCGCGCTGGACGCGCTCACCCGGGAGCGCCTGCAGGAGGAGATCCGGCGCATCTGGCAGGCCACGGGCAAGACCGTGCTGTTCGTCACGCACAGCGTCGACGAGGCCGTCTACCTCGGCACCCGCCTGCTGGTGATGAGCCGCCGGCCCGGCCGCATCGTGCTCGATCAGCCCTCCGACCTCCCGCACGCGCTCGACCCGCACACCCACCCGGAGTTCCCCGCCGTACGCGAGACCGTGGCGGCAGCCGTACGGCGGGCCGCCTCCTCCGATCCCGAGGTGACCTGATGCGCTTCCACTGGTTCCTGCCGACGACCGGCGACGGCCACGACGTCCGCTCGGCCATCACCACGACCGACACGTTCCGTCCCGCGGCCCGCCCCGCCACCGTCGCCTACCTGACCCAGGTCGCCAGGGCCGCCGAGCAGGCCGGGTTCGAGGCCGCGCTCACCCCGGTCGGCGCGGGCTGCCCCGACCCGTGGATCGTGTGCGCGGCGCTGGCCCAGCACACCGAGCGGCTGAAGATGCTGGTCGCCTTCCGCACCGGCTACGCGCTGCCCACCCTGCTCGCCCAGCAGGCCCAGGCCTTCCAGGAGGTCTCCGGCGGGCGGTTGCTGCTCAACGTCGTGACCGGCGGCGACCCGGTGGAGCAGCGCGCGTACGGGGACTTCCTCGACCACGACGCCCGCTACGCCAGGACCGCCGAGTTCCTGCAGGTGCTGCGCCGTTCCTGGGAGGGCCTGCCCTTCGACCACCACGGCGAGCACTACCGCGTCGAGGGCGGCGGGCTGGCCGAGCCCCTCGACCCGGCGCCCGAGCTGTACTTCGGCGGCGCGTCCCCGGCGGCTGAGCAGGTCGCGGCCCGGCATGCCGACGTGGTGCTGATGTGGGGCGAGCCACCACACGCGATCGCCGAGCGCATCGCCCGCCTGCGCTCGCTGTCCTCTTCAGTCGAGCGGGAGCTCCGGTACGGCCTGCGCGTGCACGTCATCGCCCGCGACACCGGCGCCGAGGCCTGGACCGAGGCCGACCGGCTGCTGACGGGCATGGATCCGGCCCGCATCGCCGCCACCCAGCACCGCTTCGCCCGCTACGACTCCGTCGGCCAGCGCCGCATGGTGGATCTGCACGCCGGCGACACCCGCGACCTGGAGATCCACCCGGGGCTGTGGGCCGGGATCGGACTGGTGCGCGAAGGGGCGGGAACCGCGCTGGTCGGCTCATACGACGAGGTCGCCGCCCTGCTCCGGGAATACGCCGCCGCCGGGGTGGACGAGTTCGTGCTGTCGGGCTGGCCGCATCTGGAGGAGGCGTACCGGGTCGGCGAGCACGTACTCCCCCGCCTGGCGCGCGTAGCGACGCTTGGCTTCTCCACGGACATGCGCCGACTCCCTGGGCGACTTACCCGGTGAGCTGGCTCTTGTAGAAGACGGTCGCCTGGAACTGGTCAGGACTGCCACTGATCTTGCTGGAGAAGCCGAACGCGAGGCGCGGGCCGTCCGACGAGCGCCAGATCGCCATTCCCTGAGGTTCGCGACCGGGCAGCGACTCGCCCGCTCTCGTCCGGTACACCTCCTCGACCGAACCCCCGGTCTTGTTCATGTCGAGACGGACCAGGTAGGACGGCTTGGCCGGGTCCGAGGGCTGCGCGGGCGGACCGCCGTAGGAGAGGTACGCGTACTGGCCGTACGAGGTCACGCCCTGGAAGAGGTCGGAGCCGGAGAGACCGAGTTGGGCGTTGGTCGGGAGAGCGCGCATGGCAAGGACGGGAGTGGTGTCGCCGATGCCCTTGTCGAGGATGGCGGCGAGGTCGAACAGCGCGAGGCGCCACGGGCTCGTCGTCCCCATGTACCGGACGAGCAGCCGGTTGGTGTAGGGATCGATCGACGGTCTCGGACAGTCCAGGAAATCGGAGAGGCGAACCGGGAAGTTTCGGACCTCCGCGCCGTTGGCGTAGTCGAGCACGCCCCCGTCGCTGTACTTGATGCGGCAGATCGTGTGACTGTTCGGTGCCGTATCGGGGGACAAACTCCTCCAGTCGCCCGCGAGCCACACATACGGGGACCCGGACGTGTCCGGCTGGATCGCCATCGACGAACCGTGGTCGAACCCGTGGAGCGCCATGGCGCCCAGCACCTTGCCGCTCAGGTCGGTCCTGGTCATCCAGAGGTCGCCGTTCGTGCTCCCGACCTTGCTCTGCGCGAAGTAGATGTGCCCGTGGACGTGGTCGAAGGCGAAGGACTGCATCGGCCAGTAAGGCTGGTGAAGCGCGGCCCGCACAACAGGATCGCCGCCGGCCCCCTCGAACACGAAACGCTGCGATGTCGGGACGGTCGCGGACGCCGCTTCGGCCGCGAACAAGGAAAGGCCGCCGCTGGCGGCTGCTGCAGCTATCCCTGTACCGGTTCGGAGGAGCGTGCGACGACTTATGGCAAATGCTTCGCCGATGTGGGCATTTTCGCGCAAGTGCATCACCCTGCCGGTCGTTCGGCTGATTTGGTTGATCACGACGAACCTAGCAATCGGCCCGATGGGTGTCGACAACACGAACTGCGGCCGAAATATGGGCACTTCACGCGCCAGCAGCCGGCCAGCACCCGCCGGGATCGGGCTTGGCATCGGACGATCAGGTGCGACGTCCCGAGCTCGCGCACCCAGGCGAGGCACGATCCCGACTCGGTGAACTGCGGCAGCGACTCCTGCCCAACACAGTCTGGCCAGGCTCAGTTGCTCAGCAGTGAAAGGCCCTGCCACCAGGCGTACAGCGGCTGTGGAGTCCAAGCCTCGGCGGTCATGGCCACGGACCGGCCTGTGTACGTCCAGGACATGGCGTAGTACGGCCCGTTGAGGGTGCAGAGCAGCTTGCCCCTGACCCAGGTGCCTTTGTACTCGGCCCCGGTGGCGCAGTTGCCTCCCCGGCCGTCGTGCAGGGCCCACCAGTACGACTCCGCCCACGTCTCGGCGTCGGCGTCGCTGCGGAACAGCACGATCATCGGATCGTGAACCGGACCCGACCGGACGGCCGTGCAGTCGAGAGCGGCCACCGCACCGGCCGGAGGACGAGCGGCAGGCCGGCAGTTCCTCAAGTCCGCCGAGCCGAGCATCTTCTCCAGCCGGCACTCGCCCGTCGTCATGACGCACGCCGACCCCGTCGGCTCGGTCGACGGGTCCTCTTCGGCCGTCGGCTTCGGCGTCCTGGAACGAGAGCGGGAAGACGGGGCCGCCGATTCGGTCACCGTCACCGTCGGCGTCGGTGACGCCGACGTGATCCCTGATCCAGGTGCTCCACCCGCCCGAAGCGCGGCAAGAGCGACGATCAACCCGCCAATGCCCGCCAGGGCGCTCACCATCTCCCAGTGAATGCGGTCGCGCCAGGATTTCCGGCCATTCTGGGCTGTTCGTGAAGGGCCCTTCGATCCGGGAGCCGAGGAGCCCATCGAAGTCACGTCCGACCTCCTGCTCATGAAAGACCCCCAGCGTGAACAGGAGAAACAGCCCCTGGTGGCCGACTTCTCCACACCGCGGCATCGGCCACTTCCGCCAACCTGCCGAAGCTCCTTCGCCGGGGACGGGGGGTTCCAGGTGTTCCTCAACGTTCTCCCGGACACGAGCGCGTCGCCCGGGGAAACGTGGAGAAGCCGCCACTGCAGTATCCGTTCTATGGCAGGAACGGTTATGCCGCAGCTGGAATGCCGCAAACATCTCGCCCGAGCGGCGCGAGGCGATCGGCACCGCCGGCCGCCGCCGTGGTCGGCGACACCACCGGTCAGGGCGGACACCACACCCCAGGGACGTCCGGGCTGTTCGACCAATTACGGCTCAAACCCAGGCAAGCCAGTCTCTGGGGTCGGCCAGAGAGCGGCCGTTGCCGTCGAGGGACGGCACGATCAGGGTGTCGCCTCCAGTCAGGAAAGCGGGGCAGGCCGCGAGCTCGGGTCGCTCGGGGGTATCGGTCCGCGAGGACGTGCTGTTCCTGCCTGACGGGCAGAGCGCCGAACGGGCGCGCACCGGGCTGCTCGGGTGGGATGGCTCATGCCTCTCCGACGAGGACGAGCAGTCCTACAGCATCGACCCCCGACTCGAACCCTTCACCAGTGGCCCGTGGACGGGCGAGATCAGGACCTTCGCCGTGCAGCGCCCCGACCCGTCGCGTCGGCCCAAGGGCACCTACCGCCGCTCGGTTGCTCATGTCGCCGTGGGCGTGCGCCAGGGCACCACCATGGTCTACCTCCGCTGGCAGGGACCGGTCGAAACCGACCCGGCCGCCGCCCTGCGCACCGGCCAAGCCGCCATCATGCACACACTCGACCGTCTGCCCGTCGGCGGTTGAACCTTCGATCCTGCCGCTTGCACCGCTCTGACCTGTTGTGATCTAAAGCGTCTCCGGACTCATGATCGATGCCGCTGGAGTGTCCAAAACGCCTGCCCGGGCCGGCTGGACGGGTCAGCGTGCGTGCGCTGCCGCTCGTTCGCCCGGCGGCGCGTCCAGCCGAGCCTCGGCCTGACCGGCCCCTTCAGCGTGGCCGGCCCGGTCGAGGTGGTCGGCGTGGAACAGTCCTTCGGCCAGCAGGCGCCGGACGTGCTCGTCGGCGGCGCTGTAGTACACGAACGTGCCCTCGCGGCGGCCCTTGACGAGTCCGGCCAGCCGGAGTTTGGCCAGGTGCTGGCTGACCGCGGTGGGAGCGGCGTCGGCGAGCTCGGCCAGGCAGGCGACGTTGGACTCACCCTGCAGCAGCGCCCAAAGGATCTTGATGCGGGTGGGATCGGACAACAGGCGAAATGACTCGGCGGCCAGATGCACCTGTTCCTCGTTCGGCATGTCGAAGTCGGGCAGCGAGGTGTGCATACGGCAAGCCTACCCCGAACCTCACTGCATGCGTATCTGCGTGACTGCGCATATATGATGCTTCGGTGACCACTGATCTGACCACGTTCGAAGCCGCCGCACGCCCGGCGCCCGTATCCAGACCACTGCGCTGGTGGCGCTCGGGGGCGGGCTCACTGCCGGAGGTGCGCTGGGCCCTGGCGGCCACCGCGCTGTTCGCCGCGGGCGGCCTGGCCCAGCTCGCCGGCGCGCCCGCCTGGCTGTGGTGGGCGCTGTATCTGACCTGCTACGCCGCCGGCGGCTGGGAGCCGGGCCTGGCCGGGCTGAAGGCCCTGCGCGAGAAGACCCTGGACGTCGATCTGCTCATGGTCGTCGCCGCGATCGGCGCCGCGGCGATCGGTCAGGTCTTCGACGGCGCGCTGCTGATCGTCATCTTCGCCACCTCCGGCGCGCTGGAGGCGGTGGCCACCAAACGCACCGAGGACTCGGTGCGCGGCCTGCTGGACCTGGCCCCCGACCAGGCCACCCGCGTCGACTCCGACGGTGACGAGGAGGTCGTGGCGGCCGCCGACCTGCGGGTGGGCGACGTCATCGTGGTACGGCCGGGCGAGCGCATCGGCGCCGACGGGCGCGTGGTGGCCGGGGTCAGCGACGTCGACCAGGCCTCCATCACCGGCGAGAGCCTCCCGGCCGACAAGCAGAGCGGCGATGAGGTGTTCGCCGGGACGATGAACGGCACCGGCGCGCTGCGCGTCCAGGTCACCCGGCCCGCCGGCGAGACGGTGATCGCCCGGATCGTGGCCATGGTCGAGCAGGCCGGCGCCACCAAGGCCCGCACCCAGCTGTTCATCGAGAAGGTCGAGCAGCGCTACTCGATCGTCATGGTCGCCGCCACCCTCGCTCTGTTCACGCTGCCCCTGCTGTGGGGCACCTCGGTGCAGGACAGCCTGTTGCGGGCGATGACGTTCATGATCGTGGCCTCGCCGTGCGCGGTGGTGCTGGCCACCATGCCGCCGCTGCTGGCCGCGATCGCCACCGCCGGCCGCAACGGCGTGCTGGTCAAGTCCGCTGTGGTGATGGAACACCTGGCCGACGTCGACCTGGTCGCCTTCGACAAGACCGGGACCCTGACCGAGGGCCGGCCGTACCTGACCTGCCTGCGTGTCCTGACCGGCACGGCGGCCACCGCGAGAAGTGGATCAGAGCGCGGGGCCGGGGCGCAGGCCGATCGGCTGCTCGCGCTGGCGGCGGCGGCCGAGCAGGGCTCGGAACATCCGCTCGGCCGCGCCATCGTCGCCGCCGCCCACCACCAGCGCCTGCCGCTGCCCGCGGCGGCTGACTTCGCCGCCCTGCCCGGGCGCGGCGTCCGCGCCCGCGTCGATGGACGCCTGGTCGAGATCGGCAGCCCCGCTCACCTGCTGGACCAGACCGCGGGCGGCGCCATGTCCGGCGATGCCGAGCGGGCCCGCCAGGTCGTCGCCGAGGTCGAGGAGGACGGGCACAGCGCCGTGCTGCTGCTCCTGGACGGCCGTCCCGTCGCGGTGCTCGGTCTGGCCGACCGCATGCGTGCCGGCGCGGCACAGGCGGTGGCGCAGCTGACCGGCCTGACCGGGACGGCCCCCGTCCTGCTGACCGGTGACAACCCCCGCGCTGCGGCCCGCGTGGCCGACCAGGCCGGCATCACCGACGTAAGGGCCGGGCTGCTGCCGCAGGACAAGGTCGAGGCCGTCCACGAACTGCGGCGGCAAGGCGCCCGGCCGGCCTTGGTCGGCGACGGCGTCAACGACGCCCCCGCTCTGGCCAGCGCGCACGCCGGCATCGCGATGGGCGGCTCCGGGGCCGCCCTCACCCTGCAGGCCGCCGACGCCGTCATCACCCGCGACGACCTGTCCACCGTCCCCGCGGTCCTCGCCCTGGCCCGCCGCGCCCGCCGCCTGGTGGTCGCCAACCTTGTCATCGCCGGCACGTTCATCGCCGTGCTGGTGGCCTGGGATCTGTTCGGTGAGCTGCCGCTGCCACTGGGGGTGGCCGGGCACGAGGGCTCCACCGTCATCGTCGGCCTCAACGGCCTGCGCCTGCTGCGCGATGCGGCGTGGAAGCGTGTGCCGCTCGAACATTGAGTCACGGGCCCCGAGCCCCGCAGCCAATGCCGCCCGGTCGGCCCAGCCCGGATTCGGCGCGGGCCATCCACGACTTCTGGACCATCCTCCACCCGGCCACGCCTAGCCGAGCGGAAGGCGGAGGATGAACCGTGTGCCGTGGGAGCTGTCCTCGATCCGAAGGGTGCCGGCGTGCGCCTCGGCGATCTGCCGGGCGATCGGCAGGCCCAGTCCGGTGCCTCCGGCGTACCTGTCACGGGCGGTGTCCAGGCGGGTGAAGCGCTGGAAGACCAGCTCGCGCTTCTCCGGATCGATGCCCGGACCGTTGTCGATCACTTCCAGCATCGCGATGCCGTTCGGGAAGCGCTGGGTGTCGCGCTTGGGGCAGAACGAGCGCCGTACGTGGAAGGCGATGGTGGTGGCGGCGTGCCGCTCGGCGTTGTCGATCAGGTTGGTGAGCAGGCGCGACAGCTGAGCCCGGTCGCCGGTCACCACCACACCGCGCTCGAGCGAGAACTCGAACCGCTTGTCCTGCTTCGGGCGCCTCTCGCACTCCGAGGTCACGAATTCGGCCAGGTCGATCGGCTCGCGGTCCACCTCCTTGCCCGCCTCCAGCCGCGCGATGGTCAGCAGGTCGCCCACGATCGCCTCGAGCCGGTCCACGCTCTTCAGAACGGTGTTGCCCAAGGTCGGCACGTTGGTCTCCTCGGGCGCGTGCAGGGCGTCCTCGACCTCGGCCCGTATCGCGGCGATGGGGGTACGCAGCTCGTGGGAGGCGTCCGAGGTGAAATGCCGCTGCAGTTTCATGGCGGCCTCCAGCCGCGCCAGAGTCCGGTTGACGCTGTCGGCCAGCTCGTGGATCTCGTCCCGGCTCCGCGGAAGAGGCACCCGCCGGTCGGGACGGGTCTCAGTGATCTTGTCGAGCTCCATCCGGATGGCGTTCACCGGTCTGAGCGACTCGGTGACGATCCGATGGCCGATCGTGGTGATGGCCACGGCCATCGCCAAGGTGGCGCCGATCACCGTCGCGGCCAGCCACGGATCGACGTACAGAGGGACCGTGGGAGAGGAACTGTAGACGACCCAGTCGTCTCCCGGCCGGAACGCCGACTGCGCGACCACGACATTGCACTCGCCGGAACGGAAGACCCCGCCGCAGACGACACCGCTGGAGATGTTCCTGTGGTCGGGGGTGATGCCGGCCATGACCGGCTTGCCCTGCAGTTGCGGCGTCGCCGCGACGACCTTCCCCGTGCCGTCGACGATCTGCAGGTTGCGGCCCTTGTACTCGACCAGCGGCGTGACCACCTCGTTGTGCTCCACCTCATGGGCCACACGACCACCGGCGGCGGCGAGCTCCCCCATGAGGTCTCCCATGGCGACCCGATGGATCGCGACCATGACCATCGTGGCCAGGAGCGCGCACAGCAGGGTCGCCACCGCCCCCGCGAACACCGTGATACGCACCGTAATCGACCAACGTCGCGGAGTCTTCATGCGCCATCCCTCCAACCAGTCGAACACGCGGGCCGTAGCAGGCTGTGCACGAGGTGTTCGGGTAATGGCATGCGGCGTTCCAAGACCTTGCCAAGTCTCGGATCACCGAGCGCCCGGGTGTGGTGGGTCAGCGGCCGAGCTCACCAGGCCGCACCTGGGTCAGGGGGGCCGGCGCGCTCACCACCGGTCCCAGTGCAGAACCTCCTCCCGCGGGATGCGGGGAGCGGGCTTGAAGTCGGTGCCGAGCGTGAAGGCCAGCGGGATGAAGGCCGCCAGCATGACCTCCTCGTACGGCACTCCGAGCACCTCGGCCAGCTCGCGTTCGAGCGGCGCCTGCGCGGTGGTCCACACCGTGCCCAGCCCGCGCGCCCGGGCGGCCAGCATGAAACTCCACACCGCGGGCAGGATCGACCCCCACGCCCCCGCCTGCACGGTCACCGGCTCATGGTCGGTGCGTCCCTCCACGCCGGGGATGACGAACGCGGGCACCCGGTGGATGTTGGCAGCCAGGTACCGCAGGCCATCGAAAACCCGCTCGGTGGAGCCGGAATGGTAGCTCATGCGCCACAGATCACGTTCGGTCAGCGGCTGCCCCGTGGCCAGCGTCAGGGCGCGCAGGAAGATGTCGGCCACGGCCCGGCGCTGCTCGGCCTCGGTCACGACCATGAAGTGCCAGCGCTGCCGGTTGCGCCCGGTGGGCGCCTGCACGGCGAGGTCGACGCACTGCTCGATCAGCTCGCGAGGCACCGGCCGGGTGAAGTCCAGGCGTTTGCGCACGGCCCGGGTGGTGCTCAGCAGTTCGTCGGGGGTGAGGTCCAGTGTCACGATGGGTCTCCTGTCAGGCTGTGGGGACGGGTACGGGGCGGCGCGAGCGCAGGCCGTAGGCGGCGATGAGGGCGCCGGCCAGGGAGAAGCCGCCCACGGTCACGAACGCGATCCGGTAACCGGCCAGTACGGACTCACCCAAGGTCGTGACCGTGACCAGCACCGCGGCGCACAGCAACACCAGGGCCACCTGTTGGCGGCCGTCGGTTCGGATCACGGTCACTCTCCATCTGCATGCAAACAATTGGCGGACAGACGGTTGTGACCGTATGCCTGCAAATCATCTGCTGTCAAACAATCTGCCTGGAGATGGATCTGCGGTAGGCTGCCGGGTGGACGCAAGAGGAGAGTGATGGCGGCAACGACCAGAACGGCGGAGTGCGGGACGGCCTACTTTTCGCGACTCGCCGCCGAGCGGCTCGACATCGCGCCGTGCCGGGCCTCGGCCGCCGTGGCCCGCGCCTCCGACGAGCGCGGCCGGCCGAGCGCGATCCTCGCCGAACTCCTGCGGCCGGTGCCGGCGGTGGCCGAGGCGTAGGCGCTGCGGGTGTTGGGGTTGGCCGTGCGCGGGGTGGCCGGAAAGGCCCTCAACGAAAGCCGCGAGAGATCATGACTGGCGCTCGGCGTTCCGGCCGGCCTGGCTCTGCTGCCACTGCTCCATGGCCTGCCGGAGGGGCGCGTTCACGAGGAGCAGGAACTCGGCAGAGAAGCCGAAGCGGGCGCCGGCCGGGGTCGTGGCCCCGAGGATCTCCGCCGCGCGCTGCGATGCGGCGATCAGGGTGTCGTTCATTTCCAGTGCCGCAAGGGTGGACCGGAGCCAGAACTCGTCGTCGACGACATAGCGTTCGCGGCGCCCGCCGGGAGTTCGTTCCCGCTTGAGCAGTCCCTGCTGTTCGAGGAAGGCGATGGTCTGCGAGATCGACGCTGGGCTGACGCGAAGCCGCTGGACCAGGTCGGCGGCGGTGAGGGTGCCGGAGTCGGTGACGTACAGGCAGGCCAGCACCCTGGCCGCCATCCGGGGCATCCCCTGCTGCTCGAGGAGCGTGGCGAAGGATTCCGTGAGGTTCTGGACCGCCTGGGGGTCACGCCCATGGCTGCTGTCGCCGGCCAGCGGCGCCGGAGGCTTGGCCTTCCGGTGGCGGCGCGCACGCTGATGGGTGGCCTCCTGCGCCTGCTGCGCCCCGTAATCGTCGAGTCCGCCGTTGCGGGCGACCTCTCGCATGATGGTCGAGGCGGGCCGCCCGAGACGCCGGCCGATCTCTGTGAATCCGAGCCCCTCGGCCAGCCCCTCAGCGATGTGCTGACGGTCCTCGTTGGTGAGTCTGTCTCCGGGCATCGGTACTCGTCTCCCATCTGCGGGCCTGCACAGGGCTCCGCACAGTATGCATTCACTCGAAGTCCATTGCAATACGAATCTTGATCACCTATTGCATTCAGTGTCATATTCATTGCAATCTCAGTCTCTTATTGCTGCTGAACAGGGCTTCAAGTCTTCCATTCATGTTGACTGAATGATGAATGCAATGTACCTTCGCAGAAGTTCAGCGATGCATGAACGTCCGTCGCGGTACGCGAGGGGCAGGCGTCGCGCAGAATTCTGGAGGAGGCAGATGACCATGTCCGACGCTGAAAAGGGCGGCTTGCTCACAAAGGTGATCGGCCCCAAACGGCGGTGGCGTCAGTACAAGGCGCGCGTGGGACAACTCCCGCCGAACTACCGCACGGCGGTCGACGCGATCGAGCGGCACCTGATGCTCTTCGTGCCGACCGACGGCGACAGCAACGCGTCGATGTTCGAAGAGCTCGCCGACCTGTTCGAACAGGCCGCAGCGGACGGTACGCCGATCCGCGAGATCGTCGGGGAGGATCCCGTGGAGTTTGTCGGGACGTTCGTACAGAACTACTCCGACGGTGGCTACGTCCCCAACCGTGAGCGAAAGCGGCTGACCGACGCCATCGAGCGCGCCGCCGGCGAAGAAGACAAGACGGTCTGATAACGGCACAGCGTCTGCACGACGCGGCCACGGGGCCGGCGCTGGTGCATGCGATTGCGCCCTCGGGGCTGCGAACCGGGCCCCGCCGAGCTCACCCCCGAATCTCGTGCATTGCCCATGAGCGCCACGCCGGGACGGGTCTCACAAGATCGAACATTGTGTAAGGAGATTCATGATGGGAAATGGCAACAGCGGCTTCTCCAAGGCCGGACTGAACAGAATGCGCGAGGTGCTGGCACGGCATGTCGAGTCCGGGAGGATCCCCGGGCTGGTCGCCCTGGTCAGCCGGGGCGAGGAGACCCACGTCGAGGCGATCGGGACGATGCGCCATGACGGTGGCGCGCCGATGCGCCGCGACACCATCTTCCGGATGGCCTCGACGACCAAGCCGGTCGCGGTCGCGGCGGCGATGGTCCTGCTGGATGAGTGCCGGCTGCGGCTGGACGACCCGGTGGATCGGTGGCTGCCCGAGCTCGCCGACCGGCGGGTGCTGAAGCGGCCCGACGGCCCGCTGGACGACACCGTGCCGGCGCGGCGGCCGATCATCGTGCGGGACCTGCTCACCGACACGTTGGGGCTCGGGCTGGACATGACGGCGCGGACCGCTCCGATGATGAGCGCGTTCTTCGAGCAGGGGGTGTACGGCCAGGAGGACGGATGGATGTTGCCGGCACCGGACCCGGACGAGTGGATGCGCCGCCTCGGCACGCTGCCGCTGATGCACCAGCCGGGAGAGCGGTGGCTGTACAACGTCGGCGACGACGTGCTCGGCGTGCTGGTGGCCAGGGTGACCGGGCAGTCGTTCGAGGAGTTCCTGCGGGAGCGCATCTTCGATCCGCTGGGCATGACCGACACCGCCTTCCACGTGCCCGCCGACAAGATCGACCGGCTGCCGCCCCTGTACTCCCCCGATTGGCAGACCGGAGAGTTCAACGTGGAGGACGAGGCCGAAGGCGGACACCACAGCAAGCCTCCGGCGTTCCAGTCAGGCGGCGGCGGACTCGACTCCACCGTCGACGACTATCACGCCTACTTCCGGATGCTGCTCAACCACGGGATGCACGGCAGCGAACGGATCCTGTCCCGGCCCGCCGTCGAGCTGATGACCACCAACCGCCTCACGCCCGAGCAGCAAGCCGCCCGAGAGGCCTGGGCCCGCGGCGTCGCCCATTTGGCGTACGGCACCGGGCAGCATGGCGGCTGGGGCTTCGGGATGGCGGTGCGCACGTACCGTGGCGACTACGCGCCCATCGGCCAGTTCGGCTGGGACGGCGGAGCCGGCACCACCACCTACGCCGACCCGAGCAACCGGCTCGTCGGCATCCTGCTCACCCAGACCGGCATGTCCACCCCGGACTCGGCGCGAGCCATCCACGACTTCTGGACCACCCTCTACCAGGCAATCGACGACTGACCTCGCCATGTTCTCGTCCACGCTCGCCGGGCCGGGCGTTGCCGTCCGGGACGAGTTCACGGGCTTCCTTCGTCCTGCCCCCGCTCCTCCGTCGGAAAGAAGATCGCGCTGATCACGTGCGGTCGCCGCTCCGGTCCGGGCCCGTTCCCCGTCCGCGACCTGAGCACCTCCCGCAGCTCAACCGCGATTTCCTCCATCTCCTCCGAGGTGAGCCACAACGTCCCCTGCCGATACCCGACCCGATCCGCGACCGGATCGGCGCCCGGCCGGTCAAGATAGGCGTTGAACTCGGCGAGCAGCGCCGCCATGGCCGCCGCGAACCCGTGGCGGTGGTCCTGAAGTGACATCGCCTTGGCCGTGTCGAGATCGATGTGGGCGGCATTCTGCCGCAGCCGGTAGTAGCGCTCGACCATCCCCCGTACCCGCTGCTCGTCGGCCACTTCCAGCAGCCCGGCGTCGGCGAGCAGGCCGACGTGCCGGTACAGGGTGGTCTTGGGCACGTCGGGCAGGCTCTCGCACAGGTCGGACGTGGTGCGGGTGCGCCCACCCGACAGTGCCCACATGATGCGCAGCCTGACGGGATGCAAGATCAACTCGAGCGTGTCCATTCTCCAATATTCCCACAACTGGTACTGTTCCCAAAGTTGGGACTATTCGAGAGGGGCAATCGATGACCGCGGCCACGACACCGGCACGGCTCAGCGACGAGGCGGTGATCCCCCTGCGCACGCTGGACCCGGGCGCCGCGCTGGACGACCTGGAATGGCTGGACGACGCGATCGGTGACGCGCGGGTGGTGGCGATCGGCGAGAGCGCGCACTACAACCGGGAGTTCTACGAGCTGCGCCACCGCCTGCTGCGTTACCTGACCGAGCGGCACGGGTTCGGCGCGTACGCGATGGAGACCGGATTCACGGAGGGCCGGCGTACCGACGCCTGGGTTCGAGGCGGCGAGGACCGGCTCGGCGAGATCATGGCGAGCGGCCTGACCTCACTGACGGGCCTTTGGCGGCAGATGGGAGCCCACCTGGAGTGGATGCGCGGGCACAACGCCACCGCCGAGCACCCCGTCGGCTTCTACGGCATAGATCTAGGCGGCCAGAACGCCTCCCTGCTCCCCGCCCTGGACGCCGTGCTCGCCTACCTCGCGCAGGCCGATCCCGGCTTCCACATCGAGCCGGCCATCCGGGAGACGGCCTCGGCCTTCGCGGCGACGTCCGCGTTCGCCGCCCCCGCGACCATGGCCGTCTACGACCGGCTCCCGCCCGAGACGAAGGACGCGCTGACGGCGGGCCTCACCGGCCTCGCCGCGCGCATGAAGGGCCGGCGCCTGGAGTACGTCCGGCGCACCACCGCCGAGGAGTACGAGCGCGCGCTGCGATCCATGCACCACGCGCTCACCCTGGAGTCCGTCATCCGCGGCATGACCGGCGGCGACCAGCAAAGCGTGATGTACAACCGCGACGCCGAGATCGCCGACACGGTCGAATGGATTCTGCGCCGACAGGACCGGATCGTCCTGGCCGCCCACAACGGCCACGTCCAGCGCGGGCCCGCCACGCTCCCCGGCATGAACCCGGTGACCCCGATGGGAATGCACCTGGCCGACCGGCTGGGCAAGGACTACCTGGTCATCGGCGCCACCTCGGGAACCGGTCACATGCTCAACTCCGACTTCGCCGCCTTCCAGGCCGGCGTCCTCTTCGCGCCGATGGAGGCTCCGGAGCCCGGCAGCCTCGACGCCCTCATGCACGCCGGCCACGACGGCCCCTTCGCCACCGATCTGCGGCGACTGTCGCCGGCCGACGCCGAGGCCGTCCGGGGTGCCACCGTGCAACGCGCCGGTGTCGGCGCGTACTACTCCCCTGTGAGCGCGCTGGACGCGTACGACATCGTCGTGCACCTGCCTCACGTCACGGGCGCCGACCCCGACCAGGCCGCGCTCGCCTGTTCGCCGCAGGAGGTGCGGGACGTGTTCTCCCACTACAAGCCCCAGTAGCCGGGCGATCCGCGCCCGAGGTCCGGGCGCATCCCCCGCGAGGTCACCCCCGTCGGGCTAGACCTCGATCTGCGAGCCCATGATGACCGTGCGGTCGCGGGGCAGGCCGAAGAACTCGGCGGCGTCGGCGGTGATGTACGAGGTGGCGATGAACAGCCGCTTGCGCCACGGCGCCATCGTCGGAGCCGTGCCACGCCGAAGCTCGACCTTCGACAGGAAGTAGGACGCCTGGTCGAGCCGCAGCCGCCCCTCGGTCATGGCCGGGTCGAGCAGCGCCAGCGCGCCGAGCACATCCGGGGTCTCCATGTAGCCGAAGCGGGCGGTGACGTGGAAGATCCCGTCGTCGGCGTAGCCGAGGTCGTCGACGGCGATGCGCCGATCGGCCGGAACGCGGGGCACGGGCTCCGTCTCGATGGACATGATCAGGACGTGGTCGTGCCGCACGTGGTTGTGCTCGACGTTGGCGCGCATGGCCAGCGGCGCGGTCTCCTTGCCCCGGTTGAGGAAGACGGCCGTGCCCGGGACCCGCCGCGTCGCCGCCTTCCCGGTGCACAGCCGCCCGACGAACTCGCGCAGCGAGCCTTCGCGCCGTTCGCGTTCCGCGGTGATGATCTCGCGGCCCCGTTGCCAGGTGGTCATGACGGTGAACGCGGTGAGGCCGATCAGCAGGGGCAGCCACGCGCCGTGGACGAGTTTGGTCAGGTTGGCCGCGACGAACAGCAGGTCCACCGCCAGCAGCACGGTCGCGCCGAGGCCGATGATCCAGACCGGTGTGCCCCACTTCGCGCGGGCCACGTAGAAGAACAGCAGGGTGGTGATGGTGATCGTCCCGGTCACCGCCATGCCGAACGCGAAGGCCAGCGCCGTGGAGCTGCGGAAGGCGAAGACCAGGGTGAGCACCGAGACCATCAGCAGCCAGTTGATCCAGGGGACGTAGACCTGGCCCATGGTGGACTCGGAGGTGTGCGCGATCCGCAGCCGCGGCAGGTAGCCGAGTCGTGCGGCCTGGGATGCGACCGAGTACGCGCCCGTGATCACCGCCTGGGACGCGATCACGGTCGCCGCCGTGGCCAGCAGGACCATCGGCAGCCGCCCCCAGCCGGGAACGAGCAGGAAGAACGGGCTGCTGATGTTGGCCGGATCGGCGAGGATCAGCGCGCCCTGGCCGAGATAGCTGAGAACGCACGCGGGGAACACGAGGATCAGCCAGGCGCGGTTGATCGACCGGCGGCCGAAGTGGCCCATGTCGGCGTACAACGCCTCGGCGCCGGTGACCGCGAGCACGACCGCCGCCAGGGAGAAGAAGGCGACGCCGAAATGACCGGCCAGGAAGCCGATCGCGTACGTCGGCGACAGCGCCTTGAGGATGTCCGGGTGCTCGGCGATGCCGGCCACGCCGCACGCGCCGATGGTCACGAACCAGACGATCATCACGGGCCCGAACACCCGCCCCACCGCCGCGGTCCCCCGGCGCTGCACCAGGAACAGCAGCACGATGATCAACGCGGTGATCGGCACGACGAGCTCTCCCAGCGAAGGCTCGACGACCTTGAGCCCTTCGACCGCGGACAGCACCGAGATCGCCGGGGTGATCATGCTGTCCCCGAAGAACAGTGAAGCGCCGAAGACGCCCAGCGCCGCCAGCACGGCGACGGCCCGCCGGCCCCGTTGCGCGCTCCACCGCCGCACCAGCGTGATCAGCGCCATGATGCCGCCCTCACCGTCGTTGTCGGCGCGCATCGCCAGCAACACATACGTGACCGTGACGATGATCATCACTGACCAGAAGACCAGCGACACCACCCCGAACACGTTCTCCGTGCTCACCGGAACGGGATGCGGGTCGCTCGGGTTGAACACCGTCTGCAGGGTGTAGATGGGGCTGGTCCCGATGTCGCCGAACACCACACCGAGAGCACCGACCACCGACGCGAGCCGCACCGCGCCATGCGCGCCCGGACCACGAGCCGCCTCCGGCGCGGGCACGTGCCGGCGATCGCTCACAACGCTCCCCCATCGCGCGACCGGACGATACCGATGCCTCAACATAACCGCCGGTAGCCCAGATCACCCGCACCGGTCACATAGACACCATGCATCCGCCGACATCGACGCCTCCGGCGGCTGCTTCCTCGGCCCCCGGATCTGAGCAGCCGCATCCACCTGCTCCAGCCCGCCATCGAACTCACCCCCAGGTGCCATGTCAGCACGGCGACGGCCTCATATCAGCGCGGCAGGCGATGGTGGATGCCATGAACATCCGCGACGGCGAAGCCGGGGATCGACATCCCGGCTTGTCTTTCAGCTATTCAGCGTTACTATGTACCAGTAGCTAGCATTACCGAGTAGCTGAAGGATGTTCCATGGGCAAGCAGATGACGGAGATGCTCAAGGGCGTGCTGGAGGGCATCGTCCTGGCGATCCTGTCCGGTCGGCCCGCGTACGGCTACGAGATCACGGCGTGGCTGCGGGATCAGGGCTTCTCCGACATCGCCGAGGGCACCATCTACGCCCTGCTGGTCAGGATCGAGCAGCGCGGCTTCGTAGACGTGGAGAAGGTCCCGTCCGAGAAGGGACCGCCGCGCAAGGTGTACTCCCTCAACGCTCAGGGACAGGCGTACCTCGAGGAGTTCTGGAGGACCTGGAGCTTCCTCGCAGAACGGCTCGAACAGCTCCACGAAGGAGGTAAGTAGGCATGGCCACAGAGCCGAACGAGCAGAAGAGCCGCTACCTGCAGTACCTGGAGGTGGTCACAGGGTCGCTCGAGGAGAAGCGGCGCTACCGGCAGTACAAGGCGCGCATCAAGCAGCTTCCCGAGAACTACCGCACGGCAGTCGAAGCGCTGGATCGGTACCTGATCCACACCGGGCCGGTGGAGGGCTCGATCGCGATGTACGAGGACCTCGCCGACCTGTTCGAACGGAGCGCGGCGGACGGAACCCCGATCCGCGACATCTTCGGGGAGGACCCCGTGGAGTTCGTCGAGGCGTTCGCACAGAACTACCCCATCGGGCAGTGGAGAGCCCGGGAGCGAAACCGCCTCACCAGCGCCATCGCGCGCGCCGCCGGCGAAGACATCGGAAAAGAAGACAGGACCAGCTGATGACGAAACAGCAAGCCCAGGCGATCCAGGTGCGAGGCCTGGAGAAGTCGTACAAGGAACTACATGTGCTGCGCGGCGTGGACTTCGAGGTGGCGCCCGGCAGCATCTTCGCCCTGCTCGGCTCGAACGGGGCAGGCAAGACCACCGCCGTGAAAATCCTGTCCACGCTGCTCAAGGCCGACGCGGGCACGGCGAGCGTGAACGGCTTCGATGTCGCCACGCAGGCCGGCGACGTGCGGGAGTCCATCAGCCTCACCGGACAGTTCGCCGCCGTCGACGAGATCCTCAGCGGGCGGGAGAACCTCGTACTGGTCGCCCGGCTACGGCACCTCAAGAACCCGGGCAAGGTCGCCGATGACCTGCTCGCCCGTTTCTCGCTGACCGACGCCGGCGCGCGGAAGGTGGCGACGTATTCGGGGGGCATGCGCCGCCGCCTCGACATCGCGATGAGCCTCATCGGGAACCCGCCGGTCATCTTCCTCGACGAGCCGACCACCGGGCTCGACCCCCAGGCGCGCATCGAGGTGTGGCAGGCCGTCAAGGAACTCGCCCACCGGGGTACGACGGTGCTGCTGACGACGCAGTACCTGGACGAGGCCGAACAACTCGCCGACCGGATCGCGATCCTGCACGAGGGCCGGATCATCGTCAACGGCACCCTGGCCGAGCTCAAGCAGCTGCTCCCGCCCGCCAAGGTCGAATACATCGAAAAGCAGCCGACCCTCGAGGACGTCTTCCTCTCCCTCGTCGCCGCCAACAACACCTAAGGGAACCACGATGACCAAGCACTTCTTCGGCGACACCACCGTCCTGCTGGGACGATCGCTGCGCCACATCACGCGCAGCCCGGACACCATCATCACGACCGCGGTCATGCCGATCGCCATGATGCTGATGTTCGTGTACGTGTTCGGCGGTGCGATCAACACCGGGTCGGACTCGTACGTGAACTACCAACTGCCCGGCATCCTGCTCATCACGGTCGCCTCGGGCGTCGCCTACACCGCGTTCCGGCTGTTCATGGACATGAAGAGCGGCATCTTCGAGCGATTCCAGTCCATGCCGACCGCGCGCTCGTCCGTGCTGTGGGCGCACGTGCTGACCTCGCTGGTCGCCAATCTGATCTCGCTCGCGGTCGTCGTGCTCGTCGCCCTGCTCATGGGCTTCCGCTCGGCGGCAGGAGTGCAGGCATGGCTCGCGGTCGCCGGCATCCTGATCCTGTTCACCCTGGCGCTGACGTGGATCGCCATCATCCCCGGCCTGACCGCGAAGACCATGGAAGGCGCGAGCGCGTTCTCCTACCCGCTCATCTTCCTGCCGTTCCTCAGCTCGGCCTTCGTACCCACCGCCACCATGCCCGGCCCGGTGCGCTTCTTCGCCGAGCACCAGCCGGTGACCTCCATCGTCAACGCCATCCGCGCCCTGTTCAGCCAGCAGCCGGTCGGCACCGACGTCTGGGTCGCCCTGGCCTGGTGTGTCGGCATCCTCGCCGTCGCGTACGTCTTCGCCATGAACGCCTACCGCCGCAAGATCTCCTGACTTCCCCCATTCATTGCAACGAAGGAACGGTAATGACTGAATCCCTCCACACCCTCCCCACGATGCCGACAGAGCGTCAGCCCGGCTGCCCCTTCGACCCGCCCAAGGAGCTGATCCAGGCGCGCGAGCACGGCCCGATCAGCCGCTTCCCGTTCCCCGACGGGCACGAGGGCTGGCTGGTCACCGGCTACGACCTGGCGCGGTCGGTCCTGGCCGACCCGCGGTTCAGCTCGCGCAAGGAGCTCATGCGCCACCACCCGCTGATCGACTACAGCGAGTACGGCGACATCGAGGTCCCCCCGGCGCCGCCCGGCGAGTTCCTCCTCATGGACGACCCGCAGCACAGCCGCTACCGCAAACCGCTGGTGGGCAAGTTCACCGTCCGGCGGATGCGCCTGCTCACCGAGCGCGTCGAGCAGATCACCGCCGAACATCTGGACGCCATGGAGAAGGCCGGCCCGTCGGCCGACCTGGTGACCGCCTTCGCCAAGCCCATCCCCGCCATCATCATCTGCGAACTGCTGGGCGTGCCGTACGAGGACCGGGGCTCCTTCCAGGACAACATCGACAAGTTCCTCGGCGGAGAGGTCAGCGACGAGGAACTGATCGCCGCCTACACCGCCACCCAGCAGTACCTCGCGCAGCTCGTGGCCGCCAAGCGCGCCAACCCCACCGACGACGTGCTCAGCGACCTCATGGACGGCGACCTGACCGATGAGGAACTGCAGGGTATGGCCCTGATCCTGCTGTCGGCCGGCTTCGACACCACTGCCAACATGCTGGCGCTGGGCACCTTCGCGCTGCTGCAGAACCCGGACCAGCTGGCGGCGCTGCGCACCGACCCCGCGCTCGCCGAACCGGCCGTGGAGGAGCTGCTGCGGTATCTGAGTGTCGCCAAGCAGTTCGCCAGGGTCGCGCTGGAGGACGTCGAGCTGGGCGGGCAGACCGTCAAGAGCGGCTCGACGGTCATCCTGTCGTACGCCACCGCCAACCGCGACCCCGAGCGCTTCACCGACCCCCACGTGCTGGACATCCGCAGGCAGGACGGCGGGCACCTGGCCTTCAGCCACGGCATCCACCAGTGCCTGGGCCAGCAGCTGGCCCGCGTCGAGCTGCGCGTCGCGCTCCCCGCGCTGCTCAACCGCTTCCCCACGCTGCGCCTGGCCGTACCGGCCGACGAGGTCGCCCTGCGCCCGGAGACCGCCGACATCTACGGCGTCAAGAGCCTCCCGGTCGCCTGGGACGCGTGACCGCCGGCCGATGGCGAGAACGCCACCGCGTTCCGCAACACTGTCATCGTCGAAGCAGCCACCCGGACCTACCGGGGCCGACATGATCCGCAAGATCACCGCAGCCCTCGACGCCGCTTGACGGGGATGTCGACCTGCGCAGCTCCCCTGGCCGACGCCCGCCGCCGGGCATCGCGCCTTGAGTAAACCCGCACCGCTGTGCCGGACCCGTACCCGGCAGGTCCGACCCCTCGACGCATTCGCCATCTACACCGCGCCCTGCCCGACTGGGCACCAGATCCCCTTGTCGGCGCCGTCAGGCTGAAACCCGTGGCGCAAGGCGTTCCGCCCGATGCGCTCGCGCCGCACAAAGCCGGTCGCACTCTCATCACGGCAAGCTCGCTGCCGCCCGTCAGCGCACCACGCCGCCGCCTCCGCGCGCTTCGTCGGCCGCCGCCGATCCCACCGACAACAGTAGGAAGGCACATGTCAAACTCCCGACGGCGAGGGTTCCTCGCCGCAGTCGCACTCGCGATCCCGCTCGTGGTCGCCGGTGCTCCCGCCGCATCCGCGACGGCGGAGCCGAAGATCAAAGTCTCCGGTGGGCTCACCCAGCCGGTCTTCTCCTACAAGGACGCCATCCGTGAGCACGTCCGGGTGCAGTCGCAGGTCGACAGTGACGGCGACGGCAAGAAGGACCTGGTCCGGGTGGACATCATCCGGCCGAAGGAGTCCGGTTCCGGACTCAGGGTTCCGGTGATCATGCAGGAAAGCCCGTATTACGATGACCCTGGCGTCGGCTTCGAGATCGAGAAGAAGAAATACGACGCGGACGGGAACGTGACGAAGTTCCCGATGTATTACGACAACTACTTCGTGCCGCGCGGGTACGCGTTCGTGTCCGTCGACATGATCGGCACCAGGTTGTCCGACGGCTGCCCCACCTCCTACGGCGCCTCCGACGTGCTCGGCGGCAAGGCGGTCGTCGACTGGCTGAACGGCCGGGCGACCGCCTACGACGACCAGGGCGATCCGGTCAAAGCCACCTGGACCACCGGCCGCACCGGGATGATCGGCCACTCGTACGAGGGAGCGCTCGGTGTCGGCGTCGCCGGCACCGGCGTGCCGGGGCTGGCGACGATCGTGAACATCTCGGGCTACACCAGCGGCTACGAGAACTCGCACGCCAACGGCACCCTCACCTGGTTCAAGGGCGGGGCGAGGTGGCAGTCCGAGCGGGTCGACAAGGATCCGGCGGAGAAGTGCGAGGCGGTGCGCCAGCGGATGGACGCCGAATCCGACGATGAGACCGGCAACTACAACGCCTACTGGGACGAACGCAACTACCGGACCGGCCCGATCTCCAAGGTGCGCAACGTCCGCGCCAGTGTCTTCTCGGTGATGGGCATGCAGGACCGCAACGTGGTGGGCAGCCAGTTCTCCGAGTGGTGGACCAAGCTGCCCCGCACGGTGCAGCGCAAGGCGTGGGTGACGCAGTACGGGCACCTCGACCCGTTCTGGGCCCGCCGCGAGGTGTGGCTCACCACCCTCAACCAGTGGTTCGACCACGAACTGATGGGCGTCTCCAACGACATCCTGCGCCGTCCGCGCGTCGACGTGCAGCTCGGCCCGGACCGCTGGATCACCCAGGCCGACTGGCCCGCACCCACGGCGCGGACGACGACCCTGCGGCCGCAGCGGGACGGCTCCCTGGGCCGCAGGACTACGAGTTCAAGGCCGGGCACCGGCTGGGCCTGGTCCTGACCGGAGCCAACGACGACTTCAACCTCGACGAGAGCGGCACCGGAACCGGCACCGACGTCGAACCCGGAACCGGGGCCAAGGTCACCGTCGACCTGGCCGGCACCTCGATCTCGCTGCCGGTGGTCAACGGCACACCCATCGAGTAGGAGCAAGATCGACATGAGCGGACGGTCGCGACCGTCTGCACGGCGGCCCCGACCTGCCGACCGGAAATGTGGGCGGCGGCGTCAGGCCCCTGCCCAGATCAGTGTGAGGAGCGCGACGAGCGCGATGTGGTCGCCACCCTTCCGGACTCCCTGCCGGGGCCGGATGCGCGTCACAGTCCCACGTCCCGGCGCAGCAGGTCGTCGATCTCCTCCCGGCGCACGACCACCCGCGCCGCGCCGCCGGCGACCGCGATGACGGGTGGGCGGCCGGTGAGGTTGTAGGTGGAGGCCATCGAGTGGTGGTAGGCGCCCGTGGCCGGGACCGCGATGACGTCGCCGGGCCTGATGTCCGAGGGCAGCGGCACGCTTTCGGCTATGACGTCGCCCGCCTCACAGTGGTGGCCGACCAGGGTGACCTCGCGGGCGGCCATGGCCGAGCGGCGGCCGATCAGACGGGCCGTGTAGCGCGCGCCGTACAGGGACGGGCGGGGGTTGTCACTCATCCCGCCGTCGACGGCCACGAAGGTGCGGGTGAGGGTGCGCTTGACGGCGATGACGCGGTAGAGGGTGAGCCCGGCCGGGCCGCTGATCGCCCGGCCCGGCTCGACGGTCAGCCGGGGTACGGGCAGGTTCAGCGCCGCGCTGCGCTCCACCACGGCCTTGGTGACCGTCGTGGCGTACTCGTCGGGGGTCAGGCCGTGCTCGGACTCCAGGTAGGCGATGCCCATGCCGCCGCCCAGGTCCAGCTCGGGCAGCACGATCCCGTACGTGTCGCGGATCGCGGCCAGTTGCTCGACCATGACCCTGGCGGCCTGCTCGTACGGCTCGGTCGTGTGGATCTGGGAGCCAAGGTGGCAGTGCAGGCCCGCCAGCCGCAGCTCCGGCTGGCGCAGCACTCTGGCGACGGCTGCGGCGGCGTCCCCGGAGGCTATGGACAGGCCGAACTTCTGGCCCTCGCCACCGGTGCGGATCGCCGCGCAGGCGCCCGCCTCGATGTCCGGAATGACCCGCAGCAACACCTTCTGCCGATGCCCGTGCGGGACCAGCATCGCGAGCCGGGCGACCTCGGCGAGGTTGTCGACGACGATGCGACCGACCCCGTAGTGGACCGCCTCGGCCAGCTCGTGCGGGGTCTTGGCGTTGCCGTGGAAGACGATCCGCTCGGCGGGGAAGCCGACGGATCGGGCGGTGGCCAGCTCGCCGCCGGAGCAGACGTCCAGGCCGAGCCCCTCCTCCCGGATCCAGGTGGCCATCGCCCGGCACAGGAACGCCTTGGCCGCGTACCGGATGTCGGCGTCCGGCAGGGCGGCGCGGAAGGCCCGGCAGCGCCGGCGCACGTCGGCCTCGTCCACCACGTACGCGGGGGTGCCGAAGCGCTCGACGATGTCCATGAGCGGCACGCCTCCGGTGGCGGCGACCGGCCGGAAACCGGTGGTGGCCGACCAGGGCTCCGCGGCTTCGTCGAAGCGTGCGGGCTCACGCGGGCCGGGGACGAGCAATCGGGGCTCTGACATCTGGTTCCTCCTGCGAGAAATGCTTCAATTTGGACGCTAAAGGCATCGCAGGATAAGTCAGCATATTTCTACGCAATCTGGACGCATATCACGAAAACTCTGACGCGGCCTTGACGGCGCGGCCTGCGGGCCCGGCTGGTCGCGGTCACGCCGGCGGACCAGGCAGGCGCCGCGATCGACACCGCCGGCACCGGCCACTCCTGACGGCCGGTCCCCGACGCTTCAGCAAAGGGGACAGTCTCCCCCCGCCGCCTGAGGCGAAGCACCCGGCGTCCCCTCGGCGTCCGCGACCTGCTGGAATCCGGAGCCGGACTCCTGCCCCGCCTGATCCTGCTGCAGGAGGCACATCAGGCCACCCGCTTCGCGGGCCTGGTCATCGTGCCCGCAGGATCGATGACGATGCCGATGACGTCCAGTTCGGCGATCATGCCACGCAGCGCCGGGGCGGTGAGCAGCACCCACCGCTGGTCGGGCCCGAGCACCTTGGCCAGGTTCAGCGGCGAGGAGAACGCGACCGCCGTCCGCTTGCCCGAGGCCGTGCGGAACAACCGAAGGGTCAAGGCGCACGTTCCCACCGTGACCGGGACGCACAATCGGGGCTCTGACATCTGCTTCCTTCCAGCGAAC
The DNA here is from genome assembly GCF_040610775.1 of Nonomuraea sp. NPDC003709. Classification (NCBI taxonomy): domain Bacteria; kingdom Bacillati; phylum Actinomycetota; class Actinomycetes; order Streptosporangiales; family Streptosporangiaceae; genus Nonomuraea; species Nonomuraea sp. NPDC003709. The sequence goes on along the minus strand of NZ_JBEXMW010000023.1, from coordinate 170,399 downwards.
TGTCGTACGCAGAAGACGCTAGAGCCGGCGTCGGCCGCAATCCGCGATCGCTACGCAATTCTGACGCTGACGGCGTAAATACTGGCGCAGCTTTGACGGCCTTTACTGGCTCGGGGACGCGCACGCCCGGGGGCGGAGACCTGGCCGGCGGTGCATGACGACGTGGTGGCCGCGCGGCTCGGCGTCGATGCTCTCGTCGCAGCGTCGAGTACAGCAGCGCGTCAGGCGTCACGGACCTGCGGCTCGACCCACGCGCCATGCGCATGGAGTCGGCGCGGCTGGCCGAGACCATCCTCGGCCTGATCCACCAGGCCAGGGAGCATGCCGAGGCCGAACAGCGCAAGAGAACCGAGGAGTTCCTGGGCGACGACGGGCTCGTCACCGATCAGCAGGTCATCGCCGACCAGCTCCGGCACGCCACCGGCGCGCTCCAGAAGAACCTGGAGCGCGCCGCCGCGACCATCGACCGGGTACGGGCCCTGCTCCAACCATGACAAGCCCAACCGAACCGGCGCTACGGCCCTGACGAGCCGTACTCGCGCCACTCCCGATCCACCCGCAGGACGGCCCGACGAGCGGCCCACCACGGGAGCAGCGCCCCCACGACCAGCCACCCCAACGCCCCGGCGGGGACGGCGGCGATGAAGGCGCCGAAGACGACCTCCACCGCACCGAGAGGTCGCGGCGCCAGGCGGCCACGGGCGTCCAGCCAGATCCGGGCGGTCGTGTCCGAGACCCGGTCCAGCGGCCCGCGGGCCCAGCCGCTGTGCCGCCCGCCGTCCCAGACCACGTGCGACACGATGGCCCGCTCCTCGACGATCCGCGCGACGACCTGCCGGTGCGTGGCCCGGTAGGCGTCGATCTCGCGTACGAGCGACCCGGCCGCCGGCAGCCCGGCGAGACAGCCGGCCAGGAGCGTGACCAGCGCCGTCACACCGTGCACCCGATGGCCCCGTCCCGCCCACGCCCACTCCCCCGTGGGCCTCATGAGACGCGGAACCTCATCCGGCACACCACCGCGTCGGTACGCCGCCGCAGCGCCCTGGCCAGCACCGCGCCGCGCTGGTTCTGCAGCATCCGCTGCCAGGCGTGCTCCGGCTCGACCTCGGCGATGAGCACGAACACGTGCGGCTCGGGCACCTCGGCCAGGTAGGTGAGCAGCGGTTCGTCGAGCCGCCGGTGGGCGTCGAAGAGCTGCACCAGCTCCACGCCCGGGTCCCAGCGGTCCCAGTCGTCGACGAACGTCCGCGCCTGCCGCTCGTCCTCGGGGTGGGTGACGTTGACGGCCACCACCCGGTCCCCCAGCGACAGCGCCGCCGACAGGGCGTCGCGGGTCAGCCGGGTGACCGCGTGTACCGGCACCACCACCAGCGAACGGCGTGGCCGCGGCGGCGACGGCGTCCTGCCCAGCTCCAGCCGCCCGCCGATCCGCGCGTACGAGCGGTTGACCCACTCCATGCCGGCCACCATCAGCGGCAGCGCCACCACGATCAACCAGCCGCCCTCACCGAACTTCGAGCCCGTCACCACGATCGCGGCCACGAAGGTCAGCAGCGCGCCGAACCCGTTCAGCCCGGCCCGCCACCGCCACCCGGCGGGCCGCTCGCCCACCCAGTGCCGGACCATGCCGGCCTGCGACAGCGTGAACCCGACGAACACCCCGATCGCGAACAGCGGCACCAGCAGATTCATCTCGCCGCCCGCCACGATCAGCAGCAGGGCGCTGGTGACGGTCAGGAACGCGATGCCGTAGCGGTGCACCTGGCGGTCGGCGCGCAGGGCGAAGAAGTGCGGCAGGTTGTTGTCGCGGGCCAGCAGCTCGGCCAGCACCGGCAGGCCGCCGAAGGAGGTGTTCGCGGCCAGCGCCAGCAGCACCACGGTGGCGAACTGCACCACGTAGAACAGCGGCCCGTCCCCGAGCGAGGCCCGCGTGACCTGGGCGAGCACGGTCACCCCGTCCGCCGGGGCGATGGCGAACTTCTCGATCAGCGCGGCGATGCCCAGCAACATGACCGCCAGCAGGGCGCCCAAGGCGACCTCGGCCCGCTGCGCCCGCCGTACGCGGGGCTTCCTGAAGGACGGCACGGCGTTGGCGATGGCCTCCACGCCGGTCAGCGACGCGCAGCCGTTCGCGAACGCCTTCAGCAACAGCAGCACCCCGACCGTCTGCAGGCCGCTCACCTGGTGGGAGACGTCCACGGCGGGTTCGCGGCGGATGAGCCCGGCCACGACGACGAGCAGGATCGCGCCCACGTAGATCACGGTCGGGGCGATGAACGCGCGGGCGCTGTGCGCGATCCCGCGCAGGTTGACCGCCGTCACGAGAGCGAGCACGGCCAGGCACAACCACACCGTGTACGGCAGCAGCTCGGGGAAGGCCGAGGTGAGCGCGGCCACCCCGGCGGCGACCGAGACGGCGACGTTGAGCACGTAGTCGATGACCAGGGAGGCCCCCGCCACCAGGGAGGCCCGGCGGCCGAGGTACGTCCTGGCCACCCCGTACGCGCCGCCGCCGTCGGGGAAGGCGGCGATGACCTGCCGGTAGGAGAGGGTGAGCACGGCCAGCAGGCCCGCGATGGTCAGCGTGACCGGGATGGTGAAGCCGAGCCCGGCGCCGCCCGCGAGGGCGAGCACCAGCACGATCGCCTCGGGCCCGTACGCCACCGACGCCATCGCGTCCAGGGACAGCGCGGCCAGACCGCCGACGACGGACAGGCGATGCCGTTCGCCGGTATCGGCAGGCTCCTTGGCGGGGGGAGTTTTCACGATGGACATGGAGAACATGCTGATCCGACGGACTCCCAGGGGCGTCCATATATACGCATTTAAGACGCGAAACGCCCCAATACCTATGTGAAACCGACGGGGACGCTCGGCCTGGCGCAGCACCTCCCGGGTCAGCGGCGGGACGTCACCGCCGCCGAAGACCAGGTACCGCAGCATGGCCGCGACCGGGGAACTCCGAGGCGCGCTCGAAGCGGCGCGTAGAGATGCCGTCAAAAATCAGGCTCCGGCCGTATGGAAGCCGTCAAGAAAGGAAAAACGCCCCAAATCTCGGGGTTTGCTGGCCTTGGCGCCGCCCGAGATGGGCGCGGCCCAACCAACATGTCCAGATTGAGGAGTGGGGATGGCTGACGTCATCTTCGTCGCCCTGACGATCGCGATCTTCGTGATCTTCGGGCTCGTGGTGAAGGCGGTGGAGCGGCTGTGAGTGCCGTCAACGCCGCCGGCCTGATCGTGGTCGCCGGTCTGGTGATCTTCATGGTCGTGGCCCTGCTGTTCCCGGAGCGTTTCTGATGAGCACGACCGTCGCAGGGATGATCTTCATCGTCTCCCTGATCGCCGCTCTGGCCCTGGTGCACAAGCCGTTCGGCGACTACATGCACCGGGTCTACACGAGCGCCAAGCACAACGCCGTCGAGCGCGTGATCTACCGGCTGCTCGGGGTGCGCGCGGACGCCGAGCAGAGCTGGGGCGTCTACGCCCGCAGCCTGCTGGCGTTCTCGCTGGTCTCGATCCTGTTCGTGTACGCGATCCAGCGGCTGCAGGACAAGCTGCCGCTCAGCGTCGGGATGAAGCCGGTCACCGACCACATCGCCTGGAACACGGCGATCAGCTTCGTCACCAACACCAACTGGCAGGCCTACTCCGGCGAGTCCACGATGGGCCACCTGACCCAGATGGCCGCGCTGGCGGTGCAGAACTTCGTGTCGGCGTCGGTGGGCATGGCCGTGGCCATCGCCCTGGTGCGCGGGTTCGCCCGGCGCACCTCCGACACCATCGGCAACTTCTGGGTGGACCTGGTCCGCGGTTCGCTGCGGATCCTGCTGCCGATCGCCTTCGTCGGCGCTCTGGTGCTGGTGGCCGGCGGGCTGATCCAGAACTTCTCCGGCCCACACGAGATCACCACGCTGACCGGCGGCACCCAGCCGATCACCGGCAGCCCGGTGGCCTCGCAGGAGGTCATCAAGGAGCTGGGCACCAACGGCGGCGGCTTCTACAACGCCAACTCGGCCCACCCGTTCGAGAACGCCACCACCTGGACGAACTGGCTGGAGATCTTCCTGATCCTGGTGATCCCGTTCACGCTGACGCGCACCTTCGGCAAGATGGTCGGGCAGGTCAGGCAGGGGTACGCGATCCTCGCCGTGATGGGCGTGATCGCGCTGGCCAGCGTGCTGCTCACCAACGTCTTCGAGCTGGGCGGGCACGCTACCGTGCCGCAGGCCGTCGGGGCGGCGATGGAGGGCAAGGAGGTCCGCTTCGGCGTCTCCGACTCCGCCACCTTCGCCGCCGCCACCACGCTGACCAGCACCGGCGCGGTCAACTCCGTCCACGACTCCTATACGCCGTTCGGCGGCATGATGACGCTGTTCAACATGATGCTGGGCGAGGTCGCGCCCGGCGGGGTCGGCTCCGGCCTGTACGGCATGCTGATCCTGGCCGTGGTCACGGTGTTCGTGGCGGGTCTGATGGTCGGCCGCACCCCCGAATACCTGGGCAAGAAGATCAGCTCGCGCGAGATCAAGCTGGCCTCCCTGTACTTCCTGGTCACGCCGGTGCTGGTGCTGGTCGGCACGGCATTCGCGATGGGCTCGGCGCAGCAGCGGGCGAGCATGCTGAACTCGGGCCCGCACGGCCTGTCCGAAGTGCTGTACGCGTTCACCAGCGCCTCCAACAACAACGGCTCCGCCTTCGCCGGGATCACCGTCAACACACCCTGGTACGACGTGGCGCTCGGCCTGTGCATGGCGTTCGGCCGGTTCCTGCCGATCATCCTGGTGCTGGCGCTGGCCGGATCGCTGGCCGCGCAGTCGCCGGTCCCCGAGAGCGCCGGCACGCTGCCGACGCACCGGCCGCAGTTCGTCGGCATGGTCGTCGGCGTGACGATCATCCTGGTCGCCCTCACCTTCCTCCCGGCGCTCGCGCTCGGCCCCATCGCAGAAGGACTGTCCTGACATGTCATCCCCCGCGCTCAAGACAGCGGAGCGGAACGGCCGCGTGGGCGGCGGTCTGCTCGATCCGAAGCAGCTGCTGAGGTCGCTGCCGGACGCGCTGAAGAAGCTCAACCCGGCCACGCTGTGGCGCAACCCGGTGATGCTCATCGTCGAGGTCGGCGCCGCGTTCACCACCGTGCTGGCGATCCTCGACCCGTCGTTCTTCGCCTGGGCCATCGTGGTCTGGCTCTGGCTGACCGCCGTCTTCGCCAACCTGGCCGAAGCCGTCGCCGAGGGGCGCGGCAAGGCGCAGGCGGCCACGTTGCGCAAGGCCAAGACCGACACCCGGGCCCGCCGCCTCAAGAGCCGCACCTCCACGGACTGGGACGTGGTCGGCGCGCCCGAGCTGCGGCAGGGCGACTTCGTGATCGTCGAGGCCGGGGAGACCATCCCCGGCGACGGCGACGTGGTCGAGGGCATCGCGTCGGTGGACGAGTCGGCCATCACCGGCGAGTCCGCCCCGGTGATCCGCGAGTCCGGCGGCGACCGCTCGGCGGTCACCGGCGGCACCAAGGTGCTGTCCGACCGGATCGTCGTCCAGATCACCCAGAAGCCCGGCGAGAGCTTCATCGACCGCATGATCGCCCTGGTCGAGGGGGCGAACCGGCAGAAGACGCCGAACGAGATCGCCCTCAACATCCTGCTGGCCGCGCTGACGATCATCTTCCTGGTGGCCACCGTCACCATGCAGCCGCTGGCCATCTACTCCAAGCTCATCAACCCCGGCGTGCCGGACTCGCTCGCGCTGAACGCCGACGGCGTCACCGGCGTGGTGCTGGTCTCGCTGCTGGTGTGCCTGATCCCGACCACGATCGGCGCGCTGCTGTCGGCGATCGGCATCGCGGGCATGGACCGCCTGGTCCAGCGCAACGTCCTGGCCATGTCCGGCCGCGCGGTCGAGGCCGCCGGGGACGTGTCCACGCTGCTGCTGGACAAGACCGGCACGATCACCCTGGGCAACCGCCAGGCGTCGGAGTTCGTCCCCGTGAACGGCGTCACCGAGGCCGAGCTCGCGGAGGCGGCGCAACTGTCCAGCCTGGCCGACGAGACCCCCGAGGGCCGCTCGATCGTCGTCTTCGCCAAGCAGCGCTACGGCCTGCGCGAGCGGGAGATCCACGGCGCCGAGTGGGTGCAGTTCACCGCCCAGACCCGCATGTCCGGGGTCAACCTGGGCGAGCGGCAGGTCCGCAAGGGCGCGGCGACCGCGGTGATGAAGTGGGTCCGCGACCGGGGCGGCCACCCCACCGACGAGGTCGGGCACATCGTGGACGGCATCTCCGGCTCCGGCGGGACTCCGCTGGTCGTCGCGGAGAAGGGCCGCGTGCTCGGGGTGATCCACCTCAAGGACGTGGTCAAGCAGGGCATGCGCGAACGCTTCAACGAGATGCGCCGCATGGGCATCCGCACCGTCATGATCACCGGCGACAACCCGCTGACCGCCAAGGCCATCGCGGACGAGGCCGGCGTGGACGACTTCCTGGCCGAGGCCACCCCCGAGGACAAGCTCGCCCTGATCAGGAAGGAGCAGCAGGGCGGCCGCCTGGTCGCGATGACCGGCGACGGCACCAACGACGCCCCCGCCCTGGCCCAGTCGGACGTCGGCGTGGCGATGAACACCGGCACCTCGGCCGCCAAGGAGGCCGGGAACATGGTCGACCTCGACTCCAACCCGACCAAGCTGATCGAGATCGTCGAGATCGGCAAGCAGTTGCTCATCACCCGCGGCGCGCTGACCACGTTCTCCATCGCCAACGACATCGCGAAGTACTTCGCGATCATCCCGGCCATGTTCGCGGCGGTCTACCCGGGCCTGGACGCCCTGAACGTCATGCGCCTGGCCAGCCCGCAGTCGGCGATCCTGTCCGCGGTCGTGTTCAACGCCCTGGTCATCATCGCGCTGATCCCGCTGGCGCTGCGCGGCGTCCGGTACCGGCCCTCCAGCGCCTCCAAGCTGCTCTCCCGCAACCTGTATGTCTACGGCCTGGGCGGCATCGTCGCGCCGTTCGTCGGCATCAAGATCATCGACCTGTTCATCCAGTTTCTTCCGGGGATGTCGTAATGGACCGTCTACCCAGCTGGCTGCGCCGGCATCTGGCCGCGATCAGGGCCGTGGCCGTCCTGACCGTGCTGCTCGGCCTGATCTATCCGCTGGCCACGACCGGGATCGCGCAGGCGCTGTTCAACGGCAAGGCCAACGGCTCGATCGTGCGGGCCGGAGGCAAGGACGTGGGCAGCGCGATCATCGGCCAGTCCTTCACCGACACCGACGGCAAGGCGGTCAAGAAGTACTTCCAGTCCCGCCCGTCGGCCGCCGGCGACGGCTACGACCCGACCTCGACCGGGGCCAGCAACCTCGGTCCCGAGGACGTCGTCGATGTGCTGCCGGTGCCGGGCGCCGAGGGCAGGCAGTCGCTGCTGACCCGGGTGTGCGCCCGGTCCAAGGCGGTCGGCGAGCTGGAGGGCGTCAGCGGCGCCCGCCCGTACTGCACCGCCGACGGGGTCGGCGCGGTGCTGAAGGTCTTCCCCGACCGGGCGGTCAGCGTCAACCAGGCCTGCCCGGCCACCCCCTTCGTCGCCACCTACCAGGGGTTGAAGGTGGAGTGCGCCAAGCCGGGCGAGGACTACGCCGCCGGCCGGACCGTGCCCGTGCGCGGCGAGGTGAGCCGGGTGCCGGTGCCCGCGGACGCGGTGACCGCGAGCGGATCGGGCCTGGACCCGCACATCTCCGTCGCCTACGCCGAGCTCCAAGCTCCCCGGGTGGCCAAGGAACGCGGCCTGGCCCTGGACAGGGTCAAGGCGCTCATCGACGAGAACACGACCGGCCGGGTGCTCGGCTTCATGGGCGAACCCGCCGTCAATGTCCTCGAACTCAACCTGGCGCTGGATCGGTCATGAGCCGGGGCCGCCTGCGGGTCTACCTCGGGGCGGCGCCCGGGGTCGGCAAGACGTACGCGATGCTCAGCGAGGGCCGTCGCGGCACGGAGCGCGGCCGGGACGTGGTCGTGGGCTTCGTCGAGACCCACGGCCGCGCCCGCACGGCGGCCCTCCTGGAGGGCATGGAGGTGATCCCGCGCAGGACGCTGGTCTATCGCGGGGCCACCTTCACCGAGCTGGACGTGGACGCCGTCATCGAGCGCAAGCCGAAGATCGCGCTGATCGACGAGCTGGCCCACACCAACGTGCCCGGCTCCAGGAACGTCAAGCGCTGGCAGGACATCGACGACATCCTGGACGCCGGGATCGACGTCATCTCGACGGTGAACATCCAGCACCTGGAGTCCGTCAACGACGTCGTCCAGGAGATCACCGGAATCCCGCAGCGCGAGACCGTCCCCGACGAGGTGGTGCGCCGCGCCGACCAGGTCGAGCTGGTCGACATGTCGCCGGAGGCGCTGCGCCGCCGCATGGCCCACGGCAACGTGTACATGCCCGAGAAGGTCGACGCCGCCCTGTCGAACTACTTCCGCGTCGGCAACCTCACGGCCCTCCGTGAGCTCGCCCTTCTCTGGGTCGCGGGAAAGGTCGACGACCAGCTCGACCGCTACCGCGCCGAGCACGGCATCGCCACCACCTGGGACACCCGGGAACGCGTCGTGGTCGCACTCACCGGCGGCCCGGAAGGCGACACGCTGGTACGCCGGGCGGCCCGCGTCGCCGCCCGCACCAAGGGCGCCGACCTGCTGGCCGTCCACGTCACCAGCGCCGACGGACTGGCCGGCGGCGACCCGGCCAACCTGGCCCGCCAGCGCACGCTGGTCGAGAGCATGGGCGGCACCTACCACCAGGTCGTCGGCGACGACATCCCCCAGGCGCTGCTCGACTTCGCCCGCGGCGTCAACGCCACCCAGCTCGTCCTCGGAGCGTCGCGGAGAGGCCGCTTCGCGCAGATCTTCTCCCGGGGCGTCGGCGTGGAGACCACGGCCCTGTCCGGCTCCATCGACGTCCACATGATCACCCACGAGGAGGTCAAGCAGGGGCGCAGGCGTCCCGAACGCTCGCGGGCCGCGTTGACCAGGAAGCGCCGCCTGACCGGCTGGGCGCTGGCGGTGGCCGGGATGCCGCTGCTCACGGCCCTGCTCGCGCCGTTCAGGGACGTGCTGTCGCTGCCCAGCGAGATCCTGTTCTTCCTCTGCCTGACCGTCGGGGTCGCGCTGGCCGGTGGCATGTGGCCGGCCGTCACCGCGGCCGTCGGCGGGTCGCTGCTGCTCAACTGGTACTTCACGCCGCCGCTCGGCGAGTTCACCATCAACGATCCGGAGAACCTGTTCGCGCTGGTCGTGTTCGTGCTGGTCGCGGCAGCGGTCAGCTCGATCGTGGACCTCGCCGCCCGCCGTACCAGACAGGCCGCCCGCGCGAGCGCGGACGCCGAGGCGCTGTCCACGCTGGCCGGGCACGTGCTGCGTGGCGAGGCGGCGCTGCCGTCGCTGCTCGGCCGCCTGCGCGAGACGTTCGGGCTGGACTCGGTCACTCTGCTCGAACGCCTCGCCGAGCCCACCCCGGACGACCAGTCCGAGCCCGCCGCCTGGCGCATCATCGCCACCACCGGCCAGACCCCGTGCACCAACCCCGGCGCGGCCGACACGGACGTGCAGATCAACGACCGGCTCGTGCTCGCCGCCCGCGGCCGGCTGCTGGACGCCAGCGACCGGCGGGTGCTGGAGGCGTTCGCCGCCGAAGCCGCCGTCGCGCTGCGGCAGGAACGCCTGGAGGAGGAGGCCGGGCAGGCCAAGCCGCTGGCCGAGGCCGACAAGATGCGCACCGCCCTGCTGGCCGCCGTCAGCCACGACCTGCGCACCCCGCTGGCCGCCGCCAAGGCCTCCGTCGACAGCCTGCGCAGCGCCGACGTCGACTGGTCTCCCCAGGACCGCGACGAACTGCTCGACACCGCCCATGAATCACTGGGCCGGCTCGACCGGCTGGTGGAGAACCTGCTCGACATGAGCCGCCTGCAGGCCGGAGTGCTCGGCCTGTCACTCCAGCCGGTCGCCCTGGAAGAGGTCGTGCCGCGGGCGATCGACGACCTCGGATCGCTGCGCGACCGCGTCGAGGGCGACATCTCCATCGAACTCCCCGAGATCGTCGCCGACCCCGCCCTGCTGGAGCGCGTCCTGGTCAACCTGATGACCAACGCCGTCCGCTACAGCCCCGCCGGCCGGAAGGTGCTCATCACCGCCAGCTGGCACGACGAGCAGGTGGAGATCCGCGTCATCGACCGCGGCCCCGGCATCCCGCCCGAGGCCCGCGACCGGGTCTTCCAGCCGTTCCAGCGGCTCGGCGACCGCGACAACGGCACGGGCGTCGGCCTCGGGCTCGCGCTCTCCCGCGGCCTGACCGAGGCCATGGGCGGCACGCTCATACCGGAGGAGACACCAGGGGGAGGTCTCACCATGACCGTCCAGATGCCCATCTCATCCCAGGCGGTGACAGTATGACCAAGATCCTCGTCGTCGACGACGAACCGCAGATCCTGCGGGCCCTGCGCATCAACCTGGCCGCCCGCCAGTACGAGGTCGCCGTCGCCGAGAACGGCTCCTCCGCGCTGCGCGAAGCCGCCGAATGGCATCCCGACCTCGTCGTGCTCGACCTCGGCCTGCCCGACATCGACGGCGTCGACGTCATCCACGGCCTGCGCGGCTGGACCCGCATCCCGATCGTGGTGCTGTCCGGCCGGGCCGGGAACCAGGACAAGATCGACGCTCTGGACGCCGGCGCCGACGACTACGTGACGAAACCGTTCAGCATCGAGGAGTTCCTGGCCCGCATCCGGGCCGTCTCCCGCCGCGCCGCCCTCCACGAGGCCGAGCTGGCCAGCATCCAGATCGGCGACCACACGGTCGACCTCGTCGGCAAGACCATCTCGGGTGGCCAGCGGCTCACCCCCACCGAATGGCACATCCTGGAGATCCTGCTGCGCAACCCCGGCAAGCTCATCCCCCAGCGCTACCTGCTGACGGAGGTGTGGGGCAGCAAGCACGTCAAGGAGACCCACTACCTGCGCCAGTACATGGCCCAGTTGCGCAAGAAGTTCGAACGCGACCCGGCCCACCCGGTCCACCTGATCACCGAGCCGGGCATGGGCTACCGCTTCACCCCATGACGCGGCTCGGAGTTGACAACAGGCGATCTCCTGCAACACTCTTTCACTATTCGAATAGAGAAAGGGTGTTGCGGTGATCGAGTTCCACCTCGACCGCGGCTCGGGAGTGTCGACCTACCTCCAGCTCGTCCACCAGGTCAAGCAGGCTCTCAGGCTCGGCACGCTGCGGCCGGGCGACCAGCTGCCCACCGCCCGCGAGGTGGTCGAGAGCCTGGCCATCAACCCCAACACCGTGCTCAAGGCCTACCGCGAGCTGGAGCGGGACGGTCTGGTCGAAGGGCGGCCGGGCATGGGGACATTCGTGCTGCAGAGCGTCACGGGCGCGACGCTCGTCGCGCACACCCGATTGCGGCGCGACCTGGAGAGGTGGGTACGCGAGGCGCGCGAGGCCGGGCTCGACCAGGAGGACCTGAGGGCGCTGGTCACCGTTGTCCTCGCCGACTCCCAGAAGGCCGACTCCCAGAAGGCCGACTCCCAGAAGGCCGGCCCCGGGAAGGGCGCGAAGGAAGGGGCGGCGTGAGGCCGGCATGCTCAAGCCCACGTGCGGCAGCGTCGTGGTGCACGGCGAGGTGGCGTTCGTGGCCCAGGACAGGCCGCTGACCGAGAGGTTCACCGCCGCCGAGATGCTCGCCTTCGGCCGCCGGGTGAACTCCCGCTTCGACGACGGCGCCGCCCGTGACCGGCTCGGCCGGCTGGGTGTGCCGCTGGATCGGAAGGTGGGCGTCCTGTCCGGCGGGCAGCGGGCGCAGGTGGCGATCACGCTGGCGATGGCCCGGCGGCCCGACCTTCTCGTGCTGGACGAGCCGCTGGCCAACCTCGACCCCCTAGCCAGGCACGATGTGATGCGCTCGATCATGGCGGAGGTGGCCGAGCGGGAGCTGACCGTGCTGCTGTCCTCGCACGTGGTCGCCGACATCGAGGAGACCTGTGACTGGCTGGTCATGCTGAACGACGGTCAGGTGCAGGTGAGCGGCGACATCGAGGAGTTACTGGCCGGCCATTACGTCCTCACCGGGTCCACCGAGCCGGCCGGGCCGATGGCGGCCGGGGCCGCGGTCGTGAGCGCGAACCGTGCCGGGAGGCAGGCCGAGCTCCTCGTCAGGGGCGAGCCCGCCCCCCACCCGCGCGGGCAGGCGCGGCGGGCCGGGTTGGCCGATCTCGTCATGGGATATCTGCGCAGCCCCGAGTCGGCGGCGCTGCCCGGCCCGGAGCACGTGATCCGGAGGTAGCGCACGGACGGGCCAGGCTGCTGCGATCCCCCTTTTGTGTGACATCCGGACGCCCGGGGGCGACACGTACGGTTCGGCTATGGCACACCCTTCCTGGGCTCCGAGCCGGCGCATGGCCCCGCGTACCCCCTATGAGGAGGTTGTCGCGGACATCTGGCGCGACATCCTCGGCTCTCCGCACCTGAGCGTGTTCGACGACTTCTTCGAGCTGGGCGGGCACTCGCTGCTGGCGCCCAAGGTGGTGGCGCGGATCAGGAAGATCCTGGGTGTGCGGGTCTCGGTGAAGGAGTTCTTCGCCGCCCCCACCGTGGCCGGGCTGGCGGCGGTGGTGGCCGCGCGCTCGTCGTCGGAGGGTTCCGCCGTCGAGCCGCGTACGGCTGAGGCCGAGCCGGTGTTGTCGTTCGACCAGGAGCGGTTGTGGCTGGAGAACCAGCTCCGGCCGGGTACCGCCTACAACGTGCACGGGCGGCGGCGGCTGGTGGGGCCACTCGACGTGGCGGCGATGGAGGCGAGCATCCGCGCGATCCTGGCCCGGCACGAGACGCTGCGTACCCGCTTTCCGACCGTGGATGGGCGGCCGGTCCAGGTGGTGGACGATCTCGGTGCCGACTGGAGGCTGGAGGTCGTCGAGGGCGCCGATCTCGACGAGGCGCGCCGGCTGGCGGACGAGCAGGCGACCACTCCGTTCGATCTGGCGCGGGGGCCGTTGTTCCGGTGCCTGCTGGTCAAGCTGAGCGACACCGAGCACGTGCTGGCCGTCACGATGCACCACATCGTCTCCGACGCCTGGTCGGTCGGGCTGTTCGTGCGTGAGTTGTCGGCGTTGTACGAGGCCGGCGGCGACGTGGAGCGGGCGGAGCTGGCCGAGCTGCCGATCCAGTACCGGGATTACGCGGTGTGGCAGCGGGCGGCGCTTGCGGGCGAGGCGCTCCAGCGGGAGGTGGGCTACTGGCGCGAGCATCTGGCCGACGCGCCACCGCCGCTGGCGTTGCCGCGGGCGCGCCGGTTCTCGCCGGCCAGGGGAGCGCGGGGTGAGCGGCTGCGGTTCGATCTGTCGCCGCAGGAGACCGGCGAGTTGCACGAGTTGTGCCGCAAGCACGGTGTGACGCCGTTCATGGTGCTGCTGGCGAGCCTGGCCACCACGCTGGGCCGCTGGTCCGGGCAGCGGGACGTGGTGATCGGCGTGCCGGTCGCCGGGCGTACGGACGAGGGCACCGATCGGTTGATCGGGTTCTTCGTCAACACGCTGCCGTTCCGGGTGGACCTGTCGGGCGAGCCGACGTTCGCCGACCTGCTGACCCGGGTGCGCCAGGTCGCGCTGGACGGGTACGCGCACTCCGACGCGCCGTTCGACGTGCTGGTGAAGGAGCTGCGGGTGCCACGGGACCCGGGCCGGACGCCGCTGTTCCAGGTGCTGCTCAACGTGATCGGGAGTCCGGTGGCGGAGGAGATCACCGGCGTCGCGGTCGAGCCGATGGAGATGCCCGCGCTGGACAGCAAGTTCGATCTCATGATCAGCGCGCAGGAGGTCGGGGAGGCGCTGCAGATCCACCTCGAGTTCAACGCCGAGCGGTACCGGTCGGCGATGATGCGGGTGTTGATGGAGCAGCTGCGGGTGTTCCTGCACGCCGTGGTGGAGGATCCCGGCCGGGGGCTGCTGGACTACCCGCCGGACGCGGCCGGGAAGACGGCCGCCGGTGACTGGCCTGCCGTGGCGCCGCATCTGGCGGTGGACTGGTTCGCGCAGGGGCGGGATCGGGTCGCGGTGATCGACCGGGACGGCGAGCGGAGCTACCGGTGGATCAGCCGCGCGGCCGATCGGGTGGCTCGCGTGGTGTCGGAGCGTGCGGCGTCGCAGATGGAGCACTTCGGGGTGGTACGGCGAGCCTCGGCGGCCTTCGTGGCGGCGGTCCTCGGATGCGGGAAGGCAGGCGTGACCTTCTCCGTGATCGAGGAGGCGGGGCCGGTCGCGGCACGGTATCTCGGGGTTTCCACGGTGGTGGACGTGCTCCCGGGCAGCGACGTGGATGTCGATCTGAGCCCGATCTTCGCCGAAATATCCGGCGACGACGGCGAAAGTGTGACCGGAGACGCGGACGGGCCGGATCCGGGGCGGCCGGAGGACGGGAAGCCGGGTCAGGAAAGGCCGGACGCACGGCCGGAGGTTGACTGGGCGGTGCGGAGGTTCGGGCTGGAGGAGGATGACCGGTTCGCGGTGTTGTCGGCCCTGCCCGGTCACCTGGTGTCGGCGATGTCCAGCGCGTTCGGCGCCGGAGCGGCGCTGCTGCTGCCGGAGCGCGGCGACCTGTCCCTGCTGAGGGAACACGCGGTCACGGTCGCCTACCTGACCCCGGCGATCCTGCGCGGTCTGGACGCTGCCAGCGAGACGCTCCCGGCGCTCCGCCACGCGTTCGTGGAGAACTCCGGCGACCTGATCTCCCACGACCTGGTGGCGCTGCGCCGCCTGTCGCCCGGATGCCGGGGTGTCGGCGTCTACCGGGTGGGCCGCGACGGGCGGCCGGTCGCCGTCTATCCGGTCCCGGCCGGCTGGCAGCCGCAGAACGCAGGCGTGCGGGTGCCGCTGAGCGGCGGTCCGGCCGACGACCGGGCCGAGCTGCGCCACGCCGGCGATCAGCTCGCCGCCGTGGGCGAGGTGGCCGAGCTCTGCTCCGGCTCCCAGCACTTCGGCGACCTGGCCCGCCGCTGGATCGACGGCACGCTGGAGTTCGTCGGCCGGGCGGACGCCGATCCCGTCGAGACGCTGGCCGCGCTGCGCGACGGCCCGGACATCCAGGACGCGCTGGTGACCGAGCATGTCGCGGCGGACGGCAGGATCGTGCTGGTCTGCTACCTCACCGGCCCCGACCCGGCGCTCGGCACCGTCAAGATCCGGCAGTACCTCCTCACGGTGCTGTCCGACGCCTTGATGCCCGAGCACCTGTTCATCCTGGATGAGCTGCCCCGCACCCGCGACGGCGACTACGACCTCGACGCACTCCCCGTCCCCGACGAGGACGGCGACCCGGTCGACGACTATGCGCCGCCGAGCACGCCGATCGAACACCGTCTCGTCGCGATCTTCGAGGAGCTGCTCAGCGTGGAGCGGGTCGGCGTCCACGACACGTTCTTCGAGCTGAGCGGCTTCTCGTTGCTGGCCACCCAGCTCGCCTCGCGCATCCGTGACACGTTCGGCATCGAGCTGTCGCTGCGGGACGTCTTCGGCTCGCCGACGGTGGAGAGCCTGGCCCAGCTGATCGTCCGCGCTCAGGGAGAGCTGTACGGCGCCGACGACCTCGAAGCGCTGCTGAACGAGATCGAGTCGGCAGGACCGGGAGCTTGAGGACGATGACCCAGGAAACCGAGCACCACACGCCGCTGGGCGCGACGGGCTGGATGCTGTGGCGCGAATGCGCGCTGCGCAGCACGGGGTTCCCGGCCGCGTGGTTCGCCGAGCTGTGCGACGCCGAGCTGGCCGCCGCGGCGGACCACCTGGATGAGCGCGCTCCGGCCACCCAGCAGCAGTGGGAGAAGGTCTGGGCCGCCGCCACCGACCGGCTGACCGCCGTCATGCGCCGGGCGTCCACCGATCCCCTGTTCCGCGAGGCGGTGGCCTGGCAGAACCCGCAGGTCGTCCGGGTCTGCCTGGACAAGGTGGCCGCCGGGGAGCCGCGCTCGCACCGCGAGGGCCGCCGCCACGAGCTCACCATCACGACGTACCTGCAGCGCTACTCCCTCAAGAACGACACCGTCGGCTTCTTCGGCCCGCTCGGCTGGGCCCGGATCGGCGCGGATGACACCGGCCTGGAAATGACTCCGGGGCCCGGGTTGCTGTCCCGGCGCACCGCCTACTTCGAGGGCTGGGCTATCGACGCCGTGGCGGAGACGCTCGCGGCACGTCCCGAGGTGTGGCCCTGGCTGCGTCCCACGACGGACGCGGCGGCGACGCTCACCGGAGGGGTGCTGCGGCTGCCGTTCCGCAAGCCGGTCCCGCTGCGGGCCGCCGAGCTGCGGGTCCTCGGACGCTGCGACGGCCGCCGCACCGTGCGCGACCTCGCGGGCGACCCGCCGGATCCGGCGATCGTCGCCGTCCTGCTACGGCTGTGCGAGCTCGGCGCGGTGCACGTCGACCTGAACGGCAAGCTGGTCTCCTGGCCCGAGCGGGAGCTGGCCGAGCGCATCGACCTGATCGCCGACGCCGCGGTACGCGCCCGCGCCCGGTCCTCGCTGGACGAGCTGGTCGGCGCGCGTGACGCCGTGTCGGCCGCGGCGGGCGACGCGGAGCGGCTCATGGCGGCGCAGGGTGAGCTGGCCGAGACGTTCGAGCGGATCACCGGCCGGCAGGCCACCCGCCGCTCCGGTGGCGTGTACGCCGGCCGTACCCTCGTCTATGAGGACACCGTCCGCGACCTCGACGTGCGGCTGGGACGGAGGGTGACCGACGCGCTGGCCGCGCCGCTCGGACTCATGCTGGACAGCGCGAGGTGGCTGACCGATGCCGTCGCCGAGCGCTACGAGGCCCGGGCGCGCGAGTCGTTCGACCGCGAGACGGCCCGCACGGGCTCTGCCACGATGCCGCTGCTGCAACTGCTGACCTCGGTCATGCCGGAGCTGGGCAGGCTCACGCTGACGCCGGGGTCGGAGATCGTGGACGAGGTCGTGGAGGAGTTCCGGCGGCGCTGGCGGCGGGTGATCGAGGTGCCACCGGAGGAGTTCGGCTCGACGCGGGAGCTCCGGTTCACCGCCGGGGAGCTCGCCGGCCGGGTGGCCGCGGAGTTCGCCACGGGCGTGCCGCGCTGGAGCGCCGCGCACTGGTTCTCGCCGGACCTCATGCTCCTCACCGCCGACGAGGACGCACTGGCCCGCGGCGACGTGGACTTCGTGCTCGGCGAGCTGCACTGCTCGGCCAACACGCTGGAGAACAAGGTATTCGTCAACCAGCACCCGGACCCGCGCCGCCTGCACGAGGCCGCCGTCGCCAGCGGCCTGGACGAGCGCGTGGTGGTCGTCCCGCGCGCCGACTCGCCGCTGGCCACCACGCGGATGTCGCGCGCCGACGAGATGATGCTGTCCGGCTACACCTACCTGTGCATCGGCGCCGAGTCGTTCGAGCCGCCACCGGAGTCTCCGCTGGTCTCCGTGCTGGACCTGGTGGTGGAGCGGCGCGGGGACGACCTCGTCGTGCGGCATCGCTCCGGGCCCGGCCGCGAGCACACGTTCACGGAGGCCGCGGGCGACCTGTTCAGCTCGCTGGTCGTCGACGCGTTCAAGCCGTTCGGCGGCGCGGCGCACAGCCCGCGCATCACCGTCGACCGGCTGGTCGTCAATCGCGAGGCGTGGACGTTCCCGGCCGCCGACGTGGCCTGGGCCTTCGTCAAGGACGAGCGGCGGCGTTACGTGCAGGGACGACGCTGGCGCGCTCAGCATGGCCTGCCGGAACGCGGCTTCGTCCGGGTGCCGACCGAACGCAAGCCGATGGCCGTGGACTTCAGGAGCCTGTCGCTGGTGAACCTGCTCGGCAAGTCCATCCGCCGCAGCGCCGAAACCGGGTCCGGTACGGTCACGATCTCGGAGATGCTGCCGGACATCGACCGCCTGTGGCTGCGCGACGCCCGCGGCGCCCGTTACACCGCCGAGCTGCGCATCGTCGCGATGAAGCGCCCTTAGGGGTACGGCAGGGCAGCCCGGTCGACCTTGCCGGTGGTGGACAGCGGAATCGCCGGCAGGGTCTCGTACCGGGCGGGCACCATGTAGGCGGGCAACACCGTCCCGCACTCGTCCCGCACCAGCTTGGGGTCATAGCCGTCGCCCGCCACCACATAGGCGATCAGGAGATCCCCGAGCGTGCGATCGGCGACCAACCGCACCACCGCGTCCCGGACCCCCGTGCACCCGCGCAACACCGTCTCGATCTCCCCGAGCTCGACGCGCAGCCCGCGCAGCTTCACCTGCCGGTCGGCCCGCCCGAGGTACTGCAACTCGCCGTCACCCGTACGGCGGGCCAGATCCCCCGACCGGTACCAGCGAACGCCGTCCGCGACGACGAACCGCTCGGCCGTCAGGTCGTCACGGCCCAGGTACCCCACGCCGACCCCGCCGCCGGACACCCACATCTCGCCGGCCTCGCCGTCCGGCACCGCCGCGCCGTACGCGTCGCGGAGCACGACGTCCAGGTGCGGGAGCGGACGGCCGATCGGCGAGCGGTCGGGGCCCCGCAACGCCGTCTGGTCGAGCTCCTTGAAGGTGACGTGCACGGTGGTCTCGGTGATCCCGTACATGTTGACCACGACCGGCCTGCCGTCCTCGGGCAGCGCGTCCAGGAAGGCGGCGGTGACGTCCAGGTCCACGGCGTCCCCGCCGAAGATCACATAGCGCAGCGGCAGCGGCGGCCGTCCCGCGTCGGCGTGCGTCTCCACCAGCACGCGGAACACCGGCGGCACCTGGTTGAGCACGCTCACCCCCTCCCGGATCAGCAGCTCCAGGAACTCCACCGGGTCCACGGAGGTCTCGGCGTCCACGATCACCAGGGTCGCGCCGGTGGCCAGCGCCCCCCACAGCTCCCACACCGAGAAGTCGAAGTTGATCGAGTGGAACAGGGTCCACCGGTCGTCGGCCCCGACGTCGAACAGCGGCAGCGCGGCGTCGAGCAGGCTCAGCACGTTCGCGTGGGTGAGCACGCAGCCCTTCGGCCGCCCGGTGGAGCCGGAGGTGTAGATCACGTAGGCGAGGTCGCCGGGGGTCAGCGCGGGCAGCCCGTCCGCCGGTGCCGGCTCGTGGCCCCAGACCGGCACGTCGCCGCCCACCGTGTGCCGAATCCCGGATTCGCCCACCATGAGCCGCAGCCGCTCGGCCGGATACCGCGGATCGAGCGGCACATACGCCGCGCCCGCCAGCAGGATCCCGAGCACCGCCACCGGAACGTCGGCCGACCGGCTCACCCGCAGCCCCACCAGCTCCCCGCGCCGCACACCCCGGCGTACGAGCTCGGCGGCGAGCCCCCGGGCCGCGGCGTCCAGCTCCGCGTAGGTCAGGCGCTCCGCGCCGCAGACGACCGCGATCCGGTACGGCTGCCGCGCGCACACCTCCGCGAACAACGCGGGAAGCGAGTCGTTCACAGGAGCACCCCGTCACCCGTCACCAGCTCCGCCACCGACATCCCCGGCCGCGCGACGACCGCCCGCAGCAGCGTGAGGTAGCGATCCAGCATCCCGCGCACGGTCGCCGCGTCGAACAGATCCGTGCTGTACTCCAGCAACACCGTGATCGTCTCCTCACGCGGCCCGGAGCCCGCGTCCTGGAAGCGGTCCTCGGCATGCGGGATGATCACCGCGTTCAGGTCGAACTTGGCCGAGCGGTTGTGCGCGTTCAGCACCTCCAAGCGCACGTCGGGCAGCTGCAGTCTCGGCATCGGCGTGTCGAGGAAGCTGAACATCACCTGGAACAACGGCGTGTGGCTCAGGCTCCGCGCCGGTCGCAGGTGCTGGACGAGCTTCTCGAACGGCATGTCCTGGTGCGCGTACGCCTCCAGGCAGGTGTCACGGACCCGCTCCAGCAGTTCCGGGAAGGCCGGGTCCCCGGACAGGTCCACCCGCAGCAGAACGGTGTTGATCATCATGCCGAGCAGGTTCTCCAGCTCGGCCCGCTGCCGGTTGGCGATACCGCTGCCGATGACGATGTCCTGCTGTCGGCTGTCGCCGTACAACAGCATCGCGAACACCGCGAACATGGTCATGAACAGGGTGGCGTCGTGGTCCCGCCCGAGCTCACGCAGTCGCCGCGCGAGGCCGTCCTCGATGACCAGGACCTCCTCACCGCCGCGCAACGTCGGCTCGGCGGGCCTGGGCCGGTCGGTGGTGAGTCGCAGCAGGGGCGGCGCGCCGTCGAGCCGGCCGCGCCAGAAGTCCAGCAGGGTCGTCAGCCGCTCCCCCGCGATCGCGCGGCGCTGCCAGTGCGCGAAGTCGGCGTACTGGACGGGCAGCTCGGGCAGGCGTGGCTCGCGGCCGGTGGCGTGCGCCTCGTACAGCTCCAGGAAGTCGCGCAGGAACACTCCTTGTGCCCAGCCGTCGTGGATCATGTGGTGCTCCACGACGACCAGCACGTACTCCTCGGCCGCCAGCCGGACCAGGGACACGCGGAGCAGCGGGCCCTCCGCCAGGTCGAACGGCTCCTGTCCCGCGGCCAGGATGTAGTCGCGGATCCAGGCGTCGCGCTCGTGCTCGGGCAGCCCGGTCCGGTCGAGCGTGGTCACCGGGATGCCGCGTGGCTCGTGCACGTGCTGCACCGGCTCGCCGTCGAAGTCGGGGAAGGTCGTGCGGAGGATCTCGTGCCTGACCTCCAGGTCGGCCAGCGCCCGGGTGACCGTCTCCAGGTTCACCTTGCCGTACAGGCGCATGGCCCGGGGGACGTTGTAATTGGTGCTGTCCGGCTCGACCTGCTGCAGGAACCAGATGCGTTCCTGGACGAACGACAGTGGCAGCGGCTGGTCCCGCAGGGCGGGCGGCACCGGCCCGGACCGGGTGGGCGCGGCGCCGGGAAGGCGGGCCGCGAGGGCCCCGAGCGTGGGCGACTCGAAGACCGCGCGCAACGGCAGGTCCAGCCCGAGGGTGTCGGCCACGCGGGCCAGCACCTTGGTGGCCTGCAGCGAGTGGCCGCCGAGCGCGAAGAAGTCGTCGTGCCGGCCCACCTCCGGCACTCCCAGCACCTCGCGCCAGATCTCCGCCAGCGCGCGCTCCTCCGGCGTCCGCGGCGGCTCGGCCGGGCCCTCCCGCACGGGGGCGGGATCGGCCATGGGCAGCCCGGCGTAGTCGATCTTGCCGTTGACGGTCCGGGGAAGCGTGGCCAAGGGGACATAGTGGGCCGGGACCATGTACCCGGGGAGGACGGCGCGCAGAGACGCGCGCAGTTCCTCGGCGGGCAGGGCAGGCGTCACGTAGGCGATCAGGTGCTCTCGCAGGGTCACCGCCGCGTCGGCGACGCCGGGCAGGCGGCGCAGCGCCGACTCGATCTCGCCGAGCTCGACGCGGTAGCCGTTCAGCTTGATCTGGCGGTCGGCACGGGCCACGAACGCCAGCGAGCCGTCCGGCAGGTGCCTGACCAGGTCGCCCGTCCGGTACAGCCGCCCGCCCGCGGGGCCGAACGGGTCGGCCACGAACCTCTCCGCCGTCAGCGCCGGCCGATGGAGATAGCCGTGGGCCAGCCCGATGCCACCCAGATACAGCTCACCCACCACACCGGCCCGCACCGGCCGGCACGCCTCGTCGAGCACGTAGGCGCGGGTGTTCGCGATCGGACGGCCGATGGGGGCCGCGGCGCCCGTCAGCTCGCCGGACGTGGCCACGATCGTGGCCTCCGTGGGCCCGTAGGTGTTGACCAGCCGCACCCGGTCGCCGGCCCGTCCCCGCCAGGCCGCGACCCGGTCCGGCAGCGCGCGCTCGCCACCGATGACGACGAGCCTCAGGGTTTCCGGCAGCACGGCTTCGCCGTCCTCCAGCGCTCCCACCAGGTCGTGCCAGAACGCGGTCGGCAGATCGAGCACGGTCACCGCCTCCGCCGCGCAGGCCCGCAGGAACCCGGCCGGGTCGGCCAGCATGCGGTCCGTGCGCAGGACCAGGCAGGCGCCCTGAGCCAGGGCGGGGTAGATCTCCTCGGCGCTGGCGTCGAACCCGATCGAGGCGAACTGGAGGATCCGGTCGGCCGGGCTGATCCCGTACATCCCGGCGGCGTGCAGCGTGTGATTGGTCAGGGCCGCGTGCGGGACCGCCACTCCCTTCGGCGTCCCCGTCGAGCCTGAGGTGTAGATCACGTATGCCGTGTCGGAGGGCTTCATCCGTGGCGGCGTCGTCGGCTGCCGCCGGATCTCCGGCCGGTCCGCGTCGAGCAGGATCACCGGAGCTTCCGGCAGCTTGTCTCTCAGGGCACGCTCGCTCAGCACGCCCGTCACGGAGGCGTCGGCGAAGGCGGTGGCGACCCGCTCCGGGGGGTTGAGGGGATCGAGCGGGACATAGGTCGCACCCGCCTTGACGACCGCGAGCAGCGCCTCGATCATGGCCGGGCCCTTGTCCAGATATATCCCCACCCGTGTTCCCGGGCTGACCCCCCTCTCGCCGAGCAGGTGCGCGAGCTGGTTGGCGCGCTCGTCCAGCTCCCGATAGGAGACCCGCTCGCCGCCCGCCACGACCGCCAGCGCGTCCGGCGTCCGGGCGGCCTGCCGTTCGAACAGCTCCGCCACGGTCGTGCTCGTGTCCACGGCGCGATCCGTGGCGTTCCACTCCCGCAGGACCCGCACGCGCTCGGCCCCCGTCGCGGGCAGCAGCGTGCCGAGCCGGGTCTCCGGATCGCCGGCGGCGGCCTCCAGCAGCGTCAGGAAGGTCTCCGCGAACCGCTCCGCGCCCGGGCCGTCGAACACGCTGGTCCGGTATCGGAGCAGGCCGCGGACCTCGCCGTCGATCTCGGACAGCGACACCTCCACGTCGAACGCGCTCTCCCGGGGTTCGATCGGCAGCGACTCGGCCACCAGACCGCCGCCGAAGGCTCTGCGCACCCCCGCGTGGCCGAGCAGCACCGCGGGGAAGCGCGCCAGGTCGGCGGCGTTCGGCTGGTTGAACACGAACATCGTCTGGAACAACCCGCGGCGCGCGTGCCGCTCGGCCAGGAGCGCGCTGGGCAGGCTCTGGTGCTCGATCGCGCCGATGACCTGGCTTCTGGTCTCCTTCAGCAGGTGCCGGAAGGTGAGCCTTCCGTCGGCGCGGCTTCTGATCGGCACCGGGTTCATGAGGTAGCCGACGATCTCCGCGAAACCCGGTCCGGTGCGGGCGGCCACCGGCGTGCCGACCACGATGTCGTCCTGGCCCGTCAGCCGGTGCAGCAGTGCCTGGAAACCGGCGAGCAGCAGCACGTTCAGCGTGACGCCTTCTTCCGCCGCGCATCGCTTCAGCCTGCCGATCAGCGCGCTGTCGATCCTGAAATGCCGGGCCTGACCGCGATCCGATGCGTTGTCCGCGTGCCACGACGCGAGCTCCAGCGGAGGAGCGCCTTCGCCGATCCGCCGGCTCCAGTAGCGATCCAGCTCACGTCCGGCCGGGCCGGCGAGCAGCGCGTCCTGCCACGCGAGCACGTCCGTGACGTCCGCGCCGGGCGGTGCGAGCTCGGCGGGCGGGCCGCCCGCCCGTTCCGTGTACAGCGCCGCGAGCTCACGGCCGAGGATCATCGTCGACCAGAAGTCCGTCACGATATGGTGCGCCGTCACCAGGACCACGTGCTCGTCGCTCGCGCGCCGGTACAGGCGCAGTCGCACGAGCGGGCCGGAGGCGAGGTCGAACGGCCGGTGGGCGTCCTCGGCCAGCCGCGCCCGCAGCGCCTCGTCGTCGAGCCCGTCGACCTCGACGTGCTCGAAGGCTCCCGGCAGGTGCGGCAGGGCCACCCGTACGGGCTCGCCGTCCTTGCCGGTGAAGGCCGCCCGCAGCGCGTCGTGCCGGGACACGAGCGCGTCGAAGGCCGCCCGCAGCGGGAGCGGGTCGAGCGGGCCGCTCAGCCGGAACGCCGCCACCGTGGTGTGCGCGGTGCTCTCCGGCGCCAGCTGCTGCAGGAACCACAGGGTGCGCTGGCCGGGGGTGAGCCGCGTCGTCGTCCCAGGCACCGCCGGTGCCGTGGTGTGCGGGTCCGGTACGGCCTCGCCGTCCGCGGACGCGGCGATCCGGGTGGCGACCTCGGACAGCGCGGCGCCGCTGAGGATGTCGGCGAGAGGCAGGCGCAACCCCAGCTCGGTCTCCACGTCCTGCTGGAGCTGCTGCGCGCCCAGCGAGTCCAGCCCGGCGGCCAGCAGCGGCAGGTCCGGCGTCAGGTCGTCGGCGGGCACGGCGCAGAGGGCGGCGAGCCGGGCGCGCAGGTAGTCCTGGACGGCCCCGGCACGCCGGTCGCCGGGCATGGCGAGCAGCGCCTCCCGGGTGAGACCGGCGGCGGACACGTCCATCGCGTCGGGGTCGCTTTCGCTTCTGCCGATCTCGGGCAGGTCTCCTGCCAGCAGTCGCTGACGGCAGGCGTCACGCCGTACCTTGCCGCTGGTGGTCTTGGGCAGAGCGCCCGCGGGGAGGACCACGACCAGGCCGGCGCTCACCCCGTGCTCCTCCGCGACCCGGTGGCGGATCGAGCGGGAGACGGCGGCGATGTCCACGTCACCGGCGTCCCTGGCGAGCTCGTACACCAGGGCCGGCCGGTCCTCGACGAGGAAGGCGGCGACCCCGCCGGGACGCACGGCGGCGTGGGCCCGCTCGGCGGTGGCCTCGAGGTCCTGAGGGTAGTGGTTGCGGCCCCGGATGATGATCAGGTCCTTGATCCGGCCGGTGACCACGAGCTCGCCGTCGCGCAGGAAGCCGAGGTCGCCGCTCCGGAGGTAGCCCGAACCAGAGGCGAGCTTCGCCTGGAAGACCTCGCGGCTCAGGTCGGGACGGGCCCAGTAGCCTCCTGCCACGCTGGGGCCGCGTACCCAGATCTCGCCGACCTGACCGGGCGGGCAGGGGCGGCAGGTGCCGGGGTCGACGATCTCGACGCTCTGGTCGGATGCGCTTCGGCCGCTGCTGACCCGGTCGTCCACGGAGTCGTCCACGGAGTCGTCCACGGGGGAGGCGAAGCCGCCGGTGACGATGAGCGTGGCCTCGGCGAGGCCGTAACAGGGGAAGAAGGACTCCTTGGAGAAACCGGCGGGTGCGAAGGCGTCGGCGAAGCGTTCGAGGGTGGCGCGGCGGATGGGTTCGGCGCCGTTGAAGGCGACCCGCCATGAGCTGAGGTCCAGGCGGTCCCGCTCGCTCGCCGTGGTCTTGCGCACGCACAGGTCGTAGGCGAAGTTGGGGCCGCCGCTGACCGTCACGCCCACCCGCGACAGCGTCTCCAGCCAGCTCAGCGGCCGCCGCAGGAAGTCGAGGGGAGACATGAGCCAGACGGGGAAGCCCGCGTAGAGCGGCTGGAGGAGACCGCCGATCAGGCCCATGTCGTGGTAGGGAGGCAGCCAGCTCATGCCGCGGCTGTCCTCGGTGGTGCCGAAGAACTCGTGGATGAGCCGGGAGTTGTGCAGCAGGTTGCCGTGAGAGAGGATCACGCCTTTGGGCTCGGCGGTGGAGCCGGAGGTGTACTGCAGCACGGCGGTGGAGGAAGCGGTCGCCTCGGGTGGCCGCCATTCGGCGGCGTCCGAGACATCTGCGTCGGTGGCGATCCAGGCCGGCTGCCCGGGCAGGCTGCCGGCCAGGGGCAGCAGTGGAGTGACGGTGAGCGCCGCGCGAGGGTCGGCGTCCGTGACGGTGGCGAGCAGGCGCGGCAGCGTGCGGTCCAGCCGGAGCGGGTCAGGAGGGAACGTGGGGACGGCGACCACACCGGCGTACAGGCAGCCGAAGAACGCCGCGAGGAAGTCCGCGCCGGGCGGGTAGAGCAGCAGCGCCCGGTCACCCTCGGCCAGGCCCGCCCGCCGCAGCCGGACCGCGATCGCGCGGGCCCGGAGGTCCAGCTCGCCGTAGGTGAGGGGGGTTTCGGCGCCGTCCTCGGCGAGGAAGACGTGACCGACCTGCTCGGGCCGGCGGGTGGCCCGCCACCGGAGCAGCCACGCCAGCGTCTCCACCTCGGCGACCGTGCGAACGTTGGGGAAGTCTCCTCTGGTCACTGGCCCTCTTACCTCCGCGGCGCGGGTTCAGTAGATGATGCGGTTGTCGGCAGCCGGCCGCCATGCGCGAGAGCCGCGAAGGTTGCGGGTGATGTTGAGGCGTTTGAGCCAGCGGTCGGACCCGTCATAGCGAGGACGGAAGGACTTGCGGCCGTGCACGGCCCGGAAGTTGTCGATGAACACACAGTCGCCGGGACGCAGGCTGACGTCCTTCATGTTGGCTTCGATCTGGTCGCACAACCCCTGGAAGGCGCGCAGCGACGCCTCGGACCAGCCCTCGGTCTTCATGTGGTACGGGTCGAGCGCCATGTACGGCTGCGCGCGGTCGCCGAACAGGACGGGCCGCCTGACCGGATCGTCGTTCCAGGACTGGATGAGCGCGAAGCTCCTGGCCCGGAGCCGGTCGATGGTCGGGTCGCCGGTGGACTCGGTGGCGTTCTGCGGCAGGTGCGAGTTGTCGGGCATCTGCGTGAACTCGGCGGCGAACAACGTCTCGACGTCGATGGCCGGCCAGTCGAGGTCGGCGGCGTCGCAGACCATGGTCTCGACGGCGTCGGGGTTCTTCAGGCACATGAGCGCCACGTAGTCGCCCCGGCAGGGGTGGAAGGCGTCCTCGGTGTGCCAGGACAGGTGCTGCAGGCTGTTGGAGCCGATCTCGTAGTGCTCGTGGCCCTTGATGGGGAGCACGTCGTGCATGATCCGGCCGTCCTGCTGGGTGGCCCAGCCGAACACGTCGCCGAGCACGGAGCCGCACAGGAGGAAGAACACCTCCTGGGGGAAGGCCGGGGAGTCGTACTGGCTGTCGCGCCAGTGCTCGGGGGTGTGCCCGAGCTGCGCCTCGTCGACGTCGAGCCCGGAGATCACGCACAGGGCCGAGGGTTCCCCGATCCGGTACTCCTCCAGGAACTCCAGCACGTGGACCGGCAAGGACCGGGCGAGCACCGGCGCCCGGCGGATCAGCTCGGGGTTCTCGACCGTGTCATAAGCCTTGGCGATCTCGGCGATCATCGGGGACAGCTCCGCGTTGTCCTCCGGTGTCAGCGTCAAACGGCGCACCGCGGTTCCCTTCCATGTCGGTGACATTCCGGAGTGTAGGAGCCATCCGCGTCCCGCATGGGTCCCCGTTAGAGGGGACATCCGGCCGAGCGGCGTCCTCGTTAGCTTTGCTGGTGGAGCGTAAGGAGAGGACTTCATGAACCCGTTCGATGACCCCGATGGCAGCTTCACGGTGCTCGTCAACGACGAGGACCAGCACTCGCTGTGGCCGGCGGCGCTGGACGTCCCCGCCGGGTGGCGGGTCGTGCACGGCGAGGACACGCGGCAGGCGTGCCTGGACTACATCGAGGCCAACTGGACGGACCTGCGCCCGCGCAGCGCCCGTCGCGAGCACCTCGCGAGTACCGCTCACGAGTAGGAGTGGCGATGACCGACGCAGGAGCACCGCGATGCATCCACGAGATGGTGGCCGAGCAGGTCGCACGCACGCCTGACCGGATCGCGGTCAGTTTCCGCGGCAGCACCCTGACCTTCCGCCGGCTCGACGAGGCCGCGGAGGCTCTGGCGTCGCGCCTGCGAGCGGCCGGGGTCGGCAGCGGGTCGGTGGTCGCGGTGGTCCTGGGCCGCACGCCTGAGCTCATCGTCACCTTGTACGCGATCCTCAAGGCGGGCGGCGCCTACCTCTATCTCGACCCGGCGGAGCCGTCCGGCCAGCGGGAGCAGATCGTGTGCGACGCGCGGGCCCGGTTCGCCGTCGTCGGCTCGCGCTTCGGTGAGCAGGCGCCGGACGTGGAGCACATCCTCTATGTCGAGCCCGAGATGACCGAGGCGAGCGCACCTGAGCCGGCCGGAGCGGCGCAACCGCTTCACCCCGACACCCCCGTCTATGTCTGCTACACCTCGGGCTCCACCGGCGAGCCCAAGGGCGTCGTCGTCCCCCACCGCGCGGTCTGGCGGCTGATCAACGCTCCCGGCTGGATCGACGTCCGCGACGACGACGTCTTCCTGCAACTGACCCGGGTCGGCTTCGACGTCTCCACCTTCGAGATCTGGATGCCGCTGGTGAAGGGGTGCAGGCTGGCGCTCGCACCGACCGGGCACGCCGACCTCGAGGAGATCGTGGCGACGCTCCACGACGAAGGCGTCAGCGTGTTGTGGCTGACGACCGGCCTGTTCCACAAGATCGTCACCCATCACCTCGACGGGCTGTCCGGCATCCGCCACCTGCTGGCCGGAGGCGACGTGCTGTCTCCCGCGCACGTCCAGCGGGTGATGGCCGCCTACCCGGATCTGGTCTTCACCAACGGCTACGGCCCGACGGAGAACACCACGTTCAGCACGTGCTGGACCACCCGCGACAGCGGCGACGCGACGCGCGTGCCGATCGGCGTGCCCATCGACGGCAGCACCGGCAGGGTCCTGGACGAACGGCTGCAGGAGGTCCCCCACGGGGACGTCGGCGAGTTGTGGGTCGGCGGCGACGGCGTCGCCACCGGCTACCTCAACCGGCCCGGCGCGACGGCCGAGCGCTTCGTCGCCGACCCCGACCCGTCCAGGCCGCCGGGCAGCCGCATGTACCGCACCGGCGACCTGTCGCGCTGGACCGAGGACGACGTGCTGGACTTCCTCGGCCGCTCCGACCGGCAGGTCAAGATCCGCGGCTACCGGGTCGAGCTGAGCACGGTGGAGATGGAGCTGCTCAGGCAGCCGGGCGTCGAGCAGGCCGCCGTCCTCACCCGTACGAACGGGGCCGGTGACACCCGCCTGATCGCCTATGTGGCCGTGGGTGACATGGATCCGGCCGAGTGGACCTCTTTCGGTACGGCGCTGCGGGAGAAACTCATCGCGACCGTCGCCGCCCACCTGGTGCCGTGGGCGGTGATCGTGGTGAGGGACATCCCGCTCAACCCGAACGGCAAGGTGAACCGCTCGGCGCTGCCCACCGAGAAGATCCCCCGCAACGTCTGGAACGACTACGTCGAGCCGGAGCGCCCGGTCGAGCGCCGCCTGGCCGAGATCTGGAGCGACGCGCTGGACGTCGAGCCGATCGGGGTGGACGACAACTTCTTCGACCTGGGCGGGCACTCGCTGCTCGCCGCCGAGCTGCTGTCCGCGCTCCAGGCCGAGTTCGACGTCAACCTGCCGGCCCGCATCCTCTACCTGCGGCCGACGATCGCCGCCCTCGCCGAGGAACTGCTCCTGAGGCAGGAGCCCGGCACGACCAGGAAGGACAGCGCGGATGCAGGGACCCAGTAGCACCGGCGAGCAGGCCGCGCCCGGCTGCCCGGTCAGCACCGCCGCGCGAGGGCTGGCCGACCCGATGCTCTACGCCGATCTCGACTTCCGCTTCCGCGAGAAGTGGGCGGACCTGCGAAACCATGACCACCTGGACTGGGAGCAGATCGACGAGCGGAACGGGTTCTG
Source organism: Nonomuraea sp. NPDC003709 (assembly GCF_040610775.1). NCBI lineage: Bacteria > Bacillati > Actinomycetota > Actinomycetes > Streptosporangiales > Streptosporangiaceae > Nonomuraea > Nonomuraea sp. NPDC003709. The sequence goes on along the minus strand of NZ_JBEXMW010000023.1, from coordinate 141,014 downwards.
GTCGGTGGTGAAATACCACGACGTCGACCGGGTGCTGCGCGACGCCCAGACGTTCACCTCCGAACGCGGCACACTGCTCAACATCCTCGGCGTCGAGGACCCGGCGGGCGGCAGGCAGATCGCCGCGACCGACCCGCCCCGGCACACGATCATGCGGGCCCGCCTGCAGAAGGCACTGGCCATCAAGTCCATCGAGGCGCAGCAGGACCTGATCCGCGACCTGGTCCTGGAGGTGATCTCCCCGCTCGCCGACGGTGGTCCGTTCGACTTCGCCCAGGCCATGCTGGCCCTGCCGGTCGCGGTGGGCGGCGAGTCCATGGGCCTCCCCCGGGCCGACTGGCCCAGACTCGGCCAGCTGCTCAACGCCTCGATCGCCGCCGAGGATCCGGAGTACCGGGTGCCCGGCGGCGCGCAGGCCACCCTGGACCAGGCACACCGCGAGTTGTTCGCCTATTTCCAGGACATCTACAAGGAGCGCCGCCGCAACCTCGGCGACGACCTCATCAGCATCCTGATCACCACCGAGGTCGACGGGCGCACCATGTCGCCCGGCGAGGTCATGTCCAACTGCTACAGCGTGCTGCTGGGCGCCGTGGTCACCACCCCGCACTCGCCGAACTACATGATGACCGAGCACATAGGCGACGGCCTGCTGGACCGGTGGGCGGCCGATCTGAGCGTCACCCCCACCGCGGTTGAGGAGGGCCTGCGCCTGGGCTCCCCGGTCAGCCACTTCATGAGGTACGCCGTCCAGGACACCGAGGTGCGCGGCACCAGGATCAAGGCCGGTCAGGCGGTGGTCTCGTGGCTCGGCGCGGCCAACCGCGACCCCGAGGTCTTCCCGGACGCCGAGACGTTCGACCTGCGCCGCAAGCCCAACAAGCACCTCGCCTTCGGGATCGGCCCGCATTACTGCGTCGGCCACACCGTCGCCCGGGTCACCCTGCGCATCCTGTTCAACCAGCTGCTGTCGCGCTTCACCGCCTTCGAGCCGGCCGGCGAGCCTGTCCGCCTGCACTCCAACTTCATCTCCGGCTTCAAGCACCTGCCGATCACCGCCAAGACGCTCTGACTCCCGGAGGGCCGCTCATGGCAAACCGCCCGAAGCGCCGCAACCCATGGCTGCCGCACGAGCCGTCGGCCACGGCGACCGGCCGGGTCTTCCTGATCCCGTACTCGGGCTGTGGCGCCAGCATGTACCGCCAGTGGCCGCGGCGGCGCGGCGGTGTCGAGTTCCTGCCCGTCGAACTGCCCGGCCACGAGACCCGCTTCGCCGAGCCGAACTTCGAGACCTACCAGGAGCTCGCCAAGAGCATGGTGATCGGGCTCGAGGACCATCTCGACGTGCCGTTCGGCTTCTTCGGCCACTGCGGGTCCGCTCTGGCGGCCTACGAGGTGTCGGCCGAGCTGATCAGGAGCGGCATGCCCGCGCCCGCCCGGGTCTACGTCTCCTCGGAGGTGGCCCCGCAGGACGGGCCCGCCGGGCGGTTCCTGTCCATGGACGACGCCGGGCTCGGCGCCGAGCTGGAGAAGTTGATCACCCAGCTCGGGGGGAAGCCCAGCGCGGAGCTCATCGAGCTCTACCTGGAGGTGTTACGGGCCGACGTCGAGACCAACAAACGGTACGTGATGCCGGAGCCGTACCGGCTGTCGTGCCCGATCACGGCGATCGGCTGGACCGAGGACGACGAGATCCCGTTCTCCACCATGGGCGGATGGGGGGAGTGCGGCGAGACGACCTCCATGCTCCTCGACGGCCGCCACCACCGCTTCATCGAGGCGCCCGAGGATCTGCTGGACGTGATGTGCTCAGGGCTGAGCGCAGCGTAAGGACGGGTAGGAAGGACGGGCAGGTGCGGCACGGCGACCCCCGCTGGCTCAAGCGTTTCGGGCGTGGCACGCCCGCCGAGGTCCAGTTGCTCTGTTTCCACCACGCCGGTGGCAGCGCGGCGATGTACCGGCACTGGCCGCAGCTCGTGCCGAGCTACGTCGAGCCGATCGCGGTGCAGCTTCCCGGCCGGGCCGACCGGTTCGCCGAGCCGCCGTTCGATCGGATGGCGCCGCTCGTGGACGAGCTGATCGCGGTGATCAAGCCCTTGCTCGACCGTCCGTTCGCCTGCTACGGCGTCAGCATGGGCGCGCGGGTGGCCTGGGCGCTCGCGCACGAGCTGCGGGAACGCGCGCTGCCGCTGCCGCGCGTGTTGTTCGTGGCGGCCAGCATCGCCCCCTGCCTGGACGACGGCACGTGGGCGTGGGAAGACCGCGAGGACGGCCTGGAGGGCTACGTGCGCGAGATGGGCGGCACGCCGGCGGAGGTGCTGGCCGAGCCCGAGCTGCTCGCGGGCCTGCTGCCCACGCTGGGGGCCGACCTCACCGTGCTCAGCACGCACGGCTTCCACCCGGACAAGCCGCTGGAGGTGCCGATCCGCGCCTTCGCCGGCACCGAGGACATCGAGTCGCCGCCGCCGCGGATGGACGGCTGGCGCGTGGAGACCGCGGCGCGTTTCGACCTCGACCCGGTGCCCGGCGGGCACTTCTTCGACTCCGCCGGCGAGCAGCAGGTGATCAGGACCATCAGCCACGACCTCGCCTGAGTGGTACGGCCCGGCCCGGGCCGTACCGCTCGGCTCAGGTGCGAGGGGTGACCACGCAGGGCAGCGAGGTGAACCCGCACTGGTGCGGCGAGTGTGACCGCCGGGCGTTGGCCAGGTCGATCTCGTACGACGAGATCAACGCCCCGATCTCCTCCAGCGCGATCCGCATCTCCAGCCTGGCCAGCGCGGCCCCGAGGCAGTGGTGCGGCCCGTGCCCGAAGCTGATCATCCGTTTGGTCTCGCGGTCCAGGTCGAAGGTGTCCGGGTCGGGGAACACCCGCCGGTCCCGGTTGGCCGAGGCGGGCAGCAGCGCGATCCGGGCGCCCTTGGGCATCCGGACGCCGTGCATGACGGTGTCCTCGGTCAGCACGCGCGCCACCATCTGGCTGGAGGAGTCGTAGCGCAGCGTCTCGGCGGCCCAGTCGTCGGCCCGCCCGTTGAGCCCCGCCCGCTGCACGTCGGGCCGGAGCCAGCCGTGGTACCACGCGTTGCCGAGCGTCTTGCCGGTGGACTCGTTGCCCGCGCCGATCATCACGAACAGGAAGGCGACGATCTGCGCGTCGGTGAGCCTGGCGCCGCCGACCTCCGCCGCGATCATGGCCGAGGTCAGGTCGTCGCCGGGCCGGCGGCGCAGCGAGGTCACCAGAACAACGAAGCGGCTCGCCAGGCGCAGGGCGGCCATGGCCGAGTCCGGGCTGCGCCCGTCCGAGCCGTCCACGTGGTGGTTGAGCAGGTCGGTGTCGGTGCGGACCGCGTCCCACTCGTCGGCGGGGAAGCCGAGCATCTCGCAGAGGACGTCGTTCGGCAGCGCCGCGGCGTAGTCGGCGCAGAAGTCGAACGTCGGCTCGTCCCACAGCCGCTCCAGCCGGGCGCGGGCCAGCTCGCGGATGCGGGGTTCGAGCGCTGCCATGCGGCGGGGGGTGAACGCCGAGGCCACCAGCCCTCGATAGAGGCCGTGCTCGGGAGGGTCCATGGACAGGAACAGGCTCGTCTTCTTCGCCTGCGGCCCCCACAACTCCGGCTCCAGCGAGATGCCGTGGCTGTTGGAGAAGAGGTGCGGCTCGCGCAGCGCGGCGTGGACGTCGGCGTGGCGTGACAGCGCCCAGAAGTCGCGCTCCTCGTTGCGATAGACCGGCGCGTGCTCACGCATCCACGCGTAGACGGGATGCGGATCCTCCTGCACCTTGAAGTCGAACGGATCGTAATGCGGCATCAACACTCCACTGCTGCTCACGGCGACTGTACGGCGGGGCCACGCGCTCGTCGCGTCCCCGGAACCTGGGGCCTGGCGAGTCGTGACCGGTGGAGGGCCCCAGTGGCTACACTCGCTGCCCATGACAGACATGGACGAGCACGATCGGCCCTGGCCGCCCATCGCAGGCGACGAGACCGCGACCCTCCTGGGTTTCCTCGACTACCAGCGCGCGACGCTGGCCTGGAAGTGCCGGGGCCTGGACACCGCGGGCCTGACGGCGACGGTCGGCGCCTCGTCGATGACGCTGGGCGGGCTGCTCAAGCACCTGGCCTACGTGGAGGACGACTGGTTCTCCCGAGCGCTGCACGGCCGGGACCGCTCCGCTCCGTGGAACACCGTGGACTGGCGCGCCGACCAGGACTGGGAGTGGCACTCCGCCGCCGGCGACACCCCGGACGAGCTGTTCGCGCTGTGGCAGAAGGCCGTGGACCGCTCCCGCGAGGCGGTCGCCGAGGCGCTGGAGGACGGCGGGCTGGACCGCCCGGCCCAGCGCGCCTGGCCCAACGGCCAGGCGCCGAGCCTGCGCTGGATCGTGGTCCACATGATCGAGGAGTACGCACGCCACAACGGTCACGCCGACCTCCTCCGGGAGTCGGTGGACGGGGAGACGGGAGAGTAACCGGGGTTCACGGCTTTCGCGCGGACATCTCCGTGTACGACTGAACCAGTGTCCGCGCCGCCGACTCCACCGTGTCGTACGGGCGCGCCAGGGACACCCGGATGAACCGGAGACCGCTGTCGGAGTCGGCCCAGTGGAACGGCGCGCACGGCAGCACGTGCACCCCGCGCCCGACCATGTCCTTGTACAACAGCGACGAGTCCGGCCCGTGGGAAGGCAGCTCGATCCGCGCGACGCTGATCTGCGAGGCGGGGTCGGCCAGCCGCAGATCGACCTCGCCGATCGTCTCCCTGAGCACCGTCCGGTTGCGCGTCACCAGGTCGCGGGCGCGCTCGTAGCCGCCGTTCACCCAGTCGCCGGCGAGGTTCGCGATGAGCAGCAGGACCACCGGCGAGGCGGACAGCAGCGACTCGGAGAACGCCCGGTCGATGGGCAGCTTCGTCCGCGCGCTGTAGGCCAGCAGCCCGATCTTGAGTTCGTGCGTCGGCCACAACTTGCCGGTGTCCTCGATCACGATCCAGTCGGCGCCCGCCTCGTCGAGGACGGCGTAGGTGTCGTACTGCGCGTCGCGCACCTGCCCGCGGAAGCTGGCGTCCACGATGATGATCTGGCCGTGCCGTACGGCGTGCTCGGCGAGCGAGCGCAGATGGCCTTCGGGGGTGACCAGCCCGGTCGGGTTGTTCGGGTGCGTCACCACGATGGCGCTGACCGGCGGCCCCGGCCAGCTCATGTCGAGCAGTTCCTCCTCCGCCAGGGGCACCAGCTTCAGCCCGCGGGTGACGAGCAGGTCGGCGATGTTGTCGAAGGTGGGGTGCAGCACGGCGACGGTCGACCCGGCGGGCAGCGCCCGCGCCACGATGTCGGTGGCGAGCGTCGAGGAGTAGCAGCTCAGGATGCGACCGGTGCCGACCGGGGCGCTGTGCTGCCCGATCGCCTTCAGGAACGTGGCGTGCGCCTCGCGTTCGATGTCGGGGAATGGACGGCGGGACGCTTCGGCGAACATCTCCGGGATCCGGGCGACGATGGCCGCCTGCTGCTCGGAGAGGACCAGCCTCGCGTGACCGTCGGTTAGGTTGAGGCCGCCATCGACGTCGGTCAGCGCGTCGACTTCCATCGTGGTGAGGTTGCCAACCTCGATCATCTGTGGCCCTCCCAGCGGCATGACATGGGGCTTCGCGGCATATGCCGCCGCAGCGGCAGCCTAGGTCGAGCCACGGTCGCGCACCTGTCCCCTCTACTGGGGACCTCCGGGGGATCTGCCCGGGAGGCGGGGGCTGAGAGAATCCGGGCATGAAGCTCACCGCGCGGGCACTCAACCGGGCCACCCTCGATCGGCAGCTCCTGCTGCGGAGGGAGCCGCTGGAGGTGGCCGAGGCGGTGCGCCGCGTGATGGCGTTGCAGGCGCAGCAGGCGGCCTCGCCGTATGTCGCGCTGTGGAACCGCGTCGCCGACCTGGACCTCGCCGACCTCGACGCCGCCTTCTCGAGCTACACGGTCGTGCGGGGGACGATGATGCGGATGACGCTGCACGCCGTGCACGTCGACGACTATCCGGCCTTCCGCGACGCCATCGAGCCGACCATGTACGCCACCCATCTGAACGGCCGCTTCACGCCGCGCGGCCTCACCGTCGAGGCGGGGCGGATCCTGGTCAGGGACCTGCTGGAGTTCGCCGCCGAGCCGCGGACCGTGGAGGAGATGAAGGACTGGCTGGAGCCACGCCTCGGCGAGCTGTCGGCGGCGGGGGTGTGGGCGATCCTGCGCTCGTACACGCCGCTGCTGCGGGTGCCGACCGGCGGGTCGTGGTCGTTCACCACGCGGGTGTCGTGCGTGGCCTCCTCACCTCGGCCCACGCTCGACCTGGACGCCTCGGCCGAGGCCCTGCGGGTGCTGACGCGGCGTTACCTGGAGGCGTTCGGACCGGCGTCGGTGGCGGACGTCGCGCAGTTCGCGCTCGTCCAGCAGGCCCGGGTCAAGGTCGCGCTGCGTGCCATGGACGGTGAGGTCGAGCAGTTCGAAGGCCCCGGCGGCAAGGTGATGTGGGACCTGCGGGGCGCCTCCCACCCACCCGAGGACGTCCCGGCGCCGCCCCGGCTGATGGCCATGTGGGACAACACGCTGCTCGCGCACGTGGAGCGCGACCGCCTGCTCCCGCCGCCCTACCGCAAGCTCGTCATCCGCGCCAACGGCGACGTGCTGCCCACGCTGCTCGTCGACGGCTACGTCGCCGGGGTGTGGCGGCCGGCCGAAGGAGGGATCGAGGCGGCGGCGTTCCATCCGCTGCCGGACGAGGCGTGGGACGGGCTCGCGGCCGAGGCGAAGGCCCTGGTGGCGCTGCTGGCCGGGCGCGAGCCGCATCCGTATCGCCGCTACGACCGCTGGTGGGAGAAGCTTCCCGACCTGGAGACCACGCTGCTTCCGGGGTAGCCCCTGGTTCGCGTGACAGGCGACACGGGCGACATATCCGTACGTTCCGAATATGCGCAACCTGGCACCGGGTGAGCTCGTCTACGACCCGTTCTCGTACCGGATCCACGAGGACCCGTATCCGGTGTTCGCCTGGATGCGCGAGCACGCGCCGCTCTACCACAACGCCGAGCGGGACTTCTGGGCGCTGTCCCGCTACGAGGACGTCCTGCCCGCGCTGCGGAACCCGGGGCTGTTCTCCAGCCGTAACGGCATCTCCCTGGAGCCGGATCTGTGGGGGCAGGCCGCGGTCAAGACCAGCTTCTTCCTCGCCATGGACCCTCCCGACCACGGTGCGATGCGCCGCCTGCTGGGCAACGCGTTCAAGCCCCGGTGGGTGGCGGCGCTGGAGCCCCGGATACGGGAGCTGACGCGGGCCAGGCTGGCGCCCGCACGGGACGGCGGGGTCTTCGACTTCGCGGACTTCGCGGCAGCCGTACCGAACGATGTCATGTGCGAGGTCGTCGGCATACCGGCGGCGGACCGGGACCGGATCCGCGCCGACAACGACCTGCTCAACCACTGCGAGGACGGCACCGACGAGAGGTCGGGCGAGACCATCGGCGCGGGGCTGCGCCTCGCCGTCTACTACGTGAACCTGATCGCGCAGCGGCGCAGGCGGCCGGGTGACGACCTCACCTCGATGATGATCGAGGCGCGGGTCGACGGGAGGCCTCTGACCGACTCGCAGCTCGTGGCCTTCCTCTTCCTGCTCGTCAGCGCGGGCAACGACTCGACCGGCAAGCTGATCGGCAACGCCTGGTATCACGGGTGGCGCCTTCCCGACGTCGGCCGCGCGGGCCTGAACGGGCGGGCCACGGACTGGGGGGCGGAGACGCTCCGCTACGACTCGCCCAGCCAGATGACGGGCCGGACGCTCACCGAGGACAGCGTCATCCACGGCGTCCGGCTGGCCGAAGGCGCCAGGATCGCGTTGCTGCCCGCTTCCGCCAACCGCGACGGGCGGGTCTTCCCCGACCCGGACACCTTCGACCTGGACCGCGACACGAGCAGGCACATCGCCTTCGGCCACGGCCCGCACTTCTGCCTCGGCGCGGCGCTGGCCCAGCTCGAGATCGCGGTCGTGCTGCAGGAGGTCGGCGCGGTGGTGGCGGACTACGACCTCGACCTGTCCGCCGCCCGGCGCGTCCACTCGCCGCACCAGCGCGGGTTCGCCTCGCTGCCCTCCGAGCTCACCCTCCGCCCCGAACCGTCGCCCGCCGTCTGAGGAGCACCCCATGTCGATCTCTTTCGAGATCCGTCCCAGCGACCACCCCGTGCCGGCCGCGGAACGGCAGGCCGTGCTGGCCGCGCCGGGGTTCGGCGAGCATTTCACCGACCACATGGCCACGCTGCGTTGGACGACCGAGCAGGGCTGGCATGACGCCCGCGTGGAGCCGTACGCGCCGCTGAGCCTCGATCCGGCGACCGTGGTCTTCCACTACGCGCAGGAGTTCTTCGAGGGGATGAAGGCGTACAGGCAGGACGGCGGGGCGATCGTGATGTTCCGGCCGAGGCGGAACGCCGCCCGGTTCAACCGGACGGCGCGCCGGCTGGCGGCGCCCGAGCTGCCCGAGGACGTCTTCATCAGGATGCTGGAGCTGCTGGTCACCCAGGAGCGGGACTGGGTGCCGTCGGGCGACGGCAACAGCCTCTACCTGCGCCCGTTCGTGATCGCGACCCAGCGCGGTCTCGGCTTCACGCTGCCCTCGCGCAGCTACCTGCTGTGCGCCATCGCCTCCCCGGCGAGCTATCTCGGCGGAGGCACGCCGAGACCGCTCACGGTGTGGTTGTCGGAGGACTACACGCGCGCCGCTCCCGGTGGCACCGGCGACGTCAAGGCGGCCTGCAATTACGCTCCCGCGCTCGCCGCCCAGCAGGCGGCCGTGGCGCGGGGCTGCGACCAGGTGGTCTGGCTGGACGCCGCCGAGCACGTCTGGGTCGAGGAGATGGGCGGGATGAACCTGTTCTTCGTCTACGCCACCGAGGACGGCCGGCGCCGGATCATGACGCCCGCGCTGACCGGGACGCTGCTGCCGGGGGTGACCCGCGACTCGCTGCTCCACCTCGCGCCCACGCTCGGCATCGACGTCGAGGAGGGCCGGATCTCGGTCGATCAGTGGCGCGCGCAGTGCGCGTCCGGCGAGCTCGTCGAGGTGTTCGCCTGCGGCACGGCGGCCACGGTGATCCCGGTCGGCGCGGTCAGGAGCACCTCGGGTGACTGGCTCGTCGGCGACGGCGGAGTGGGGCCGGTCACGCTCATGTTGCGCCAGAGCCTCATGGACATCCAGTACGGCCGCACCCCCGACCCTTTCGCCTGGATTCACAAGGTTTGTTGATATACGGGATCAATGTCCCCTGAAGGAGGGAATGGTGTTGTCACGCGGTGCTCGGGATGCTCAGTGCCATACGAAGGGAGCATTCACTTGCGACTGAGTCCGAGGACGGTGCGCCAGATCGACTCGCCGTTCGGCGAGGCGCGCGAGTTGGAAAATCAGCGCCGCAGGGAACGCGACCTGCTCGACCTCTCTCAGGCGGCGCCGTGTTATCCGGCCGCTCCGGCCGTGGTCGAGCACATCGCCGCCATCGCGCGAGATCCCCACGGCGGGGACTACACCGACATCGCCGGGTTGCCGCACCTGCGCGAGGCATTCGCCGCCGACCTCTCCCGAAGTTATCTGAGCCACGTGCGCGCGGAGCAGATCGTCATCACGGCGGGCTGCAACCAGGCCTTCTGCCTCGTGGTGTCCGCGCTGGCGGAGGCGGGCGACGAAGTGGTGCTGGCGGTGCCGTACTACCCGAACCACGACATGTGGCTGCGCCTGAACGGCATCCGGCCGGTCTACCTGGAGCCCGGCCCGGATCTCCTGCCGAGCCCGGAGACGGCCGAGGCGCTGATCACCCCGCGGACCCGGGCGATCGTCCTGGTGACTCCGGGCAACCCCAGCGGGGTGACGGCCGGCCCCGAGGCGATCGAGCGCCTGGCGGAGGTGGCCAGGCGGCATGACCTGGCGCTGATCCTCGACGAGACCTACCGCTCCTTCCGCGACACCGCCGAACCGGCGCACCGGCTCCTGTCCGACCCCCAATGGGAGCAGACGGTGGTGAGCCTGCACAGTTTCTCGAAGGACTACGCCATTCCCGGCTACCGGGTGGGCGCGCTGGTCGCCTCGCCGCTGCTCAACCGCGAGGTGATGAAGCTGCTCGACTGCGTGGCGATCTGCGCGCCGCGCATCGGGCAGGAGGCCGCCTGGGCGGGCCTGACGCTGGCCCAGGAGTGGAAGCTCGCGCGGGCGCGCGAGATGGAGGAGAAGCGGCGGCGCTTCGCCGCCGTGATGGCGGAGCGGCCGGGCGGCTTCGAGCTGGTCTCTGCCGGGGGCTTTTACGGGTGGATACGCCATCCGTTCGCCGGGCGCCCCACCGAGGAGGTCGTCCGGGACCTGGCGATCACGTATGACACGCTCGTCATTCCCGGTACGGCATTTCTCCCTGAAGATGGTCGGATGCTGCGGGCAAGTTTTAGCAATGTGGATCAGGAATCGTTCACTGATTTCGCCGGTCGCTTGACTGCCGCGGGAATGTCATACATGACCATACCTGCGAATTGATCACATTTACCTAGATCCCGAATTCATCCAGAAGTGCAGGCCGCGGCGGACCTTATCATCTCCGCCGCGGCGCTGCCTATAGGCCTTATCGGGCCAGCTCTAGGTCGACTCCGAGAATTACCGAACGGCGCGGAATCATCACTGGATGTGAAATTCGATAGGCACGCCGAGAGGTTGACATCGACGAGAAAACAGCTTAGAAAAGGCTGGTAAGGTGAAAAGCGAGTCAAGAAGTATATTTCCTCGCTTGTAATGGAAATCCATGATGATGCCCGGCCGGCGGGATGTACGGGGGCCCCGTGATCAGAATCGACGTCCTTATCAGTTCGCCAATCTTCCTCGCTGGGCTCGTCCAGGCTCTGACAAGTGCCGGTATTCAGGTGGTCGCGGAGAGATCCTCTCCCGACGAAGAACCCTCCTGGATAGCGGACGCCGCGTTAATCGACGTGGACGCGCTGCCGCTGTCCGACAATCTCGCCTACATCAGGGAAGTCGCCAAGCGCACCGAAGTACTGGTTCTGAACGACGGGGACGACACCGACAGCTACCTGCACGCGGGAGCGTCGGGTGTCATCGGCAAGCGGGCGACGGCCGAGCGCGTGGTCTCGGCGGTGCGGGCCGTGGCGTCCGGCTCCCGCTTCGTTCCCGTCGAGTGCGAAGTACGGCCCATGCTCGAACGCCACGAGGCGCCCGGCTATCACCTCTCCGAGCGGGAGGAACAGGTGCTCCGCCAGATCTCCAGGGGCCTGACGCACGGGCAGATCGCCACGCGGCTCGGCATCAGCCCGCACACGGTCGACACCTACGTCAAACGGATCAGGACCAAGCTCGGCGTGGGCAACAAGGCCGAGCTCACCCGCGCGGCCCTGCTGGGCCGTCTGGTCGGTAGCGAGAACGGATGAGCCGAGAACGACCACGTGAAGAACCTCGCGGCGGTCCACGACAGCTCGGCGCTCCGGAAGTGAGCACCCCACGCGGCCTGACGGGGAACTCCCCGTCAGGCCGCGTCAATGGTGACCGTGGTGACCACCAGCCCACCCTGCACGGCGAAGCGCCCCGTGAGCTCCCGCAGCCGCTCACCGGCCACGAAAGGCCCCGGCACCAGCAGGCGAGCCGCGAAGGACGCCGTGGCCTCCTCGAACAACACCTCCACGGCGTCGAAGTCGAGGAACGACCCGGCCAGCGGATACCACGCCTTGTACACCGACTCCTTCGCGCTGAACAGCACCCGGTCCCAGGCGATCCGCGGGTTGCCGCCGGCCAGCCTTTCGAGCCTGGCGCCCTCCGCCGGCGTGGCCACGAGCTTCAGCACCTCGGAAGGCAGCGGACCATGCGGCTCGGCGTCGATGCCGAGCGCGAGCAGGTCGTCCGTTCGCGCCACCGCGGCGGCCCGGTAGCCGGCGCAGTGCGTGATGCTGCCCACCACCCCCTCCGGCCAGCGTGGCGCGCCACGCTCACCCTTGGGGATGCCGACCGGCGGCAACCCGAGCCGGACGAGGCCGGACCGGGCCAGCCGGCGCCCGGTCGCGAACTCCTGGCGGCGGCCGCGCAGTGCCCGCGTCACGCAGACCGCCTCCTCCGGGTGCAGCGGCACCCCCGGCGCGTCGCCGTACGCCTCGGCCGCCGCCACGGCGGGCGGGAGCAGCCGCTCGATCACGACGGCTCGACGGGAAGGGGCAGCACCTGGCGCGGCCCGGTGCCGTTGACCCCGCCGCGCCTGGACCACTCCCGCGGATAGCCCACGGAGACCTCGATGTGCGGCACGCCGTCGTGCCAGGTGGTCCTGCGGATGTGCAGGTGGCCGTAGACGACCGCCGCGGCGTTGAAGCGCAGGTGCCAGTCCGCGGTGCGCCGCGTGCCGCACCACTGCGCGAACAGCTGGTGACGCAGGACCCGCGTGGGCTCGCGCACCAGCGGGAAGTGGTTCACCAGCACCGTGCGGACCCCGGGTCCGAGCTCGGCCAGGCGCTCCTCCATCTCCTTGACGCGCGCCTCGCACCAGGCTTCGCGGCTCACGTACGGGTCGGGGTGAAGCAGCAGCTCGTCCGTGCAGACGACACCGGACTCGTACGCCCGCGCGAGCGCCTCCTCCTTGGTCGCCGTCCCCTCGGGCAGGAAGCTGTAGTCGTACAGCAGGAACATGGGCACCACCGTCACCGGCCCGCCGGGCCCCGTCCAGACCGGGTAGGGATCCTCGGGGGTGACGACGCCCAGCCGGCGGCACATTTCGACCAGGCTCCGGTAACGGTCCTCGCCACGCGGGCCGTACACGTCGCCGGGCAGCGTCCACAGCTCGTGGTTGCCCGGCGTCCAGATCACCTTGGCGAACCTCTCGGTGAGCAGCCGAAGCGCCCACTCGATCTCGCCGGGCCGCTCCGCGACGTCCCCGGCCACGATCAGCCAGTCGCCCGGAGACCCGGGCTCCAGGTCGAGGAGCAGCCTGCGGTTGTCCCTGTGGCCGACGTGGAGATCGCTGACCGCCAGGAGCCTGGGGCCGCTCACCGCGCCTCCGAGACCGGCACGCCTTCGAGCAGCGCCCGCCGTACGCTCGACAGCCCGGCCGTCAGCTCCGCGGTGGTGCCGCCGAAGCCCAGCCGCGCGTAGCCGGTGAAGGCGTCGCCGAAACACTCGCCGGGCACCAGCAGCACCCTGTCCCGCTCGGCCAGCCGGCGGCACACGGCGGTGGCGTCGGGGTGGCCGGGGAACTCCACGAACGCGGTCACGCCGCCGTCGGGCGGGTTCACCCGCACCAGGTCCGGGAGCTCCGCCGCCCAGTCGCGCAGCAACCGCAGGTTGCCGTGCGCGTGCTCGCGCTGCATCGCGACGATCCGGTCGGCGTTCCTGACCGCCTTCTCGGCGAAGAACTCCAGGACCGGCGAAACGTACAACGCGATGTAGTCGCGCAGCACCGCCATCCGGGACAGCAGCTCGGGCGGTGCGAGGCACCAGCCGACCCGGAGCCCGGCCAGCCCGTAGCTCTTGGAGAACGTGCCGAACGTGATGCACTTGTCGTACCGGCCGAAGGGCAGCGGGAGCGGGTCGGCCGTGTACGTCAGCTCGCCGAAGGCGTGGTCCCACACCAGCCAGGCGCCGGCCTCGGCGGCGATGTCGATCAGCTCCTGCTGTTGCTCACGCGTGATGGAGACGCCGGTCGGGTTGTGCGGGAAGTTGACCACGATCATCTTCGGCCCGGTGGAAGCCAGCTTCCGCAGCAGCGGCAGGTCGGCGGAGAAGCCCTCCTGCGCGCGCAGCGGCCACGGGGTGATCCGGCAGCCCATCCCGGCGGCGATGTCGTACAACTGCTGATAGGCGGGATCGACCACGATCACCTCGTCCCCCGGGTCCAGCAGCGTGTGCATGACGATGTAGATCGCCTCGCTGGAGCCGTGGGTGACCATCACGCCGTCCACGTCGCCGCCCGTCCACCGGTCGGCCAGCGCCGCCCGCAACGCGCCGCCGCCGAAGCACTCGCTGTCGTGAAAGATCATCGAGCCGAGCTCGGACAGGTCGAACCCGCAGATCGTCCTCAGCTCGTCGATGGTCAGGTCACGCACGCCGCTGCTGCCGATGTCGTGGTCGACGTTGTGGTAGTAGAGGCGCATCCACTCTTCGAGTTTCGCGATCGCGAGCTTCATGAACGGTCATCCTTTACCGGTCGGTGCGAAGGTGAGGACGTGCTCTGCCGCCGCCTCGATGCTCTTCCTCCTCCAGCGCATGGGGGTGTCCTGTCCCGTACGCCAGAGCTCCAGCTGGTCGTCGAAGTGGGGATGGAAGGCGTGCCCGGAGGTGCCGGCCAGCAGGACCCATCGCGACCCCTCCGGATCGGACAGGTCGACGATCATTCGCATCGTGGGCACGAAGACGACGTCGTCGTACCCACCCGCGGCCGACCAGCTCGTGGAGTTGACCGCGTCGCCGCCGCCCGCGATCGGCACCGGGCCGCGGTTGAACAGCCACTCCACCGGCGCGATGCCGGACTGGCCCGGCCCGTAGCCCCGCAACGTCAGCGTGTGCAGGTCGCCCCAGCGCCAGGCGGCCGGGTCGGGGCCGAGCCGCGCGGTGAGCTCGGCGGTGGCCTCGTCCATGGCGGCGGCGAGGATGTCGGCCATCGACTCCCTCCTGCCGGTGCGCCGGTCGTCCCACCACGGTGACTCGGGCGACCTCAGCAGCGCGGCCACGACCTCCCACCAGCGGTCGCCGTTACCGGCCTTGCGGTCCTGCGGCAGTTCGTCGAAGGTCCGCGCGAGCAGGCTCCGCCAGGTCGCGTTGTAGAAGGCCGCCGCGGCCGAGTCGGTGCTCTGCTGGAAGTCCCAGCCCTTCAGCAGGTTCCGCGCCTTGGCGACGGCGCCGTCGTTCAGGGGAACGGCCAGCAGCGCGGGCACCACGGCGGCGGCGCCGCCGTTGAGGTTGTCGGACTGCATCCGCCGCATGTCCGCCACGCCGATCTTCCCGCGCGCCGTGCGTTCGGCGATCAGGTCGAGGATGCGGCGGCCGCGGTAGCCGTACGTCCAGTCGGTGGTGATGACGTGCCGGTAGGACGGCCCGGCCACCGCCTGGTTGGCGGTCACGATGACGCCGCCGGGCGGGTCGGACAGCGTCGGCAACTCGGCGAACGGGATGAAGCCCGTCCAGTCGTAAGCGGGGTCCCAGCCCGGGACCGGCCAGGATCCGTCACCCTTGCCGCGGATCGGGATGCGTCCCGGCGCCTGGTAGCCGATGTGGCCGTCCACGTCGGCGTAGACCAGGTTCTGCGCGGGCTCGTCGAAGAGCGCCGCCGCCGCCCGGAACTCCGTCCAGTTCGCCGCCTTGTTGATGCCGAAGAGCGCGTCCATCGTCCGGCCGGGCTCGGACGCCGTCCAGCGCAGCGCCACCGCGTACGGCTCCGCCGCCGCCGGCGCGGGCACTCCGGGCTCGCCGGTGTCCAGGCTGGGCAGCGGCCCCGGCGTCAGGCTCGGCAGCGGTCCGCCCGACGGGTCCAGGGGAGGCCGGGCCGCCACCCCGAGCATGTCCGCCCGCCGGTCCGACAGCAGGGGACCGTGCCGCGTGGCGCGCACGGTGATCGTCACCGGCTCGCCGCCCGCCACCTTGATGACCTCCTGCCGCGAGTCGAGCGCGCGCCACGCCTTGCCGTCGAAGTACCGCTCACCTTCGACCTTCTCCAGGTACAGGTCGGACACGTCGGCGGGCAGGTTGGTCAGCCCCCAGGCGATCCGCTCGTTGCGTCCCGTGACCACGCCGGGCAGGCCGGGCATCGTGAAACCCTGCACGTTGTACGCGCAGGAGCACCGGAGCCCGACCTGGTACCACGTCCCCGGCAACGACGCCGCCAGATGCGGGTCGTTGGCCAGCAGCGGCTTGCCCGACGCCGTCAGCGCGCCGCTCACCACCCACGAGTTCGAGCCGATGCCCGCAGTGTCCCCACCCGTATCCCCGCCCGCGCGGAGCGGGAGTGAGCGCAGCGCGTCGAGCGCGGGGGCCGCCTCCCGCCACACGCGGGCGGGAACCGGCCGGGACGGGGTGCCCGGCGTGTCCACGATGGGGCGGTTCCTCGCGTACGGGTAGGGCGGGTAGAGCTGCTCGATCTGGCGCCTGCTCAGGCCCTGGGCCAGCAGCAGCGAGCGGTCGATCTCGGCGTCCATGTTGCCCAGCAGTTCCCACGCCAGCGCCTTCAGCCAGGCCAGGGAGTCCACCGGGTCCCACGGCTCCACCGTGTAGCCGGGGTTCTGCAGGCCGAGGACGGTGTACTCCAGGCTTTTCGCTCCGGAGGCCGCGGCGGCGCCGTTCGCGGCGATCCAGGCGTTGACGCCGTCGGCGTAGGCGCGCAGGTAGCTTCTCGCCTCGGGTGAGATCCGCTGCCATTCCCGCTCCGCGGTCCGCCGCCAGCCGAGCGTGCGCAGGAAGGCGTCGGTGCGCACGAGCGGGGGGCCCAGCAACTCCGCCAGGCGGCCCGAGGTCAGGTGCCGCCGGTAGTCCATCTCCCAGAAGCGGTCCTGGGCGGTGACGTAGCCCTGGGCCTGGAGCAGGTCCGTGGCCGAGTCCGCATAGATCTGGGCGACGCCGTACGAGTCCCGGAAGACCTTCACCGGCGCGGTCAGGCCGGGCAAGGACAACGTCCCGTCGTACTGGGGGAAGCCGCGCCGCACCGACCACACCGCCAGCCCGGACGCCACCAGCGCGAGCACCACGACCACGGCGCCCGTCCACCGCACCACCCTCCACCACCGGCGGCGACGGCGCGGGACGGGGCCGCCGGGCTCCGGCAGATCGGGACGGGCAGCCGGCCGGGTCTCATCGGGGATCATACGCACCTGCCCGGAGAGCTCGTCATGCCTCGTCCACGAGCCGCGCCAGCTCGTCGACGGTCGAGGCCGCGAGCACGTCCACCAGCGACACCTCCACCGCGAACACCTCGCGGACCTGGGCGGCCAGCCGGGTCGCCACGATGGAGGAGCCGCCGAGCGCGAAGAAGTCGTCGTGGACGCCGACGTCGCCGACGCCGAGGAGCTCCTGGAAGATCTCCGCCAGGCGCCGCTCCACCGGCGTGCGCGGCGCCACGTGCGCGTCGGCCGGGCCGAGGTCCGCCTCCGGCGTCGGCAGCGCGCTCAGGTCGTAGTCGCCCTCCGGCGTCAGCGGCAGCGCGTCCAGCACGAACAGGTGGTCCGGGATCAAATAGCCGGGCAGCCTGCTGCTGAGGTGCTGCCGGATCCGGATCGTGCCGACCGCCGGGTCCGGGCCGGTGACGTAGCCGAGCAGCATCGTCCGGCCGTCCACGCCGACGTATCCGGTCACCACCGCGCCGCGCACGTCAGGAACGCGGCGCAGGGCGGCCAGGGTCTCGACGGTGTCCACCTGCGGGTCGGTGTGGTTCACCACGATGTTTCCGGTCCCTTCCTCAGCGGAGCTTGCCGACGAACTCCAGCGTCCCGTCCGCCCAGCGGCGGCCCAGGTCGCTGGTGTGGTAGTCGCCGAAGCAGATCTCGGCGACCTCGCCGGTCGCGGCCGGCTGTCCCGACGGGTGCAGCAACCGCGCGGGCAGGTCGTCGAGCGGCGCGCCGAGCGGCACCCGCAGCGGCGCCGCGTCGAGCTGCCAGTCGTACGGCACCGCGTACGCGGCCAGCGGCCGCCCGTCGAGGCCCATCCGGTAGACCGCCACGTACTGACAGTCCGGCGACAGCCCCCGCAGCGCGTCCAGGTCGTGGGAGATGAGCTCGCCCGAGTTGTCCACGAACACGCACCGCAACCCCGGCAGCTCCGTCAGGTTCCCGCCCGCGGCGATGGTGCGCAGGAGCGGCGCGTCGACGTAGGCGACGCTGATCGAGTTCTCCTTCAGCCATGCCACGAGGCCGTCGAGGTCCCCGGTGAACGAGCGGTCCGGCACGACCAGCGTCGCTCCGGCGTGGAACGCGCTCGTCATCGCCGACACCAGATGGGCGGGGTTGCTCGACACCGCCGCGAACCGGTCGTCACCGCGGAGCCCGAACCGCTCGACCGCCCAGTCCCGCCGGTCCGCCGCCGCGAGGTCGTCAAGACCCTCGGCAGCGCCGCCGAGATCGCCGAGGTCGAGCGGGCCTTCACCCACGTCGAGCACCGCCGGGCCCGGCGCGCCGGCCGCGTCCACGCCGAACGCCGCTCCCGCCCGCACGCAGGCGAGGACCGCCGCCACGAACGCCGCCGTGGGCCGCCTGACGATGCTGATCCTCTCCGCGTCGGGAAGCGCCCGCGCGATGTGCTCGGCCGCCGCGGCGAGCCATCCGTAGCTCCACTCACCGTCCCGGTCCGCCACCGCGGCCCGCTCAGAGGTACGGCCCTGCCGCACCACCGCCAGGTGCGGCGCGGGAATCACCCGCTCGCCGGGCGTGACCTCGGCCGCCTCCTCCAGCGGATAGTCGAGGATCCCCTTGCCCGAATCGCGGACCACCGCGTTGAGCATCGTGCGCAGGTGCTCCAGCAGCGCGTCCATCATCGGCGCCTGGTACCGTTCGGCGTCGTACTCCAGCCGGAGCTGGAAGGCCCCGAACGCCTCCAGCGCGGTGAAGACGAGGTCGAAGCTGCTCAACAGCTCCGGCAGCGGCATCACCTCGAGGCCGATGTCGCCGATGCGCCGGATCGGCGGCAGGTCGAACACGTTCAGGACCACCTGGAAGATCGGCGTCCTGCGCGGGTCGCGGGGCACCTGCAGTTCCTTCACCAGCACGTCGAACGGCGTGTCCGAGTGCGTGTAGCCGTCCACCGACACCTGGCGGGCCCGCCGCAGCAGCTCGGTGAAGTCCGGGTCGCCCGACAGGTCGAGGTGGAGCGGCATGGTGTTGATGAAGCAGCCGATCAGGTTCTCCAGCGCGACGTCGGTCCGACCGCTCACGGAGGTCCCGATCACGATGTCGGACTGGCCGGACCAGCGCCGCAGCACCGTCGCCAGGCAGGCCAGCACCAGCATGAACGGAGTGACGCCGAGGCGGCGGCACAGCTCATGCAGCGCGACCGTCTGCTCGTCGGTCATCTTCAGCATGCTGCGCCCGCCCCCGGCTCCGAGGTTCAGCGGCGCGTTCGGCATGGTGATCGCGGGCGGCGCTCCGGCCACGTGGCCGCGCCAGTACTCGACCTTTTCCGCGAGCGCGTCCCCGGTCAGGCGTTCGCGCTGCCAGACGGCGAAGTCGCGGTACTGGACGGGGAGCTCGGGCAGGCCCGCCCGCGCCAGGTCCCCGCCCGACTCGTACAGCGCCAGCAGCTCCCGCCCGAACAGGCCGATCGACCAGTTGTCCGAGACGACGTGGTGCGAGGTGATGTTGAGCAGGTGCTCGGTGTCGCTCAGCCGGACCAGCGTGCACTTGAACAGCGGGCCCTCGGCCAGGTCGAAGGCGGCGCTGAACTGCTCGTCCAGCATGCGCTTGCCGATCTCGAAGCCGTCCTCGGCGGCGGAGAGGTCCACCACGTCGAGCCGCCAGTCGCCCACCTCGCCGACCACGGGCACCGGCCGGCCGTTCACGACGGGGAACGTGGTGCGCAGCACCTCGTGACGCGCCACGATCGCGCGGATGCTGGCCTCCAGCACGTCCACCTGGAGCGGGCCGGCGAGGCGGTAGCGGCCGCCGACGTGGTAGGCGGTCTTGGGCCGAAGCTGGTGTTCCAGCCACAGGCGTTCCTGGTCGAAGGAGAGCACCGGCTCGGCGTCCGGCGGCCGTGGCCGGACGATCCGGTCCGGGCTGGCGTCCGTGGCCGCCTGCGCCAGCAGCGCGATCGTCGGCTGCTCGAAGAAGTCGAGTGGCGACAGCCCGATCCCGTCCTCCTGGGCTCTGGCCACGACCTGGATGGCCTGGATGGAGTCGCCGCCGAGCTCGAAGAAGTTGTCGTAGATGCCGACCTTGTCCACGCCGACGACCGTGGCCACGATGTCGGCCAGCCTCCGCTGCAGCGGCGTGCTCGGCGCGACGTAGTCCTCGATCAGTTCGGGCCTGCCGCCGTCCGGCGCGGGCAGGCGCTTGCGGTCGAGCTTGCCGTTGGCGCTGAGGGGAAGCGCGTCGAGCTCCACGAGCGTCGAGGGCACCATGTACGCGGGCAGTCCGCGTTCGAGGTAGCGGCGCAGCTCGGTGAGGGTCGGCGCGTCCTCCGCGCGTGCCGGGACGAAGTAGGCGATCAGGCGGCGGTCGCCGGGCACGGGCTCGTAGAGGGCCACGACGGACTCGCCGACCTGCGGATGCCCGCTGAGCACCGACTCGATCTCCGCGGGCTCCACCCGGAAGCCGCGGATCTTGATCTGCGTGTCGACGCGGGAGACGAACTCGAGGTTCCCGTCGGGGCGCCGGCGGACCAGGTCGCCGGTGCGGTAGAGGCGCTCGCCGGGGTGCGCGGGGTCGGCGACGAAACGCTGCGCGGTCAGGCCGGGGCGGCCGAGGTAACCGCGGGCCAGGCTGACCCCGCCGATGTACAGCTCGCCGACGCCGCCCGTCGGCACCGGCGCGAGTCTGCTGTTGAGGATGCGCAGGTCGGCCGACGGGATCGGGGTGCCGATCGGCAGGTTCGGCCAGGCGAAGCTCTCGCCCGGGTCGAGGCGGAAGAAGGTCGAGCTGACCGTGGTCTCCGTCAGCCCGTAGACGTGCATCAGCGGCACGCCGAGCCGCGGCCACATGGCCAGCCGTTCGGGCAGGACCCGCTCCCCGCCGATGATCACCAGGCGCAGGCAGCTCGGGAGCATCCGGCCCAGCCGGTCGAGTTCGCGTACCCACTCGTGCCAGTACGCGGTCGGCAGCTCCATCACGGTGAGCCGCTCGCGTTCGACGAGATCCACCAGGTCGGCCTCGCCGCTGATCAGGTGCTGGGTCGGGATGACCACCGCGCCACCGGCCAGCCAGATCGGGAACAGTTCCTCCACCAGCACGTCGAAGCCCGGCGAGGCGAACTGCAGGAACCTGTCGCCGGCGCCGAGCCCGAGGCGCTCCATGATGTCGCGGGCGAACGTCACCAGCGAGCCGTGGTCGATCATGGCGCCCTTGGGCCGCCCGGTCGAGCCCGAGGTGTAGACGACGTAGGCCAGCGAGGCGAGGTCCGGCGGGTCGTCCAGGTCGTGGTCGGCGTGTTCGCCGGTCGCGGGGCCGTCGAGGAGGACGGTTGCGGCGGGCGGGTCGGTCACGAGCGGCGCGAGCCGTGCCTGTGTGATCAGGACCTTCGCACCCGCGTCGGCGAGCATGAAGGAGATGCGCTCGGGCGGATACGACGGGTCGACGGGGACATAGACGCCGCCGGCCTTGAGCACACCGAGGATCGCCACGGCCAGCTCGGGGGAACGCTCCACCAGGATGCCGACGGGAGTCTCCCGGCCCACACCCCTGGCCCGCAGCTCCCGCGCCAGCCGGTTGGCGGCCCGGTTGAGGTCGCCGTAGCTGGTCGCGGCCCCGTCGCAGACGACGGCGGGCGCGTTCGGCGCGAGCGTGACCCGGCGCTGGAACAACTCGACGAAACCGGCGTCCGAGGTCTGCGGCCGGACGGGTGCCACCGGGGCGGCGATCAGCGTCAGCTGCCGCACCGCCGCGTCGGGCACGGTGACGAGCTGCCGCAGGATCTCCTCGAACTGCCCGGCCAGCAGGACGATGGTCTCCCTGTCGAACAGCTCGGTCATGTAGTGCCACTGGAGCTGCAGCGACTCGGGACTCGGGATGGCCGACAGGGTGAGGTCGACCGACACCAGCCCGAGGTCGATCGGCTCCGGCTTGATCCGCAGGTCGGGAACCTCCAGGGTCTCGCCGGGCACGGTGAGGACGTTGATCCACAACCGGCTCAGCGAGGTCTGCGACGCCTCCCGGCCCAGGTCCAGCAGCTCGATCACGCGTTCGAAAGGCACGTCCTGGTGATCCATGGCGACGGCCATGGCCTCCCGTGCCCTCCGGACGACCTCGCGCAGCGTGAGCTCGCCGGTCAGCCGCACGCGCAGCGGGAGCGGGTTGGCGAAGCAGCCGATGACCTGCTCGGTCTCCAGCCGGTTGCGGCCGGACACCAGTGAGCCGACGACCAGGTCGTCCTGTTCGAGGTAGTGGTGGAGGAGGATGGAGCACCCTGCCAGCAGGATGGAGACCAGCGGGGCGTTCTCGCGTTCGCTGAAGGCGCCGAGCGCGGCGGTGAGCTCCGCCGGCAGGTTCACGATGTGGACGTCGCCGGCGAACGACGGCCGCGCCGGATACGGCCGGTCGGCGGGCAGCTCGGGCGGCGTATCGATGCCGTCGAGCGTCCGCCGCCAGTGCTCCAGCTCGGCGGCCACCCTCTGGTCGTCGAACTGCCGGCGTTGCCAGGCGGCGAAGTCGCCGAACTGGATGCCGGGGGCGGGCAGCGTGCCGCCGCCGTTCCTTTTCAAGCCGTACAGGGTGACGAGCTCGCGCACGATGATCGACAACGACCACGCGTCCGAGGCGGCGTGGTCGGTGGTGAACAGGACGACGTGCAGGTCCTCGGCCAGGCGCAGCAGCGTGACCCGCAACCGGTGCGGGTCGCGGGGGTCGAAGGGACGCATGATCTCGGCCTTGCAGTGCCGCCGCACCGCCGCGCGCTGGTCCTGGGGCGCGACGTGCGTCAGGTCCACCACGGGAGTGGGCACGGGACCGGTGGGATGAACGACCTGCACAGGCGTGCCGTCATCCTGGAGCTCCACCGTGGAGCGCAGCACCTCGTGACGCTCGACGACCTCCGTCAGCACGCTGCCGAGCAGGCCGAGGTCGAGCCTGCCCTCGATGCGGAAGGCGCTGTTGATGTTGTTGGCCGACCGGAGCCGCTCGATGGCCCATTCCCGCTGCTGCGCGATGCCCAGCGGGGTGGGGAGGGAACGATCGCGTGGCCGGATCCGCTCCTCGCGGGCGGGCTCGCGGGTCGCCAGCAGGTCCGCGACCCGAGACTCCAACTTCGCCCTCTGCTCCGGTGAGAGAGCTGCGATCCGGCTTTGCAGGTCGGTCATGAGGTCTCCCCATCCGCGCGTTCCCGCGCAAGAGCCATTGCCGGTGGATCGGGCTCGTCTTTCGCCGCCGCCTTCTTCGCGCCGCCGGTGGGCCGGTCGGGCAGGGCACGCAGGTCAGGCTGCCGGTAGGCGACCAGCGCCGTCACGATCACGGCCAGGCCGCAGAACAGGATGAGCAGGGCGGTCCCCCGGCCCGGGCCCACCCCGAAGAACGTCCCCACCGAGCCGGTGAGCGGCCCGCCGTCCCGCAGAAGCGGCTCGAAGACCTGGTCGGCCAGCGGACCGGCGAGCGCGAAGGCCACACACTGGACCGTGTTGGCGACCATGTTGAACAGGGCGAACACCCGGCCCTGGAGGTCCGGCTCGACCTCGACCTGGAGGATGCCCCTGGCCGTGCCGTCGACGATCGTGGAGAACAACGAGTAGCCGAAGGCCGCGATCATGATCAGGACGACGCTGGGCCTTACCACTCCCAGGCACATGAACCCACCGATCGGCAGCGTGAGGCCGGCCAGCGCGTGGATGCGGCGGCGCGGCCCGCCCCAGGCGGCCAGCACCAGGCTGCCCACCACGGCGCCGACTCCCGCGGCCGCCAGCACCACGCCGAGTGCTTCGGCAGAGGAGTAGGAGAGGACCACCGGCGTGATCAGCACGTCGGCGGGGGCGACCGCGACGCCGACCGTGCCGTACAGGACGACGAGCGCCAGCAGGCCGCGGCGGGCCGACAGGTAGCGCCAGCCCTGCCGGATCTCGGCGCCGAGGCCGTCCCCGCCCGTCGAACCCCCTTCGGACCTGCGCCGGTGCGGGATGGAGACGAGCAGCACGGCCAGCATGTTGACGACGAAGGAGGCGCAGTCGATCAGGAGGACGCCGCCGAGCCCGACGCCCATCAGCAGCACGCCGCCCGCGGCGAAGCCCAGGGTGCCGCCGAGGGCCTGGGCCAGGAGCACCATCCCGTTCGCGCGGCCGACCTGCTCCTTCGGCACGAGCAGGATGACGATGGAGTTCATGGTCGGCGCCGTCAGCGCGCGCAGGAGCGACTGGATGCCGACGACGATGAAGATGTGCCACGGCTGGAGCGTCCCGCTCAGGAACAACGCCGCCAGCGCGAAGATCGTGACCGCGGACAGCGCGTTGCTCACTCCCAGGATGCCGCGCCGGCTCCAGCGGTCCACGAGCGCCCCGGCGACCGGCGTCGCCAGGATGCCCGGCAGGAAGCTCATGACGATGATCAGCCCGTACTGGGTGGCCGAGCCCGTCCGCTGGAACACCCACACACCGAGCGCGAGGCTGGTGAGCGAGGAGCCGAGCACCGAGACCAGATAACCCACCCAGAGTGTGGTGAACCTACGCATGAGCGATCGCTCCGTCCGCCGTCGATGGCCGTCGCACGCGCCCATGCTCGTGGATCCGGCAGCCGCCATCACCTCCCCACTTCAGGGGACACACCCGTCGCTTTCCGGCGCGCGTAACCGGTGGCCAACCGCCGCCGCCTACCCTCGCCGCCATGGCGACAGCGCTCATCGACCTCGACGATCTCGACCTGTTCGTGTCCGGCGATCCGTACGCCGCCTGGGCGTGGCTGCGCGAGCACGCGCCGGTCTACTGGAACGCCACCGCCGACGGCGGCTACTGGGCCCTGACCACGTACGCGGACGTGAGCGCGGTCTACCGGGACCCGGTGGCGTTCTCCTCCAAGGACGGCACCGTGCTCGGCGGCTCGTTCCGCAGCGCGACCGACACCGCGACCGGGCAGATGCTCATCTGCTCCGACCCGCCCGAGCACCGGCTGCTGCGCCACCACGTGCACAAGGCGTTCGACAAGCGGATGATGCACGCGGCCGCCGAGCACGTGCGCGCGTACCTCACCGACGCGCTCGACCGCCTCACCGCCGACGGCGGCGGCGACTTCGCCACCGACGTCGCCCCCACGCTGCCCGCCGGTCTCCTCGCCGCGATGTTCGGGATCGGCCGCGCCGACGCGCTCCACCTTCTCCACCTCACCCGCACGATGATCGGCTTCCGCGACGAGGAGTACGTCAGGGACAGCGGCGAGGCCCTGACCCTGGTCGGCGCCCAGGTGGAGATCTTCGACCTCCTCACCGAGCTGCTCGACCGGCGCCGTGCCGAGCCCGGCGAGGACCTGGTCAGCATCCTGCTCGCCGCCGAGACGAACGGGCGCGGCCTGACCGAGAGCCAGATCCTCTACAACGCGCTCAACGTGGCCGTCGGCGGCAACGAGACCACCCCGTTCACCGCCTCGGCGATCGTCGAGACGCTGATCGGCCACCCGGAGGAGGAACGCCGCCTGCACGACGACCCGAGCCTGGTCCGCACGGCGGTGGACGAGTTCTTCCGGTGGACCTCGACCAACGCCTACGTGCGCAGGACCACCACGAAGGACGTGACCCTGCGCGGGATCCGGATACCCGCCGGGCAGACGCTGACGTTGTGGAACTCCTCCGCCAATCGCGACGAGAGCGCCTTCCCCCACGCCGACCGGCTCGACCTCGGCCGCGCCCCCAACCACCACCTGGCCTTCGGCGTCGCCAACCACCGCTGCGTGGGCATGTCCGCGGCCTGGATGGAGATCACGCTGCTGGTGGAGGAACTGGTACGGCGCCGCCTGCGCTTCACGCCGAGCGGGAAGATCGAACGGCTGGCCTCGAACTTCATGCTCGGCATCAAACATCTGCCGGTCGAGGTGGCGGCCTAGGCGGTCGAGCGCAGCAGCGAGGTGTGGCCGTCCGGCTGCAGCTCGTGCCGCCACACCCGGGGATCGATGGCCCGCCCGGTGAACGCGCCGTGCGCCGCGCGGGCGTAGAGCCGCCGGGTGGCCAGGTCTGGAGCCGTCTGCAGGTGCCGGCGCAGCCGTACGTCGCACAGCCGGTACCAGCGCTGCACCTGCTCAAGCTGCCCGAGATGGCCGTGGACCAGCATCAGCGCCCGGAACGCCTCCTCGTGGAACGGCTCCACCTCCAGCATCCGCTGGCACCACCTGATGACGCCGACGTGGTCGCCGCGCAGGATGTTCGTCTCCGCCAGGTAGGTCAGGCCGCACAGCAGCCTGCTGCGCAGCCACTCCCGCTGCGCCACCGCCCACTCATACGGTTCGTCCGGCAGGAAGTCGCCCGCGTACAGCCCGTCGGCGCGCAGGTAGAGCGCCGCCGCCTCCGCCCGGCCGCCGCGCCGTTGCGCCGCGTGCGCCTCGTCGGCCAGGCGGATGAAGAGCTCGAAGTCGAGCGGCACTCCGGCCGCCTCCAGGAGGTAGCCGGACTCGCGGGTGAGCAGGCGCAGGCCCGGGCCGCCCTCCGGCTGCCCGTCCAGGACCTTCCTGAGCATGTGCGCGGCGACCTTGAGCGAGCTGGAGCCCTTGGGCCACGGGCCGTCCGGCCACAACGCGTCGTACAGCACATCGCGCGAGACGATCCGCCCCTGCCGCAGGAGGAGGAACTGCAGCAGGTTGCGGGCCTTGCCCGCCTTCCACCGTCCCACCGGGCGGCCGTCGAACGCCAGCTCGAACGTGCCGAACGTGCGGACAGAGATGCGTTCTTCCACGTCTTCTCCCCGTCTCTCCGGGGACTCGAAGCTACCCGCGGGTGCGGCGGCCGGTGATGTCACATGAAGAAGGGATGCCTGGGAAACGGGGCCGCAGTTCATCCTGTGCGTATGCCATCCGTACCGCAATCGCCCGTCAGCCCGGCACAGACCGACGGTCAGGAGCGGGACGGTCATCCCAGCCGCGCAGCCCGGCCCCGTCGGCGGCGGCTCGGTGGCCGCATCGCCCTCGGCGTGCTCGCGATCGCCGTCACGATATTCGTGAGCCTGTCCATTCCGCGGTACCTCGCCTTCAACCCGAAGGTGGGCAGGATCTCGCCGGACGAACAGCCGTTGTTCTTCCCCGTGCTCATGACGCACATACTCGGCGCCACGGTGGCCATGGTCGGCTGTGTCTTCCAGGTGTGGCCGTGGCTGCGCCGCAGGCACCCCCGTGTGCACCGCGTCGTCGGCCGGGCCTACGTCGTCGCCGGCGTGTGGCCTGCCGCGACGGCCGCGGTGGTGATCTCGGTGCTGTGGGGGTTCGGCCCGGCCAGCGCGCTGAGCGACATCGTGCTGGCGTCGTTGTGGTTCACCGTCACGACCTTCGGCTTCGTGAACGCCCGCCGGGGCCGCTACGCCGAACACCGCCGGTGGATGTTGCGCAGCTTCACCCTCACCATCTCGATCATCTTCAACCGGCTCCTCGGCTTCCCGATCGGGATGATCCTCGCCAACCAGCTCGACACGACGTTCGGCGGCGACAAGCACGCCCTGGAACTGGCGGTCTCGGCGAGCGTCACCTGGCTGCCATGGACGCTCGCCTTCATCTTCATCGAGTGGTGGCTGGACCGTGAACAGCGCCACACCGTACGGGAGACGGCATGAGCGAGCTCGACTGCGTGGTGATCGGCTACAACGAGGGCGACTTCGACGACTACCGGGTCATGTGTGAGCGGGCCGGTCCCGGCACGCCGGAATACCAGATCATGCGCGCCGAGCACCTGGTGGTCGACGGTGCGGCGATGCCGTGGCTGGACGCGTTCAGCCGGCTCAGGAACCGCGGCACCGGCCGGGCCGACAGATACCACGTCGGCGAGGTGTTCAACCTGGCGGCGCTCTACCTGACCAGCTACCTGCGCAGGCGCGGCCTGCGCGCCGAGCCCGTCTCGCTGTTCACCGGCGAGCGCGACCGGCTGGCGGCGCTGCTGGCGGAACGGCCCGCCGTCGTCGCCATCACGACCACCTTCTACGTCAACATCCTGCCGGTCGGCCCGGTCGTCGAGTACATCCGCCAGATGTCGCCGACCAGCCACATCGTGGTCGGCGGCCCGCTCATCGACAACCTGTGCCAGTCCGGCGTGAACGGCGCCGTCCAGGACTTCTTCTTCGCCATGGGCGCCGACTCCTACATCCAGGAATCGCAGGGTGAGCACAGCCTGGGCCAGCTCTGCCAGGCCGTACGCGCCGGCGGCGACCTGTCCGGCGTGGACAACCTGATCCACTGCCCCGAGGACACCTGGGTGCGCACCAGGCGCCGCCCGGAGGCCAACGATCTGGACGAATGCTCGATCGACTGGGCCGGCTTCAGCCCGGACCTCATCGGCCCGACCGCGCAGCTTCGCACCGCGCGCAGTTGCGCGTTCAAGTGCAGCTTCTGCGACTACCCGACGCGCGCCGGGGCGCTCACCACGGCCTCGGTGGAGACGGTGCGCAAGGAGCTTCGCGCGCTGGCCGAGCTCGGCGTCCGCAACGTGGTCTTCGTGGACGACACGTTCAACGTGCCGCCGAAGCGGTTCAAGCAGCTCTGCCAGATGATGATCGACGAGGATCTCGGCCTGCGGTGGTACTCCTACTTCCGCTGCTCCAACGCCCGCGACGAGGAGTCGTTCGACCTGGCCGCCGCCAGTGGCTGCTCCGGCGTCTTCCTGGGCATCGAGTCCGGCGACAGCGACGTGCTGGCCAACATGCACAAGCTCGCGCAGGACAGCCAGTACCGCGCCGGCATCGCCAGGCTCAAGGAACGTGGCGTGACCACCTTCGCCTCGATCATCGTCGGATTCCCCGGCGAGACCGAGAAGACCGTCGGCAACACCATCGACTTCCTCAACGAAACCGCCCCCGACCTGTGGCGGGCCCAGGCCTGGTGGGCCAACCCCCGCTCGCCGATCTACCAGCAGAAGGAACTGCTGGGCATCGAGGGAGAGGGCTACAAGTGGTCGCACTTCAGCATGACCTCCTCGCAGGCCGCCGACCTCACCGACGAGATGCTCGACCGCGTCACCGAGTCGGTGTGGCTGCCCTTGTACGACTTCGACTTCTGGTCGCTGCCCTACCTGGACGGCAAGGGCGTGAGCGTGCGGGAGCTCATGGGGCTCCTGCGGACGAGCCAGGAACTCATGGGGGTGCGCGACCGGGGCGGCGACCCGGAGCGCCTGGCCGCTCTGGAGCGGCGATTCGCCGAAAGCGTGGCCGTGCTGGACGTGGCGCCGGCCAAGTTCAGCTACTGACGCCCGGGAGAACCGCATGACCTTGCCCGCGCCTGCCGACACGACCGACCCGGCGGCCCCGGGCCCGCGTACGGTGGTCAGCCGATTCGAGCAGACGGCCGCCGCCTGCCCGGACCGTCCGGCGATCGTCCACCGGGGCGGCGTGCTGACCTACGGAGAGCTCGCCGCGCGCAGCGCCGCGATCGCGGCCGGGCTGATCAGGCGCGGCATCGGCGCCGAGTCCCTGGTCGGGCTGCTGCTGCCGCGCGGGATCGACCTCGCGGCCGCCCTGCTCGGCACGTTGCGCGCCGGAGGCGCCTACCTGCCGCTGGATCCGGCGCTGCCCATCGACCGGCTGCGTTACATGTGCCGGCAGGCGGGCGCGGAGCTGGTCCTGTCCGACCCCGTCACCCGCCGCCGCGTCTCGCCCGCCCTCGGCAGGCAGGTCCTGACGGTGGACACCTGTGCTCGCGTCGCCGCCGGAGCGGTCCCGGGCCGCGCCCCGATCCTGCCCGGAGACCGGGCCTACGTCATCTACACCTCGGGCTCGACCGGGCGGCCGAAAGGCGTCGAGGTCACGCATGGGTCGCTGGCCGCGCTCGTGGACAAGCTGGCGCACGCCGTCGGGCCGGGGTCGGCCAGGATCGGGTGGAACGCCAGCCCGTCGTTCGACGCCTCCGTACAGCAGTGGTCGCGGTTGTGCCGGGGAGACACCGTCGTCCTCGTGGACGACCAGGTGCGCGGCGACCCGCAGGCGCTGGCGGCGCTCATCGCCGAGGAGCGGCTGGACGAGCTCGACATCACGCCGTCCCACCTGGTGTCGCTGCTCGACCACCTGACCGAACGCGCCGAGGGGCCGCCCCTGCGGCTGCTCGTCGGCGGGGAGGCCGTCGCGCCCGCGTTGTGGAGCCGGCTGGCGGACCGGCGGGCCGCCGGGGTCCTGACGCCGGTCAACCTGTACGGCCCGACCGAATGCACGGTCGACGCCACGTGGGCGCCGATCGACCACACGTCCGGGCCGCACCTGGGCGAGCCACTGCCCGGGGTCCGCATCCACCTGCTCGACGAGAAGCTGAGGCCGGTCGGCCCCGGCGTCGAAGGCGAGATCCACGTGGCCGGCGACGGCGTGTCCCGCGGCTACGCCGGCGCTCCGGCGCTGACCGCGCAGCGGTTCGTCGCCGACGTGATCGCCGGCGACGGCACGCGCATGTACCGGACCGGCGACCGGGCGCGGATCGGCCCCGACGGGCGGCTGGAGTTCGTCGGCCGCGTGGACGACCAGGTGAAGCTGCGCGGGTACCGGATCGAGCTGGGTGAGGTGGAGGCGGTGCTGAGCCGCTGCCCGGGCGTGGTCCAGGCGGTCGCGATGGTCCGCGACGACATGCCGGGCGGCGCGGGTCTCATCGGCTACTGCAGGCTCGAGCGCGCGGGCTCGTTCGACGCCGATCTGGTACGGCGCGCAGCCGCCGCTTACCTGCCCGAGTACATGCTGCCTGCCGTACTCGTCGGGCTTGATCGTTTCCCGCTGACCGGCAGCGGCAAGGTGGACCGCGGCGCGCTGCCGCCCCCGGTGCGGCAGGAGCTCCCCGCTGAGGCGGCGCCGATGAGCCCGACCGAGCGGCTCGTCGCCGACGCGTGGCGCGATGTGCTGGAGATCGAGCGCGTCGGCGTGGACGACAACTTCTTCGAGCTCGGCGGCCAGTCGCTGCTGGCCATCCGGCTGGTCGCGCACCTGCGCCGCAAAGGCGTCCCGGCGATCCCGATGGTGACGGTCTTCCAGCACCCCGTCCTGGGCGACCTCGCCGCCTACCTGGACGCCTACTTGGCGGAAGTGAGCCTGACCGGCAGGTTGCAGGTGCCGCCGAGGAAGTTGGAATAGACGCGCCGGGGGGTGCCGGTCACCTCGATCCCGCCGACCAGGTCACGAAGGGCGGCCAGGGTCGCCGCGAGCTGGATGCGGCCCAGCCGCGCGCCCAGGCAGAAGTGCGGCCCGTAGGCGAAGGTCAGGTGCCGGTTCGGCGTGCGATCCAGGAGGAACCGCTCGGAACGGGCGAACTCCCGCTCGTCGAAGTTGGCCGAAGCCAGCCACACCGTGACGATGTCGCCCGCCTCGACCCGGCCGCCACCGAGGTCCGCCGGTTCCGCCGCCAGCCGGCCGAGATGCCGCGACGGCGTCGTCCAGCGCAGCACCTCCTCGACGGCGCTGTCCAGCCCGACCTCACCCGTGCGCAGCGCCCGCCACTGATCCTGGTGCTCGGCCAGCGCGAGGACCGCGCCGGTCATCGCCAGCCGGGTCGTCTCGTCGCCGCCCAGGATGAGGCTGTAGCAGTTGAAGACGATCTCGTCGGTGCCGAGCGGCCGCCCCTTGACGCGGGCGTTGGCCAGGATGCTGACCAGGTCATCGGCGTCGCCGCCGCGTCGCTCCTCCGCGAGCTCGATGAAGTAGGCGAGGATCTCGTTCTTGGAGTTCCAGCCGTCGGCCGAGGTGTGGGCAGGGCCGTGCGAGCTGACCGAGGTGGAGCCGAGCCGGTGGATGTAGGCGCGGTCGGAGTCGGGCACGGCGAGCGTGTCGCAGATCGTGGCCAGCGGCACCTGGGCGGCCACGTCGTCGCCGAAGTCGCAGTCCTCGCGCTCCAGCGCGTTCGCCACGAGCCGCCGCACCTGATCCTCGATCCGCCGCGCCAGCCGGTCGAACACGGCCGGGGTCAGCGCGCCGGTGATGATGCGGCGTACCTCCGTGTGGCGGGGGCCGTCGGTCACCGCGAGCATCTTGCCCGTGGCCGAGTCGCCACCCACGAGCAGGGTCTCCAGCACGTTGCCCGACGTCGAGGTGAAACGCCGGCCGTCGCGGAAGACGCTGACGGCGTCCGCGTGCCGGGTGACGACCCAGAAGCCCGGGTTGCCGCCCATCGGCGGGTGCCAGTAGAGCGGGTGCTCCGACCGCAGGCGCCGCCACACCGCCGACAGGTCACCCTCGGCATGGATCGTCGGTGAGGTCAGGTCCAGGGACTCCACCTGGTCCGGGTCGAGTACGGGCAGCACCTGGGACACCTCCGGTTCGCACGTGCTCCCGACTATGCCCCGGCGTGGTTAGCCGCCGGTTACGCCTCTCTTGCGTAACCGGCGGCTAACCCCTCCCGGCTAGCGTCAGTCGGCAGTCGAGACTTCTGGAGGGCATGTGCGCCGACCATCCACGCGCTGGCTGCTGCAGGAGCCGTCGGCCGGAGACGGGCCGCTGCTGTTCGCCTTCCCCTACGCCGGCTCCGGCGCGTCCTCGCTGCGGCGCTGGCCCGGGCGGATCGGGGAGGCCGAGGTCCATCCCGTGCAGCTTCCCGGCCGGGAGTACCGGATCAAGGAAGATCCGTACCGCGACTTCGAGACGTTCGCCAAGGACGCCGTCGAGGCGCTCCTGCCCTACCTGGCGCGGCCGTACGCGCTCATCGGCCACTGCATGGGCGCGCTGCTCGCGCACGCGTTCGCCACCCGCGCCATGGAGA
The DNA here is from genome assembly GCF_040610775.1 of Nonomuraea sp. NPDC003709. Taxonomy (NCBI): domain Bacteria; kingdom Bacillati; phylum Actinomycetota; class Actinomycetes; order Streptosporangiales; family Streptosporangiaceae; genus Nonomuraea; species Nonomuraea sp. NPDC003709. Next base: position 108,516 of record NZ_JBEXMW010000023.1, on the reverse strand, counting down.
TCGGCGTCCGGGCGCCCGAGCGGCTGTTCGTGTCGGCGTCCCTGACCCCGAGCCGGGGCTTCTACGGCTACTACCACCCGTGGATGTCCGACCACCGCATCGCCGCGGAGCTCCGGCGCGTCGCCGGAGACCTCGGCGACGGGGCCATCCCGGACGAGCTGGTGTCGTTGTCGGTGCGCGTCCTGCGGCAGGACGTGCGGATGTGCCTGGACTACGCGCCGCCGGCCAAGGCGATCGGGGTGCCGATCAGCGCCATCGGCTGGGCGGACGACCTCGACGTGGGACCGGACGACCTGGCCGAGTGGCAGGAGTACGGCGAGACACGCGTCCACCTGCTTCCCGGGGATCCGCTGAACTTCCTGGCAGGTGCCACCGGGCTCAGGAAGGTCATCGAGGAAGATCTCGACTACTGATGCGAAGAGGATGAGCGCCGTGTCTGCACCCGCGACGATTCCCGAGCTTCTCGCCAGAACCGTCGGAACCCATCCGGATCTGCCCGCCGTCAGCGACGAAGAGACCAGCCTCAGCTACGCGGAACTGGCCGAGCGGGCGGACGCCGTCGCGCACGAACTGGTCAGGCTCGGCGTGCGGGAGGAGGACCGGATCGGCGTCCACCTGCCGCGTGGCGTCGGCGCCGTGGTGACGGTGCTCGGTGTGCTGCGCGCGGGAGCGGCGTACGTGCCGATCGACGTCAGCTATCCCAGGTTGCGGCGCGAGCAGATGGTGAAGGCCGGCCGCCTGCGCCTGCTGCTCACCGATCCCGGCAGGACCAGGCGGCTGTCCAGCCTGCCCGTGGAGGTGGCCGAGCTGGACTGGCGCGTCCTACCTCCCGCTTCGGGTCCGGCGGCACACGTCGCCCCGCAGAGCGCGGCCTGTGTCCTGTTCACCTCCGGATCCACCGGTCAGCCCAAAGGCGTCGTGCTGGAACACCGCCACATGGTCGCCTTCGCCACGGACACCGCCCTCCCCACGGTCGGCCCCGGCGACCGGATGGCGCAGGCGTCGAACCTGTCCTTCGACACCTTCACCTTCGAACTGCTGCGTAGCATGGCCGGCGCCGCGGATCTGGTCGTGATGCCCGCCTTCGCCGACCTCATCGGCGCCGACCTGCGGCGGCAACTCCGGCGGCACCGCGTCACCGCGATGCTGGCTCCTGCCATCGCGCTCAACCAGGTCGCCCGCCACGACCGCGAGGCGTTCGCCTCCCTGCGGGTCCTGTGCTCGGGCGGCGACGTGCTGCTCGCCGACACCTGCCGCGAGCTGCGGGCCGGAGGCTTCTCCGGGGACCTGCTCAACCTGTACGGCCCGACCGAGGCCACCGTGGCCTGCACCGCCCAGCGTGTCCAGGAGCTCCCCGACGACTGCACCCGGGTCCCCATCGGCCGTTCGACCGCGTCAGCGCGTCTGTACGTCCTGGACGATCAGTTCGCCCCCGCCTCCACCGGTGAGCTGTACGTCGGCGGCGCCGCCGTAGGACGCGGCTACCTGGACCAGCCCGGGCACACCGCGCAACGCTTCGTCGCCGACCCGTTCGCCGCGGACGGCACCCGCATGTACGCCACCGGGGACCTGGTGCGTACCGGTGCCGACGGAGCCCTCGAATACCTCGGCCGCGTCGACAGCCAGGTCAAGATCTCCGGCCACCGGGTCGAGCCCGCCGAGATCGAACGCACCTTCTACCAGCACCCGCACGTGGGCGAGGTCGCGGTGACGGCGGTAGGAGAGCCCGGCGACCTGCGCCTGGTCGCCTTCGTCATCCCCGTGGCCGAGGAGTTCTCACCCGTCGGCGTGCGCGCCTTCCTCACCGAGCGGCTGCCCGCCGCCTACGTCCCCGCCGAGTTCGTCGTCCTGGACTCCATGCCGCTGGACGCGCACGGCAAACGGGACTGGGCGCGGCTGCGCGAGGCCGCCGAGGACCGCTCCCGGCGGCGGCGCACCTACGAACCTCCGCGCACCGCCACCGAGCGCTACCTCGTCCAGCTCTGGGAGGAACTGCTCCGCGTGGAGTCGATCAGCGTCCACGACGATTTCTTCGGCCTCGGCGGCCACTCCCTCCTCGCCGCGCGCGGCCGCATGCGCATCCGCCGCGACCTCAAGACCGACCTTCCACCTGAGGTGGTCTTCGAGAACAGCGTGGTCGAGGACCTCGCCAAGGTCATCGACCAGACCAGACCCTCCGTCGCCTGACGGTGCTTGCCGGTCCGCCCGTGCGCGAGCCGGCTCGCGCGCCCGCTCGGTTGCGAGCCCCGCGTGAACGGCGGAATGTCGAAGGTTCAACTCATTCACAGAATGATCGTCTGCGCGCTACTCTGCCTCCGGCCCAACGGAAACGGAGACCGTGGATGCACAGATTAGCCAGATCCCGTTTTGCCCTGCCCTTGGTCGGGGCCATAGTCGCCGCCACCCTGATCGCCACCGCACCCGCCGCGTCAGCCGCGCCCGCGCGCGGCAACGGACACCGGGTCACCGTCATGGTCCACGGGTTCGACCGTGAGGCCGACATCAGCTGCTCCGGCGCATGGAACAGCGCCAAGCAGGTGCTGAACGCCAATGGTTGGGGCGACGTCGTCACCTTCGGCTACTACAACAAGGCCACCAACTGCGACCTCAGGCTCCAGGGGACCACCGACACGCGCATCCAGGAGGTCGGCCGCCAGTTCGCGTGGACCGTCTACTACCTGTACTCCAGCAAGGACGTGGCGATCGACGTCGTCACGCACTCCATGGGCGGTCTGGTCGCGAAGGCGGCCATCGAAGGCGTCAACAGGTACGGCGTGGGCAAGCCGCCGCCCGACCTGAGCGGGCTGACGGTCGATCCGAACAACCTCGGCGCCACCGTGTGGCCCAGAGCCTGGCCCCCATTCCTGTACATCGAGGACATGGTCACGTTCGCCACGCCACACCAGGGCATCGGCAGCGCGGTGGTGACCGCGTGCGCCATCACCCACGAGCAGTGCAGCGACATGCGTCCGGGCAGCGGCTTCATCAGCTGGCTGGGAAAGCAGCCGCTCTCCCAGATGGGCACGGACTACACCTTCCTCGCCTCGAAGCACGATGACACGGTCAGCTCCGACTCGGCGACCAACAAGCGCACTGCCCACCATTGGGCGCTCTACGGCTCGAACGCCGATGGCGGCACGCTGAGTCACACCTCCATCCGGAACACCTCGACCGGCGACTGGCAGGCGTCGTACGGGGGAGAGTTCAGCGACGAGGGTGAGGGCTCGTACCCCGCGCCGCTCCTGCGGATGATGGACGGCCTGTACGACCAGCAGGCCCAGTAACGCGCGGACGCGTCCTCCCCCTTTCGGCAAAGGGGAGGACGCGTCGGTGGGTTATGGGTATTCGGTGAGGTTTGCGACGTTTGTGGAGGAGTTGCTCGGGCCTCCCGTGGAATTGATGACGTGGGCGATGGTTCCGGTGCCGCCCAGGGAGACCGTCACCATGTGGTGGAAGCGGACCCCCGGCGTGTTCGGCACCTCGAAGGCCCGGTCGGCCACCACCCCGGGGTTGGCGCTGAAGTAGCAGTAGCTACCCAGCCCCCAGGCCTCATGCGAGGTGACCGAAGCGGCGACCTTGTAGGCGGCCCAGCCACGGGTGGAGCCGTTCATCCAGGACGCCTGGTTGGGCGGGTCGTAGGGCATCTCGTTCTGGAAGAAGTAGGTCCGCCCGCCGTTGCCGTTCCAGATGACCTGGTACTGGTGGTAGTGCTCGACGAACAGCCCGTAGAACGTCACGTTGTCGCCGTTGACGACGAGCCCGTTGACGGTCGTGTTGGTGTTCCACCCGACGCCGCTGCCGTGGTCGGCCCGCCAGATCCAGGTGTGATCACCGATCACGTCGTCGCTGTTGATCACCAGGCTCTGTGACGCCTTGCCCACCCCGGCGCCGCCGACGCGGAAGAAGACGTCGTGCAGCGAGGTGGGGTTGGCCGCGTGTGAGGCCGCCGAGCCCGCCGGGCCGACCTGCATGAGCGTCGCCGAGTTCACGGTCCCGGCGTCGATCAGCAGCCCGGCGACCTTGACGCCGTCCACGTCGGCGACGGTCATCGCCGTGATGCCGTTGTCGGGTACGAACGTCGCCAACCCGAGACCGAGCACCACGGTGTCGGCCCTGGTGACCCTGATCGTGTCGTTCAGATGGTAGACGCCCGGCGTGACCAGCAGGTTCTTGCCCGCGGCCAGTGCCGCGTTGATGTCGCCGGCGGTGTTGCCCGGCTTGACGACGAAGAACTGGCTGATCGGCAGCGACGTGCCCGCACCCGGCCACGACACCCCGGCGGAGTTCGACTTCAGCGCGGGCACGAACACCTGGTAGGCCCCCGCCGCGTCGATGTAGAGGAACGGCTTCTCCCGTACCACCGGCGCCTGTCCCACCGTCGTGTACGGCGGGCTGGGGAAGGTGTTGCCCGGCGCGCCGGACACCCCGACGAAGGTCATGTTCCAGTTCGACCCGCTCCAGGACCCGAAGGCCGAGTTGCGGGAGATCCACTGCTGTTGCGACCCGGACCTGACCTGACCGTCGATCCGCGAGTCGGAGATCCACCCGCCGCTCGACCAGCCGCCGTCGTCCAACTGCAGGTTTCCGCGCACATGCATGCGCCGGTACGGCGCCGCCTGCGAGACCGCCCACCGGTCCGTGCCGCCCGCCGGGGTGACCGAGAGGTTCTCGGCGGAACGCCAGAAGTTCTGCGTGGCGTTGCCGCCGAACCAGTCGGCCTCGGCGTGCACGGCCCCGTTGATCGTCACCGCGTCCGGTGTCTGTCCCAGGCCGAGGACCTGGGTGTAGAAACCGACGTTGACGTCCACGTTGTAGGTGCCCGGCTTGAACAGCAGCGCGTACCGGTTGGACCCGAACTGGTTGGACTGCTGCTGGCCGAACACCGAGTTGAGCTGCGACTGGATGGTGGACGCGGGCATCGACGGGTCGAAGACGCGCACGTTCGGCCCCAGGTCGGGATCGGGGCCGCCACCGCCGCCGCCCGGCAGGGTGAACGACTGCGCCGCCGTGCCGTTGCAGGCGTACTGCTGCAGTTGCACGCTGTCGGCCGTGGAGGCGCCCGACACGTCGAGGCACTTGCCGCTGTTCCTGTTGACCAGGTGGTACGTGCCGCCGGATTCCTCCACCGGCAGCCACTGCTGGTTGTTGCCGCCGCCGTAGGCCCACAGCTGGACCGGCGCGCTGTCGGCGGTCGAGACACCGGTCACGTCCCAGGCCTGCGCGGCGTTGAGCGAGCTGTTGACCCGGTAGTAGCCGTCGCTGGTGGCCTGGAACTGCCAGAGCTGCGCGCCGCTGCCGTTGCACGCGTACTGCTGGACGGCGGTGCCGTTGGCGGTGGCGGCGCCGCGGGCGTCGACGCACTTGCCGCTGTGCTTGGCGACCACGGTGGTCAGGCCGGTGGGGACGGCTGCCTGCGCGACCGGCATGAGGACGAACCCGGCCGCGACCAGCACGAGGACGACGAGGGCACGCATCAGAACCCCGCCGTCAGCCGGGTGAAGTCCCAGGCGTTCTGGGAGACGCCGCTGCAGGTTTCGGACAGGCCTCCGGAGCAGGGGCGGTCGCGGTTGACCGACCAGAAGGCGAGCCTGGTCAGGCCATGGGAGTTGGCGTAGTCGCGGATCTGGGTCCAGGTGGCGACCGAGGTGACCTCCGACTGGTCGGACAGGCCGTTCATGCCGGAGATGCCCATGTGCGCGTACGCCGTGGCGTCCGACCAGCCGAACGCCGACTTCAGGGCGTTCTTCAGCCCTTCGGCCGCGTTGACCGTGCTCTGGTACATGTTGGACCCGCCGCCGAAGTCGAACGGCATGATCGTGTAGTTGTCGATCGGGACGCCGAGCTCCTTCGACCGGTTGATCAGCCGGGTGCCCGCGCCGGCCGGGCCGCTGGTGGAGGTGCCGAAGGTGACGACCACCTTGACGTTCGGGTTGTTCGCCTTGACGATCTTGAGGCCGTTGAGTATGCGGTCCTGGACGGTGTAGTTCTCGTACTCGTCGGTGTTCTCGATGTCGAAGTCGACGGCCGCGGGTCCCAGGGCGTTGATGACCTGCTGCACGGCGCCCGCGTACGCCTCAGGCGTGGCGCAGTTGGGCCCGAGCTTGTTGCCCGACCAGCCGCCGAAGGAGATCTGGACGCTGCCGCCCTTGGACTTGATCGTGTTGATCGCCTGCTGGTCGGCGCCGCCGGTCAGCGCACGCGAGCCGTCCCAGCGTGGCGTGCAGCCGCCGCCGGACAGGATGAAGGCCATCGTGAAGGACTTCACGCCGGTCGCGTCCATGACCGTGCCCGGGTTGGGCGGGCTCCCCCACCCCATGTAGAGGTACGGGGCGCCGGGCAGCTTGCCGGGACTGGGGGTGCCGCCGCCGGAGGGCAGCGTCCACTTCTGGTTGGCGCCGGTGCCGCAGCTCCAGATCTGCAGGGGTGTGCCGTCGGCCGAGCTGACGTTGGTGGCGTCCAGGCACTTGCCGAGCGCTCGCAGGGTGCCGTCGGAGGCGGCCGTCCACTGCTGCGCGGCGGTGCCGTTGCAGTCGTAGATCTGCACCTTGGCGCCGTCGGCGCTGCTCGCGCCGGCCACGTCCAGGCACTTGCCGAGTGCGCGGATCGTGCCGTCGGACTGCGTGGTCCACGACTGGGCGGTGGTGCCGTTGCAGGTCCAGAGCTGGACCTGGGTGCCGTTGGCGCTGTTGGCGCCCGCGACGTCGACGCACTTGCCGCCGTAGCCGGTGATCTGACCGGTGGCGGCCGAGGCCGGGGAGGCGAGGCCCGCCACGGCTAACGCCGTCACGGACGCGAGGATGATTCCTCGTCTTTTCATGGGGGGTGTCACCTTCTGTGGGGGGTGTACGCCGGCGGCCGGCCGCCGGCGTGGGTGAGCACCATGGCTAAGAGAAATCCACGGTCGTGACCTCATGGTGACCTTACGGTGACCTTACAAGAGCGTCAATACTTAATTTAAGGGTTGACGGAAACGTGGTACGGCTCTTGAATCAGGTGGGAAAACAGGCCCTCAGGCGCCCAGGAACTGATCCACCACCAGGATGGCGGCGCCGAGCTTGACGCCCTCCGACCCCAGGTGGGCGGCCCCGATCGCGACGCGGTCGTAGGAACAGCGCAGCGCGGAGCGCTCCGTGGCCGTCAAGATCGCGGGCAGGTGGTCGCGGGCGAGCAGCAGCCCCGCCCAGCCGCCCAGCACGATGCGCTCGGGATTGAGCAGGTTGACCAGGCTCGCCAGCCCCGCGCCCAGGTGGCCGACGGCCTCGTCGAACAGGGGACGCGCGCCCGGGTCGGCCAGCAGCGCCGCGAAGGCGCTCTCCTCCTCGACGCCCGCCAGGTCGATCCCCGCCCTGGCGAGGACCGACTCGGCGCCGACGTAGGCCTCCAGACAACCGCGCGCACCGCAGCGGCAGGGGCGGCCGTCGGCGATCACCGTGGTGTGGCCCCACTCCCCCGCCCCACCGGACACGCCTCGGACGGTGATGCCGTCGGTGATGATGCAGGCGCCGATCCCGCTACCGATCAACACCATGATCATGTAGTCGCTGCCCCGTCCCGCGCCGAACCAGTGCTCGGCCAGGCCCAGCGTCATGGCGCCGTTGTCGACGAACACGGGCAGGCCGGGGAGCAGGTCGGCCAGCCGTACCCCGCTCCAGCCGAACGTCGGCGAGTCGACGACCGAGCCCCGCACCATGCCGGGGACGCCGACACCGACGCCGAGGACGCGGCCGGGGTCCACGCCCGCCTGCGCGATCACCGCGGCGACGCCTTCACGGATGTGGCCGGCCACCAGGTCGGGAGCGTGCCGTCCCGGGCGCAACGGGGTCTCGGCCTTGGCCCGTGGCGTCATGGACAGGTCGAACAACTCCACACCGACGCGGGTCTCCCCCACCTCGACGCCGACCGCGTAGGCGTGGTGGGCGTTGACGCGGAGCTGGACGCGCGGCCGGCCGCCGTCCGACTCGACCCTGCCCACCTCGACGACGATCCCGTCGGACAGCAGGCCGGTGACGACGTTGCTCACCGTGGCGGGGCTCAGGCCGGTCGCCTGGGCGAGCTCGAACCTGCTGCGCTCGCCGTCGAAGAAGAGCGTGCGCAGCAGCACGGCCCTGTTGGTACGCCGCACGTCACGCGACGTCCCCCGCTGCGGCCGGATCATAGGGTGAAGTCTAGGCTCCCCTTCCTCACCAGGCCGGCCAGCAGGTCCTTGACCTCGGTCGCGTCGTAGGAGTCGCGGTCGAAGGGGCCGATGAGTAGCGGGCCGTCTTCGGGGCTGTCGGGCAGGCGGCCGTGGCTGCCCCGGACCGGTGCCGGGTCGAGTGGTACCACGGGCATCGTGTAGCGGAAGCCCAGTTTCTTCTTGGCCAGTGCGGTGGCGGCGCGGAGCTTGACGAAGGGGTCACGTGGGTTCATGAACAGTTCGGCGGGGTCGTAGCCGGGTTTGCGGTGGATGTCCACGAGCCTGGCGAAGTCGGGGGCGCGGTCGTCGGAGAGCCAGTAGTAGTAGGTGAACCAGGCGTCGGGTTCTGCGACGGCGACGAGTTCGCCGGCGCGTTCGTGGTCGAGCCCGTACTTCGCCTTCCCCGCCTGGTCGAGTACCTCGTCCACGCCGGTCAGCTCGGCGATGACGGCGCGGGTGCGGTCGAGGTCGGCGGGGTCGCGTACGTACACGTGGGCTATCTGGTGGTCGGCGACGGCGAAGGCGCGGGATGTCCAGGGGTCGAGGTATTCCATGCCGGCCTGGGTGTGGACCTCCAAGAGCCCGGCGGTGCGTAGCGCCCGGTTGATGTCGATCGGGTGGGAGGCGGGGGTGATGCCGTATTCCGAGAGCACGACCACCTCTGCCTCTTCGGCGAGGAGCGGGGCGAGGGCGGTGTCGATGGCGCGGGCGGCGGCGATGGCTTCGGGTCCGGCGGGGCCGTACCGTTGCAGGTCGTAGTCGAGGTGCGGTACGTAGACCAGCAGCAGGTCGGGGCGTTCGCGGGCCAGGATGCGGCGGGCCGCGGCGATGATCCATTGGGAGGAGGTGATCCCGGCGGTCGGGCCCCAGTAGGTGAACAGGGGGAAGGGTCCGAGGGCGGTCTCGAGGTCGTCGTGGAGTGAGGGTGGGCGGGTGTAGCAGTCGGGCGATTTGCGGCCGTCGGCGTGGTAGATGGGGCGTGGGGTGACGAGCAGGTCGGTGGCCGCGCCCATCGCGTACCACCAGCAGACGTTGGCGGTGCGCAGGCCGGGTACGGCGGTCCATAGTTGGTTGCCCTGGATGAGTGCGTTGTGCTGGCGCCATAGGAGGACTTCGCCGAGGTCGCGGAAGTACCATCCGTTGCCGACGATGCCGTGGTCGCGGGGCATCGCGCCGGTCAGGAGGGTGGCCTGCATCGAGCAGGTGACGGCCGGGAGCACGGGTCGCAGTGTGGCCGCCGTTCCCATCTTGGCCACGTTCGGCATGTGGGCGAGCAGGCGCGGGGTGAGCCCGACGACGTTGATCACGATCAGCGGTGCCATCACTGCTCCTTCATGCCGAGCGAGGTCAGCCGGCCTCGCATCCAGTCGAGTTCGGCGGCGATGCCGGCGGCGAGATCCGGGGACGCGCCGGGGAGCACGTTCCAGGTGTAGGTCTCCACTTCGACGTGCCGGGTGAGCGGGCTGGGGCCGCCGAGGAGCACGTTGAGCAGGTCACGCAGGTAGGGGGCGCTGGTGGTGAGCGGAGGGGGCGGGTCCGCGTGCAGCGGGACGTGGAAGTGCACGCGCCAGCTCTCGTCCGCGGGCAGGCCGCCGGCCAGGGCTTCTCCCAGGTCGTCGGCGTATCCGGTGGCGGAGCGTGTCTGGTGGAGGAACCTGGCCTCGTCGAACGCGGCCAGCGCCTGCTGTGCTCCGGGCGGGGCTTCCAGGGCGCATGACGCCTGGAGCTTCACGATGGGGAGCCCGGTGCGGGCGCCCGCGCCGGGTTCCTCGAAGCCCACGGCCATGTGGCAGGCGTCCAGGCACAGGCCGAGGTAGTCGTGGTCCACGTCGCTCAGCAGGGCGGTCGCCTGGGGTGTGACCTCGATGACACAGCCGGGCTCCGGCTCGAAGCCCACCCGGATCACCTTGCCGGTCCGGTGGGTCAGGGCCCGCAGCCCCTGGGCGAGCGCGTCGAGATTGGCCATGACCGCAGCCGCCTTGTCCCGTGTCCATGCGGTGCGCCAGGCGAGGGGGAGGGTCGAGATTGTGCCCTCGGTGACGTCGTCCGGCAGCAACGCGGCGAGGATCTCGGCGAGCCCGAGCGTGTACTGCAGCCGCTCCGCGTCGGCCCAGTCGGGCTGGTAGACGCGGTATTTCACGATCTCGTCGTGGAAGCCGCGGTAGGGGAACCCGTTGAGGGTCACGACCTCCAGCCCGAGCGCGGCCAGCCGCTCGCGCAGCGCGGCGAGTTCGTCGCCCCGGGCGAGCAGCTCACCGGCGGCCTGCCGGGGCAGCCACAGCCCGAGCCCGAGCCGTTCGGCGCCGAGCAGTGTTCTGACCCGCGCGGCGATACCGGAGAGTTGGCGGTGGATGCCGGGGAGATCCTCGGCCGGGTGCACGTTGGTGCAGTAGGCGAGGTGGATCGTCGAGCCGTCCGGGTGGCGCAGCCTCATGAGTCAGCCTCGCTTGATCGTGTTGCCGGCGTAGTCGGGGGCCGCCTCGGTGTCCGCCTCCAGGCTGAGCCGACCGCTCTGCCCGTAGAAGGCGACCGGATTGCGCCAGAGCACCTGGTCCACGTCGTCCTCGCCGAAGCCTGCCGCGAGCATGGCGTCGGCGACCTCGCGTGTCTTCAGCGGATCACTGCGTCCCCAGTCGGCGGCCGAGTTCACGAGCATCCTGTCCGTGCCGTGCTCCTTGAGGACGGCCACCATCCGGTCCGGGTCCATCTTGGTGTCAGGGTAGATGGAGAACCCCATCCAGCAGCCCGAGTCCGCGACCATGCCGACGGTCAGCTCGTTGAGATGGTCGACGAGCACCTGCCCGGGGGCGAGGCCCGCGGCCCGCACCACGTCCAGCGTGCGGCGGGTGCCGGCGGCCTTGTCCCGGTGCGGAGTGTGCACGAGGACGGGGAGATCGTTCTCCCGTGCCAGGGCGAGCTGTGCCTCGAAGGCCCGTTCCTCCTCCGCCGTCATCGAGTCGTAGCCGACCTCGCCGACCGCGACGACCGAGTCCTTCAGCAGGTATCGCGGCAGTTCATCCAACACGCCCGCGCACCGCGGATCGTTCGCCTCCTTCGGGTTGAGCGCGAGCGCGCAGTGATGGCGGATGCCGTACTGCGCGGCGCGGTACGGCTCCCAGCCGAGCAGCGCGTCGAAGTAGTCGAGGAAGCTGCCCACGTTGGTACGGGGCTGCCCCAGCCAGAAGGCGGGCTCCACCACGGCTCGGACTCCCGCGGCGTGCATGCGCTGGTAGTCGTCGGTGGTCCGGGAGGTCATGTGAATGTGGGGGTCGAAGATGCGCATTCAGATCCTCTCCAGGACGTCGCGCGGGACGGGCCGGCCGGCCGCCCGCAGCTCCGCCGCGTAGTCCGACAGCATCCGGGCCAGCTCAGCGTCGAACCGGCGCTCCAGGCCGGTCACCGAGGCCAGCGGGATCGACATGAAGACGCACTTGAGCACTCCCTGGCGGAAGGCGTGGTCGTCCAGCCACGCCGACCCGTACGGGCCCAGCGCCGCGGCGACCAGCCGAGCGTCGTTGGCGCGCAGCGCGTCCTCCACCAGGTCGACCGCCGCCGGGCCGAGATCGAGCTCGGACAGCGCGGACAGGATGGCCAGCCGCTCGCCGCTGTCGCCGCGCTCGTACAGTTTGCGGATCACCGCGTGGTCGCCGCCCAGCGCTTTGAGCAGCGCGCTCCGGGCGGTGGGGCCGCCCCGCCGTTCGGCCTGCGGGAAGAGCAGGTGGATCGCGTAAGGGTCAGCCTCGACCCGCCGTACGGCCTCTGTCTGCCACTCGTCCCTCATGTGCCCTCCTCAGGAACTCGATCGAGCGGCGGGCGACCTGCGGAGCCGCGTGCCCGTGCCGGGCCAGCTCCACGGCCACGAGACCGGGGTAGCCGCGCAGAGCGGCGAGCACCGGGACGAAGTCGATCTCGCCTTCGCCGAACTCCAGGTGCTCGTGGACCTCGCGGCGCATGTCCTCGATCTGGACGTGCACGGTGTACGGCAGCGCCCGCCGGACGCAGGCGGGCAGATCGTCCCGCTCCACGCAGTGGCAGTGCCCGATGTCGAGGGTGAGGCCGAACCGGGGATGGTCGCCGAGCATCCGGCGCAGCCGCTCGTAACCGTCCAGGTCCCGGACGAGCATCCCGGGTTCCGGCTCGAACCCCAGGGAGACGCCGGTCCTGTCCGCCTCGTCGAGCAGCCGCTCGCACTGGTCGGCCAGCCGTGCGTACGCCTCCTCCTCCGTCATGCCGTCAGGTTTGACCCCGCTCCACAGATGGACCACCGGGGCGCCAAGATCGGCGGCGATCCGCATGGCCGTCGTCAGGAACTCCGCTCTCCGGCCCGCGTCGTCGCTGATGAGGGTCGGATGATGCTTGCGCCACGGGTCCAGGGTGTAGCGTCCGCCCGTCTCGACGACGGCATCGAGGCGGAGGCGTTGAAGGACTCCGGCGATCCGCGACACCTCCGCGGCCAGGCCGGGGGCATAGGGGTCGAGATGGCCGCGGTCGAGCGTGATCGCCGCACCCGTGTACCCCAGATCGGCCAGGATCGCGAGCGCCTCGGGGAGCCGGTGGTCGGCGAAGCCGTTGGTGCAGTAGGCCCAGTTCATGACGTGGCCAGCCGGGACGAGAGCCATCTGCCCAGGGGCAGCGAGCACAGCAGCGCGCCCGCCGCCCCGAACCGCCCGCCACCGGCGAGCGCCGCCGCCTGGAGCGGGATCAGGGCGAGGATGCTCAGCCGGACGGCGTGCCGCACGTTCTCGGGATCGGGGTGGGTCCGTAACCCGGCCTGGACCGGGAGGGTCGAGGCGAGATAGCCGGCGATGAGGACACCGGCGCCCGTCCGGGCGGCGGCTCCCCTGCGCAGGCTGGCCGCGGCCGCCAGACCGGCCGCCGCGGTGGTGGCGGCGAGGGCACGCTCGGCGGTCCCGGGTGCCGCCCCCGCCACCTCGGCCCGGCCGAGGATGCTGATCCCGTAGGTGTGCGCGCCTATCGCCAGCGCCATCGGCACGGCGGCTCTCCCGTCCGCGCCGGCGCCCAGGAGCACGTCCAGGGCGCGGCAGGCGGCCATCGAGGCGGGGCCCGCCGCCGTCCGTTTGAGGCCCAGGTCGTAGGCCCACACCGCGCCGGCCAGCAGGCCGGCGACGGTGAGGCCGCGGCGTCCGCCGGCGACGGCGGCGGTGGCCAGGCCCGCGCCGGTCAGGGCGGCCGCGAGCCCGAGTGCGGCGCCCGGGCGGACCCGGCCTGACGGGATCGGGCGCTCGGGCCGCTCGATGGCGTCGGCCTCGCGGTCGGCCCAGTCGTTGAGCGCCATGCCCGACCAGTACATGAGCACCGAAGCCACGGCCAGCCCCGGGTTCGGGCTCCGTCCCGCAGCGACCGCACCCGCCATGGTGTCCCCCGGCACCGACAGCGCGGCCGGCGCGCGAACCAGCTCCAGCAGCGCCCTCACGACAGCTCCCCGGCGAAGGCGAGCAGGCGGGCGTATTGGGCGGCCAGGGCGTGTTCGCCGGTGCCCAAAGGGTTCTTGAAGAAGTAGCCGAGCTCGGGGAGCACCCCGCTGCGTCCCTTCTCATGCGCCCGCGCGACCAGCCGGGCCAGGTCCAGGACGAGGGGGGCCGCCAGCGCCGAATCGCAGCCCTGCCAGGTGAACTGCAGCGCCATCCGCACGCCGAGAAAGCCCTCGAAGGTCACGTGGTCCCAGGCGGTCTTCCATTCTCCCAGGTCAGCGACGTAGTCGATGTGCGTCCGCCCCTCGACGGGCTCTCCCACGACCCCGGCGACGACCTGGTCCTTGGAGAGCTCCTTGCTCGACCTGGCGGCCGGATCGGCGAGCGTCGCCCCATCCCCTCCGCCGAGCAGGTTGAGCCCTGACCAGGAGCGCACCCGTAACGCCCGATCGGCGAACATGGGCGCCAGGGCGCTCTTGACCAGGGTCTCGCCGGTCTTCCCATCACGTCCCGCGTACGGCACGCCCCGCAGGCCGGCGAGTTCCGCCAGCGCCGGCAGGGTCGGCCCGGTGGAGGGCGTGAACTCCACGTAGCCGCACCCGGCCTGGAACGCCGCATAGGCGTACAGGGAACTCGGCGGCAGGACGTCGTCCCCCGCGGCGAGCCGCTCCTCCAGATCGGCCAGCCTCTCGAACTCAGGACGCGGGCCGACGGGAGGCTCGGTCGACGACACGTTGACGACGACCACTCTGGCCAGCCCGTGCCGGGCGCGGAAGTCGGCGATGTCCCCGCTCAGGCGGGCCGCGGCCGCGGCCTGCCCGCCGTCGCCGCGGACGTGGCCGCGCCGGATCTCGGCGTCGGCGGCGTCCAGGTCCGCGGCGATCAGCCGTGGCAGGTCCGGCGGGATCACCCCCGCCCTGCTCAGCTGTTCGGCGCGTTTGCGTAAAGAGACCTCGCTGATGTCGTGGCCGCCGAAGACCAGGCCGGCGAACGGGACGAGCCTCGCGGGAAATCCCGGGGACTCGGTCACGCATCCCTGCGGGGGCGCGAGCCCTGCCCTGATCGCCGCGGCGCCGGCGGTCGCGGTGGTCGCCGCGGATCCCCGTGCCCCAATGAGCCACACCCCGACCTTGTCCATGCAAGCTCCTACGTGTCGGGCTCCATGCCGGACGAGAGATACGTCCGATATGTCACTAGCCGCGATGCTAAGAGCGACTTTTACCGATGGTCAAGCAGAAGAGGACCGGCCTGCGTCCTATCGCCCGTCGATCGGATGCGACAGACGCACCCGGCGGGCCATCACGTAGGGATCACCCAGACCTTTGGCCAGATTTTGGCGAAAGTCTTGACATTTGGTCAAAAAAGGCGCGTACTTCCATCGGCGGTCACCCTAACTACCACCCTCGACTCTCTGTGATTCCCACTCTTACACGCTCGCTCCCGAACCACACGAGCAGCCGCACCCAGCCCTCACGCGAGTGGGGCGCCGTCACCGATTGGGGAACCATGACCGAGGTAGGCAGAGGCATGGCGAAAAGCCTGTTCTCCCGGCGTGCCTTCACCGCCTCCGCGGCGTTCGCCGCGGTCGCACCGTTAGTAGCATCCAGCCAGGCCGAAGCAACGATCGACAAGCCCGCGGACAAGCCCGGCAAGGGCAACGTCCGCCGCATGACCCTCTACGCCGAGCGGCTGCCGGACGGCCGGCTGGGCTACGGCCTGGAGCCCGGCAAGCCCACAGTCCCCGGCCCTCTCCTCGAAATGGTCGAGGGCGACACCCTCGAGATCGAGATGGTCAACAACCTCGACGTGCCGGCCAGCCTGCACGTGCACGGGGTCGACTACGACGCGGCCAGCGACGGCACCCGACTGAACAACAGCGTGGTGGAACCGGGCGGCCGGCGTACCTACACCTGGCGCACCCACGCCCCCGGCCGGCGCCCGGGCGGCAGCATCGAGCCCGGCAGCGCCGGCTACTGGCATTACCACGACCACGTCGTGGGAACCGATCATGGCACAGGGGGGATCCGGCAGGGGCTCTACGGGCCGCTGGTGGTCCGTCGTAGGGGCGACATCAGGCCGGACAAGCAGTTCACCGTCGTCTTCAACGACATGTCGATCAACAACCAGCCAGCCCACCAGGCACCCGAGTTCGTCGCGAAGCTCGGCGAGCGGGTGGAGTGGATCGTGATCACGCACGGCGAGTTCTACCACACGTTCCACATCCACGGGCACCGCTGGGCCGACAACCGCACCGGCCTGCTGGAACACCCGCAGGACCAGAGCCGGATCATCGACACCAAGATCACCGGACCGGCCGAGTCGTTCGGCTTCCAGGTGATCGCCGGGGAACGCGTCGGCCCGGGAGCGTGGATGTACCACTGCCACGTCCAGAGCCACTCCGACATGGGGATGGCCGGGATCTTCACGGTCACCGACGCGGACGGGAACGTCCCCGATCACTCGGGTGACGGCCACGCGGGCCCCACGACGAGCCCCACGACGAGCCCCACGACGGGCGCGCATCACTGACGCGGCCCAGGACCCGGCCGCGGCAGAACCCTCAGCTCTTCCCCAGCAGGTCCCGAATCACCCTCAACCCGAAGGAGCGAACGATGGGCCGAAAAGCCCTCTTACCGCCCCGACCAACCGCTTGGCGCCGCTTACTGATCACGATGTCGAGCGCCGTCCTGATCCTCGGGCTGGCGACCCCCGCCGCCGTACCCGCCCAGGCACAGGCCGCCGCCCCGAAGCCGCCGGACCACGGCCCCGGAAACGGCCCTGTCAGCGTGCTGGTCTTCCACGGCCCCGCCGACAAGCAGGACGACCCGGTCAAGCAGGCCACGGCGGCGATCAAGGAACTGGGCGGGAAGAACGGCTTCTCCGTCGACGCCTCGCAGGATCCGGCGGTCTTCACCACCGACAACCTGGCGCGCTACCGCGGCGTGGTGTTCCTGTCCGCCAAGGGCGCGGAGCTGAACGACGGCCAGCTGGCCGCCTTCCAGGCGTACATCAGGAACGGCGGCGGGTTCGTCGGAGTCCACGACGCCGCGCGCGCCCAGGCGGACTCGGCCTGGTTCACCGAACTGATCGGCACCCGCCCCGCCGGCGCCCTGCCCCCTCCGGAGAAGGTGGTGGAGAGCGCCGCCAGCGCTGAGAACCCGCCGAACGAGACGAAGGACAAGCTGTTCGACGGGAGCAACGACACCAAGTGGCTGGCCCGGACGCCGACCGGATGGGTCCAGGGGAAGCTCGAGAAGCCGGTCGCGATCGCGCACTACGCGTTGACGTCCGCCAACGACTTCCCCGGGCGTGACCCGAAGGACTGGGCCCTACAAGGCTCCCAGAACGGGACGGACTGGACCGACCTCGACAAGCGGAGCGGGGAGAGCTTCCCCCAGCGGTTCCAGACCAAGGAATACACGTTCGCCAACAGCACGGCGTACCAGTACTACCGGCTCAACATCACCGCGAACAGCGGCGAGCCCCTGATCCAGCTCGCCGAGCTGCGGCTGTTCGGCCCCACCGCCGGAGAGCCCCCGGAGAGCAAGCCGCAGGAGGCCGTCGTCGACCTCGTCGACCGCCAGCACCCGGCGAACAAGGGGCTGCCCTTCACCGTGAAGCGCACCGACACGTGGATGAACTGGAGTCCCAACCCGCTGGGCAAGGTCCACACGGTCGCGCAGGTCGGCGAGCACACGTACGACCAGGGCCTGAACGGCAACGGCGCGTTCCATCCGATCTCGTGGTGCCGCGACTACGACGGTGGCCGGTCGTTCTACACCGGCATGGGCGGCACCAAGGCCGGCTACACCGGCGACGAGCAGTTCCAGAGCCACCTCGGCGGCGCCATCCAGTGGGCGGCCGGCCTGGTGCGCGGCGACTGCCAGGCGACGATCGCCTCGAACTACACCGTCGAGCGGCTGACCGCGCAGAACAAGCAGGGCCAGCTCGACCAGATCGGCGAGCCCCACGGTCTGACCATCGCCCCGGACGGCAAGGTCTTCTACATCGGCAAGGCGGCCTGCACGACCGGCCCGATCGCCGACTGGAACGACCCCAAGGTCGGCCTCGGCTGCGGCACCATCCACCAGTGGGACCCGAAGACCAAGCAGGTCAAGCTCCTGACCACGCTCGCCGTCATGGGCAACCGCGGCAGCGGCGACGAACTGGTCAAGAACGAGGAAGGCCTGATCGGCATCACGCTCGACCCCAAGTTCGAGCAGAACGGCTGGGTGTACGTCTACTGGATGCCGCACGAGTCGATCGACAGGGACAAGCGGATCGGCAAGCGGACGGTCTCCCGGCTCACCTACGACGCCGCCAACCAGACCATGGACCAGGCCACCCGCAAGGACCTGCTGCAGTGGGACACCCAGATCCACAGCTGCTGCCACGCGGGTGGCGGCATGGCCTTCGACAAGGACGGCAACCTCTACGTCGGCAGCGGTGACAGCAACTCCTCCGGCGGCTCGGGCGGCTACTCCGGCAACAACTGGACCGCGGACTACAAGGGCGTCTCGTTCCAGGACGCCCGCCGTACCGCGGGCAACACCAACGACCTCAACGGCAAGATCCTCCGTATCCACCCGGAGCCCGACGGCACCTACACCATCCCCAAGGGCAACCTGTTCACCGGCAAGGAGGAGGGCGGCGGCAAGACCCGCCCGGAGATCTGGGTGATGGGCGTCCGCAACATCGCGCGCATCGCCTGGGACAACGTGAACAACTGGCTGACCGCCGGATGGGTCGGTCCCGACGCCGGCGGCCCCAGCGAGATCTGGGGTCCCGCCAAGTACGAGACCGCGACGATCCTCAGGTCCGCCGGCAACCAGGGCTGGCCGTACTGCATGGGCGACAAGCAGCCCTACCGTGACCGCAGCAACGTCGACGCCACCCAGCCCGCCGACTGGTACGACTGCGACCACCTGAAGAACACCTCACCGCGCAACACCGGCCTCGTCGACATCCCGCCGGCGCGCTCCAACATGATCTGGTACTCGCCGCAGGGCGGCGGCCCCGTCTACCCGAAGCGGAACGACGGCAGCGGCCTGCCCACGTACAAGCCGGGCGAGGAGACCCTGACCATTCCCTACCTCAAGGGCGGCGGCCAGGCGGTCATGTCGGGGCCGACCTACCATCGCTCCCAGGTCGACACCGACAGCGGTGTGGCGTGGCCGGCGTACTGGGAGAACAAGTGGTTCATCGGTGACGAGTCCAACGGCAACAACCGCGTCGCCGTGACCGTCGACCCGAAGACCGTGCCCGAGGCGGGCCGGCCCGTGTTCGGCGAGGACCTGCGCCAGATCATCCCGGGCGGCGGCGGCACCACCCAGATGCAGTCGTGGATGGACGCCAAGTTCGGGCCGGACGGCGCGCTCTACATGCTCGACTACGCCGGCGGATTCTTCAGCCTCCACCCCAACCAGAAGCTGATCCGCGTCGCCTACAAGGGTGGTCCGGCGACGCCGAACCCGAGCTTGGCCGTGGCGCGTCCCGTCCGGCAGAGCGACCCCAGGACGATGGCGTTCTCCAGCACGAAGGCCGGCGGCGTGTCGTGGGAGTGGAACTTCGGCGACGGCGGCAGGCCCTCGAAGGAGGCGAACCCCACGCACTCCTACAAGGACTTCGGCACCTACAAGGCGACGCTGAAGGTCACCTACGCCGACGGGACGACGGCCACCGGCACGATCGACGTCAAGGTCGAATGCACCGCCCCCGACGCCCGGCCGACGGTCCGGCTGCTCGACACCGACACCGGCGTGGCCAACCGCGTGGCCGGCGGCGGCTGCACGCTGAACGACCTGATCGACGACGAGCGCGACTGGAAGAACCACGGCGAGTTCATGAGCCACCTCAACGACGTGGTGAACAAGGCCCGCAAGGACGGCGTCATCGACGACCGCGAGGCGTCCGCGCTCAAGAAGGCGGCCGCCGAGTCCCAGATCGGCAAGACGAACGGATACGAGACCCTCTTCGACGGGACGGCGCAGTCGCTCCAGGGATGGACGCAGGCCCCGTCGGGACAGTTCAGCCTGCAGCCGGACGGCACGATCCGCGCTTCCGGCGGTCTCGGAATGCTGTGGTACTCCAAGAAGGCGTACGCCGACTTCTCGCTGCGGCTGCAGTTCCGTGACGTCGCGCCCGACGCGCTCCGCGCCAACAGCGGGGTCTTCGTACGGTTCCCCGACCCGAGAACGCCGCTGGAGCAACGTCCGGCGGGAAGCTGCGGAACGACCGGCTCGGCCCGTACGTCGCCCGCCTGGGTCGCGATCTTCTGCGGTCACGAGATCCAGATCTACGACGGCGACACGGGCGAGCCGCAAAAGACCGGCTCCATCTACAACTTCGCCGCCACGGGCCTGGACAAGGCCGGGGTCACCCCGAAGGGCACGTGGAACGACTACGAGGTCCGGGTGGTCGGGCAGCACTACACGATCACCCGCAACGGCAAGGTGATCAACGAGTTCGACAACACGCCGGGCAAGACGTCGTCCCGCGCCGGCGACCCGCCCACGGACCTGCGCCAGTTCATCAGCGGGTTCGTCGGGTTGCAGAACCACAGCAACAACGACGCGATCGAATTCCGCAACATCCGGGTGCGCGAACTCTAGGCCGGTCCATCGGCCGGGTGCCGGGCCGGGGCGCCTGCCCCGCCCGGCACCCCACCCCAGCCGCGCAGACTTTGAGAGGTGCATCGATCCCATGCATGTCCGATTGATCCATGCCTTACGCAGGACGTTCAAAGCCGCTGCCACGGCGCCGGGCCTGGCCGTGGTGCTGCTGGCCGTGGGGCTTCCCGCGCTCTTCCTGTCATCGGTCCAGGCCGGCGCGCAGCCCCCCATGCGGCTGACGGCCCAGGCGGACCAGGTGCTCACGTGGAACGCCGACAACAGCATGACCGCGTACAAGTCGACGCCGGACACCGCCACCGCGGGGCCCACCACCATCGTCTTCGAGAACAGTGCGGCGACCGGCAACACCACCGGCATGACGCACACCCTGACCTTCGACGTCTCCACCCCCGGCTACAACCACGACGTCAGCCTCAACATCATCGCCAGCCCCTTCGACGCGAACGGCGGCCGGCACCAGGCGCAGGTGAACCTCACCCCGGGCAAGTACCGCTTCTTCTGCGCGATTCCCGGTCACGGCCAGATGGTCGGCGAGCTGGTGGTCACCGACGGCGGCGGCACGGACACCACCGCGCCGCAGGTGTCGGCGCAGGTGGCGGGCGACCGGAACGACGACGGCAACTACGTCGGCTCCGCGACCGTCACCCTCACCGCGACCGACACCGAGTCGGGGGTGGAAACGGTGGAGTACGCGCTCGACGGCGGGGCGTTCACGGCCTACTCGGCTCCGGTGACGGTCAACGAGGTGAGTGCGCACACTGTGCGTTACCGCGCCGCCGACAAGGCCGGCAACACCTCCGAGCCGGGCACGACGACGTTCACCGTGGTGGCCCCTCCAGGCCAGGACACCACTCCCCCGCAGGTGACCGCCCAGGTGACAGGTGACCGGAACGACGACGGCAACTACGTCGGCTCCGCGACCGTCACCCTAACCGCGACCGATGCCGGGTCCGGGGTCGACACGGTGGAATACTCCCTCGACGGCCAGCCGTACGCGGTGTACGCGAAGCCCCTCGCCGTCACCCAGCCGGGCGCCCACACCGTGACCTACCGGGCCACCGACAAGGCCGGCAACACCTCCGACCCGGGCACGACGACGTTCACGGTGGTGGCGGAGCAGGAGAAGGACACCGCTCCCCCGCAGGTGACCGCCCAGGTGACCGGTGACCGGAACGACGACGGCGACTACATCGGCTCCGCGACCGTGACCCTCACCGCGACCGACACCCAGTCCGGGGTCGACACCGTGGAGCACTCCCTGGACAACGGCGCCTTCACGGCGTACTCGGCTCCGGTGTCGGTCAACCGGGCGGGCGCGCACACCGTGCGCTACCGGGCCACCGACAAGGCCGGCAACACCTCGCCGGTGGGCTCGGTGACGTTCACCGTGGCGGCTCCTCCGGGAGAGGACACCACTGCGCCGCAGGTGACGGCGCAGATCACCGGCAACATGGACTGGGCCTGGAACTACGTGGGCTCCGCCACGGTGACACTCACCGCGACCGACGCCGGGTCCGGGGTCGACACGGTGGAGTACTCCCTCGACGGCCAGCCGTACGCGGTGTACGCGAAGCCGCTCGCCGTCACCCAGCCGGGCGCCCACACCGTGACCTACCGGGCCACCGACAAGGCCGGCAACACCTCGGCTGTCGGCACGGCCAGGTTCATGCTGGTCAAGTCCGCACCGGGCCCGGGATGCCCGAAGCCGGGCAAGGGCTGTAAGGACACGTGACCCCAGCCGGCGGGCGGCCTCCCTCTTGAACGCCGCCCGCCGGTCTCGGCGCGTATCCCTCGCAAACCGCCCTCGCAGACCGAGAGGTCGGCCACGCAGCTCGGTGATACTCGTTGATCAGTCCAGCACCGGTCCTTCGGCGAGCCAGTCGGTCGCCCCCGCCGCCCACTTGCGGAGGCCGCCAGGAATGTCTCCGCCACTACGTCCTCGGCTTGGGCTGGGCCGAGGCGTTGGGAGACATAGAAGTCACTCCCGGAGTCTGCTTCCGGCCGGAAGTAGAGCAGGGTCGGTTACGCCTCCGCACGGGCGGTTGACCTCAACTGCGGTTGAGATTGCACGATGACGGCCGGGGCGTTGCCCCACATCCGACCGTGAGGAGTATGTCCGTGGGCACGGATTCCGGTTTCTATTCCATCATCGACCACACCGTTGATGGCTTTGACACGCAGCGTGAGCTGGTGGAGGCGTTCGCGGAGATCCAGGAACGGTGGGTGCGTTTCTATCCCGGCTACCGCTCGGCCCGTTTCCATGTGAGCACCGACGGCACCCGCGTATACAACATCGTGCACTGGGCGAGTGAGGCGGACTACCGCCACTTCGTGGAGACCTCCGACACCGATGGCCCGAGATCATCTGGCGCGGCTACGAGCTCGCACCGGACGAAGGCCGAACCCCCGGCCCGACCGCCGCAGAGGCCATGGCCGGCTGGTGGGGCGAGCAGGCGCCCGCCCGCATCGCCCGGATCCGGTCGCTGGGCGCGGCCGAAGGCCTGGAGCTGAACCTGCATCTGGCCCGCCCGGTGAACACCTTCGACGCGCACCGGCTGGTCAAGCTCGCCGCTGACCGCGGCCGGGCCGACCAGACGCTGGAGCTGCTGCTGCACGCGTACCACACCGAAGGGCTCAACGTGGCCGACCTGCAGGTCCTGCGGCGCCTGGGCGGCGAGGCCGGGCTGAACGCCGGAGAGGTGCGCGCTGTCCTGGACGGCGACGACTACGCCGACGAGGTCCACGCCGACCGGCGCCGCGCGACCGAGCACGGCGTCACCGGCGTGCCCAGCCTCGTGATCGACGGCCGCCCGCCGGTCTCCGGAGTCCTGCCCGTCGCCGATCTCCAAGCGCTCCTGCGGTACGACCCGACCGGCTCACACGGCCTCCCGATCAAGCCCGACCAGCCACGCTGACGGACGATCCGGTCACGCTGGATCGGCTCACCGCAGTAACGGCGTCCAACGGCCCGTGGGCCCGCGACCGGCCACACCCGGCGGGCCCGCCCTGCTGTTCGGCGGCAACGCGAAGGCGACCTCCCCCGTCCGTGGCCTCAGGGCTCCCCGCACGCGCGGCGGGTCGAGGACACACGTGGTCGGCTCATTGAAAGGTCGGGCCGGGCGTCACCGAGGGCGAGCTGGTCCGGTCGCCGCGCGCCGACGCTGCCGAGCGGGCGGCCGCCGCGAGGCCGCCGCCCGGCCGGAGGCCGCCCAGCTGACGCTCCCCCGCGTCGGCCGACTTATGATCCCCGATGCCAGTGCCTGATCCGGACCGCCACCCGGTACACCGCTGATGTGCGGTGGAGCGGTGGGTGCTGGGAGGGCGGTTGGGGGTGGTGGGAAGAAGAAGTGGGCCTGCGACGAAGGATGGATGAAAGCAATGATCACCGTCCGGAAGGCACACTCATGACGGAGACGGACACGTGACCGCCGACGTGGGCGAGCAGGTGACCGACGCCGACCTCGTAGCCGGTTATCGGCGGAACCCCGAGCTGTTCACCGCCGTGCATGACCGCTATTTCCGCGACATCTACCTGTACGTGGCGGGCCGCCTGGACACGCAGGTGGCCGAGGACATCGCGGCGGAGACGTTCCTGCTGGCGTTCGATCGGCGGGATCGGTTCGACCCGGAGCAGGGGGGATTACGGCCTTGGCTGTTCGGGTTCGCCACGAACCTGGTGGCCAGGCATCGCCGTAAGGAGGCCCGCCACTACAAGGCGCTGGCCCGGCTGGACCCCGCACCGGTCGTGGAAGGGCACGAGAACCGGGTCGTCGCTTCGGTATCCGCCCAGCGCATGCAGCCACAGTTGGCCATGGCGCTCGCCTCGCTGAACGGTGGCGAGCGTAACGTGCTGCTGCTCCTGGCGCTGGGAGGGCTGAGCTACGACGAGATCGCACAGGCGCTCGGCATCTCCATCGGCACGGTGGGTTCGCGGCTCAGCCGGGCCCGCGCCAAGATCCACGCCCGGATCGACGGCGCCCTTATCGACAGCGCACTCAAAGGCAAGGAGACCCCATGAATGACCTGGAGGAGGTGGCCAGCCTGCTGGCCAAGCCGGAGCCGTCCGAGGAGATGGCCGCGCGCAGCCGAAGCAGGCTCCAGCACAGGACGCGGGGCCACAGGACGCTGGGCCGGGGGCGCGTCAGGTGGTTCGTACCGGGCGTGGCGCTGGTCGCCGCCGGGGCGGCCGCCGCGGTCGTGATCGCTACGGGGGCGGTCACGAACGGCGGCGCACCGGCGCAGGTGATCGCCGCGGCTCCGGTCTCGGGCAAGGAGGTCCTGCTCATGGCTGCCGTCAGCGCGGAACGTATGCCGCAAAGCTCCGGGACCTACTGGCACGTCACCGCCACGTGGTCGCAGAGTGACATTCCCCCCATGGAGAGCTGGACCTCGCGCGACGGCAAGCGCTGGACGAGGAACGGGCCGGGCGACCCTCCGGGCGACGTCGTACCGACCCCGGTCTCGCTCGCGCTCAAGGGCGCCGACGTGAGCTTCGCCGACCTCGAGAAGCTGCCGACGGATCCGGAGGCGCTGAAGGCGTGGATCGTCCAGCGCAAGGGCAACCCAAACGACATGTCCGCGTCCGAGATCCAGGGCGACCCCACCCTCACCCTGCTCGCGCTGATCACGGAGCTACCCGTGCCCGCGGAGGTCCGTTCCGCGGCGTTCCGGGCGCTCGCCGCGACACCGGGAGTCGAGAACAGGGGCGCGGTCGAAGGCGGTCAGGCCCTGCGGATGCCCGACCCCGACGGCAAAGAGAAGCCGATCGAGCTGGTCATCGATCCCGAGAGCGCCCGGGTCGTCCGTGCCAACCTCCTCCTCGCCGGTGACGGAGGCGTGGCGCTGACCGACGGGTACATCGCCGTGACCACCGATTGGACGGACGAGCTCCCCGAGACGCCGAAGGGCCGCCCGTGACCAGAGGCAAGGCATTACTCGCCGCCGTCCTGGTGACGGCGGCGACCACGGCCGCGACGCCGGCCCCCACTCAGCAAGCCACCCAGCAGCCCACCCAGCGGCCGGACAGCGTGACCCTGATCACCGGTGACCGCGTCACGGTCACCGGCCAGAGGTATCGCGTGCAGCCCGGTCCCGGCCGTGAGGTCTCCTTCACGCGGCAGGTCCGGGAAGGCCATCTGTACGTGATCCCGTCCGACGCCCTGCCGCTGCTCGCCCAGGACGTACTGGACCGGCGCCTGTTCGACGTCACCCAGCTCCTCCAGTGGCGCTACGGCGACGCCGACACCTCCGACATCCCCGTCATTTCGCAGGGGTTCACCAGCTCCCAGGGCCAGGTACGGCGGCTGTCCGCCCTCGGCATGAGCGCGGCCCGCCTGCCCAAGGCGAACGCCGCCCGGACCTGGCACGACCTCACCCGAGCCCGCACTCTGACGGCCGGCCGTACCAAACTCTGGCTGGACGGCCGCAAGGAGTTCACGCTGGACGAGAGCGTCAAGCAGATCGGCGCTCCGCGGGCGTGGGAGCAGGGGTTCACGGGCAAGGGCGTCACGGTCGCGGTCCTGGACTCGGGGTACGACCCCGACCATCCGGACCTGAAGGGCGCGGTCGCCCAGGAACGGAACTTCACCACCGACCCCGATATCCGCGACGAGAACGGCCACGGCACCCATGTCGCCTCGATCGTGGCGAGCCGCGATGAGAAGTACCGCGGGGTGGCGCCGGAGGCGAACCTGGCCATCGGGAAGGTGGGTGGCCGGAGCGGCATGACGGACTCGACCATCCTGGCCGGCATGGAATGGGCCGCCACCGAGGTCAAGGCCAAGGTGGTGAACATGAGCCTCGGCGCCCCCGACGGCCCCGACCTGGACCCGGTGGAACAGGCGGTGAACACGCTGTCGGAGCGTACCGGCACGCTGTTCGTCGTGGCGGCGGGCAACGACCGGCCCATGGTCTTCACTCCCGGCAGCGCCGACGCGGCGCTCACTGTGGGTGCGGTGGACAAGCAGGGCCGGCTGGCCGACTTCTCCGGCTCGGGCCCGCGAGCGGGCGACCACGCGATCAAACCCGACGTCACCGCGCCTGGCGTGGGCATCGTGGCCGCCGTTCCCGGAGGCGGTCACGAGTCGAAGGACGGCACCTCGATGGCCGCCCCCCACGTGGCGGGGGCGGCGGCGATCCTGGCCCAGCGCCATCCCGACTGGACGGGCGCGCGTCTCAAGGCCGCGCTGATCGGCAGCGCCGCGCCGGTCCAGGGGGCGACGCTCTACCGGCAGGGCGCCGGGCTGATCGACCTGGTACGCGTGCTGCGCCAGGACGTCGTGGCCCAGCAGGCCAACGTGTGGGCGGCGTTCCCGTACAACGGCTCGGACGAGCGTACGGCGACCAGGACGATCACGTACGCCAACGCCGGCGAGACCCCCGTCACCCTGGCCCTGGAGGCGGACGGTGAGACGCTGAAGCTGCCGGCCGGCCAGATCACGGTCCCTGCCGGGGACGAGGCGTCGCTCACGCTCACGATCGACGCCGCGGGGAAGGCGCCCGGCGACTATCCGGGCACGGTGACCGCCAGGTCGGGCGAGACCGTGATCCGCACGCTGGCCGGCGCGTACGTCGAGCCGGAGTCGTACGACGTCACCGTCAGCGTCGTCGGCAGGCAGGGCACCCCGGTCGACCCGATGATCTGCGAGATCTACGACGCGAGGACCGGGACCGTCCACGCCCTGTTCTTCCAGAACGGCGCGGCCAAGGCCCGGCTGCCCAAGGGCGACTGGAACGTCTACGCCTACATGTACGAGAAGATCGACGGCAAGACCGTCGTGACGATGTCCGACAGCCCGCTGAGGGTGGACGGCGACCAGCGGTTCACGGTGGACGCGCGTCAGGGCCGTCCGGTCAAGATCGCAGTGGACGATCCGAGCGCGGAGCTCCAGCCGGGGTTCGACGACGAAGTGGTCCACGGGGCCTGGAGCAACGGCGGAAGCCAGAGCCGGATAAACGCCAACAGCCAGCTCTTCGTCGTCCCGAGTTCCCAGGCCGGGCTGACGTACTCGCTGAGGACCACCTGGCTCAGCAAGGACCGGACGCCCAGCCCGTACGTCTACGATCTCGTCGACCGGCGTACCGGCGGCCTTCCCGAGGATCCTTCGCGCGCCTTCAGGCAGCGGAACCTGGCCAAGGTGACCGCGACCTACCGGGGTTCGGGGGAGTCGGGCAGGCCCATGCTCGGGCTGAGCTCCCGTTATTCGCCCGGCTCGACCCTCAGCGGTCCGGTCGGCGAGATCCCGCTGCCGGGGACGCTGGTCCAGTACCTGACGCCCGGGCTGGCGTACGAGAGCGGGCTCCAGGTCGGCGACGCGCTGATGTTCGGCGGAAGCAGACCGGCGAAGCGCGGTGAGAGCCGCAGCGAGGTCTGGAACGCCGCGGTCGTCGGGCCGTCGTTCCTGCTGCCGGCCGGCACGCGCACCGGCGACGAGCTGGTCTTCGCGGGGACGGGGATGTTCGCGGACGGGTTCGAGCGCAGGACGGGCTCGGACACCGCCGCCACCGGCACCGCCACGCTGACCAGGGACGGGGCGGAGGTGGCGCGGGCGGAGTTGTCCACCTGCGACGCCTTCGATCCGGGACGCTGTGAGCTGCGGGCCGCCTTGGCCGCCGGGACGGGCGCGTACACGCTCACCGCGTCGATGCGGCGGTCGTCGTCGGCGCTGTCCACGGCGGTGGAGTCGGTGTGGACGTTCCGCTCGGGGACCACCGCGAAGGAGCAGGCGCTGCCGCTGATGGCGGTCCGTTTCCGGCCCGAGGGCCTGGACGACGCCAACCGCGCCGCCGGCGGGAGCGTGACCCGGCTGCCACTGTGGATCGAGCGCGACCCCGGCTCAGGGCCGGCGGACGTACGGTCGCTCCGGCTGGAGATGTCCGCCGATGACGGGGCTCACTGGCGGGCGGTTCCGGTGGTCCGGAAGGGGTCCGGCTGGACGGCGGCGGTGCCGAACCCCCGTACCGCCGGGTTCGTCTCCCTCCGAGCAGTCGCGACCGACATGTCGGGCAGCGCGGTGACCCAGACCATCACCCGCGCGTACGCCGTGCGCTGATCGGCTGGCGCCTGGTGGCAGGTAGACCTGTCCCCAGGCGTCAGCCCAGGTCGCGGTCTCCTCGCGCCCGCATGGACCGCCGGGTCAAGCGTGCTCACGGGCGCCGCCGAGATCGCCCAGCACTCACCCAAGTACAGGGACAACGGCCGGCCGTTGAAAGCGTCTCCCCAGCTTGGGCCGTACGGCGCGGGTCTGTCCTCATCGGTGGAGCAGCGGCTTGTCAGCCAGACAGCCGGTGGCCATCGCCGGTGCCGAGCATGACCTTCCCGCGGTTGGCACGGGACTCCAAGCGCCGGTGTGCTTCCGCTGCGTCCTGCAGGGCGAAGACGGAATCCACCGGCACGCGCAGCTCGCCGCCGGCCACCTTCGCGATCAACTGCTCGAGGTCGGCACGCGGGTCGTATCCGAGCTCGACGAGGTTGGCGGACTGGTAGCCGTGGATGCTCACGTTCTTCGGATAGAAGTCGCGTGTGTCGATCACGCTCGGCGCCAGGGCGACGTTGGCCAAGGCCACGACCCGCCCGCCCGGCGCGGCGGCTTTGAGGCTCAGCGGGAAGACGTCGCCGCCGACCGTGTCGAGCACCACCTCGGCCCCGCGTCCGCCTGTCAAGGCTTTGACGTGGCCGAGGAGGTCGTCGCCGGACAACTGCCGGGAGTCGAGCACCTCGTGCGCGCCGAGTTCGGCGACCCACGTGGTCTTCTCCTTGGTGCCGGCCGCCGCGATCACCCGCGCCCCGGCCGCCGCGGCGATCTGCACCGCCGCGCTCCCCACGCCACTGGCCGCCGCGTGGATCAGCACCGTCTGACCGGGTTGGATCTGGCCGAGGGTGGTGAGGCAGTACCAGGCTGTCAGCCATGCGACCGGCAGCGCCGCCGCGTGGAACGGATCTACGCCGTCCGGCAGCGCCAGCACCCGCTCGGTCGAGACCACAGCCTGCTCGGCGTAGAAACCAGGTGCGTTGGGCTCCCCTCTCATCAGGACCTTCTGCCCGACGCGGAAGCCGTGCGTGCGCTCGCCCAAGGCGCTGATCGTCCCGGCCGCCTCCAGGCCGAGGATCACGGGCGGCGGGTCGGCCCGGTGGTAACGGCCCGATCGGAGGAGCGCGTCGGCCCGGTTCACCCCCACGGCTTCGATCTGGACCAGCACCTGGCCGGGGCCGGGTGACGGATCGGGCACCTCGACGACGTTGAGGACTTCCGGACCTCCGAATGCCTGCACCACTACAGCGCGCATGACTCTCCTCCGTGACACCGTTTGAACAGGTGTCAGCCTGCAACACCGGTTCAACTGGTGTCAACTGGTAGGGTGCTGCCATGAACCCGCAAACGTCCGAGGCCGAGCCGCTCCCCGCCTTCGTCTTCGTCGGCGGCCGACCGTGCCTGGACCTGGTGGACACGCTCGGCAAGCGCGGCACACTCGACATCGAGCGCCTGCCCACACCCGAGCGCCTCGGCAGGTGGCTGCGCGAGGTCGGTCTCGCCAACAAGCCACCGCCGGTCTCCGAGGACGAGCTGGACCAGGCCCGCAAGCTGCGCGAGGCCGTCTACCGGCTGGTGCGCTGCGTGCTCGACGGGACGCGACCGGACCGGCACGCGCTGGCGGTGATCAACCGGATGGCAGCCGTCGCCGATCTTGCGCCGCGACTGGAGGTCGCCACCGCTTCAGGGACGAGCCCGCTCACCGCGCGATGGCCAACCCTCACGCCGGTCGACGCGGCGCTGTCCACCCTCGCGCGGGACGGGATCGACCTGCTCAGCGGGCCTCTTGCCGCGAGGGTGAAAGAGTGCGAGAACCCTGACTGCACACTGGTGTTCCTCGACGACTCGCAGGCGCGCCGCCGTCGCTGGTGTTCGATGGACCGCTGCGGCAACCTTGCCAAGATCGCCAAGTACCGCTCGCGCGGGCGCGACGCCACCTCGTCCGAGGGTGCGGCCGATCGATAAGCGGGCACTGCTGGGTGGTTATGGCGAGAGGCGGCCGGCAGGATGCCGGGTTCGCCGCCTACGCACCCGGACCGGCCCGGTCGCCTGCCTGGGGCACGCCATTTCTCTGAACTAATCAGAAGTCGATGCCGAACCGGTGTCGCGAATCAGACTCTCGGTCAATCTGCGTCCTCGCAGCAAGAACCCGCCCAATGCACCATTGAACTCCTCAAGCGCCCTCTCCCATTCTTTGAGGCTCCGCCTGGCCTCGTCGCGAAGCCTGGCGCTGCGGAAAAGGAGGCCGGCGTTGCCCCTTACACCCAGATCCTTGTACCAGTAGATCGCCCCGACCACCAGCCTTATGACGAGGTTCTGCTGTGCAGTCGCCACCTGGCAAATTGGCGACAGCCTCTCCAGGGCACCCTGCGCGACCTGGAGACGCTTGGCCGCCTCGTCAAGGATCTTCACGTCTTCGTCCAGATCCCACAGAATGCGAACACGCCGGAATTCCAGCATCACTTGGCTTCCGAGATACTCGCACTCGAAGCGGACTTTATTCACACACGACGTCACATGGTCCAAATCTTCGTGGTACCCCACCACAAGATCCCACAGCTCCACTGCAGGGCTGTCCTCGTATCGCGCCAGGTCCCAGATACGTGAGGTGTGGCGTACCCTCTGCAGGGCCAGTCGGGACATCGATTCGTTGAGCATTCTGCTGGCCGTGGCACGTTCCAGGCGCTCAGCCTGGCGGCGGGTGATGTTCTGCAGAAACAGCAGGGCTATGGGAACCGCGAAGAAGAAGGCAGTGATACTGGTGATGAGGTTGGTGAGGAAGGGGAAGCTCGCCCACATCTTCGTCACATCTCCGAAGACGCCCAGGACGACGAGGGAAATCCCGGCTGCCCACATCAGCATGACGCCTCGTTTGAGGTGAGAACTGGCGTCAGTCCAAGAGTCGCCACAGAAGCGTGCGAAGCCGCCGACCACGTCAAGCAGACGTTCGCGATTTCCGGTGCTGTTGTGCATCGGCGTCTCCAAGCGGGAGGTGTTCCCCACCATGAGGATCATCTTGTCTACTACGATCGCAACGAGTCGAACGGCAGGCCTGGTTCCACGGCTGCCAAAGGGACGCTGGGCTGGGTCCGGCCGGAGGAGTGAACAAGGGACACAAGCTTGCTCATGAACGCAAGGAGTCGGCGTTCAGGGCTGCTTTCCAGCGGGTGATCCAGCGCAACGGGCACGGCTGGCATACTCATCATGATCTGGTTGCCGCGGTAGCGCAGGTCATTTGTGCTGTGTGGATTTTTGGAGCGCCACTGATGAGCACCGTCGTTGTCGTGTTGTCGATCCTGCTCGGTCTGCTGTTCCTCGGGACCGGCGGGGTCAAGGTGCTGAGTCTGCCGCAGTCGCTGGCGATCCGCGACCATCTCGGACTCCGGCCGAGGTTGTGGCAATTGATCGGCGTGTGCGAATCAGCCGGGGGTCTGGGGCTGCTCGCCGGACTCGCGGTGCCGTTGCTCGGCGTGGCCGCGTCGATCGGACTGGTCCTGTTGATGGCCGGTGCAGTCATCAGCCGGATCCGGGTGTCCGACTCGGCGGCGACGATATCCGTCGATGTCCTGGTGCTGGCGTTGGTGGCGGTTCTCGTGGTCGTACGCGCGTCGGCCTGACCCACATGCCCCGCCGACGGTTTCCATCCTCGGCGGACGTCACACCGGTGTCCCGACTCGGCCTGCTGACGACGGGCGCGGCCACCGTGCGCCATGGCCTCGAACGCCAGCGGCCGCGACCGTCATTTCGGGCCGTGACCCTTTGTCTTGATCTTCTTCGTCTTGACCTTCTTAGCCTGTCCAGGCGGGATGCCGGCCACGTCGGTGGAGAGGGGCGGTCCCGTACGAGCGCGCTCCGGTTCGCTCCTGGCGACCCGGCGCTGGCCCGAGATGAGGTGGGCCGGCAGCGCCGTGTCCGGCTCGATCGCGGTGGGCGGGGGCGAGGCCTCCGTCAGGGGTGGCGAAGGGTGCGTGCTCGGCTCGACGCGCCACCACGAGGTGGTCGCCAGCACGCTGACGATCAGCGCCGCGATGACGGCCGCCTGCCGCCAGTGCTCGACAGCCCACTGCCGGTACGGCGCCCGTTCCCCAAGCGGACGGCCGACGGGCGAACCGCTGATCTGCCCGCTGTCACCGTCAACGGTCGGAGGGTCCGAAGAGATCGGAATGACCGGTTGCTCACACAGAGTGGACAGTTGCTCGTGAAGGCGAGCCGCGTCCGTACGCCGGGCCGGATCCTTGTCCAGCAGCCCGGCGATGATCGAGGCGAGCGGCCCTGCGTGCTCCAACGGCAAGGGGTCCGAGGCCATCACCGCGGACAGGGTGGCCAGCTCACTGCTGCACCCGAACGGGGCACGGCCCTCGACCGCCGCGTACAAGGTGGCGCCCAGCGACCACAGATCGGCCTGCGGGGTGGCGGGGCCACCGCGGGCGCGTTCGGGGGCGATGTAGGCGGGTGTGCCGACGACGACGCTCTCCCGGGTGCGGCGCGCCTGGTCATCCAGGGTGCTGGCCAGCCCGAAGTCGGTGAGGATGGCGTGCCCGTCGTCGGTGATGAGGATGTTGGCGGGCTTGATGTCGCGATGCACGATGCCGCCGGCGTGGGCGGCGCGCAGGGCGTCCAGCACTTCGAGCCCGATTCGAGCGACCGCGGACGAGGGCAGCGGTCCCCGTTCGGTGATCACCTGGGCGAGGCTGGGGGCGGGGACGAGCTGAAGTACGATCCACGGCCGTTCGTCGGCGACCACGACGTCGTACACGGCTGCTATGCGCGGGTGGCTCAGCCGCGCGGTCAGGCGAGCCTCGCGCAGGGTTCGCCTGAGCAGCGCCTCGCGCTCTGGCCCCGGCCGGTGCGGGATGCGAATCTCCTTGACCGCCACCTGCCGATCCAGTAGCTCGTCATGAGCGCGCCAGACCCTGCCCATGGCCCCTCGGCCCAGCTCGGCCAGCAACCTGTACCGAGCCCCCAATAACCATCCTTCATAGCCTGTAACGGGCATGACGACATGCGTACCCGATCATCGTCCGTACATGCACACCCGCGATCTTTCGACTGTTGGTTCCCGGAGAATGTCGCCGGCCCGTCGATCACCGAAGCGATGGCCTCCTCGCCGCAGTGGCCAGGCAGGCGGCCGGCAGCGGGAACCAGCGCAGCCGCTCGAAGTCGTCCGGCAGGCCGGGCGGGCGCAGGTCGATCTCGTCGGAGCGGGCCGCCAGGATGGCGCGCGCCTCCTCCAGGTAGCCGGGCAGGGCGTCCTCGCCGGCCCGGACATGTGGGGCGGGCGGCGCGCCGGGGTCGTCATAGCGCAGGTCGGAAAGGTGCAGTGGCGGCTCGGCGGAGTCGCGGTGGTGCCGCCACAGCCCGGTACGGGGCTCGAAGCGGTAATCGGGCAACAACCGGTGGCCGTACCGGGCGACCAGTTCGACGGCCTCGATGAGGTAGTCGCAGACCGCGTCGGAGACGAAGTAGTTGAAGTTGATGCGTACCCAGCCCGGTTTGATGCCCTGGCAGCCATGCCCGATCTCCTCCTCGAAGGCCCGCGAGCGCGCGGCGTCGATGGCCAGCAGGCGGTGGCCGTAGGGACCGGCGCAGGAGCAGCCGCCGCGCGCCTGGATGCCGAGCAGGTCGTTCAGCACCGCCACCACGTAGTTGTGGTGCAGGAACAGCTCCCCGGACCGGATGCGGACCGACACGATGGACAGCCGGCGAGAGTGCCGGTCGCCGAGGATCTCGATGTTCGGGCTGCTCTCCCATCGTCGCAGGGCCCGCTGCCAGAAGCGTTCCTCACGAGCCTGGATGAGGTCGGTGCCGATGGCCTGCTTGAGCCGGAAGACCAGCCCGGCGCGGATCGACTCGACGATGGCCGGTGTGCCGCCCTCCTCGCGGGCGACCGCGTCGTCGAGATAGCGGTGCCCGGTGGGGTCCACGAACAGCACGGTGCCGCCGCCCGGCGCGGTGGGCACCCGGTTGCGGACCAGTTCGCGCCTCACCACCAGGACACCGGGCGTCTGCGGCCCGCCGACGAACTTGTGCGGCGACAGGAAGATCGCATCCTTGTGGTCGTTCGCCCCGGGCGCGCTGGCGGCCATCCGGATCGGCACGTACGGCCCGGCCGCCGCGTAGTCCCAGAACGACAGCGCGCCGTGCTCGTGGAGCAGCGCCGCGATGCGCTCGGTGTCGGACAGGATGCCGGTCACGTTCGAGGCGGCCGAGAAGCTGCCGATCAGCAGCGGCCGGCCGGCGTGGCGCGCCAGCTGGACACGCAGGTCGTCGCAGTCGATGTGGCCGTCGCGGTCCTCGCCGATGGCGACGGTGTCGGCGATGGACTCGCGCCAGGGCAACTCGTTGGAATGGTGCTCGTACGGACCGACGAACACCACCGGCCGGTCCTCCTCCGGGACCATCGGCGCGTACCGGCCGGGGACCCGCAGCTCCAGGATGCCAACGAGCTTGTTGATCGCCGCGGTCGCGCCCGAACCGCAGAAGATCACCACGTCGTCCGGGCCACCGCCGACGGCGTCGTGGACGGCGCCGCGGGCCTCCTCGCGTAATCGACTGGTCTGCAGCCCGGTTCCGGAGCTCTCGGTGTGGGTGTTGGCGTAGCGCGGCAGGACGTGGTCGCGGACGAAGTCCTCGATGAAGCCGAGCGACCGGCCCGAGGCGGTGTAATCGGCGTAGATGATGCGGCGCGGTCCGTACGGGCCCTGCAGCACCTCGTCGTCGCCGATGACGGCGGCGCGGATGCGCTCCAGCAGCGGCGAGGTCGGCGGTTCGGAGGCGGATCGTCGTGTCTGCACGCATCCAGGATCCCCCGCTCGCCGGCCCGGGCAACAGGCCGCCGCGGGGATGCTCGCCCGCACCTGGCCGGCCTTCCGCTGTCTGGAATCCACCTGGTCACAGGCTCCGACCGAGCTACGTCCTGTTCCCGTTCATCACGGGATCAGGGCTGTCGGTGCTTCATGTCGCTTGCTTCCTGCTGACGGAGCCAAAGCCCGGGGCCGCAGGAAGGTCGCGCCCGCGCACATCGCGGCCAGCAGGAGAATGCAGGCCCACGCGAACCAGTCGCCGAACCTGGTGTACAGGGTCCGCACCGCACGGTCCGGCAGGTCCGCGGTCACCGACACGAAGGAGGCTTCCGTGGTGCGGGCCTCGGCCAGCAGGCGACCGTTGGGGTCGCTCACGGTCAGGGCGCCCTGCCGGGACGCTCGCGCCACCGTCAGGCCGTTCTCGATCCCGCGCGCGATCGCCATCCGGCTGTGCAGCCAGGCGTCGTCGCCGAAATCCCAGGCCGGTACGAACAGCGCGGTCGCCCCGTCGCGCCGGTAGTCGCGGACCAGGTCGGGGAAGTCGAGATCGAAGCAGATCGCGATCGCCCATCGTCCGCCGGACCCGGGTACGAACGCCTGCGCCGTTCCTGCCTGGAACTCGCTCTCCAGGCCCGGGACGAGGTGGCGCTTGACGTACTCGACGGGCCGGCCGCCGTGGGAGGGGAAGTCGATGGCCGCGTTGTACTCGCGGCCGTCCCTGGTGAGGATCAGCCCGACGATGATGTCGAGGCGATGGTCGGAGGCGAGCCGGGACAACGGCCCGGCGAGCGACGGCAGGTCCGCCTCATCTACCCGGAACACCTTCTCGGGAAGTACGACGACGTCGGCACCACGCTCGGCCAGGGCCGGGATGCGGCTCAGGTAGCCGGCCAACAGGGTTCGCCCTTCGGGACCGGTCACCGCCACCGGGTCGATCGACCGGTCGGTGGCCAGCAGCGCCACCTTGACCGCCGTTCCCGCTTCGGCCGGCCGGAGCTGCCAGAATCCGTATCCCGCCGCCACGGCCGCGACCAGCGCGGCGGCCACGGCCACCCGTACCCGGCCGACCGCAGCGTGCGTCAGCAGGGCGGCGGCCGCGGCCGGAGCGCCCATCAGCAGGAACGTCACTCCCCATGGCCCGGTGGCCGAGGCGATCTGGATGACGGGAAGGACGTCGGCCTGGGTGTAGGCCAGGCTCCACCAGGCGCCGTTCGGTGTGACCAGCGACAGCGCGTACTCGATGACGGCCCACGCCGCCGGTACGACGCCGACGGCCATCAGCGGGCGTCCGCGCAACGTCAGGCCCCGGTAGGCGATCACCACCAGGCCGAACAGCAGCGCCGAACCGATGAGCAGGAGGACGACCATCACCGGCGGTATCTGCACCGTGTTCAGGAAATATCCCCACATGGGGGTCTGGCCTGCGAGCCAGGCGACGGACGCAGTGGCGAACGCCGCGCGCGCCGAGCAGCGTGGTGCCAGGACGAGGACCGGGATCGGCGCGATCCACGTACACCAGGGCACCGGCCGCAAGCCGGTTCCGAACCAGAACAGCGTGGCCGACAGCACCGCCGCGGCGATCAGCCACCATC
Organism: Nonomuraea sp. NPDC003709; assembly: GCF_040610775.1. Lineage (NCBI taxonomy): Bacteria > Bacillati > Actinomycetota > Actinomycetes > Streptosporangiales > Streptosporangiaceae > Nonomuraea > Nonomuraea sp. NPDC003709. The sequence continues at coordinate 71,851 of NZ_JBEXMW010000023.1, read as the reverse complement.
GTTGTGATCTCATTGAGCAGACTCCTCCACCTGGGAACTGCCTCGATCCTCCGCACTGGAGCCCTGCCGCCACATCGGCGGGAAGAGTGATCTCCGCACTCCCCCTCACGGACCGCTCAGGCGCCTCCGGCGACGATGAGTCCCGACTCGTAGGCGAACACGACCGCCTGTACCCGATCGCGCAGCCCCAGTTTCGTCAGGATTCGGCTGACGTGGCTCTTGACCGTGTACTCGCTGACGACCATCTCGCCGGCGATCTCCGCGTTGGACAGCCCCCGGGCCACCAGCCGCAACGTCTCGGCCTCACGACTGGTCAGCTCGGTGAGGCGGGCGGCCAGCCGGGGCGCCACCCCATGATTCGGCCGCAGAACCAGGTCCTCGATGAGACGTCTGGTCACCGTGGGCGCCAGCAGCGACTCTCCCGCCGCCACCACGCGCACCGCCGCGACCAGTTCGTCGCGACGGATGTCCTTCAGCAGGAATCCGCTGGCCCCCGCGCGCAGCGCGTCGTAGACGTACTCGTCCAGATCGAACATGGTCAACACCAGCACCTTGGCGGACGTCGCCGAGCAGATCCGCTCAGTCGCCTCGATCCCGCCCATGCCGGGCATCCTGATGTCCATCAGCACGACGTCCGGGCACAGCTCGGTGGCTGCCTGAACGGCCTCGGCGCCGTCGGCCGCCTCGCCGACGACGGTGATGTCGGCCTGAGCGTTCAGGATCATGGCGAAGCCGCCCCGGAACAGATCCTGATCGTCGGCCACGAGCACGCGGAGCATACGTCTATCCAACCGGAAGCGTGGCCACCACCACGAAGCCTTTGTCCCCCGGACCGGCGTGCAGCGTCCCCCCGCAAGCGGTGGCCCGTTCGCGCATCCCGATCAGGCCGTGCCCTCCGGCGGCGCCGTCCCCGCCCCTGCCGTCGTCGGTCACCTCGACCCGCAGCGCGCTCGGCGTCCAGCACAGTCGTACCCGCGCGGTGCGCGCGTGCGCGTGGCGCAGCACGTTCGTCAGCGCCTCCTGCACGATCCGGTACGCCGCCACGTCGACCTCCGCGGGGATCGGCCGCGACGGGCCGTCGCTGGTCAAGGTCACCCGCAGCCCGGTACGGCCGGTCCGCTCGACCAGGTCCGGCAGGGCCGCGAGCCCGGGTTGCGGCTCCCGGCGACCGTCCTGGCCCGAGCGCATCGCGCCGAGCAGGGCCCGCAGCTGGGCGATCGCGCCCCGGCCGGTGTCGGCGATCGCGTCGAAGGCGGCCTCCGCACGTTCGGGATCGGCCCGGAGCATCAGCGGCCCGGCCTCAGCCTGGACGACGATGAGGCCGACCGAGTGGGTGAGGATGTCATGCATGTCCCGGGCGATGCGAGCGCGCTCGTGAGCTGCGGCGATGGCGCGCTCCCGCTCCATCCGCAGGGCGCGTTCGGCCAGCTCGGCGGCTCGGGCGCGGCGGGCGCGGGTGCTGGTGCCCAGCGCGTACGCCGCGACGAACGCCGTACCCACCACCCGATAAGAGTCCAGATCTTCCTGCGGCAGGACGAGCGAGATGTACACCCCGGCTCCGATGACCGGGACGGCCACCAGCCGCAGCAGCGGCGGGCTCAGCGCGGCGATGGTGTAGGTGCCGACCAGCGGCCCGTACGGCAGCATCGGCTTCTCCCACATCACCAGCGCCGTCATCGCCAGCCCGACCACACCGGTCACCACGAGTGGCGCCGTCCGCCGCCACAGCACCGGCACCGAAGCCAGCACGGCCAGCGCGACCACCCACCACGGCTGCCGGAAGGGGACCAGCGCGGGACCGACGGTGGCGGCCGACACGACGACAGTGATCGCGATGTCGACCACGCGTGGGGGTACGTTCTGGAACCGGGTGCGCAGCCGCTCAGTGAGTCCGGGCATCTCGCCCAGTATCAGGATTCATGCCGCCCGGCGCATCCCTCTCACGACGGACATCGTCCTTCACTCTCAGGAGTGGTCCTGGTGCCCGCGTCGCCGAAGAACGCGTCCGCCATCCGTTCAGCGCCCTTTGGAGAACATTCTACGTTCACCGTCTATTTAACATGGGACGTTGGACGTAGGATGTCCCCTCGTAACCTTCTCCCGTCAGGAAGGGCGTGGACATGCACGATGGCCATCCCCCGGAGGGCCGTGCCGGGCGTCGCTCCCGGCGCCGCCGGGCGGGCGCCGTAGTGGTGCTCGCCGGCTTACTCGTCAGCGCGTTCGCCGGGCCGGCGACCGCGGCACCGGCACCGGCACCGGCGGAATCGCTCGCGGCCGGCGCGACCGCCGAAGCCGCACCGTTCGTGGACGAGCAGGTGCTCTACAAACAGGGCGACTTCGGATACGGCTGCTTCCGGATCCCCGCCGTGGTGCGGGCCACGAACGGCATGCTCCTGGCGTTCGCCGAGGGACGGGTGAAGGACTGCGGTGACGACGAGGACATCGACCTCGTGGTGCGCCGTTCCGCCGACAGCGGCCGGACCTGGGGCCCGCTGCAGGTGATCTCGGAGGGCAACGGCACGACCCACGGCAACCCGGTGCCGATCGTCGACGAGCGCACCGGGCGGATCGTGCTGGTGAGCACCCACAACGGTCCGGAGCCGTGCCCCAACGGCTGTGACCGCGACCCCTGGGTGCAGTTCAGCGACGACCACGGGGCGACCTGGTCGGCCGCCAGGGAGATGACCGAGGGCAAGCGTCCGGAGTGGAACTTCTGGTACGCCACCGGCCCGATGCACGGCATCCAGCTCAAGCGGGGCCCGCACGCCGGGCGGCTGGTCGTCGGGGCGAGTTTCGAGAGCTGGGACCGGGTCGGCAAGCACATCTACGGCACACACCTGCTCTACAGCGACGACAGCGGGGCGACGTGGAACATCGGCGCCGAGACGTCCCGCGATGACGGCACGGTCATCGCCCAGGAGGTGACCGTCGTCGAGCTGACCGACGGGCGGATCTACGCCTCGGCCCGTGAGCGCGGCACCGACGAGGGCAGCCGGGCGTACGCGACCAGCAGCGACAGCGGCCAGACGTGGGACGCCCCGTTCCGCACCATGCCGGCGCTGGCGACGACCGACGTCCAGGCGTCGCTGCTGCGGTTCAGCGACGGGCGCATCCTCTTCTCCTCGCCGATGCACCCGGGCGCCCGGGAAGCGATGGGGATCCGGTCGTCCTACGACGAGGGGCGCCGCTTCGAGACCTGGGACGAGGGCAAGATCTTCTACTGGGGGCCGACGGCGTACTCGGACATGGTGCGTCTGGACGGCGACGAAGCGGCCCTGATGTACGAGGCCGGCACCATCACGCCGTACGAGCAGATCCGCTTCGCACGGTTCAACGAGGCGTACCTGGAGACGCCGAACGGCACCCCGCCCGGCATCCCCGGCCCTCCGGCGCCCGGCCCGACGACGCCGGACAAGTCGCCGTACCGCAACCAGGCGTATGTCCGCGGTGGCGCTCAGACCACCGACGGGCGGTTCGGCAACGGGCTGGCTCTGGACCGGGTGGACGACCGGGTGGAGGTCCCGTTCAACGACTCCATCGACCTCGGCGCGAAGGACTTCACGCTGACCTCCTGGATCCGGTACTCGGAACAGACCGGCTCGCACGCGATCCTCTGGTTCCACCGGGTGAACAGGGGCACCAACCCGCCGGCGCTGTGGCTGCGGGCCGAACCGGCCAGCAACCGCATCCGGGCGGTCCTCTCCGTCGACCGGTTCAACGTGACCGTGCAGTCGCCGAGCGCGTACAACGACGGGCAGTGGCACTTCGTGGCGCTCCAGCGGGTACGCGGCGAGCTCCGGCTCCTGGTGGACGGCGTACAGGTCTCGTCTGCGGCGGCGCCGCCCGGCTCGCTGACCCTCGGCAAGGAGTTCGGGCTCGAGGGAATCCACATCGGGCAGCGGCTGGACGGGGTGGACCGCTTCCGTGGGTCGCTGGACGAGGTACGCGTCTACCGGCGTGCCGTCACCGACGCCGAGCTGGACCTGATCCGGCAGTGGAACCTCCCGGTCGGCGGTCGGCTCGGGCTGCGGCTGCCGTTCGATCAGGTCAGCTGAAGCCGTTCGGCGATGGCGCTTGCCGGCCCCGGCGGGCGCCATCGCCGAACCTTGACGGCGAAGGACGTCCTACGTCCTGTGCTCATCGCCGGGGAAGAGCTCGGGCAGTTGTGCCCGGGCCAGTGGCCTGAGCCGTACGGCGAGCGAGGCGTCGACCGACTGGTACGGCCACCGGACTCGAGTGCCGATGTCGGCCCAGCCGCCGAGGTGGGCCAGGAACTTGTCCAGCGCGGGGTTGGCGTACCCGCTGTGCTGGAGCGGCTGGACATGCGCGGCGAAGAACTCGTGGATCCGTCGTTCCACGTCGAGCGCGGCATCGGGTTGCGCGACCATCATCCGCTGCCATGCCATGGCGCCGGCCGGGCTGAGGGCGGCGATGTTCGAGTAGGAGCCGGCGGCGCCGTGCCGCCGTCCGGTCGCCAGGTCGTGGCCGGCGACGAAGACGGCGAGGCCGGCCGCGTGGCGCCGCATCTCCGCGTACCACCCCGCGTCGCCGCCGGCCACCTTGATCCCGATGACCGCGGGAACCTCACGGCGGATCACCGGATACAGGTCGGCCGGCACCTGCGTCTTGGCGTGCGGCGGGTTGTACAGCACGAGCGGCACCGGGTCGGCGGCGGCCGCGACGCGGGCCAGGAAGCGCACCACCTCGCCGCGCGACAGCGGCAACCAGTCCGGCAGCGTCACCTGGATCGCACCGGGCCGGAGCACCCGCGCGCGGGCCACCCGGGCCAGGCAGGTCTGCGCGCTCATGTGGCCGGCGCCGATCTGGAACGGGAGCCCGTGCCGTTCGCACCGCTCGGCCATCAGCGCGTTGACGCGGTCGTACTCGTCCTCCCCGAGCGTGTGGAACTCGCCCGCGGTGCCGTGCGCGTACAGGCCGTCAAGCCCCGCGGCGACGAGCACGTCCAGTGCCGCCTCAAGGCGTGTCCAGTCGATCGACTCGTCGTCCCGGATGGGCAGCAGGACCGTGCCCCAGGTGCCGCCGAGCGACCCCGGCGTCAACGTCTCCACGGCGCCCCGCCATCCGTTCGGTACACGTAGAACATCCTATGTCCCCGGATGAGCGCGCGAACAGGCCATGTCCGCCCGGGGAGTCATCTGTGTCGTCGGCGTAAACTTTCCTCTACCGGGCTGGCCTTCCGGGACCAAGAGGCGGGATGTTTGACGCAAGGCCTTCGACGAGCCTGGGGGTGGCATGCGTACACGTGACGATGCGTCACTTCAGGAGCGTATCGTCGCCCTGATCCACGAGCGCGGACTGGCCCCCGGGTCACCGATGCCGACCGAAGTGCAGTTGATGGAGCTGCTCGGGGCGAGCCGCAACAGCGTCCGCGAGGCCGTGCGGGCCCTGCAGGCGTTGGGCATCGTCGAGATCCGGCACGGACATGGGACGTTCGTCGGGCACGCGTCGCTCGACGCGCTGACTCCGTCGTTCGCCTTCCGGGTGCGTTCGGGGCCGGGCGGGATCCGCGCGCTGCACGATCTGGTCGAGGTCCGCGAGCTGCTCGAGACCGGGCTGATCGGCCAGGTGGCTCAGAGCACCAGCGCCCCCCGGCTCGCCGCGTTGGAGGCCCTGGCCAATGGCATGGATCGGGACCGGGAAGCCGATCGGGCGTTCCACGCGCTGCTGTACGACTCGTGCGGCAACGAGCTGGTGCTGCAGCTGATCGGCCTGTTCTGGGACGTCTACCACGAGGTCGAGCCGACGCTCGGCCCGCCGGAGGAGCGGAGCGCCGAGATCGCGGTCAACCACCGCCGGATCGTGGCGGCGCTTCGCGCTCGGGACGCCGAGGCCGCACGGGAGGCGATGCGGCTGCACTTCCGCGACGTCAAGGCGCGCATCGAGCGGGCGGAGGCCCGGGCCGTACCCGCGCCGACCTGACCCCGGTCACACCGGTCCGACGACAGCGAGGCTGACCGTAACGCGCATTCGGCGCGCTTTGCCAGGAAGCCTTAAGGATCAATCGGTTGATCGCCGTATTGAGCGCTATTAGCCTGCATCCCACCCTCATCGTCGGACAATTGTAAAGAAGGCGGTCATGGCGATAGCCCGACATATCCGCAGAACCTTAGCGGTGGCCACCGCGCTGGTCCTCAGCCTGAGCCTGGTTTCGCAAGCAAGCGCGGGGACGGTGACGGTCGCCAAGCCCCAGCGGCCGAACATCATCTTCTTCCTCGTCGACGACATGTCCGCCGACCTGCTCGCGTACATGGACACCGTGCGCGGCCTGGCCGACGACGGCACGACGTTCAGCAACTACTACGTGTCCAACTCGCTGTGCTGCCCGTCACGCGCCTCGATGTTCACCGGCCAGTTCCCGCACAATACCGGCGTGGCCACGAACAAGAACTCCGATCGCGGTGGCTACAAGGCCTTCGCACCGCACGAGTCCAGGACCTACGCCGTCTCGCTGGAACAGGCCGGATACCGCACCGGCTACCTCGGCAAGTACATCAACGAGTATCCGGTGGACGCCGACTACCACGTCCCGCCCGGCTGGGACGAGTGGCATGTGGCGGCCGGCGGCGGCTACAGCGAGTTCAAGTACCAGCTCACCCGCTACGTCAAGGGGGAGACTCCCGGCCTGGACACCTCCGACGGCACTTACCTGGTGGACGAGCTCGCCAAGCGGGCCACGGACTTCATCGAGCGCTCACGCGAGCGCGCCCCGGACCGGCCGTTCTTCCTCCAGGTCTCGCCGTTCGCGCCGCACTCCAGGATCGGCGCCAAGCCGGGCGACAAGGAGCCGCGCTTCCCACCCGCGCGCCGCGACCGGCCGAAGACCCAGTTCCCGGCCGGGGAGTTCCCGCACGGCGACTGCGGCGGGCCCGATTGCAACGACATCGACGTGAGCACGTTGCCGGCGTTCAACGAGGACACCGCCGACAAGCCCTCGTGGGTACGCCGCGCTCCGCTCGCCCCCGCGCTGGTCAAGGAGCTGCGCAAGGATTTCCGCGACCGGATCCGCATGGTGCAGTCGGTGGACGACATGGTGGCGCGTGTCCTTTCCACGCTGACGGACGCCGAGAAGCGCAACACGTACGTGGTGTTCACCAGCGACAACGGCTTCCATCTCGGCCAGCACCGCCTCGTACGCGGCAAGTCCACCGCCTACGACCACGACGTCCGGGTGCCGCTGCTGGTCAAACGGCCTGCGGCGGGACGGCACGGCGACCTGGTGACCGGCGCCATCGCCCAGAACGTCGACCTGTTCGCGACCTTCCTCGACATGGCCGGGGTCGGCGCGGCCACCCGTGACGGCCGCGACGGGCGCAGCCTGCTGCCGCTCATCCAGGGCCGCAAGGTGAAGGACTGGCGGAAGGCGGCGCTGATCGAGCACGTCAAGCCCAACCCGGCCGCGCCGGGCGAGCCGGACCCCGATGCCGAGCCGCTCGAGGCGGGGAACTCACAGCCGCCCAGCTACGCGGCGGTGCGCACTGCCGGAGAGCTGTACGTGGAGTACGAAGGTGAGGCGAAGCCCGAGTACTACGACACGGTGGCGGATCCGAACCAGGAGTCCAACGACCCCGGCAACGCGAGGACGTCCGACCTGGGCAAGGTCCTCGACGCCATGGTGGGATGTGGGAAGCCTGGCGCGCCGGACTGCTGGACCGCAGCCCGACTCTGACCCGGCCCGGGCAGACGCCGGGGCCGCCGAATCTTGAGGAGCCTTGCCCAGGTCAGTCGTCCTCACCCGCCAGGATCCGCCGTACCTCCTCGGCCAGGTAGGGGGCGTCGTCCGGCCAGGAAGCCGCAACGCGTTCCAGGAGTTCGCGGTGGGCGTCCAGACGGTCGCCGTTGGCCAGACCGGCGGCGGCCTGTACCTGGATCTCCACCTCGGGCCGGTGGAGAGCTCGCAGAAGGTACGCCGTGGCCTCAGGGGCCTGGCAGCCCTCGAGAGCCGAGAGCATCCGGACGCGCAGCTGGAGCGGACGGTCTGCGTCGTCGATGTAAGCGGCGACCAGCGCGAGGAGGCGCACGTGAGGAGGGCCTTCGGTGTGGAAGAAGGCGGCGCCCGCGGCGTCGGCCGCCGCCTCGACGACCGCAGGGTTCGTCGTCCGCTCCAGAGCGTCCGCGATCAGGTCGCAGTCCTGTTGCTCGGCGACGTTCATCATCGCGTTGAGGGCGCTGGCGTGGTTCGCGCCCGCGCCGGTCTCCGGGCTCATGTCGGCGGACGAGGGTGGCTGCCGTAAAAGCTCACGAGCAGCGTTCAGCACCTCGGCCTGATGGGCGCCGTACAACGGGGCTCCCCCGAATCGGCTGAGCGCGCTGGATCGCTGGAACACGTCCAACGCGATCCCGACCGCGGCCTGGTCGCCGCTCCGCAGGAGAGTGAGGAACGGGCTGATCGGCCCCGACCAGGTTTCCGCGACGTCGGCCTGAAGGGCCTCGCAGGCGGACATCAGCCGCTCGTCGGAGAAGCGCGGGTGCGTCCAGTAGGAGGAGCCGTACATGCGAACGGATCTTGCCACGGCGCACTTGCCGTGCGCAGGCGAGTTTCGGTCCCCCTCGACGCAGGCGCTGGATCTGGTTGGTGGTTCTTCGCGTACCAGATCCGTCACCTGCCGCAATAAGGCTCTTGACCTGGGCTTTCTGCCGGCATCCTCACTCAGCCATGTGCGGCTCTTTCACCCTCTGACGGAACAGCGACGGAACAGAGAGCGGAGAGGGTCGAAGGCTGCAGCGCGCTGTCAACGTGGGTGCCTCATGGCGCCCGCGTTTGGTACTGGTGAGGTTCAACTGTCGCGAGCTGGCCGCTACGCTCCCGGCGACCACACACGGTCATCGCCAATCGGCCGAACTGACGACAGTTGAATGAGCGACCTCACCAGTCTCATCTCCCGACCACGAGACAAGGTCGACGTTGAAACCCATCCGCGCCGACCCCGAGGACGCCGGCAAGCTCCCCATAAGTGCCAGGCGAACTGTCAGCTTGTCGCGGTGACCATCCGGTACGCGCGGATCACGGTCTGCTCGACGGCGTTGCCGGAAGTGTCGATCGACGTGGCCCGCAGCGACACGAACCCGTCACGGTTCGGATGGCGCAGAACGATCCTCGAGTTCCGGACCTCCGCCTTCGCCCAGGTGGCCCCGTCATCGTAGGAGACCTCCACGGACAGGTCCCGCGCGCGGCCCGCCGCGCTGCCAGGCAGCGAACGCACGCTGACCGGCACGGTGAAGATCCGGCCGGCCGGTGCGGTGTTCCGCGCGTCGAGCTCAGGAGTGAAGCTCACTACGGACACCGGCAGCCGGGCGAGGACGTCTGTGGTGTCGGAGTGGAACGTCCAGGCCACGGACACGCGCGTGGACAGCGTTGCCGGAGCTCCCCGCTCCGCCTCGGCGACGAGCCGGTACGCCGCCCGCCCTGCGGGCACGGGAAAGTGCGCGGTCAGGGACGGCGCCTCGCCGACGAGCACGCCGTCGCGGTAGAGGGTGGTATGTCCGGTGGCCCGCGACGAGTAGCCGAGCGAGCCCCGCCCATCGCCGAGCATCCCCAGGTCAGTCGAGATGACGTCGCCGGTGCGACTGACACTGTCGCCGAGCTGGTCCCCGGACGGCAGGGAAGGACCGAACACACCCCGGTTCCACAACTCGGTGGTGACCTGGCCCGCTCGGTAGTGCGTGAACCCGGATTGGAACTCGTTGACCCGCCCGTCGGTGCCAATCTCCCGCAGCCGGTGCTGCCAGCGGATACCTCCCTCAGGGTTGACGTGTACCCTCCGCACCGCGGGGGCAGTGAACTCGGCCCCAGAAAGGTAGGAGGGGATCCTGTCGTCGCGCGGCCAGGCCCGGCCGTACGCCCTGAGCTCCGCGTCGGGTAGGTGAGCGGCGTAATCCATGCGTATGGTCGCCAGGTTCTTGGGGTCCACCGACCGTTTGAAGCCGGTCACCACTCGCCCCGGCTGGAACCAGGCCGCGCAAACCTACCGCCGCATCCGGCCGTGCCTCCGGCCTCTCCCACGCCGGGTCCTGCGGACCACGAGCGGCGGTCACGGCGTCGACGTCGTGCTCGACTTCGTGGGCACCGGCTCAACGCTTGATCTGTCCGCCGCGAGCCTCCGCGCCGACGGGGAGCTCGTGGTAGTCGGCAGCGCAGGTGGACGGCTGAGCGTCCGGAAACCAGGCCCACTCCCCCATGGCGCCCGGATCTCACTACCGTTCTCGGGCACCCGCTCCGAACTCACCGAGGTGATCCCGCTCGGCCGTTTCTGCGCGCCCGAGGCGCCGGGCGGCAGACCCGCGCCTGTGCCGCCCGGCGCTGCTCACCTGCAGCACGATCTCGACACCACGACCACCGAGCTGAGTGAGGTCACCGTGTGACGACCACTGTCTCCTCTGTGTCGATGGATCCGCTCCCAAGGAGCGCAGTGACTGCCGAGCCACCGGCGAACGCCATGGCCAATGCCATCGCCACGATCACAGGCCGCCGCCAAGCTGCGTGCCGCAAGGGGGCAGCGATCGGAGCAGCAGCCGTCCTCTTGATGATCTTCGTGCGGGCGGCCACCCACGCCCGCACGTGCTCCTCCCCGGGGCCGCAGCCTCTGACGAACGCCACGAGGAGTTCCTCGCGTGGCAGCCGGTTCTTGCCGAGCATGGTGGAGGCGGTGGAGGAGGGAAGCGTGTCACCGGCGGCGGACGCACGGCGTTCGAGCTGCCGGAAGCTGAGGCCGGACCAGGCTTTGAGGGCTCGTAGCCCGGCCATGAAGGTGGCCTCGTCGGTGGCTGCCGCCGGTGACGGCGGTGGTGTGGTGGTCATGGTCGCCCCTTGGGCCAGTAGCGATCGATTGCCGGACGGCACGGGGCTGAGCTGGCCGTACACCGTCCCGCACAAACCCGGACACCCGGACATGTTGATCAGTTCCGGCCGCGTCGGTCAACTTGTGACCCCCGGACAATCACTTGTGGAGGTCACATGAGCCGGATCCGCACCGGCGCGCTGCTCATGGTCGTGCTGGCCCTGGCCGCGTGCTCCCCGGCATCCGACGAACCGGTCAGCGATTTCCTCGCTCGCATGCTTCCCAAGGAATCTGGCGGCACGGTCATCGCAGCGCGCAGCGATCAGATCTCCTACTGTCAGGGCTTCGGCCTGGCCGACCGCGACGCGCGGATCGCCGCGACCTGCGACACGGTGTACGACATCATGTCGATCACCAAGCAGTTCACCGCGGCCGCGATCCTGAAGCTGGAGATGATGGGCAAGCTCCGGACGAGCGACCGCATCAGCACGTACCTCGGGCCGGTCCCCGCCGGCAAACGCCAGATCACCCTGCATCACCTGCTGACGCACACCGCAGGCTTGGTCGAAGGGCTCGGCGACGACTACGACGTACTGTCCCGCGACGACATGCTGGCCAGGGCGCTGGCATCCAGACCGCTGTCGGAGCCAGGAGCGGAATTCCACTACTCCAACGTGGGCTACAGCATGCTCGCCGCGATCGTCGAGAAGGTCTCCGGCCTGAGCTACGAGCGATTCCTGGCGACCTTCCTGTTCACTCCCGCGGGCATGACCAGCACCGGGTACGTACTGCCCCAATGGAAGCCTGGCCAGGTCGCCGTGGAATACGACGCCAAGGGAAACAGCAAAGGCCGCCCGTACGAGCATCGGTGGGCGGCGGATGGCCCGTACTGGAACCTACGCGGCAACGGCGGCATGCTGTCCACCGCACGCGACATGTTCCGCTGGCATCACGCCCTGACCGGTGATGCCATCCTCTCGGCGAGCGCCAAAGCCGAGCTCTTCACCCCCCACGTACGGATCCCCGCCTCGCAGGAGTCGTACTCCTACGGCTGGAGCGTCCGCGACACCGACGACGGGCGGGTCGCCTGGCACGACGGCGGCAACTCCTGGTCACTGGCCGCCTACGTCAGGTCCCTTCACGACGGCATCATGGTGTTCTGGGTCAGCAACCACGCCTACCAGCAAGGGCGGTGGAACCTCGAAGACCGAGCGTCTGACCTGACGCTGGGCATCATGAACCGTACTCGCTCCGGCGCGGCCTGAAGATCGGGCGGAGTGACACGTCCGGTCCGGCCCGCAACTCCTCTTGCAACGGCAAGCCACCACTCGGTGGATCAGTGGGTACGGCGGTGAGGTGCCAGAACCTCGGCGACTTTCTACGTCGGGCTGGGGGTGAAACCCCGTCAGGACAAGGGAAGCAGCACGGTGAAGCGAGCGCCTTCGCCGGGCGCCGTCCTGAGCTCGACGCGGCCGCCGTGGGCCGCCAGGATCGCGGCGGTAATGGCCAGGCCGAACCCGGTGCCGCGAACGGGCGCTCGTCGTACTGGTCGACGGTGGTCGAGTCGATCACCGGCAGTACCGGCCCGTCCGCGGTGGCCGGGGCGGACAGCTCCGGCGTCCCGTCGGTGCGGAGCCCTGGATCGCGAAGTCCGTAGGCAGACCGTCAGACTTGCGCTCAAGGTCCTCCGGCGACGGCGACCGTCCACCCGTTCCGCGGGCAGCCGCAGTGAGTGGCCGACGCCTCGGATGGTGGGGATCAGCGGTGGTTCCACCGAGTCGATCTTGCGGCGCAGATAGCTGATGTACGGCTCCACGATGCGGCCGTCCCCGCCGTAGTCGCAGGTCCACACCCGGTCGAGGATCAGGGCGTCGTTCGGCGGGCGGCAGGTCCCTGATTTTGGATGATGTACGGGCGAAGCCCGTGCCCTTGTGGTGGTTCGGATAAGATTTGTCTTAACCCCGCGCCCTTTACTTAGTAGATTTCCTAGGAGACCAGAAGGTTTTCGCACGGTCGGCGTCGCGGTCGGCGCAGGGCGAACTCGCTCAGCTCCGCGGCCAAAGCAGTGCTGCCGTAACCGCGGGCGTTGGCACCTCCGATGAAGTCATCACTGTTCGGCGATGGCCGACACCACCCCCGGACGCCCTTGCCGGGTTGGCCGTTGCTGCCGCGTCCGGCGTTCTTCGCGTCCCGGTCACCGTCAGCCGCCCTTGGGTGGGTCCACGAGTCGTTCGCCGTCTTCGGCGCGGGCACAGCACGTCCGTGCTGATGAGGCGTCTGGAGCCGGCCGTGGTGGCGGTCATGAGGCGAACCCGAGGCCGAGACGGTCCAGGGCCGTTTCCGCACCATCTCCAGCTGCGTCCGCTCGGTCTGCCGGCCGGATAGCAGGTCGAGCATGACGTCGGCGGCGAACCGCGATGCGCCCACGCCGAGGCCGGTGAAGCCGGTTTGGTCCCTGTCTTCGTGCTCGGGTCTGATCGACCGGCCGTAACGGTAGATCGCGTCGTAGCGCGTGACGGTCGGCTCGCTCGGCTCCGGCCAGAGTTCACCCCTTCTGCGCCGCTGCCTTCTTGTCCAGGGGGACGGTGGGCGGCGGCCACTGTGCGGTCGCCGCCCGGCCCGGTGGGTCATTCGGAGGAGAAGGCGGCGTCGAAAGCGGCGGCCGGTGGGGTGATGGCGTTGAGCGAGCGGATGTAGGCGAGGGATTCCGGCGCGCCGTGCAGCCGGTCCATGCCCGCGTCCTCCCACTCGATGGAGATCGGGCCGTCGTAGCCGATGTGGTTGAGCGCGCGGAAGCACGCCTCCCACGGCACGTCGCCCCGGCCTGTGGACACGAAGTCCCAGCCACGCCGGGGGTCGGCCCACGCCAGGTGGGAGGCCAGCCGGCCGCGCCGGCCGTCTCGGGTGGCCACCCGGGCGTCCTTGCAGTCCACGTGGTAGATCCGGTCGGCGAAGTCGAGGATGAAGTTCGCCGGGTCCAGGTCCTGCCACACCATGTGCGACGGGTCCCAGTTCAGCCCGAAGGCCGGCCGATGCCCGATGGCCTCCAGCGTCCGCACCGTGGTGTGGTAGTCGTAGGCGATCTCGCTCGGGTGCACCTCATGGGCGAAGCGCACCCCGACCTCGTCGAAGACGTCGAGGATCGGGTTCCACCGGTCGGCGAAGTCGGCGTAGCCCGCCTCGATCATCGACGGGGGCACCGGCGGGAACATCGCCAGCGTGTGCCAGATCGACGAGCCGGTGAAGCCGACGACGGTCGTCACGCCGAGCGCGGCCGCCGCGCGGGCGGTGTTCTTGATCTCTTCGGCGGCGCGCCGCCGTACGCCTTCGGGTTCGCCGTCGCCCCAGATGCGGGCGGGCAGGATGCCCTTGTGGCGCTCGTCGATGGGGTGGTCGCAGACCGCCTGGCCGACCAGGTGGTTGGAGATCGTCCACACCCGGAGGTTGTACTTGGCCAGGGTCTCCTTCTTGCGTTCGATGTAGGAGTCGTCCGCGAGGGCCTTGTCGACCTCGAAGTGGTCGCCCCAGCAGGCGATCTCCAGGCCGTCGTAGCCCCACTCCGACGCCAGCCGGCAGACCTCCTCGAACGGCAGGTCCGCCCACTGCCCGGTGAACAACGTGACCGGCCTCGTCATGAATCCTCCACAGTGATGAAGCGGCTGCCCTCAGCCGCGCTCTGCTCGACGGCCGCCAGCACCCGCTGTACCCGCAGGCCGTCCTCGAAGGACGGTGTGGGGTCGGTGCCGGCGGCGATCGCCTCCAGGAAGTCCTTCGTCTCGTGGACGAAGGTGTGCTCGTACCCGAGGCCGTGGCCCGGCGGCCACCACGCCCCGGCGTACGGGTGGTCCGGCTCGGTGACCAGCACCCGCCGGAATCCGTGCTCGGCGCTGTCGATGGTGTGGTCGTGGAACCACAGGTCGTTCATCGACTCGAAGTCGAAGGCCAGGCTGCCCAGGGCGCCGTTGATCTCGATGCGCAGCGCGTTCTTACGCCCGGCCGCGAAGCGGGTGGCCTCGAAGGAGGCCAGCCCGCCGCCGCTGAGCCGTCCGATGAACAGCGCCGCGTCGTCCACGGTGACCGCGCCCCTCCCGGTGCCGCCGCCGGCCGCGAGCCCGGCCGAACTGGCCGCCAGGGGACGCTCCTTGACGAAGGTCTCGGTCAGCGCCGACACCCCGGTCAGCCGCTCACCGGTGATGAACTCGGCGACGTCGATGATGTGAGCGCCGATGTCGCCGAGGGCCCCGGAGCCGGCCTTGTCCTTCTGGAGCCGCCAGACCAGGGGAAACTCGGGGTCGACGATCCAGTCCTGCAGATACTGCGCCCGTACGTGCCGGATCTCGCCGAGCATGCCCTCTTCGACGAACCGCCGGGCCAGCGCGACGGCGGGCACGCGGCGGTAGTTGAAGGCGACCATGCTGCGCACGCCGCGCGCCGCCGCCTCCTTCGCCGCCGCGGCCATGGCCTCGGCCTCGGCGACGGTGTTGGCGAGCGGCTTCTCGCAGATCACGTGCTTGCCTGCCGCCAGCGCCGCGACGGCGATCTCGGCGTGCGAGTCGCCGGGCGTGCAGATGTCGACGATCTGCACGTCGTCGCGGTCGAGGAGGCGCTTCCAGTCGGTCTCCGCGCCGGCCCACCCCAGCTTCTCGGCGGCCTGCGCGGTCGCCTCGGCGGATCTGCCGGCCACGGCCACCATCGAGGGTCTGAGCGGCAGGTCGAAGAACGCGTCCACGCTGCGCCACGCCTGGGAGTGGGTACGGCCCATGAACGCGTACCCGACCATGCCGATCCCGATGACAGGCCTCATGACTCGAACCCGAGGGGCAGGTACTGGGCGGCGTTGTCCTTGGTGATGGTCTCCGAGGCCAGGGTGATCGACTGCGGCACCTGCTGCTCCAGCAGGTCGCTCATGCCCTTGCCCTGGGCGATCAGCCGGGCGATCTTGATCGCCGAGGCGGCCATGGTGGGGGGATAGGTGACGGTGGCCTTCAGCACGCCGCTGTCCGCCTGGATGTCACGCATCGCGTTGGCCGAGCCCGCGCCGCCGACCATGAAGAACTCGTTGCGACCGGCCTCCTTGATCGCCGCCAGCACGCCGATGCCCTGGTCGTCGTCGTGGTTCCAGATCGCGTCGATCTTCTTGTGCGCCTGGAGCAGGTTGGCGGCCACCTGCGTTCCGGACTCCACCGTGAACTTGGCGTCCTGTTGCGCGGTCACCTTGAAGCCGTACGTCTTCAGCGCGTCGGCGAAGCCCTTGCTGCGGTCCTGGGTCAGCGGCAGCGTGGCGATGCCCTGGATCTCCAGGATGACCGGGTTGGAGACGCCCTTGTCCTTCAGCGTCTTGCCGATGTGGTGTCCGGCGGCCACACCCATGCCGTAGTTGTCCCCTCCGATCCAGGCCCGGTACGACAGCTTGTCCGGGAAGACACGGTCCACGTTGACCACCGGGATGCCGGCGTCCATGGCCTGCCGGGCGACCTGGTTGAGCTGCTGGCCGTCGTTCGGCAGGATCACCAGCACGTTGACCTTCGCCTGGATCAGCGACTCCACCGCCGAGATCTGCTGGTTGATGTCGTTGGTCGGCTCGACCGGCTTGAATTCGACGTCGGTGTACTGCTTGGCCGCGTCCGCCGCGTTCTTGCTGATGGCGGCGATCCAGCCGTGGTCGGCGGCCGGGGCCGAGAAGCCGATGACGACCTTGTCGCCAGGGGCGTCGTTGCCGTCCTTGGCCGCGGGAGCGGCGGCGGGCGCGCTCGCCTGCTGGGTGGCGACCGGCTCGTTGCTGGTGCAGGCGCTGATGAGGGCACCCGCGCCGAGGGCGGCGCCGCTGAAGAGGAAGCCGCGCCGGGCGACGTTCTTGTCCATGTCTTCTCTCCTTGCTGAAGCCTTACTGAAGCCTTGCTGAAGCCGGAAGGCTTGCGATCCGGCCCTGGTGTCAGGTGTGTGTTTTGAGGCTTCGCCGCTGCAGCAGCACGGCGGCGACGATGATCGCGCCCTTGGCGATGAGCTGGTCGGCGGTGTTCAGGCCGTTCAGGATGAACAGGTTGGTGATCACAGTGAAGATCAGCAGACCGAGGATCGATCCGATGATCGTGCCCCGGCCGCCGCTCAGCAGCGTCCCGCCGATGATCACTGCGGCGATCGCGTCCAGCTCGTACAGGTCGCCGTGTGTGGACGATCCGGTCGTGGTCCTGGCCATGATCAGCACCGCGGCGATCCCGCAGCACAACCCCGACAGGGCGTACAACAGCAGCGTGTGCTTGCGCACGTCGATGCCGGCCAGGCGGGCGGCCTCGGGGTTGCCGCCCACCGCGTAGGTGCGCCGGCCGAACGTCGTGCGGTTGAGCACCAGCCAGCCGACCAGCACCACCAGCGCGAACACGTACACCAGCAGCGGCAGCCCGAGCACCCGCGTGGTCGACAGGCTCACGATCATCGAGTTGTCCTGCTGCACGAGCTGTGTGCGCTGGTTGGACATCCGCTGCGCCAGGCCGCGCCCGGCCACCATCATCGCCAGCGTCGCGATGAACGGCACCATCCGGCCGTAGGCGATCAAGATCCCGTTCAGCAGGCCCGCGCCGGTGCCCACCAGCACCGCGCACACGATCATCACGACCGGCCCGTAGGACTGGGTCGCCAGCGTGGTCGCCCATACCGACGCCAACGCCATCAGCGCGCCCACCGACAGATCGATGCCACCACCGATGATCACGAACGTCATGCCAACAGTGATCACCCCGATGGTCGAGGCCAGCGCCAGGATGCTCACCAAGTTGGAGGAGGTGGCGAAGTTCTCCGGCCTCGTCACCAGTCCCACGATCGCCAGCAGTGTCAACGCCGCGACCAGCCCCAGATGCCGGACCTCACCCAACCGGCCGAACCGCCCGAGCGGTCCCGCCGCCTTCAACCGTGGACCTGTCGGCGCGGCCCGATCAACCTCAGTCATGCGATGCTCCTTCGGTGGGGGGATTTGCCACATCGGATCCGGGACTCTGTCCTGCGGAGACCATCACCAGGTCGAGCACCCGGTGCTCGTCAAGGTCCTCGGCCGGCGCCTCATGGACGATCCGGCCCTCGCGGATGACCAGCACGCGGTCGGCCAGGCCCAGCACCTCGGGCACCTCGCTGGACACCAGCAGCACACCGATGCCGTCGTCGGCCAGCTTGCGCACCAGCGCGTACAGCTCGGCCCGGGCACCGACGTCCACCCCACGCGTGGGCTCGTCCAGGAGCAGCAGTTTGCGGTCCTCGGCCAGCCAGCGTCCCAGCACCGCCTTCTGCTGGTTGCCGCCCGACAAGGTCCTGATCGGCCGGCGCGGATCGGGCGGGCGGATGTCCAGCGCCTGCGACAGCCGTTCGGCCTCGGCGAACTCGGTCCGGCGGTCGAGCCAGCCCAGCCACCGCGGCCTGGCGTAGCGGCTCAGGCTCGCCAGCGTGATGTTCTGCGCGACGGAATGGTCCAGCAGCAACGCCTGCGCCTTGCGCTCCTCGGGGGCCAGGCCCATGCCCATCCGCACCGCGCGGGTCGTGCTGCCCGGCCGCACCGTCCGCCCATCGAGCACGACCCGGCCACCGGCCCGTCGCGCTCCGTAGATCGCCTCGATGATCTCGCTGCGGCCGGAGCCGACCAGGCCCGCCAGGCCGACGATCTCCCCGGTCCTGATGCTGAACGACACGTCCGCGAACCGGCCGGGCAGCGTCAGGTTCTCCACCCGCAGCACCTCGGACCGCCCCTCGTGGGCTCCCCTGCCCGGCCGGGGCGGGAAGACGTACTCGACGTTGCGGCCGGTCATCAGCGCCACGATCTTCGAGGTCGAGGTGTCCTTGGCCGCCAGCCCCACCGCGACCGTGCGCCCGTCCTTGAGCACGGTGACTCGGTCGCCGATCTCGCGGATCTCCTCCAGCCGGTGGGAGATGTAGATCACCGCCACGCCCTGGGAGGTGAGGTCACGGATCACCCGGAACAGGTTGCCGACCTCGTCGTGGTCCAGCGCGGCCGACGGCTCGTCCATGATGATCACCCGGGCCGAGTGCGACAGCGCCCTGGCCATGCTGACGATCTGCTTGTGCGCCGGCGACAGCGAGCCCACCTCGGTGCGGGGGCGGATCTCGCCGTGGCCCAGCCGATGGAGCAGTTCGGCCGTCGCCCGGTCGGCCTCGGCGCGGCGGGAGAACCCGAAGGTCGCCATCTCGTGGCCGAGGAAGATGTTCTCCGTCACGCTCAACCCGTCCACCAGATCGAGTTCCTGGTAGATGGTGGCGATTCCGTGGCCCATCGCCGCGGTCGGCGGCGCCAGCCGTACGGGCGAGCCGTCGAGCAGCACCTCGCCCTCGTCGGGTTCGTGGGCACCGGAAAGGATCTTGATGAGCGTGGACTTCCCGGCGCCGTTCTGGCCGAGCAGGCAGTGCACCTCTCCGGCTCTGACCTCAAGGTTCACGTCGTCCAAGGCGCGCACGCCCGGGAACTGCTTGACGATTCCTCGCATCACGAGCAGCGATGACGAGTCGGATGGTGACCGCGGCACAGGGCCTCCCTCGGTTACGGTGTGGCCGTGCCCGCCCGATGGCCCCGCCCGCCTGACGGCGCCGGTTGGCACCGCCGCAACGGCACCGAGGTCGGCGTCAACGGTGCCGGTGCGGCTTCGGGTGACCGATCAGGCAGGCGGGACGTTCTGGGTGGGGAAAGGGCACGGGGAAAAGGGCACAGGGGTTTCCGCCCGCCTGGCCGCATGCCCCATGGCCGCGGCACGCGAGATGGACGGGATGTGCCGAGGCGATGCGGAACAGGACGGTCAGGCGGACGGGAGGTTCAGGGAGCGGGCGGTAGATCGGGACCGCGTGCCGGCACGCGGGTCAGGCTGACTGTGGCGATCAAGCCATCGGGGTTCCCTCGATAACCCCGATGGTTGGAGGCGTTCGGCTCGAGATGCTTGTGGGGTCGGACAGTGCTCGTTCGACGACGACTCCGGCCGCTCCGCGTGAGGCGGCGCCGAAGCCGAGGTCGGAGGCGACGAACCGGCAGCGCTCGACGGCGTCGCTCATGCCCAGGCGTGCCAGCGTCTGTTGCGCTGCGGGGATGATCAGGTCGGCGAGTCGCGCGAAGTACCCGCCCAGCACGATCACCCGTGGGTTGAAGAGGTTGACCAGCATGGCCGCCCCGATTCCGAGCCACCGGCCCACCTCCGCGGCGGCGGCGTCGACGCGGGGATCTCCTTCGGCCCGTCGGTGCTCGATCTCGGCCAGCCGCTCCTCCGGGTCACGGACGAGTTGCGGGCCCGTGCCGTACGCGCGGTCCGGTGTGGCCATGCGGACCAGCGCGGCCAGCCCGACTTTGGTCTCCCAGCAGCCGACCCGGCCGCAGCGGCACGACTCGCCGGAGGGATCGATCACGACGTGGCCGACCTCCCCCGCGAATCCGTCCGCTCCGCCCAGCAGCCGGCCGCCGGCGATGACGCCGCCGCCGATGCCCACCTCGCCTGTGAGGTAGACCAGGTCGGAGGTGCCCGCCGCGACGCCCGAGGTGTACTCGGCCAGGGCGGCGAGGTTGGCGTCGTTGTCCACCGCGACGGGGATGTCCGCGGCGATGTTCGCGTGGGACAGCCGCTCCGCCACCGCCACCCCGCGCCAGCCGAGGTTCGGGGCGACGACGACGGTGCCGGTGGTGGCGTCGATCAGGCCGGGGACGGCCACGATGATCCCGGCCGGCGTGATCCCGAGCCGGTCGAGGTCGGCGACGGTCCTCTCGGCCATGCGGGCCAGCTCGTCCAGCGAGCGTTCCGGGCTGGAGCCCATGGCGTCGAAACCGATGCGCCGGTCGATGATCACCCTGCCGGCCAGGTCGGTGGCGATCGCGGCGATGTAGTCGACGTTGACTTCCATGCCGAGGGCGCCGACCCGGGAGCCGTCCAGGGCGAGCGCGACACCCGGGCGGCCGACGGAGCCGGCGTGCTGCGGCCCCATCTCCTTGACCAGTCCGCGCGCCTGCAGCTCGCTCACCAGACTGGTGACAGTCGCCTTGTTCAGCCCGGTCGCGGCGGCGACGGCCGATCGGGTGCACGGGCCGCACACGCTGACGTGACGCAGCACGAGGGCGAGGTTGGAACGGCGCACGGTGGCCTGATCCGCGGGAACTCCCGCGGACCCGCCGCGACTCATCGAGTCGGTCGCGTGGCCGTCGGCCCGGCTGTGGTCCACGCTCCTCCTCAATTAGTTCAGATGGCTAGCCGAATTAAAGGCACGACTTCCGGCGGGCACAAGTATTAAATCGTTCGTAACTTGCGTAACGTTCCGATAACTAGAGCGAGAAACCTGGCCGAAGTGCACGGAAGCGAGCGATGCCAACTCGTTACGGACTTGAGGGGTGCGCGGTCCGACATCGCCGTGTTACAACCCTGATTAATTGATCTCGGAGACAAACAAAGGGGCAGGTGGTGCGGGTGACGTACAGACCGTCCCGCTCCCCTGGCGGCGCCGCGCCGACGAGTCCCGCCACGCTGCGCCGGGCAAACCTCTCGCTGGTGCTGCGCGAGCTGCGCGAGCACACATCCCTGTCCCGTGCCGAGATCGCGCAGGTGACCGGGCTGCACCGGGCCACCGTCTCCAATCTCATGGCCGAACTCCTGGAACGACGGCTGGTGCGGGAGGTCGGTGTCGAGCACGTGGGCGCGATCGGGCGTCCCAGACGGGCGGTGGCGCTGCACGGCGCGCACGTCGGAGCCCTGGGCATGGAGATCAACGTCGACTACATCGCGGTCCACGGCACCGACCTGAGCGGCCGGAGCCTGGTCGAGCGCCGGGTGGTCCACGACGCGATGGGCAGCGGCCCGGACAGCGCCGTGCGCCGGCTCGGGCTCGTGGCCAAGGAGGCCGTGGAGGCGATGCGGCGGGCCGGATCGGTCCCGACCGGCATCGCGGTGGCCGTCCCCGGACTCGTGGACGTGACACGCGGCGTCGTGACACTCGCGCCGAACCTCCACTGGCGCGACCTGCCCCTGGCCGAGCAGCTGAGCTCCATACTCGGCCCGCGGAGCGTGCCGGTGTGGGTGGACAACGACGCGAACCTCGCCGCCCTGGCCGAATACACCTCCGGCGTCGCCGCCGGCACGCCCCACCTGGTCTATCTGACCGGAGAGGTGGGCGTGGGCGGCGGCATCATCTCAGGCGGCGAACTTCTGCGCGGAGCGGACGGATTCTCCGGCGAGGTCGGACATCTGCGGGTCGACCCCAACGGCGACCGATGCGGCTGTGGCCGCATCGGCTGCTGGGAGACCAAGGTCGGCCTGGCCGCGCTCGTACGCGCGGCCATGCCCGAACAGGCGTACGGGTTGCCCGGCATGCCGGTGCCCGATCCCGGCGAACGGGTGGCCGACATCGCCAGGGGCCTGGCCTCGGGCGACCGGCGGATGACGATGGCGGTGGCGCAGGTCGGCGAATGGCTCGGGCTCGGCGGCTCGATCCTGGCCAACCTGTTCAACCCGCGGGTGATCGTCATCGGCGGCTACTTCGCCTCACTGGCCCAGTGGCTGCTGCCGCACGCACAAGATCAGCTGCGACGGCTCGTGGTGGCCGCTCCCGCCGCCGAGTGCCGATTCGTCGCCTCCACGCTCGGCTTCGGCGCCGCCTCCCGGGGCGCCGCGAGCATGGTGGTCAACCACATCATCGACGATCCGACGACGATCTTGGATTCACTCCGCAGGCCGGCACCTTACTGACGGCCCCACAGACCTGGAGACGGCACCCTCCAGCAACCCGCACAATCCGCTACCTCCCCAAGTGGCAACAGCGCGGCGGCGCGCGCCTTGCCTGACGTCCCCCCGGTCAGGAAGGGTTTTCCATGTCACCACGTCCCCGAACATGGGCAGAGAGGCTGCTCAACGCGGTCCTGCCAGAAGGCGGACGACGCCCGAGACGTCGAACCGCCACCACGATGGCCTTAGCCCTCGTCGCCCCTTTCCTCACGCCCCTTGCGGCGCCCTTGAGCGCCGAGGCCGCCACGGCGGCGGAGCCCGCCTTCAAGGTGCTCGTCTTCTCGAAGACGACCGGATTCCGGCACGACTCGATCCCCGAGGGCATCGCGGCCGTGCAGAAGCTCGGCCAGGACAACAACTTCGCGGTCGACACGACCGAGGACAGCGCCCTGTTCACGGACCAGAACCTGGCGCAGTACCAGGCCGTGGTCTTCATGTCCACGACCGGTGACCCGCTGGGCACGCAGGAGCAGAAGGACGCCTTCCAGCGCTACATCCAGGGCGGCGGCGGCTTCGTGGGCGTCCACGCCGCCGCCGACAGCGGCTACAACTGGGCCTGGTACGGCAAGCTGGTCGGGGCGTACTTCAAGCAGCACCCGGCGATCCAGCAGGCCACGGTCAAGGTCGAGGACCCGGCGCACCCGGCGACCAAGGATCTCCCGACGACCTGGACCCGTACCGACGAATGGTACGACTACCAGACGAACCCGCGTGGCACGGTCCACGTGCTGACGTCGATGGACGAGAAGTCCTACACCGGCGCCACGATGGGCGCCGACCACCCGAACACGTGGTGCCAGGACTTCGACGGCGGCCGTTCGTGGTACACCGGGCTCGGCCACCTCAAGGAGAACTACAGCGAGCCCAACTTCCTGAAGCTGCTGCTCGGCGGCATCCAGACCGCCTCCGGCGCGGTCAAGGCCGACTGCTCGGCCTCGCAGAGCTCGAGCTTCGAGAAGGTCACCCTCGACGACAACACGTCGAACCCGATGATGGTGGACGTCGCCAAGGACGGCCGGGTCTTCTACATCGACCGACTCGGCGAGGTCAAGATCATCAAGCCGGCCGGCGGCACGGTGACGGCGGCGAAGCTGAACGTCTTCACCGCCAACGAGAGCGGTCTGCTCGGCATGGCGCTCGACCCCGGCTTCGACTCGAACCACTGGGTGTATCTCTACTACTCGCCCACCGGGACGAACGTCGACCGGCTGAGCAGGTTCACCGTCACCGGTGACACCCTGGACCTGTCGAGCGAGAAGAAGATCCTCGACGTCCCGGTGCAGCGGGCCGAGTGCTGCCACCACGGCGGCGGCATGGTGGTGGACCCCAAGACCGGCAATCTGTGGCTGGGCACGGGCGACAACACCAACCCGTTCGCCTCCGACGGCTACGCGCCGATCGACGAGCAGTCCGGCCGCGCCAACTGGGACGCCCAGCGTACCGCGGGCAACACCAACAGCCTGAGCGGCAAGCTGCTGCGGATCCACCCCGAGGCCGACGGCACCTACACCATCCCGTCCGGCAACCTGTTCGCGCCGGGCACGGCGAAGACCAAGCCGGAGATCTACGGCATGGGCCTGCGCAACCCGTTCCGCATGGGTCTCGACCCCAAGACGGGCAACATCATGCTCGGTGAGTACGGTCCCGACGCGAACGCGGCGAGCTCCACCCGGGGTCCGCAGAACACGGTCGAGTGGAACCTCGTCTCGAAGCCCGGCAACCTCGGCTGGCCGTACTGCATCGGCAACAACACCCCGTACGTCGACTACAACTTCGCCACCAAGCAGTCGGGGTCTCCGTTCAACTGTGCCGCGCCGGTCAACGAATCGCCGAACAACGACGGCCTGACCAGCCTGCCGCCGGTGATCCCGGCGACGATCTGGTACCACTACGCGGCCGACCCGCAGAACTTCCCGGAGCTGAGCGGTGGCGCGCCGATGGGCGGCCCGGTCTACCGCTCCGACCCGAACCTGCAGTCGGACGTGAAGTGGCCGGCGTACTGGGACGGCAAGGCCGTCTTCGGTGAGTGGAACAACGACAAGGTGTGGTCGTTCCAGCTCAACGAGAGCGGCAGCAAGGTCGTCGAGATGAACCCGATCCTCGGCTCCCTGTCGTTCAAGAAGCCGATGGACATGAAGTTCGGTCCCGACGGCGCGCTGTACATGATCGAGTGGGGCTCCGGCTTCGGCGGCGACAACGCCGACTCCGGCATCTACCGCATTGCGTACACCAAGGGGACCCGACCGCCGATCGCCCGTGCCACGGCGGACAAGACCAACGGGCCCCTGCCGCTGGCGGTCAAGTTCTCCAGCGAGGGCAGCCGGGACCCGGAGGGCAAGACGCTCACCTACGCCTGGGACCTCGACGGTGACGGGGACACCGACTCCACCGACCCCAACCCCACCTTCACCTATGAGAAGGGGGGCGATTACAGCGTGGTCCTGACCGTCAAGACCCCCGACGGCAAGACCGCCACCGCCAGCGTGTCGATCAGCGCGGGCAACACCCGTCCCACCGTCAAGGTGGACGTTCCGCCGAACGGCGCCTTCTTCGAGTTCGGCGACCAGGTGAAGTTCAAGGTCACCGTCACCGACGCCGAGGACGGCACGATCGACTGCGACAAGGTCAAGATCCAGGCGATCCTCGGCCACGACAGCCACGGCCACCCGCTCGACCAGCTCAAGGGCTGTGAGGGCACCCTGCAGACCCAGCAGGCGGGCCACGGCGAGTACGACAACCTCTTCTACGCCATCGAGGCCAGCTACACCGACGGGGGCGCCAATGGCGCCGGACCGCTGACCGGGCGGGGCCAGATCATCCTGGAGCCCAAGCGCAAGCAGGCCGAGCACTTCGCGCAGACCGGCCGGGTGGCCGACGGCAAGGGCACCGACGCCGCAGGCGTCCAGGCCGAGACCACGACCGACACCCAGGGCGGCAACCAGCACATCGCGTTCGTCCAGGACGGCGACTGGTGGTCGTTCGACCCGGTGAACCTGTCGAACGTCACCGCGATCCGGCTCCGGGCCTCCTCGGGCGGACCCGGCGGAACCGTACAGGTCCGGGCGGGCAACCCCGAGACCGGCGCTCTGGTCGGCTCGGTCGACGTGCCGCCCACCGGCGGCTGGCAGACGTTCACCGACGTCACACTCAACCTGACCAGCCCACCGACCGAGAGCGGACCGCTGTACTTCGTCGTGCGCAAGCCGGCGAGCGCGGCCGACAACGCCTACCTGGCCAACTTCAACTGGGTCGACTTCGTCGGCAAGGGCGCCACGGACAACGAGCGTCCGGCCGTGACCGCGACGGCGACCCCGGCGACGGGCGTCGCCCCGCTGAAGGTCGGCTTCAAGGCGACGGCCACCGACCCCGAAGGCGACCCGATCACCTACAAGTGGAACTTCGGGGTGACCGGCGCGCCGGAGCCCACCACGGCCGAGGCGAGCTACACCTACACCGCGCCGGGCAACTACACGGCCGTGGTGACCGTGACCGACGACAAGGGCGCTTCGGCCACCGCCCAGGTCCCGGTCAAGGTGGACGCGGCGGCCACGGTGTGCTTCGCCGGCCGTTCCGACAACTTCCTGGGCAGCCAGCTCGACCGTGCCCGCTGGTCGGTCATCCGGGAGAACCAGGACCTCAAGGTCGCGGACGGCAAGCTCGTGATCCCGACCTCGACCACCGACATCTACAGCACGGGCGGCAACACGCCGAACATCGTCGTGCAGCCGGCGCCATCGGGTGCGTGGACCGCCACCGCCAAGCTCACGCTGGACGCGCGTGACGCGTACCAGCAGGCGGGCCTGATCATCTACGGCGACGACGACAACTACGCCAAGATGGTGCTGCAGGCGCGGTCGACCTCGGGTTCCAACCACGCCAGCCGTATCTTCCAGTTCATCCGGGAGGAGAACGGCAGCCCGAACGAGGTGTCGCAGAGCAACACGGCCAACCTCGGGGACTCCTACCCCGACACGGTGTACGTGCGGTTCGTCAGCGACGGCACCAACATCACCGCCCACTACTCCTCGGACGGCACCACGTTCACCGCGATGCCGCAGACCAAGCCGCTCGCCGGGATCGCCAACCCCAAGATCGGCCTGATCTCGCTGGCCGGGGCCAACCACCCGGTGGTGGATGCGTCCTTCGACTGGTTCCACATCACGCCGGACGACAAGGCGACGGCGCCGGACCCGGACGACGAGTTCGAGGGCACCGCGCTCGACTCCTGCCGCTGGAACGCGGTCGTGCGCCCCGACGCCACGGCGGCGCGCGTCGGCAACGGCAAGCTGGAGCTCGACACCACGACCGGTGACATCTACGGGACCGGCAACAGCGGCCCGAAGAACTTCATCCTGCAGACGGCGCCGAGCGGCGACTGGACGCTGGAGACCAAGGTGGACGCCTCGGCGCTCACCGAGCAGTACCAGCAGGGCGGCCTCATGGTGTACACCGGCGACGACGACTACGTGAAGCTCGACTTCCTCACCACCAACTCGGCAGGCTCGACGGTGGCGCGGAGCATCGAACTGCGCAGCGAGGCCGGCGGCACCGTGCAGAACCCGCAGCCGCAAGTGAACAACCTCACCAGCGGCGTGTGGTGGCTGCGGCTGAGGAAGGCGGGCACCACCTACACCGGCTCCTACTCCTCCGACGGCCGGACCTGGACGGATCTCTCCGCGACGGTGGAGAACGCCGCGGTGGCCACCGGCGCGAAGGTCGGCGTGTACACCATCGGCACCAACCAGTCGGCGTCGAAGACGGTCACGTTCGACTACTTCCACCTGACCAAGGCAGGCTCGGACGAGGACAAGACCGCGCCCGTGACGACGGCGACGACCGATCCGGAGCAGCCGGCGGGCGGCACGTTCACCGGTCCGGTGTCGGTCACGCTGAAGGCCACCGACGAGGACGGCGGCAGCGGGGTCGACAAGACCGAGTACCAGCTCGACGGCGGTGACTGGACCGCCTACACCGGACCGGTCACCGTGACCGGCGACGGGCAGCACGCGCTGAAGTACCGCTCGGCCGACAAGGCGGGCAACGTCGAAGAGGCCAAGACGCTGACGCTGATGATCTCGGCGTCCGCGCCGCAGGTCAAGCTGACGGTCTCCGCCTCGTCCCGCTGCATCGGCACCTCGGCGTACGTGGCGGTCACGGCCGTCAACGGCTCGGACGTGCCGGCGACGGTGACGCTGACCACTCCGTTCGGTTCGAAGACCGTGGCCGACGTGGCCCCGGGCAAGCAGGCGTACCAGTCCTTCAACAGCCGGGCCGGGCAGATCGACGCGGGCACGGTGACCGTGAAGGGGACCGCGACGATCGGCGGCGGGCAGGTCACCTCGTCGTACGACGCCGCCTACCCGGCGCTCAGCTGCCGCTGACCGCCGACAGCAGAACCGGGGCCGGCCGGCCGAGCAGCCGACCGGCCCCACCCCCTCAATGGAGCGAACACATGAAAATGAACAGGACTACACAGATACTCGCCGCGGCGATGCTCGGTGTCGCGCTCACCGCCGCCGGCGTCGGCGTGGGCGGTCCCGCGGTGGCGGACGACGACCCCGACAACGGCATCGACGTGTCGGTGACGATCGAGCCGAACACCACTCCCGGTGAGGTGTCCATGACCGTCGCCGACAACGACGGAGTGGCCCTGCAGGAGGACGGCTCCAACGCCGCCGCCCGCCAGTTCGTCGGCACCCTGCCGACGGTCACGGTGACCGACAGCCGCCGGCCCGAGGACATCCCCGCCGGTGACTTCTGGGCGGTCGTCGGCCAGGCCAGCGAGTTCACCGCGACGAGCGGTTCGGCGCCGCCCATCGGCCCGCAGTACCTGGGCTGGCGGCCGCGCCTGCTGAGCGACTCCTCCTCCGGTGCGGTGGCGGCCGGTGAGCCCGTCTCCAGCGTCATCTCAGACGGCTCGGGAGCGCCCACCGTCGGTCTGCAGGGGCAGGAGCTGCTGGTGTCCACGGCGAACTCCGCCGACGAGATCGGCACCTGGCAGGTCAACGCCGGCCTCGCGCTGCGCGCTCCCGCCGACGTCGCCGCCGGCGAGTACCACTCGACTCTGACGCTCTCCCTCTTCAACCAGTCCTGAACCCGGAGGCAGGACGCCATCGCCCGCTGTGGGCGTCCGGGACCTGTGCCGGCCTGGCGCAGGTCCCGGACGGCCACGATGAGACTGGAGACACCTCTGTTGACCACAAGCCGTTCGCGAGGCGCCCTCGCCCGCCTCGCCGTCTTACCCGCCGTCGGCGTTGCCCTGCTGGTCGCCGTCCTGGTCACCACGGTCGCGTTCGCGACCCCGTCCGACGCCGACACCACCTGGTCGGTCGTTCCGGCCAACGCCGACGGCCCTGACGGCCGCAGCGTCATCGAGCTCGAACTCGCCGGCGGGCAGCAGGTGGTCGAGCATGTGGCGGTCATCAACCGCTCCACTCAGCCGGTCGACTTCGCGATCGACGCCAACGACGGCTACCTGACCTCCAAGGGCTACTTCGACATGCGGCCCTCTGATGCGAAACCGACCGACGGCGGCTCCTGGATAGCGGTTCCCGAGAAGGTGACCATCGCCGCCGGGGCCACCTCCGTCGTGCCGGTGACGGTGTCGATCCCCCAGAACGCGACGCCGGGCGATCACCCCGCAGGTGTGACCGCGTCCCTGGAGACCGTCTCCGGTCAGGTACGGGTCCAGAACCGGGTGGGCGTCCGCCTGAACATCCGCGTCACCGGCGACTATGTGGCCAAGGTGGCGGTGACCGACGTGCAAGCCGAGTACACGGGATCGTGGAACCCCTTCGCCGCCGGATCCGTCGAGGTGACCTACACCGTGGCCAACGTCGGCAACGTCCGGCTGGTCGCGGACAACCGGGTCCTGACGTCCACGTTCGTGGGCGAGAACAACTGGAGTGACCCGTCCGCGGCCAAGGCCAGGGAGCTCATGCCGGGCGGCAGCCGCACGTTCGTCGCACGGGTGCCCGGCGCCTGGCCGCTGGGTCCCATCGGCACGACGGTCACGGTGATCCCCTCGCCCGCGGGCAAGCCGATCCCGGGCGTCACCGCCCAGCGGATGGCGATCGACACCACGGTCTGGGCCCTGCCATGGCCGCAGCTCGCCCTCCTCGTCCTCCTCATCCTCGCCCCCTTCGCCATCCGGCTGGTCGCCGCCTGGCGCCGCAAGCGCATCAAGAAGCTGATCATGCTCCACAGCAAAGGCACGCCTCAGGAGGCGTGAGCGTCATCGACATCCGTCCTCAGGAGGTGGCGGCCATCAACCGACCCAGGCAACCGACCCAGGCGGCCGTCGCGGCCGTCCAAGGCTTCGCCGGCCCGCCGTCCGGTGAGACCGCCACCAACGTGGCGCGGTCGAGTCTCGCCTCCGCCGTACGGCAGCTCGCCACGACCGTCGACACCTACGCGGCCGCCCGGAGTCTGACCGGACCGGCCCGCGCCGCCGCCATGGATCTGACCGTACGGCAACGCGCCGACGCGCTCTTCACCTGGCCGATCGGAGCCACCGCTCTCGACGCCGTGAACATCGACGCGGGCCACAGCCACCAGCACGTGTTCCTACCGACATCACCCGGCGAAGGGGCGCTCACCCCCGACACCGAACCCGAGGGGAGTCACGACTCGTGAAGAAGGCACCGGCATACGTCCTCACCGTCCTGCTGGCCGGGCTCATGCTGGTGCTCGGCGCACCGGCGGCCTCCGCCCACGGCGGGCCGATCAAGCTGGAGGTGACGGGAGACGGCGCCGACAACGTCAACGTGCTGGTCACCTACAAAAAGGACAGCCATCCCGTAACGGAGATCGTCGAGGCCACGCTGAAGGCGACCTCGGCAGACGGCCGGTCCTTCGGGCCGGTGCCGCTCAGGTCGGCGCCCGAGGGCCAGAACCTCTACCACTCCGCCGAGCCGCTGCCGAGCGGCGAGTGGCGGGTCACCGTGACCGCGACCGAGCCCTCCAAGGCGAAAGCGACGGTGAAGGTGAAGGCGGGCGTTGTCGCCGCCTCCCCCGTGGCGGCGACCGCCCCCGCACCGGGCCAGGCGACGGGCCAGGCGACCGCCCCCGCACCCGGCCAGGCGACGGGCCAGGCGACGGCGCCCGCGCGGAACAAGGCCGCCGCGCCGGCGACCGTGCTGGACGACCGAGGTGCGATGGGGACTCCCCTCAAGATCGGCATCATCGTCCTCGTGGCGCTCGTCGCCCTCGCGGCCTGGATCGCCCTCGCCTGGCGGCACCGCATGAGCGTCCGGCGCTGAATTCGGCCGGCCGGGGACGGGCGCAACCGACCAGGACCTCGCCGGTGCGCGCGTCGAAGTTCTCCGCGAAACCGGACTGCTCGCACAGCCGCCGGAAGCGGGCGCTGATCTCGTCGGCATCGCCGGGTCGGCTCGACCGCGACGACGTCGGCGCCCAGCGTGACCAGGACGGTGGCCAGTTTGCCGGTTCCGGCGCCGAGGTCGAGCACGCGAGGGCCGGGCTCGAGCGCCGAGCGCATCGCGGCGTGCGCGTAGTCCGGACGGTGCTCGGCGTACACAGCGGTCCGCGGGTGAGGCTGCCGGCGGGGTCTGCCATTTCTGCCCGCTGCGGATAAAGATCCACTGTGGGAGAACAGGAGTGAGTCCTGGCCCGAGTGCTTGTTCTGACCGGCGACGCGGCGAAAGAGCTGGACTCCATGTACCCCGTCTTCCGGCTCCGGGAAGGGGGTCATGAGGCGATCGTGGCCGCCCCCACCACGCGTGCGGTAAAGCTCCGATCCCGACGTCGCCCGTATCGTGCGCTACTTCTTCGAGCGCGGCCTGCCGGTGGGCACGATTTGCCACGGCCCGCAGGTGCCGGCGGCGCTTGGCCTGCTGCGCGGCCGTACCACGGCGGCGTTCCCGCCATTGAGGACCGACATGGAGATGGCGGGTGCGACCTTCGTGGACGCCCCCGGCGTGGTGGACGGCGCGATGGTCTCCTGTCGTGGCTGGGCCCTGCCTGAATGGTCGCGTGCCTTCATGCGCGTGCTGGAGGGCGCGAACGTGTCGTTGTAGGTGGTTCGGTCGTACCGACACCGCGCCTGCCGTAGCGTGCGCGAGCTCCGGCCACCAGGAGAGGCAAACGCGTGCGGCATGATGATCGGCCGTGCTCCTTCGCTGGTCGTGGAAGATGTGGCGGACGAAGGTGAGCGGGCCGGCGAGCTGGAGGAGCGGTTTGCCGCCTTGGCGCGCGAACTCGACCGCCCGGCGCCGGAACTCGTCGCCGCCGGGCGCGCCGATCTCGGCCTGCGCCTGCCGGAGGTGCTTACGGGGGCGGCCCCGGCCCGAGAGGCCAGGGCGCAGCGACGGCTACGGCGTCTCCAGCAGGACGCGTACATCCCATGGACCGAGACGTAGTTCCGCACCGGCCGCATGGTCAGCGCCGGCGAGCACGTCACGCACCGCGGTCGGTGCCGTGACGGCGATCTCCTGCCAGGTCCAGTTGTGCAGGAAGCGCAGCCGCCGCCCGTCCGCCGTGACGGCGCCGGTTGAGGTGACGCCCGCCGGCATGCCGCCCCACGACCCGGCATCGGGGACGAGCCAGCGGAACAGCGCCGTGGCCATGCTGGGGTTGGGGATGGTGCCGACGTAGGTGATGCGGCCCGCGCCGTACGGGCGGGTGGTCACGGCCGCCCACCGGCCGAAGTGCGGGTGCCGGTAGCCGGCGAGCACCTCGGCGTCCTGCGCGTGCACGCCGTCCGCCCATCGGGTGCCCGCGGCGTCGGACGGCAGCGTCAGCGGTGAGCCGGGCATGGTCCGCACGGGCAGGTCGGCCGGCAGGTTGCTGAACTCGTCGTACGACACGCCCGCGGGCTCGGCGAGCCGGGCCGGCTGGACCTCGCGGCGCGCGCGGGCCTCGTGATCGGCGTACGCGGTGCGCGGCCCGAGCACCAGGTGGCCGCCGGCCGAGGCGTAGGCCGCCAGCCAGTCCAGGGTGGCGTCGTCGGCCGCGTACAGACCGGCGGCGACGAGGACGGGGTGCCGTGCGGCCAGCTCGCCCGGCTCGGCCGCCACCGCCTGAGCCGCGTGCAGCACCCGTACCTGGAGGCCCGCCTCGAACGCGCCACGGTAGAACGGGTCGAAGATGCCCTGGTAGGAATGCCGGTCCGGGCCGCCGTCCGGCAGCGCCAGAGCCGGCTGGGCGGTCAGCGCCCACTTGCTCGGCGTGGAGTAGAGCATCGCGACGTCGGTGTCCGGGGTCAGGCCCGCGACCAGCTCGCCGGCCGTCTCCAGCTCCGCGCCGATCTGGGCGATCTCCCGATAGACGCGGCCCGGGCGGCCGCTGTGCGGCAGGACGCCGCCCCAGTAGGTCTCGGTGCCGAAGACCAGGGTGCGCCACTGCCAGTACTCGATCATGTTCGCGCCCCGCGAGACGAACGCCCAGGCGGCCTGCCGCCACTGACCGTCGTACGCGGGATGGTTCATCCACGACGGACCGATGGCCTGCGCGTTGGTCTCGGTGACCAGGAAGGGCTCCTGACGCGAGGAGAACATCCGGTCGGCGCCGAGGTAGAACGACCAGGTGTCGTGGGTGTCCCACAGCTGCGGGCCGCTCTGCCCGGCGGGCAGGGCGAGACCGTCCTGCATGGCGTAGTACGGGTTACCGGCGGTGACGTCGACACGCCGGGTCAGCTCGTCGTCGGCCACTCCGGGCCGTTCGTAGGAGACGCAGGTGGTGACGAACTGGTCCGGCCTGGCGTATTCGCGGACGATGTCCGCCTGCCAGGCGATGAACTCGGTGACCTGCTCGGCCTGAAAGCGACGCCAGGCCTGCTCGTACTGCGGTTGCGCGTTGCCGTCCGGCGTCCACAGGTCCGCCCAGGTCGACAGGCGATGCGACCAGTAGACCAGACCCCACTCCTCGTTGAGCGTCTCCACGTCGCCGTAGCGGTCGCGCAGGTGATCAACGAAGCGCTGGAAGACGCCGTGGTTGTGCAACAGCACCAGGCCGGGCTCGTTGTCCACCTGGAAGCCGATCACCGCCGGGTGGCCGGCGTACCGCTCCACGACGCGCCGGATGATCCGCTCGGCGTGGAAGCGGTAGGCCGGGTGGGTGAAGTCCATCTCCTGGCGGCCGCCCCACGGGATGCGCCGTCCCGAGCCCCGCTCGCCGGCGATCTCGGGGTACTGGCGGGCGAGCCAGGGCGGCACGGCATAGGTCGGGGTGCCGAGGATGACGCCGATGCCGCGCTCGTGCGCGCCGTCGAGCGTGGGTTGGAGCCAGTCCAGGTTGAAGCGCCCGTTCTCGGGCTCCCAGGTCGACCAGACGGACTCGCCGACCCTGATGACGGAGAAGCGCGCCTCGGCCATCAGGTCGAGGTCGGTCTTCAGCAGCTCACTGGGGTGGTATTCGGGATAGTAGGCGGCGCCAAAGAGTACCCGGGGCACGTGTGTTTCCTTCGTTTCGTTCATTGCTTGACCCCGCCGGCGGTGAGGCCGTTCTGCCAGTAGCGCTGGAGCATCAGGAACGCCGCGACCAGCGGGATGATGGACAACAGCGAGCCGGTGACCACGAGGGGGATGACGTCGCCGGTGCCGCCGCCGCCCACCGACGCCCGCGCGGCCCAGTTGGCCAGGCCGACGGTGACGGGGTAGAGGGAAGGGTCGTTGAGCATGATCAGCGGCAGGAAGTAGTTGTTCCAGGTGGCGACGAGCGTGAAGAGCAGCACGGTGACGAAGCCCGGCGCGAGCAGGCGCAGCACCACCTGCCGGAAGATCCGGAACTCGCCGGCCCCGTCGATGCGGGCCGCTTCCAGGATGCTGTCGGGCACCGCCTCCTCGACGTACACCCGCATGAGGTAGAGCCCGAACGGGTTCGCCAGCGAGGGCAGGATGACCGCCCAGGGCGTGTTCACCAGCCCGGCATTCGAGAAGATCAGGTACGTGGGAATGACCAGGGCGGTGCTGGGCACCATGATCGCGCCGAGGACGGCTCCGAACAGCAGCCTGTTGCCGCGGAAGGCGAACTTGGCGAACCCGTAGCCGCCCAGGGCGGCCAGCAGCGCCGCGCCGCCCGCGCTCACCAGCGCGTACATCGCCGTGTTGAGCAGCCAGTGGACGTACACTCCGCCGTCGGCGGTGAACACGTTCCGGACGTTGGCCGGCAGCGCGAAGTCCCCGCCGAACCAGAGCCCGAAGCTGGAGAACAGCGCGCCGGTGCTCTTCGTGGCCGCCACCACCAGCCAGAACAGCGGCAGCAGGAAGTAGACCAGGACGGCGAGCATCCCCAGCGTGAGCACCGGGCTACGACGCCGGACCACTGCGGCGGAATGGGCGGCACCGGCCGCGGCCCGGGGCGGCGCCGTTGCGGTGACGGTCATGTTCTCCTCCGGGCGACGGCGAGCTGGACGGTGTACGACACCACGACGATGACGAGCCCGAGCAGGAAGGAGACGGCCGCCGCGTAGTTGACGTCCTGGCTGATGAAGGCCAGGGAGTAGGTGTACAGGTTGGGGGTGTAGGCGCTGTCGATGACGTTGGGGGCCAGGCGCTGCAGCAACGCCGGCTCGTTGAACAGCTGGAAGCTGCCGATCACCGAGAAGATCAGTGCCATCAGAAGGGCGGGGCGCAGGGCGGGGATCTTCACGCTCCAGGCGATCCGCCAGGCGCCGGCACCGTCCACGGCCGCGGCCTCGTACAGCTCGGTGGGGATGGCACGCAGCGCGGCATACAGGATGATCATGTTGTACCCGGTGAACTCCCAGGTCACGATGTTGGCCACCGAGCCCAGCATCAGGTCGCTGCTGAGCAGGTTCGGCGCGGGCAGGCCCAGCGCCTCGGCGAGCTGGGTGATCGGCCCGAACTGCGGGCCGTACAGGTAACTCCACATCAGCGCGGCGATCACGCCGGGCACCGCGTACGGGACGAAGATCCCCAGCCGGATCACCCGCGACAGCCACATCACGCCGCTGTCCAGGGCGAGGGCGAACAACAACGCCAGCCCCAGCATGATCGGCACCTGGACGAGGAAGAACCGGCTCACGCGCAGCACGCCCTCGAGCAGTCGCTCGTCGCTCAGCGCCTGGATGTAGTTGTCGAGACCGGAGAACCTGACACCGCCGATCAACTGCTCCCGGAACAGGCTCAGATATCCGGCGTACGCCAGCGGTGCCACGAGCATGGCGACGAACACGAGGAGGAACGGCGCGACGAAGAGGTAACCCACCCGGTTCCGGCGGGCGCTCGCCCGCCGGGACGGCGGCGCTGTCATGACGCTCATCGGGCGACCTTGAAGCCCTGCTTCTCGGCGTAGGCGGTGATTGTCTGCTGCCACTTGTCCAACGCGGCGGCCGTGTCGGTCTTGTCGGCGAGCGACTTGCCCACCGTCTCGTTCCAGTCATTGTTGATCTGGTCCATGAACGGCAGCCAGGTGAAGTCGGTGGGGACCGTGCCGCTGATGTCGGCGAACACCTTGTTCACCTGCTGCCCGCCGTAGAAGTCCGATTTCTGCTCGACAAAGCCCGGGTCGCTCAGCAGCGCCTTGATCGGCGGATACAGGAACTGCAGGGTCGTCAGCATCTTGGCCGACTCGGGGTCGGTGTTGAGGAATTGGGCGAACATGGCCGCGGCGATCGGGTTCTTGGTCGTCTTGACGACGGCGCTGGTCGAGCCGCCCCAGTTGCCGGATTTCTGTTCACCGGCCGTCCACTGCGGCAACGGCGCGACACGCCACTTTCCGCGGGTCTCCTTGGCGCTGGTGGACAGGAAGAGCGGGCCCCAGGCGGCGGTCAGCCAGGTCGCGTACCTTCCCTTGTTGAGACCTTGGAACCACTGGTCGCTGAAGTCGGCGTCGGCCGACAGGACCCCCTCCTTGACCAGGCCGCTCCAGTAGGAGGCGAGCTTCTTCGGCGTCGCACCGGCGACGTCGACGGAGATTTGGTCGGCGCCGTTCATCTGGAACGGCTTGACGCCGGCCTGCCACATCAGGCCCGTCCAGATGGAGTTGTGGTTGGTGGGGAAGTTGGTCAGGTACACGCCGGGGTCGGCGGCGTGCAGCTTGCGGGCCGCGGCGGCGAACTCGTCCCACGTCTTCGGCGGCTGGATGCCGTGCTTGTCGAAGATGTCCTTGCGGTAGAGCATCCCCATCGGCCCGGTGTCCTGGGGGATCGCCCAGACTTCGCCGTTCCTGCCGCTCACCTGCCCCCACGCCCAGTCGACGAACCGGTCCTTGAGCGCCCCCGCGCCGTACGGCCGCAGGTCCAGCAGACCGCCGGTGATGGCGAAGCCGGGAATGTGCTGGTACTCGATCTGCACGACGTCCGGTGCGCCGCTGCCGGCCTTGAGCGCCGTCCGCAGTTTCGTGTACTCCGCCTGGCTGTTACCTGCGTTGACCACCTTGACGCTGATAGCGGGATATTTCTTCTGGAACAGCGCCACTTCCTTCTCGATGTCGGGCAGCCAGGTCCAGAACGTGAGCTCGGTAGGCGTCTTCATCGCCTTGTCGATGTCGGCCTGGCTGATGGCGGCGGCGGGCTTGCCCCCGCCGCCGTCGGTGCTGCCGGTCGTGCCGCCGGCGCATCCGGCGAGGAACAGGGTGGCGGCGGCTCCCACGGCGAGCCGCCTCATCCGCGGCAAGGTCATCTCTTACTCCTTGGGGGGGTGGTCGACCGGCGCAGCACGAGCTGCGCCGGCAAGTCGTCGACGGTCGCCGAGCCCGGGGCGTTCTCGATCTGGTGGACGAGCAGGTCGAGCGCGTGTGCGGCGATCGCCTCGAAGTCCTGGCCGATGGTGGTGAGCGGTGGCGACAGGTACGCCGCGGCCGGGATGTCGTCCATCCCGACGACGCTCACCTCTTCGGGGACGGCACGGCCCGCCTCGGTCATGGCCCGCAGCAGGCCGATCGCCATCTCGTCGTTGGCCACGAACACCGCGGTGACCTCCGGGTCCGCGGCCAGTCGCCGGCCGGCCTCGTAACCCGAGGCGGGCGACCAGTCCCCTTCGATCGGCGGTGGCGCGGCGATCCCCGCGGAGTCGAGCGCGTGCCGCCAGCCGCGGGCCCGGTCGCGCGACGACGGCCACTGACCAGGTCCCGCGACATGCCAGACCGTCGCGTGCCCCAGCCCGAGCAGGTGCTCGGTGGCGACCCGGCCCGCATCGAAGCCGGATGTTCCGGTGACCACCATCCGGGGCCCGTCGAGACCAGGGAACCTGCCAAAGCTGAGCACGGGGATGTCCGGGTCGATGCGCAGCTCCTGCCCATCGTCTATCGGCTCGGACAGCACGATGCCGTCCACACCCTGGTCCAGCAGGGACTCCACCGCGCCCATGATGCTGTCCGGTCTGCCCTCGAACGTGTGGACCACGCTCAACGCGTAGCTCGTCTGCCTGGCCCGCCGCTCCAGCGCGACCAGCAGCGACGAGGGCCCGTAGAGCGAGCTGCCGAGCGAGACCACCCCGATGCGCTGGAAGCGGCCCAGATTGAGCGCGCGGGCCGCGGTGTTGGGCCGATACCCGAGCTCGCGTGCCACCGCGAGAACCCGCTCCCGAACGTCGGCGCTGACGTACGGCTCGCCGTTCATGACACGCGAGACGGTCTTCTGCGAGACGCCGGCGCGCCGCGCGACGTCGGTGCTGGTAGGGGCGCGGCGCCTGGCCTCCGGCATGAGGGCTCCTCGATACTGACTACGTAGTCATACAGGGCGGAACTGTCGCCTGACTACGTAGTCAGACGGGGATGCCCATTACTCTCGATTCCGGACACACCTCTTGTCAAGGGCTGGTTTCACGCTCGTTTCCGCCCATGGCCACCCCACATGCGCCGGGCCGCGCCGACTGGGGCGCTCACAGGGCGGCGGCTTCTCCATGGAAAGCCGCTGCGGGCCACACCCGCGCAGACGTGATCTACTGCCACCCATGCCCTGCGGGGCCGCGGCCGCCCTGCGCCTGCCGAAAATTACATCCACGCACGTCAAGCACAGCACCGTCCTAACCGGCCCCGGCTTGACACCCGCAGTGCGGCGCGGATGGATTCGAGCACCCCCAGCGCGGTGTACGGGGATGGGTCGCCCGTGTGCCGCTCGAATATTGAGTTACGTGGCCTGAGCGGCGTGGTGGTATTCGTTGATCGCGCCTGCGGCGACGGCGATGTGAACGCCGATACCCATCGAGCCCTCGCGCCGGATGACTGCTTCCGGCGCGAAGAACCCTGCGACATAGAAGGCCTCGCTGTGGACGGACGGCGGATTGTCGCCCACCAGAATGACTGGAACGGAATTCATTACTCGTCTCTGCTGAATTGATCAGGGCGCGGAGAATCCTGCTCTTGGTTCGAGAGGCGGGTCAAGCGGCATGTGGCTACTCGTGAGGAACTCCGCCGAGCCGGTCTCGTCGGCGTATGTTCAGGTCAGTGACTCGCTCTGGATCCCTGATTGATCGCGGACGGTGCGCAGCGGGATCGCCTGGGCCAAGACTTGATGGTGCTCGCGAGGGGAGAGAAACGCCATCCTGTTGGCCGCTCATTCGACGGACCGAGGCGTGTCAGAGAAGATGCACCAGAACCGGCCGGAAATACCCATCAGCCGTGGGTGGGATTACGGGGTAGTTGTCGCCGGGCTGCAACCCGAGCCTCGTGTGCGGCCATCATCCCGGGGCGGCGGGCGCCCGGATCACTTCACCGTGGCCGTGGTGTTCGTCGTCGCGGGGTGACGTAGCCGATGCCCTCGTGCAGCCGGACGGTGTTGTAGAAGGTGCGGCGTGCCGGAACATCCAACGGCCGACCCGGTTGCGGCTGTCAACCGCGGATCGGCATGGGAGCTGCGGGTTCAGCCCCCGTGGGGTCCGCTTCGGCGCGCAGGATCCGCCAGCTCACATAGGCGCAGGCGGCGGTTGCGGGCATGGTCAGCAGTGTGCTGGCGATCCCGAGCGCGATCACGTTCCCGGCCAGGTACAGAGGCACCATCAACGTCGCGCCGATGGCGAATTTCGCCACGAAGACCGCCGTGCACTTCTGGTAGCGGCGCCGCCTGGCACGATCGCGCCGCCAGGCGAACCGTTCACCGCGCGCTTGCCCCACCACCAACCCGATCAACGGCCACCCCACCAGCATGGATACCAGGAACACGACCGAGCCGACCACGCTGGCCAGCACACCGACAAGGTAGAAGTTGACCCCGTCCCCGGTACTCCCGGCCAAGAACGCGGACACGCCCACCGTGAGCAGCCCGCCGGCTGCCTGCCAGTACTTTCGGTCGGTCCACACCCGGGCCACCGCGAAGATGAACACACCGCCGACCGCGATCAGGGCGGAGATCACTACTCGGCCGGTCATCAGATAGGCAACCGTGAACAGCGCTCGGGATGCAATGGATTCCGCGAGCGTGCGCCAGCCGCCCACTACGGCGAACAAGGACAGCGACTTCTGCGTCAGCATATTGAAGTTCATGTGCCGACCTCCGCACCATTGGATCCGCCGGATCCGCCGGGGGTGGGAACCATGCGGGGGGTGCCTGCGGTGGCGTCGGGGGTGGGGAAGCTGTCGCGGCGCATCGCGTCCTCGTAAGCACCGATCGCGGCCAGCAGACTCTGCTGCCCACGCCAGGCCTGGACCAGTTCATCGCAGAGGCGGTGCGCATCCTGCATCGCCAAGTTGCCGCCGAAACCCGGTGCCACGTGGATCGCATCGCCGATGACCGTCACCGGAGCAGCCGGCCATGCCGGCATCGGCGGGATCAGCCCGCCCCGCAGCGCGACCGTGAGGTTCGGCCATGCGTTGTCGACGACCATCCGCAACGTCGGGTGAAAACCGGCGGACACTTCCTGGGCTCGGCGCCACACCGTGGCCGGTGATTCGGCCGAACCGAGCAGTTCCTGCGTGACGGGCAGCGCCCACATCATGTAGTCCTCGGCATCGGCGACGACGCGGGAGCGCAGGGCAGGCAGCCACTCCTTCCAGGCGGCGACCGGCGGCTGACTGAACCGCAGCACGCCCATCGCCATCATCGTGCCGTGCGCCTGTGCGTTGGCGGGGCTGTGGCCGATCAGTTCGGGCAGCCCGGTACCGGCCAGGGCCCGCAGTGGGGTCGCGCCCATCAGCATGCGTTTCCCCGTGTCGACCACCCGCACGTGGGGCAGGTACTGGCGGCGAACGGCCGAACCGATGCCGTCCGCACCGACCAGCACGTCCGCGGTGTCCGTGCTGCCATCGGCGAACCACGATCGGACGGTGCCGTCGGGCCGCTGTTCGAACCGCGTGAACTCCGCCCCGAACCGCACCGTGTCCTCCAGCCCGGTCAGCAACACCGCCCGCAACATCGGCCGGTGTACCTGCCGACCGGGCCGCACGCCCGCTGTGCCGTCCAGCGGTTGGCTCCGCTCGACCACCAGCCTTCCCTCTGCGTCGGACAGGAGCAGCCTCTGTTCGCGCGGTCCGCCCATGGTGGCTTCCGCCATCGCCACGTGCGGCGGCGGCAAGCACGCCCGCAGCGCAGCCGTTCCGCGGTCATCGAAATGCAGGCTGATGCCCTGCGGGCGTCCCTGTTCCCCTTCCCGCTCGTATACCACGACCTCGATTCCCGCCCGTCGCAACCCGTGGGCCAGCGTCAACCCGCCAAGCCCCGCACCGACCACGACCACTTTCACCCTGACCGACCTTTCTTCACCGGTTGATGAAGTTCAAGGTAGCACGTACCGGGGCAATAACTTCACCAATCGATGAGGAAAGATCCGATAGACTCGCCCTGCCATGACAGAACACAGCCCCTCTGCTCGCCCCGGACGCTGGCGATCCGGCGCGGAAAGCAGGCAACGGATCCTGGAAGCCGCCCGCACGCTGTTCCTCGAGCACGGCTATGGCGGCACGACCGTGCGCGCCGTCGCCGCCCAGGCGGAAGTCGATCCGGCCATGGTGTTCTACTTCTTCAAAACCAAACAGGGCCTGTTCGCCGCGGCCACGGAGATGCCCCCCCACCTACCGTCAGCCATCGAATCGATCTTCACCGGCGGCCTCGATGACATCGGCGAACGCATCATCCGGACGCTCTTGGAGAACCTGGACAAACCAGGCCGCACGCCGCTCATGATGCTCACCCGGTCAGCCCCCACTCACGAGGCATCCGAAGCACTACTCCGCGAATTCATCGACCGGGAAATCACCAGCCGGCTTGCGGCGATGCTCGACACGCCCGACGCCGCGCTACGGGCCGGCATGGTGAACGTCCAGATCCTGGGCCTCGCAGTAGCACGTTACATCGTACGACTCGAACCGATCGCCTCCGCGTCCACCGATGAACTGGTGGCCCGCCTCGGCCCGGTCGTGCAGCAGTGCCTCACCGGACAGGGGGCTACTACCGCTACCAACACGCCGGGCAGTGGAAGGTGATCGACGTCACCCGCCACACCCCCCATGATTGCCGGCGCCGGTGACATGATTTCGACCACCCTGTCGGGCTCAATAATTGGATTCGGTGCCCGACCTGCGGCTTCTAGATAGTGTCAGCTGGTGATCCGGTACTTGTTGATGAGGCCGCCAAGGATGGTCCGACGGTGGACTCGGTGTGCGGCGAGGTCGACTGGGGATGGCGGTCCGGTTTCGGCTTGAGATGGGCATAGCTGTCCGAGACCGCGGTGCGGCCGGGCGGTGTTGTAGTGCTCCAGATACTGAGTGAGGATCCGGCGCAAGTGGCGCTCGTTGAGCACGAGGGTTCGGCGAGGAGTTCACGGGCAGAGTGCCCATGACCCGCTCGCAGTGCGCGTTCGCTCTCGGGGCTTGGGGCGACCCGCCAGTTCGGCTGGGTCGGTGGATCTGCCAGCGGGTCGCAGGTGCAGCGGGCGGGCCTTCCAAGGACGGGCTGTTGGAGTCGGCGCCGATGACACTGTTGGGGGCCATGGCATGCGGCGGTCCAGATCAGGTACTCGGCCTCGATCTCGGCCTGCCTGTCGGGAGCTGAACGGGGACAGGTGGCCGACGGTTGCTGCCAGCGGTTGATGCTCACGTTGTCGCCGTGGGCTGACGTGGTCGCGTCCTTTCCCCAGGTCGACCGGTTGGTGGCGTACTCCCAGCCACGTCCGGCACGCGGCCGCACCGCTCTTCGTCGGTGCCGGTGCGCTGTACAGTTTGGGCCGCTACAGCGAGAGGTAGCGGCTCACGGGTGTGGCGCGACGGTCTGCCCCACCGGTCCTGGGGTGATCTGGCCAAGGGCGCGGGCGAGGTCGCGGGTCGATAACCAGAGCTTGTACGTGATCGCCGCCTCGAAGACCAGCAGGAGCGCTGCCGTGCCAATG
This sequence comes from Nonomuraea sp. NPDC003709, assembly GCF_040610775.1. Classification (NCBI taxonomy): domain Bacteria; kingdom Bacillati; phylum Actinomycetota; class Actinomycetes; order Streptosporangiales; family Streptosporangiaceae; genus Nonomuraea; species Nonomuraea sp. NPDC003709. Next base: position 29,071 of record NZ_JBEXMW010000023.1, on the reverse strand, counting down.
GTGACCGGAGCGATGTGGTGAGTCAGGGGGCCGATGATGAACACCGCCATCTGAAATTCGATGCCGCCGACCAGATGAGTGCGGATCCGGTGCCTACGCAGCCAGTCACGAAGGTGCATGTACCTCGTGAAACGGGTGCGGAATTCACGCTGCAGGTCGGCGGTCTCGTCCACGTGTGTCGGAGTCTGAGCGGGAAGATCGGGGGCGGGCCGGCTGGTTCGGCTCTTGGTTTCCGTGGCGTCTGAGACCTGGGGAACGGAGAAGTCGGCAAGCGCGGACTCCGCCATTGCCTTTCGCAGTCGGCTGCGCATCTGACGCCGGACCTTCGCCACCTGAAGGGCATCGACATAGCGCAGCATGTCGAGAAACACGACCGTTACGCCGAGGATCAGAAAGAGCTCCTGCCCAGTGGCCTGGTATTGCCCCCACATCAGGGCGAGCGTGCAGAAGAAGACGCGGATCCGGTCAAAGATATAGTCCAGCCAGCCGCCGAGGATGGTCCCCGTGTCCTTGAGCCGGGCGATCCTGCCGTCCACGCAGTCGAGCACGAAGCTCAGGTGATAAAGCAGAGCCCCTGCGGCCAGCCACGACCACTCTGCCATGAGATAGCATCCGGCTGCTCCGATACCGAGCAGTCAGTGGCAAGTGTGTCCGGACGGGTCTCGGCCGCGGCTCTGACCGGGGCTCAGTGACGCTTCAATTGCCGGCGACGATGAAGATCGTCATGAGAGCCGCACACACCACCACGGTCCACCCGCCGAACAGCAGATGGAGCGCTCGAGGAGCTTGACCCAGTTCCATGAAGTACCGTCCGACGAGGTAGACCTTGACGAACGCGACAGCGAGCACGACCACGGTGGCGAACTGCCGGGTCCCGTGGCCGTCCCCGAGGTACCAGGAGACCGCGGTCGCACCCATGAGGACGAGCCAGGCGACAACCGCCCGGTTCGTGCTGCTCGAAGTCTCGGAGGGCATGGGCACCTCATCACCTCATCAGGTAGAGCAGGGCGAACAGGACGATCCAGAGCAGGTCGATGAGGTGCCAATAGCATGCGCCCGCCTCGAGGTTTCGCAGATCCCTTCTTCCCAGGGAAGGCTTGCGAGCAATCAGGTACATGATCACCAATGCGACCATTCCGAGCAGCAGGTGCAACAGGTGGATGCCGGTGAAGACGAAGTAGTACATGTAGAAGCTGTTCGTCGACGGCGTGTGACCGGCTCCGAGCTCGCTCGAGTACTCCAGGAATTTGTTGACGACGAAACCGGCACCGCAGAGCAAGGTCACGAGGATCATTCGGGAGCCGCGGCCGGAGGCGCCCTGACGCAACGAGTTCAGGCTCAGCGCGACGAACAGCGAACCGGTCAGCAACAGGAAGGTGTTCCCCGCGCCGAACATGAGGTTCATGTGCTCGCGGGCCTGCTCGAAGAGTCCGGCACTCCGCGACCGCTCATGGACGAACACACCGAAGAACAGGGCGAAGACGAGCAGGTCTCCGAAGATGAAGACCCAGATGCCGATCTCGCCTGGTACGTGGCCGGGCTCCCGAAGGCGCCGACGCGGCGCCCTCGGGGGCTTGGAGGCGAACGGATCCGCCGGCCAGGCATTCATGATCATGAATCGGCGGCCGGCTCTTGCTCGTGGACGAAGCCACCCCGGACGTTCCGCATCGACAGGTAGCTGAAGTACAGCACCCAGATGCCGAAGACGACGAACGGCACCCACAGACACACCACACCGGTCCAGCCGAACGGTCCGTCCTTGAAGAACCAGACCGTGCCGCCCGGAATGAAGCACACGCCGGCCCAGATGCTGAAGTAGCCCGTCCACCGGGGGAACACCGGAGCGTCTGTCTTGTCCAGCAGGATGTTCAGCCCGAGCGCGACGGCCCAGATCGTGAACGGCATCCAGGTGCCGAGCAGGATGATGTACGCCGCATCGTTGAACGCCTGCGTGATCTCCGGTGACACTTCGCCGGCCCGGAAGGCGGCGGTCGCCCACAGGCCGCAGTTCACCACGATCTGCGCGGTGCCCGCAGCCATACACGTCAGCTGGACGTAGGTCAGAGCCGGGAAGAGCCCCTCCTTACGGCGCGTCTGGACGGCCATGCAGACCCCCCAGACGCCCATCAGCGCGTACGCCAGACACGAGAAAACGAGCCCGACGCGAATAGCGGTGGCGTTCTCCTGGTAATACTGCGCGACCTGCTGAGCGGAATCGCTCGGGTGAATCGCGGGCGGGAAGTATCTGGCGAGCCAGACACTCCCGATCAGGAACAGGACCACCATGGCCGGGCCGCACCATGCGATGAGCAGCTGCGAGTTGCGGCTCATACTGCGACGGTCGGCCTCTGTCGAGACCAGTGCCCCTGGGTCCTTTCCTGCGGAGGTCGGGGCTAGATCGGCGGCGCTCACGAGGTTCTCCTTCCCTCGGTCGAATGTTGCGCGGGCAGACCCTGGGTGGTGCTCGATCGAGGCCTGCCCTCCGGCGTGCGAGGCAGGGCACTTCGGCCCTGGTACGCGGATGCCGCTCGGCGGCAGACGTGCTCGTGCGCGATCTTCTCGTTACTGCGCGGTCAGCGCTCCGTCGATGACGTGCTCCTGACCGGTGATGTACGACGAGTCGTCGGAGGCGAGGAACAGCACCAGGCTGGAGACCTCGTCCGGATCGGCCATGCGCCGCAGCGGGACCTGATCGGTGATGCCGCCACCGTCCTCGTCGGTGGCCGCGACCATCATGGGCGTCTTGATGTAGCCCGGATGCACCGAGTTGACCCGGATGTTGTCGGGACCGCATTCGACGGCGACGTGCTTGGTCATGCCCCGGGAGGCGAACTTGCTGCCCACGTAGGCCAGGTTCGGCGAGCCGACGATGGACACGATGCCGGCGATCGAGGAGATGTTGACGATCGAGCCGCCGCCGGCCCTGCGCATCGACGGGATGACCGTCTGCATGCCGTAGAACTGGGAGTGCTGGTTGACCGCGCACACCTTGAGGTACTCGGCCTCGTCGAGCTCGGCGGTCCCGGAGATCGGGCCGAGGATCCCGGCATTGTTCACCAGGATCGTCACTGTACCGAAGGTGCTTTCGGCCTGCCGCAGCACCTGCTGCCAGTCGGCCGGCGAGGTGACGTCGTGCCGGATGAACAGCGCGTTGTCCCCGAGCTCCTTGGCGATCAGTTGCCCGCGCTCCTCGTTGACGTCGGTCAGCACGACTCTCGCCCCCTCGGCGACGAACCGCCGCGCGTGCGCCTCGCCCATGCCCTGCGCGGCGCCGGTGATGACGGCCACCTTGCCATCGAGCTTGCCCATGGTGTGCCTCTCCTTGCTGGATTACGGACCGCCGCGTTCGGGGCGGCCTCTTTCTGTCGGTTCAGGCGGCGTACGCCGCGTGCCCGGCGGTCAGGCGTGAACGGTGATGGCCCGTTCAGGACATCCGCGGGCCCCGGTGGCGGCGGCCGTCTCCCGGCCGGCGGGAACCTCGACGGGCTCGTCGAGATGGAGGTTGAACCCGTCGTCGTCCGACTCGTAGACCTCCGGCGCGAGCATGTAGCAGCGGCCGTGCCCGGAGCAGAGAGACCCGTCAACCGCGTACTTCATCAGAGCGCGTCCTCCCGGCGGCGGGGCTCGAACACCAGCGGGAGGTGGTTCATCGCGCGGGTGAGACCAGTGGTGTAGGTGATCTCGGCGTCCGGCTTCAGGGAGAAGTCCGGGATGCGCCGCAGGAGCTCCTGCATGACGACCTTGCCCTCGATCCGGGCGAGGTGGGAGCCGATGCAGCGGTGGGGGCCGAACCCGAATGCGGCGTTCACCGGGAGGTCCCGGTCGATGTCGACCGTCTTCGGGTTCTCGTAGGCGCGGGGGTCCCGGCAGGCGGCGGCGTAGTTCAGCATCACCCAGTCGCCCTTCTTGAAGGTGTGCCCGCCGACCTCGACCTCCTCCCTGACCGTGCGCCCGAGAGCCACGACGGGCGCGTACACGCGGACGAACTCCTCGATCGCCTTGTCGTGCAGAGCCGGATCCGCGGCGAGGCGGGCCCGGTCATCCGGGTGCGTCGCGAGGTGGTAGGTCATGCCGGCGAGCAGGTAGGTGGTCGTACCCAGACCGCCGGCCAGGAGGTCGGTGACGACGCTGACCTTGTGCTGCCACGGGCACGGCTCACCGCTGTCGAGCTCCACCCCCTTCAGCACGGCGTCGACGAAGTCGCCCCGCGGCTCCTCCCCCAGACGGCGCTCCAGATAGGCGTTGATGTAACCCAGCGCCGTGCCCCAGCCCTGCGCGCGGCCCTCGAGCGGGCCGAACAGGGCGTCGTCGATCGCCTTGATCAGCGGCGGCAGGTCGTCGAGCGGCACGCCCATGTAGCTGGAGAAGAAGACGCGGCCCGGCAGGGTGGCGGCGAAGTCCGCGACGAAGTCGCACTCCCCGCGCTCGACGAACTGGTCGATCAGGTGGTTGGCGTGCTCGCGGATCGACCCCTCGTAGGAACGCACGGCACGCGGGCTGAAGTAGCCGTTGAGGGCGCTACGCCACCGGTTGTGGTACGGCGGGTCGGACTCCTCGGGGTACATGAACGGCATTCCCTCAGGACGGTTCGGCTGGAAGCCCTCGGCGCTGCTGAACGTCTCCCAGTTCTGGCCGACCGCGCGGACGTCCTCCTGCCGGTTGACGACGTAGTAGCCGTGCCCGACGTTGCTCCTCGCGACGGGGCAGTGCTGCACCAGGTCATCGATGACCTCGACGAAGTCGTCGTTGAACTCCGGCGAGTCGAGGTCGAAGTCATGGAAGTGGTCTCGGGTCGAGTGTGGTTGAGTCGCGGTCACGAGGAGCCCTCCGTGGGTTCTCGACATGGAGATGCCGGTGCTCGTCCCGCCGGCGTACCCGGTTGGCCGGGGGTGTGGCGGGTGTCACATGCTCGAAACAAATGTTTGTCTAGGGCTAAGGTCGTGTCAATAGCGGCCGGGCGACTTGGGCCCATGGGAGACTCGGGCAGAGCCGAGGTCGAGTCGCTCGATGGGGCAGTGACGTGCACCTTTGCGTACGACACCGCAGATCGGGAAACATCGCGTTGCCGCCCACTCGATGGCCGACACCGCCGATAATAACAATCAGTTGTTTGTTTGAAGCCGATCAGGAGTCCACAAAGTGGTCGTCGACACGGTGACCTCGACGGTCTCAACCCCGGACAGCTCGCGCAGGACGTCGACGATGTAGCGGCGCAGGCCGGTGAAGTGCACGCACGACGAGTCCGTCAGCACGAGCTCGACCCGGACCCGGCCGTCCGCGCACTCGACCTTGTCCACCAGTCCCATCTGGCATATGTCCAGCGGCATGCGCATGAGAACCCCGCAAGGCTCGGGGATCTTGCTCAACTGGGCGCGAATCGTCTCCTCCGACGGCATCGCCACAACGCTCACCGCCCGCTCGGAACGCGCAGCCGGCTCCACGGCCCGGGTACGGCCGCCGCTCGCCGCGCGGCGAACTCGTCGGCCGCCCGCTCGCGTACCTCGTCCTCGTCGAGCCCGAGCATCCGCAGCGCGTTGCCGCCGAGGATCTTCTTCCGGTCGGCGGCGGTCAGCTGCGGGATGCCGTGCTCCGCCAGCACGCGCTCGGGGAACTCGTACCCGTCGAACGCGGCGAGCAGGGGCGCGGGGTGGCTGAGGTTGGCGCCGCTCGCGTACAGCAGTTGGTCGACGCCGACCGCGCCGATGAGCGTGGCGAGGATCTTGGCGAACGCGTCCGGCCGGACCACCGCATAGGCGAACACCGATTCCAGCGTCGCGTACAGGTTGCGGTGGCGGGCCAGCAGCGCCGCCGTCTTGTCCAGAAACGCCGCACCGGCATGCACGATCTGGAACGTGAGCTCGGGAAAGCGCGCCGGCACGGCTTCCAGGTCGTCCACGTCGAACGCGCCGCGCGGCGCGGGCGGCAGCCAGAGTGCCTTGTGCACGGCCACGTGGCGGACGCCGAGGTCGCGCGCCGCGTCCAGCAGCGGTGTGGCGAAGTCGGGCCCGTCGATCCGCCAGCCCTCTCCCCTGCCGCCGTAGAAGAACGCGGGATAGAGCTTCAGCCCGTCCACGCCGAACTCGCGAACCTGCCGCTCCAACTGAGCGATCGCCGCGTCGGTCACTGGGGTGTCCACGGTGGCGTACAGCCGGAACCGATCTGGGTGGCGGTCGCGGAACGCCGCCGCCCGCTCCGGGTCGGTCACGTGCCCCTTCGCGAAGCCGAGGTTCGGCAGCGCGTGGATGACCGCCAGGTCGACCGGGCTCTCCACGAACAGCGCGTCCGCGACGGCTTCGTACGGGAAGTCCGAGAAGAACTCCTCCCGGCCGAGCTGGAAGTCCCGGTGCTCCTCGCCGGTGGCGAGCAGGTGCGCGGCATACACCGACTCCAGCTGCTCGCGGCCGAGCGGGTCCTGGTTGGCGGGCGCGAGGTTGTACGGATGCACCACCGCGTCCACCACGACACCGTCGTCGATCATCCATCCTCCTGTGGGTCGGCGCGGATCAACGGCCCGTTCAGCAGGGCGTCCGCGAGCTTCTCGCCGATCTCGTCCGCCGTCGCGGGACCGTGGGGCGAGAACCACTCCGGCGTCCAGTTGAGGGCCCCGAGCAGCCCGAACACGACCATCCGCGGGTCGAGGCCGGGCGCGAAGACCCCGGCACGGATTCCGGCCCGCAGCGTCTCGGTGAAGAACCGCTCGTACCGGGCGCGCTTGTCCAGCAGTCGCGCCCGGTTCTCGGCACCCAGGAAGCGCCACTGGTGAAACACGATCAGCGTCCGCTCGGGGTTCTCCGCGACGACCCGGACGTGCGCCTTGATCGCCTCCCGCAGCAGGACCCGGGGATCGTCGCTGGTCGCGCGCACCTCTTCGAGCACCTGGTTGAAGTGGTCGACGCCGCCCTCGATGATGGCGAACAGCAACGACTCCTTGCTGACGATGTGCGCGTACAGGCTGCCCGGGAGCATCCCCACGGCCCTGGCGATGTCACGCATGGAGGTGCCGGTGTAGCCCCGTTCGCCGAACAGGCGCGTCGCCTCCCGGAAGATCGTCGCGTACCCGTCGGACTCCTGCTCCGCCATCTCGTGCACAAACAAATGTTTGTATAGTCACTTCGCGGGTGTCAATATGGGACGGGAGTGAGCGCCAATGAAGCATGCGAGCGCGACCACCGCGGCGCAGATCCTCTGGGCAGGAGCCGAGCTCTTCGCGGACCGGGCGTGCGTGACCGATCTGGACGCGGCGCACGCCGACGAGACTTTCAGCTACGAGGCCGTGGCGGCCCGAGCGGCGGCCATCGGGGGCGCGCTGCGCGCGCTCGGCCTGCGGCGCGGCGACCGCGTGGCCATCCTCCTGCACAACAGCCAGGCGTACGTCGACGTCTTCCTGGGCGCGGTCGCGGCCGGGCTGATCGTCGTCCCGCTCAACGTCCGGCTCACCCGGGAGGACTATCTGCACATGCTGACCGACTCCGGCTCGCGGGTGCTCGTCACCACGTCCGGGTTCGGCGCGCGGCTCCCCCGCGACGGGGAGGTCCACGACCTCACCGTCGTGCTCGCCGACGCCTCGACGCACGATCTCGCGGCAGGCGCGGCCCCCCTTTCCGGGCCCGAGCCCGGCGAGGAGAGCGAGGTCGCCAGCCTCATGTACACGTCGGGGACGACCGGCTCACCGAAGGCGGTCATACTCACGCACGCCTCTTGGCGCAGCGTCGCCGACACGGCCATCGAGGTGCTCGGGTTCGCCGACGGAGAGGTGACCCTGCATGTGGCGCCGCTGACGCACGGCGCGGGCTTCCTCTTCCTGCCGACGCTGATGACCGGCGGCCACAACCTGCTCTGCCGCTCCTTCGACGCGGCCCGAACCGCCGTCCTGCTCGGCAGTCACGGTGTCACCGGGATGTTCGTCGTCCCGTCGATGATCAGGATGCTGCTGGACGCCGTACCCCCCGGTTTCACGGCCCCGCCGACCTTCCGCCGCCTGTACTACGCGGGCTCCCCCATCGACCCCTTGACGTTGCGCGAGGCGACCGCGGCGTTCGGCGGGCGCGTCGTCCAGTCGTTCGCGCAGATGGAGTCGCCCATGTTCGTCACAGTGCTCGACCAGGAGGACCACCGCCGCGCGCTCGGCGACCCCGGCCTGCCTCTGGTGCGCTCGGCGGGCAGAGTCCTGCCCGGCGTCGAGCTCCGCGTCACCGACGATGACGGCACGCCTCTGCCCGCCGGCGAGCCCGGGGAGATCCTGGCCCGGGCCCCGCAGACGATGGCGGGCTACTGGAACCGGCCCGAGGCCACGGCCGCGGCGCTGCGGGACGGCTGGCTGCACACCGGCGACGTCGGCTACCTGGACGAAGAGGGCTACCTCTTCCTGGTGGACCGCAAGAAGGACATGATCGTCACCGGCGGCTCCAACGTCTACGCGCGGGAGGTCGAGGAGGTCCTGCTCGCGCTGCCCGGCGTGCGCGAGGCGGCCGTCGTCGGACTGCCGCACCGCATCTGGGGTGAGGCGGTGACCGCCGTACTCGTCGCCGACGGCACTCCCCGCGACGAGCAGGAGATCATCGCGGACTGCCGCAGGAGACTGCCCGGCTATCGGGTTCCCAAACGGGTCGTGTGGGTGGACGAGCTGCCCCGCAACGCCTACGGGAAGGTGCTCAAGCGACGGCTCCGCGACGAGCTCTCCCCGCCTCGGGCTCATTGACACCCAGGATGGCCAGGGCTAGCTTAAAACAAATGATTGTTTGTTTATCCGGCCTGAGGAGTGGACACCTATGACTCAGACGAGATCGGGCTGCGAGCTGACTCCAGCCGAACAGCAGTATCCATTGCCGCCGAGCCTGCTCGACAAGTCCGTCTACACCGACCTTGACCGCTACCGGCGCGAGCTCACCGAGATCTTCCACCACGCGTGGTTCCCCGTGCATCCCTCGTCGGATGTGGCCCGCCCGCGCGACTACGTCGTCTGGGACCAGATCGGACAGTCGGTCGTGATCACCAGGCTCCCCGACGGCACGGTCAGCGCCTGGCACAACGTGTGCCAGCACCGTGGCGCCCGGCTGGTGAACGGCTCGGGCAACTGCGGCAACGCCCGCTTCACCTGCCCGTGGCACGGCTTCGTGTACGGACTGGACGGCGTGGTCGGCAGCGTGCCGCTGCGCGGCAGTTTCGACGCGGCCGAACTGGACGGCCTGCGCGCGCCCGCGGTCCGGAACGAGGAGTGGGGCGGGTGGATCTGGCTCTGCTTCTCCGACGACGTGCCACCCCTGCGCGAATACCTCGGCGAGATCGGCGACGAACTCGCCGGCTACGGGCTGGAGGGCTTCACCACCAAATTCCGCACATCCGTGCGGCTCAAGGCCAACTGGAAGATCGTCGTCGACGCGTTCAACGAGACCTGGCACGTGCCCTTCACCCACAGGGACACCCTCGCCGGGCTCGTCATGTGGCGGGACGCCATTCTCAAGATCACGCCACCACACACGTGGATGACCCTGCCGATTCGCGGGTTTACCGACAAGGCGCTCCACAACGGCGATCACCGTGCCTCGCACCTGTGCCACTACCTGGCGTTCCCCAACACGATCTTCAGTTGCTTCCCCACCCACCTGCAGATGTGGAGCGCCTGGCCGATCTCGGTCGGCGAGACGCTGCTCTGCGCGTACGAGGTGGTCGGCCCGCCGCCGGACGGCATGCCGGCGGAGAAGTGGGAGCGCCACAACCGGCGGGACTGGGACCAGTTCCTCGAAGTGCTCGCGGAGGACTCCGTGGTCATCGACGACTTCGCCACCGTGATCGGCTCGCTGGGCTTCACCCGGAACATGTTCAACACGGCAGAGAGCAGGCTGACGGCCTTCCACGAGGAGATCGCGAAACGGCTGGGAGAAGGAGCACCACGATGACCACGATCAAGGTGGACCGCTCGACCTGTCAGGGGTACGGCAACTGCGTGCTCGCGCTGGCGCCGGTCTTCGACCTCGACGAGGAGGGGCTCGTCGTGCTCAAGCGCGACGACGTCGAGCCGGGCGAGCTGGACGGGTTGCGGCGGGCAGCCTACGACTGCCCGACCGACTCCATCACGTTCGTCGAATAGCCGGGGCGGGTGGTACCCGCTCCGGCTACAGGCCCATCTCCTTGGCGATGATGCTGCGCTGGATCTCGTTGGCGCCGCCGCCGACCATGGCGTGCTTGGCCTCGCGGAAATAGCGCTCCATGTCGTACTCGGGCAGTTGGGCGTATCCCCCCAGGGCCTGCATGCCGTTGAACGAGGTCTTGAACGCGGTGTCGGCCGCGAACACCTTCGCCATCGACACCTCCTTGAGCGCGCGCTCGCCACGGGCCATCTTGGTCGCCGCGTTGTAGACCAGCAGTCGAGCCGCCTCGACCTCGCACTCGTTCTCCGCCATCCGATGCTTGAGCACCTGGAAGGAGGACAGCGACCGGCCGAACTGGGTCCGGTCCTTGGTGTAGTGGATGGTGTCGTCCAGCGCAGTGCGCGCGTTGCCGACGTAGGACGCCGCCAGGCTCAGCCTCTCGTACTCCAGGTGCTCACCGATGTAGGCCCACCCGGTGCCCGGCTCACCGATGATGTTCCCCCTCGGCACGCGGACGTCTGTCAGGAAGATCTCGGTGGTGCCGAGGCTGCGTCGGACGATCGTGTTCAGCTTCCGGATGTCCACGCCCGGTGCCGTGTTCGGCACCAGGATGAGGCTCAACCCCTTGTGCTTGTCCGGGCCGGTCCTGGCCAGCACCGTGATGACCGTGTCCGGGAGGTGGGCGCCGGAGCAGAAGACCTTGTTGCCGTTGAGGACCCACTCGTCGCCGTCGAGGACCGCCTTGGTCTGCAGGCTCGCGGCGTCCGACCCGGCGCCCGGCTCGGTGATGGAGATGCTGAACTTCGTACGGCCCTGCAGGAACCCCGGCAGGTACGCCTCCCGCTGCTCCTCGGTGCCGTGGTTGGCGATGTTGGTCGCGGTGAACATCGAGGTCATCACCGCCGCGGCGAAGTCAAGACTGTACTTCGCGATCGCCTCGCAGAAGATCGCGTACATGACCGGATCGGCGTCCAGACCGCCGTACTGCTCGGGGATCAGCAGGCCGAGCCAGCCGCGGTCGGCGATCTTCTGGTACGCCTCGTCCGGGAACTCGCGGGACTCGTCGTGCTTGCGGATGTACTCCCGGCCTACCTCGCGCTCCATGAAGGTGCGCAGCGTATCGCTCCACAGCTGCTGTTCTTCGGTGAACCGGAAATCCATCCTCGGCCCCTTCGGTCATCTCACGCGGTCACGCCCGCGGCGCGCGGGCCGTGGTCTCCACGCTAGCCCCGGACATCGGCTCATAACAAGTGTTTGTTTTGACCAGGCGATCGTCTATGGTGAGGCACGAGCACTGGCGGTCACCTCACTGTCCCGGAGCCGCACCGTGAGCCTGGAACGCACCTACCCCGACCTTCGTGTCCTGGATCTCAGCGAGAACATCGCCGGCCCGCTGGCTTGCATGATCCTCGGCGACCTCGGTGCCGACGTGGTCAAGGTCGAGCGGCCGGACACCGGCGAGGCCACCAGGGACCTTCCGCCCCGGTGGAATGGCGAGAGCACCGTCTTCCTCGCCATGAACCGGAACAAGCGCAGCGTCGCCCTCGACATCCGGACGCCGGAGGGCCGTGCGGCGGTCCTCCGCATAGCGCGCGACGTCGACGTCGTCATGGAGTCCTTCCGCCCGGGCGTGGCGGACCGGCTGGGACTCGGCTTCGAGCACTTCCGTCAGGTGAGCCCGAACGTGGTGCACTGTTCGGTGAGCGCCTTCGGCGAGCGTCCGCTCGGTCACGACCGGCCCGGCTACGACGCACTCATCCAGGCATTCACCGGCATCATGGCGATGACCGGCGAGGAGAGCGGGCGCCCGGCCAGAGCGGCGCCCTCGATCGTGGACATCTCGACCGGGCTGTGGGCCACCATCTCGATCCAGGCCGCGCTCGCCCGGCGCGGCGACGGTCGAGCGCAGCACCTGCGCGCGAGCCTGGTGGACAGCGGGTTCTTCCTCCTGTCTCACCAGATCATGGGCTACCTGGCCACCGGCACGTTCCCCGGCCGGCTGGGCTCCGCCGCGCCGAGCACCGCGCCGTACGAGGCGTTCCGCACGGCCGACGGCTCGATCATGGTCGCGGCCGCGACCGACCGGTTGTTCGCGCGACTGTGCGCCGCACTCGAACTCGGCCACCTCATGACCGACGACCGGTTCCGTACGGTGGCGGACCGCGTCGTCAACCGGTCCACGCTGAGCGAGATCGTCGAAGGCCGGCTTCGTACGGCGAATTCGGCGCACTGGCTGGAGCGGATCACGGCGGCGGGCGTGCCGGTGGGGCCGGTCAACGACCTCGCCGCCGCGCTGGCCCACCCCGTGACCGCCGAGCGAGGCATCGTCCAGGACGCCCTCGACGGGCGGATACCAGGGCTCAAGCAGCTCCGGTTGCCCATCGACGAGCACGCCCGGTGCGCGATGCGCCAGCCCCCGGCGCTGGGCGCGCACACCGAAGAGGTCCTCGCCGAAGCGGGGTTCTCCGAGGCCGAGATCGGCCGACTCGTTGCACCAAAGGTGATGGAAAGGACGGCGCGACAGGGATGAGCAGCGTTTCCCCCGCCGCACGGCGAGAGGCGCTCGAGGCCCGGCATCCGGTGTGGGTGCCGCGCACGACCGCCCAGCAGCTCGACGTGACCGCGGCGGCGTTCCCCGACCGGCCCGCGATCCTCGGCGAGCGCGGCTACACGTACGCCGAGCTGCGGGACTGGACGATCCGGCTGGCCGCCGGGCTGATCGCAGCCGGTGTGGAGCCCGGCGACCACGTGGCCGTCGACCTGGCCAACTTCCCGGAGGTCGTGGCCCTCAAGTACGCGGTGGCCCGCGTCGGAGCGGTGTCGGTCTCGATCAACTTCCTGCTCCGCCACGAGGAGCTGCGTTACGTGCTGAGCCAGTCGGACTCCACCGTGCTCATCACGATGGACCGGTTCCGGGACCTTGACTACCTCGACGCGCTCGACCGGATCGCGCCCGGCTGGGAACGCGGTGGCGGCGGCGCGGCCCTGCCCCGCCTGCGGGCGGTCTTCGTCATGGGCACGGAGGGGGCGCCGGCCCGCGGCAGCTCCCTGGCGGACCTCGTCACCCTGGGCGCGTCCGTCCCGGACGAGACGGTGCTGCGGCGGACCGCAGCCGCCGACCCGTTCGCCGACTCCGACCTGCTCTACACCTCCGGCACCACCGGGAAGGCCAAGGGTGTGCTGCTGCGGCACGACGCCGTCCTGCGGACCGCCTACGCCAGTGCGTACACCCGCGCCTTCCAGGACGGGCGACGCATCCTGTTCGCCCTGCCGATCTACCACGTATTCGGCTACGTCGAGGCCACCGTCGCCGCGTTGTTCGTCGGAGGCGCGATCTGCCCCCACACGGCGTTCGAGGCCGACCGGATGCTCAGAGACGTGCCGGCCCACCGGATCGACGAGCTGATCTGCGTGCCCGCGATGACCTCGGTCGTGCTGGACAAGGCGCGCTCCGGCGGCTACGACCTGACCTCGCTCACCACGATGTTCTCCTCGGGCGCGGCCCACCACCCGGCGATGTGGCAGGAGATGCTGGACGTGCTGGGCGTCGACGAGCTGTTCACCGCCTACGGGCAGACCGAGACGACCGCGTCCACCCTGTGCACGCAACCCGGCGACCCGCTCGACCGGCTGCGCGGGACGAACGGGTGCGTCAAGCCGGCCGGCGTGGCCGGCGAGCCGGAGCTCGGCGGCGCGCTCGGCGTCTACCGCGTCATCGACCCGGACACCGGTGCCGAGCTGCCTCGCGGCGAGATCGGTGAGCTGGTGGCGCGGGGGCCGCTGGTGACCGAGGGCTACTACGACATGCCGGAGGAGACGGCCGCGGCGTTCACCGCCGACGGCTGGTTGCGCACCGGCGACCTCGGCCGGTTCGACGAGCAGGGCTACCTGGTGCTCACCGGGCGCCGCAAGGAGTCCTACCGGTGTGGCGGCGAGCTCGTCATCCCGGGAGAGGTCGAGGCGGTGCTCGCCGAGCACCCTGCCGTGCTCGCCGCGCACGTGGTGGGTATCCCTCACGAGCGCATGGGCGAAGTCGGTTGCGCGTGGATCGTCGCGGCGACCGCGGAACCGCCCGATCCCGAGGAGCTCATCGCCTTCTGCAAGCAGCGGCTCGCGCGCTTCAAGGTGCCGGCCTCGGTCCTGTTCGCCGACGCGGACGAACTGCCGACCACGGTCACCGGACGGGTCCAGAAGTTCCAGCTCGCCGAGCGCGCGGTGCTCGAACTCCGAGCCCCGGCGGCACGCCCGTGAGCGGCCCGCACGTCGTCATCGCCGGGGGCGGCCTCGCCGCGGTCCGGACCGCCCAGGCCCTGCGCGACCTCGGCCACCGCGGCCGGGTCACCCTCGTGTCCGAGGAGTCCGACGAACCCTACGACCGGCCGCCGCTGTCCAAGGAGTGCCTGCTCGGCACGCGCGGCGCCGACGACATACGCCTGGCCGCCCCGGACGAGTACGCTCGCCAGGACATCCGGCTCGTGCTCGGCCGCGCGGTGGCCGGCCTCAACCTGTGTACCCGGACGCTGACGCTCACCGACGGCGGCGAGATCGGCTACGACCGGCTGGTCGTAGCCACCGGTGCCCGGCCGCGCCGGCTGCCGTCCCTGCCGGACTCCGGCAGGGTGCATTACCTGCGGACCGCCGCGGACTCCCGGCGGCTGGCCGGCGCGCTCACCGCCGGCGCGCGGGTGGCCGTGATCGGCGCCGGGTTCATTGGCCTGGAGGTGGCCTGCGCGGCACGGCTGCGGGGCTGCCGGGTCACCGTCGTGGAAGCCGCGGCACAGCCGATGGCGCCGATCATCGGCGCCGAGCCGGCGGCCTGGCTACGGCGCCGGCATTCCGAACGCGGCCTTGAGTTCCGCTGCGGCACCACGGTCGACGAGAGCGAGGAGCGGCCCGACGCTCTGGTCCTGTTCCTCGGCGATGGCACGGTCGTCGAGACGGACGTCGTGGTCGTCGGCGTCGGAATCGTCCGCGACACCGCCTGGCTGGCCGACGCCGGGCTCGAAACGCACCACGGCCTGGTCTGCGACGAGACCGGGCGCACCTCCGCCGCGGACGTCTTCGGGGCGGGGGACGTCGTCTGCCGGCACACGGCGGGACAGTGCCGGCCGATCGGCCACTGGACCGCCGCGTCCGACAGTGCGGCCAAGGCCGCCGCGGCACTCCTCGGCGTGCCGCCCACCGACCTCGGCGAGGACGGGTTCTTCTGGTCCGACCAGGCGGACCTGCGGCTCCAGTTCGCCGGCGCCGCTTCCCCGACGGCGACGGCGACGGTCGTGTCCGGCGACTTCGACAGCGGCAGGTTCGTCGTCCACTACACCGACGGCGACCGGCTGACCGGAGTCTTCGCCGCCAACGCGCCACGCGACTTCCTCCGCGGACGGCTCGCCCTCCGATCGGCTCCCAGGCAGGTGCGGACATGACATCGACGGCGCCCCGGCTCACCTGCGACCAGCGTCAGGAGATCATCGACCTCTACGCGCGTTACTCCCACGCCTTCGACGAGGGCCGGGCCGACGAGCTCGCGGCCCTGTTCACCGAGGACGGCGTCTTCGAGCGCGAGGGCGCCGCTCCCGTCATCGGCAGGGACGCCATCGCCGCGCTCGTCCGGGCGACGGCCGAGCGTGCGCCTGGAATGCGGCACCTCGTCAGCAACATCCTCGTCGAGGCGAGCGAGGCAGGCGCCCTGGGGCAGGCGTACGCGCTCGCCCTTGTCGTGGGCGACACCGACCTGCGGCTGGCGACCTTCGGCCGCTACGACGACGAGTTCGTGCCCACGCCGGAGGGCTGGCGGCTGCGCGTCCGGCGGTTCACGCCGTTCGTCCCCGCGGTGTTGGCGAACGCCGTCCTTGCTGTTACCGTGTCCTGAAACAACTGTTTGTTTTTTGGCGGAGGGTGCCACATGGCCAGGATCAATCCGTCGCTAGACGAGTACTCCAAGAGGTACGAGAACGTCCGTCTCGAACGCGAGAACGGCATTCTCCAGGTAACCGTTCACACCAACGGCGACAGTCTCGTGTGGACCAGCCAGGCGCACGACGAGCTCGCGTACGCGTTCACCGACATCGCCTGCGACCCGGAGAACAAGGTCGTGCTGCTGACCGGCACGGGCGACGCGTTCTGCGCGGAGATCGACTTCTCCAGCTTCAACCTCGGCACCGCCGCCGACTGGGCGCACATCATGTTCGAGGGCCAGCGGCTGCTCACCAACCTGATGAACATCGAGGTGCCGGTCGTGGCCGCGATCAACGGGCCCGCGCTGATCCACCCGGAGATCCCGATCCTGTCCGACATCATCGTCGCGGCGGACACGGTCAGATTCAAGGACGGCCCGCACTTCCCGTCCGGCATCGTGCCCGGCGACGGCGCCCACCTCGCCTGGACGCACGTGCTCGGCTCGACCCGCGGCCGCTACTTCCTGCTGACCGGCCAGGAGCTCGACGCCCGGCAGGCTCTGGACTACGGCGTGGTGAACGAGGTCGTCCCCGCAGGCCAGGCGCTCGCCCGGGCTCGCGAGCTCGCCGCCGACATCGCCTCAAAACCCGACCTGGCCCGCCGGTACGCGCGCGCCGTGCTCACCCGCGAGATCAAGCGGCTCATCCACGACCAGCTCGGGTACGGGCTGGCGCACGAGGCATTGGCGGCGTTGAGCCTGTGACCGCCACCTTCAACCGGCTCCGGCACCACTTCGAGGACTTCTCCGTCGGCGACACGGTGCTCTCCCCCGGCCGGACTGTCGACATCTCGGACATCTCCGCGTTCGCCGGCCTCACCGGGGATCACTACCCCCTCCACGTCGACGAGGAGTACGGCCGCGGCACCCGCTTCGGCGGCCGGATCGCCCACGGCCCGCTCACCTTCAGCCTGGCCGTGGGCCAGGTCGCCCTGTCGGGTTTCCTCGGCGACGCGATCGTGGCGTTCCTCGAATGCCAGAACATGCGTGCGCTGGCGCCGGTGTTCCCCGGCGACACCATCCGCGTGCGGGTCGAGATCGCCGGGGCCGAGGGCGGCAAGCCCAGGTACGGCGTGCTCCGACTCGACTACACGGTCCTGAACCAGAAGGACGAGGAGGTCATGCGCTTCCGCATGGTGCTGCTCGCGCGACGCAGAGAGCCCGGCCCCGGACAGGAAGGAGACCCTGGTGAGTGATGCTGACGAGGCCGCGTTCATCGGCGTCGGCGAACTGCCGTCCGGCCGGTATCCGAAGCGGCCGTTCATGGGCTCGCTGGTCGACGTCGCCGTGGCGGCGGTGCGGGACGCGGGCATGTCGATGTCCGACATCGACACCATCCTGCTCATCCCCTGCCTGCACTCCCCAGCCGACCAGGCCGACCTGGTGTTCTCCCGCGTGGTCGAAGAGCTGGGGCTGGGCGGCCGCGCCAAGGCGAGCTACATGATCCACTCGGGCGGGTCGACGAGCGACAACACGATGCGCACCGCCGCCGGTCTGATCGCGAGCGGGCACGCCCGCAACGTCCTGGTGCTGCAGGCCGAGAAGTGGGGCTCGGCCCCGGTCAACGAGATGATCGACATGCTGACCGCGAACGGCATACCCCGCGAATGGGAGAAGCCGTCCGGACTGTCGTTCAACGCGGTCGGCGCGCTCATCACCAACCGTTACATGGCCGCGAGCGGCTCCACCGCCGCTCAGATGGCGTCGGTGTGCGTCGTGCTGCGCGAGTGGGCCAGGCTCAACCCCAACGCGATGTACAAGGACAAGCCGCTGACGGTCGAGCAGGTCCTCGCGTCCAAGATGGTCTCCGATCCGCTGCACGCGCTGGAATGCCCGATGCTGGCCGACGGCGCGGTCGGCTTCGTCCTGACGAGCGCCGCCATGGCGCGGCGCTCGCACGACCGGTGGGTGCGGATCGCCGGATCCGGCGGCTGCGTGTCCCACTACAGCATCGGTCAGGAGCGCGACCTCGCCGTACTCGGCTGGCCGAAGGCCGCGGCGCAGGCCTACGAGCAGGCGGGCTGGGGGCCGGACGACGCCGACCTCGCCGAGGTGTACGACTCCTATCCCGCCGTGCTCACCATCGCGCTGGAGGGCCTCGGACTGGCCAAGCCAGGCGAGGCGGCACGGACGTTCGCCGCGGGCGACTACTCCCCCGGCGGCCGGCTGCCCGTCAACACCAACGGCGGTCTGCTCTCCGCGGGCCACACCGGCGTCGGCGGCGGCACGGCGTTGCTGGCCGAGGCCGTTCGCCAGCTGCTGGGCAGGGCGGGGCCCGAGCGGCAGGTCGCCGGCGCGGAGCGTGCGGTCTGCGGCGGCTCGGGCGGGACCTACATGGACAGCCAGGTGCTCCTGCTGGAAGGGGTGACAAGATGAGTACTCCAGGGAGTGATTCAGGGAGCGACCCGGGCATGGAGCCGCTCACCCGTCCCTACTACGACGCGCTCGGTCGCGGTGAGCTGGTCATTCAGCACTGCAACGGCTGCGGTCGCGACAACATGTACCCACGCCATCGCTGCCCCTTCTGCTATGAGGTCGATCTCGGATGGGTCCGGGCGTCCGGCACGGGAGTGCTGCACAGCTTCGCGGTGACCCGCTTCGGAGCGCCGACCGGCTTCGAGTCGGAGACCCCGTACGCGCTCGGGGTCGTCAAGCTCGCCGAGGGCGTGCAACTGCTGGCCCGGCTGTGGCCTGGCGAGGACGGCGGATGGAGCGCCTACGGCTGCGACACGCGGGTGCGCTTCCGGCCGGCGTCCCAGGACGAGATCGCCCGGCGGCCGGTGCCGTGGTTCGCGGTGGTGCACCAGTGAGCAAAGTGCTGATCGCCGGTGTCGGCATGATCCCCTTCGGGCGGGACGTACGGCGCAGCGAGCGGATGATGGTCGAGGCCGTCACGGAGCTGGCGCTCAAGGACGCCGGCGTGACCGCGGCCGAGGTGCAACGGGTGTTCCTGGCCAACGCCGCGGCCGGGCTGGTGTCCGGGCAGGAGATGATCCGCGGCCAGGTCGCGTTGCAGTCCACAGGTCTGGCCGGCGTGCCACTGGTGAACGTGGAGAACGCGTGCGCCTCCAGCAGCTCGGCCGCGGCCCTGGCGTTCGAGGCGGTGCTCGCGGGACGGTGCGACCTCGCGATCGTCATCGGTGTCGAGAAGCTGTCGCACGAGGACAAGTCCCGAACGTTCGACGCGTTGCGGGGAGCCACCGACGTCGACGCTTCCTCCCGCCCCGAGCCGGACAAGCCGGCCTCGAACTCGGTGTTCGTGAACGTCTACGCGGAGGAGGCCAGGCGCTATCTCGCCGAGTACGGCGCCGGCATCGAGGACTTCGCGGCCGTCGCGGTGAAGAACCGCGGGCACGCCGCGCTCAACCCGCTCGCCCAGTACCGGACGCCGCAGACGATCGAGGAGGTCCTGCACGCCCGGATGGTCGTCGACCCGCTGACCCTGCCCATGTGCTCACCCACCACCGACGGCGCCGCCGCGCTGGTCCTGTGCTCGGAGGACTACGCCCGCCGCTCCGGCATCGCCGGGTGCGAGATCCGGGCGACCCGCCTGGCCGCCGGGCGCGGCCAGGAGTCCCAGCCGGTCGCGGCGGCCACGGCCGCCGCGTTCGAGGACGCGGGCCTGGGGATCGACGACATCGACGTGCTCGAACTGCACGACGCGGCCGCGCCCGCCGAGATCCTCCAGTACGCCGAGGTCGGGCTGTGCGCTCCGGGCGAGGGGCACCTCCTGGTGCGTTCGGGCGCCACCGCGCTCGGCGGCAGGCTGCCGGTCAACGTGAGCGGCGGGCTGATGAGCCGGGGCCACCCGATCGGCGCCACCGGCTGCGCGCAGCTGGTGGAGATCTACGATCAGCTCGCCGGCCGGGCTGGACGCAGGCAGGTCGAGGGTGCCCGGGTCGGCATGGCCGTCAACGCGGGCGGCTGGCTCGCGGGCGCGTACGCGGCGTGTGTCGCGACCATCCTCGTCAAGGCAGGATGAGTCATGGCGGCCACCGAGCTGGAGACGCTGCATTACGAGCAGGCGGCCGACGGGGTCGTACTGCTGACCCTGAACCGACCGGACCGGGGCAACGGGGTCGTCCCGGAGATGGCGGCGGACCTGCTCACCGCCCTCACCGACCTTGAAGGCGACACCGCGGTCCGCTGCCTGGTGATCACCGGAGCGGGACGGCAGTTCTCCGCGGGAGCCGACCTCAAGGCCATGCGCGCCTACCTCGACGAGACCTTCCCGATCACCCAGGAGCCCTACAACGCGCGAGTGCTGTTCCCGGTGACTCAGCGCCTCGTCGCATCGAGGCTGCCGGCCATCGCCGCCATCAACGGGGGTGCCACCGCGGGCGGCCTGGACTTCGCGCTCGCCTGCGACATCCGCATCTGCTCCACAGCCGCCAAACTCGGCGAAACATACATCAACCTGGGCCTACCACCGGGAAACGGCGGGTCGTGGTTCCTCCCCCGGCTCGTCGGCTCCGGCCTGGCCGCCGAGCTGGCCCTGACCGGGGATGTCATCGACGCGCGGCGAGCTTTGGAGATCGGCCTGGTCAACCGGGTCGTCGAGCCGGAGGAGCTGATCCCCGCCGCCGTCGAGCTGGGAGCCCGCATCGCGGCCAAACCGTGGCGGGCTCTGGAGGCCACGAAGCATGCGCTGCGCTCGACCTGGCAGGTCGACCTCGCCACCTCGATGAGCAACAGCTACTGGGCGGTCGCGGCACTGCACAACGGCCCCGACCTGGCCGAGGGCGTCGATGCCTTCCTCGAACGCAGGCCGGCGCGATTCAACCGCTGACCAGCGGGAGCGAGCGAGCCGCGACCCGCCGTACAATCAGTTGTTAACCGAACGTGGGAGGACGGTTGACAACGCGGAAGGAAAGACAGGCCAAGCGAAGCGGACCTGTGTCGCCGGAGCTCATCGAAGAAGCGGCGATCAAGCTCTTCAGCGAAAAGACCTACCCGGTCGTGGGCATGCGGGACATCAGTGACGCCGTCGGGCTCCTGCCGGGCAGCCTCTACGTCCACATCAGCAAGAAAGAGGACCTGCTCCAGCGCATCGTGGAGAACGGCATCCAGCGTTACCTCGACGCGATCGAGCCGGTGGTGGAGTCGGACCAGACCGCGCCGGAGCGCCTGCGCGGCGCGATCAACGCGCACATGGGCGTGCTCGCCGAATCCCTGGAACAGACCCGCGTCGCCTTCCACCAATGGACCTACCTCGCCTCCACCGGCAGGCGCCGCGTCGTCAAGCTGCGCCGCCGGTACGAGGCCCTCTTCTCACAGATCATCGACGAGGGCATCGAGGCGGGCGAGTTCAGAGCGGTCAAGAGCGCGCGGGTGACGGTGCTGGCCATCATCGGCATGCTCAACTCGGCCACGGAGTGGTTCTCCCCGACCGGCGAGCTCACCGCCGAGCAGATCGCCGAGGTCCTCACCGACGGGATGCTCACCGGCCTGGAGGCCTGAGGCTGCACCTCGGCCACATAACAAATGCTTGTTCATCTTTGCGCATCAGCCAGCCGATCCTGTGCCTGCCGAAAACTTCGTCCGTGCAGTTCAAGCGGCACGTGAGCATTCGTGAAGGACTCCACCGAGCCGGTCCCGTCGGCGTACGTGCTCATGCAGGGCGTCCTGCGGATGGTGTGCCGCTCGAATATTGAGTTACGTGTCCTGAGCTGCGGTTACGCGGCGTGGCGGTATTCGCTGATCATGCCCGCGACGACGGGTTTTCGGCGGATGGATCGCAGGTCATTGAGGTCGGTCACGTCGCGGACGGCCTGCGTTGCGGTGTCCGGAGGCCGTTGGTGCCGGGACTGGTACGGCCGGTGCCCGTTGTAGTGGATCAGATACCCCTGGAGCACGAGGGCCAGGCGGCGTTCACTGAGGATCAGAATCCGGTCCAGGAGTTCACGGCGCAGGGCGCCGATGGCCCGCTCGCAGACGGCGTTCATCCTCGGCGTCCGCGGCAGGATGGTGATGGTCCATAGCCCTTCGGCTGTGAAGACCTCCCGAACAGCGACGGTGAAGAGCGGGTCCCGATCGTGGATCAAAAACCGTAGCCCGGCGATGCGCTCCCCCAGGCCCATCACCAGGTTGCGGACCTGCTGCACCATCCACGCCCCGGTCGGGTGCGCGCTCACCCCACCCAGGCGCAGTCGCCGGGTACCGTGCTCGATGAAGACCAGCACATGCAGCCGTTTGAGCAGCAGCGTCTCGACCACCAGGAAGTCACACACGATGATCGCACGGGCCTGAGCGGCCAGGAACTGCCGCCAGCTCGGCCCAGCCCGGCGGGGCGCCGGATCGATACCGGCCGCGCCCAGGATCTCCCACACCCTGGAGGCCGCGATCGGGAACCCCAGCCGCGACAACGCCGCAAGCCAGAGCCCGTCGGCGTGACCCCGCTGCGGCCGGACACCGAGCCGACGTCGAAGCACCTGGTTCTCGTGACGCAGCACCAGTAGCTCAGCTTCCTTGGACAAATCAGAGCGGACCAGCACCGCCACAAGGCTGCACAAGCACCGAACCACCCTGTAGACCAGCGACAACGACACCCCCGCGATGGGGACAGCCGCCGCACTGATCGCGCAGCAGAACCCCAGCTCAGAGCCCGAAACCGTGTTTTCGAGCGGGACAGGCCGGTAAAGGTCAGCACACGGGATCGGGCGCCATGGACACGTCGTAGGCCCGCCACTCCCGTTCCGTCAGATCCCGCCCCACCGCCCGGCACAACGCCGCCACCGCCGCGTCCGTGTCGAAGGTCCAGCGGATGATCCGACCGTCGTCCGCGCCCGCGATCAGCGAGTCGTCGGCGAGGAACGCCAGCGACCTGATCGCGGACTGGTGGCCTGAGAGGATCTCCGTGCGCCTTCGGCTCGCGACGTCCCACACCTGGACAGTCTGGTCCTCGCTCGCGGCGGCCAGGCGGCGCCCGTCCGGGCTGAAGCCGACCGCGGAGACCGGCCTGCTGTGCCCGCTCAGCGTCGCGACGGGCGCGCCTTCGGGCAGGGACCAGAGTTTGACGGTGCGATCGGCCCCGGCCGTGGCGGCGAGCCTGCCGTCCGGGCTGATCGCCACGTCCTGCACCGCGCCTTGCCCCGTCTCGATCACCTGGTG
This sequence comes from Nonomuraea sp. NPDC003709, assembly GCF_040610775.1. Taxonomy (NCBI): domain Bacteria; kingdom Bacillati; phylum Actinomycetota; class Actinomycetes; order Streptosporangiales; family Streptosporangiaceae; genus Nonomuraea; species Nonomuraea sp. NPDC003709. The sequence continues at coordinate 5,920 of NZ_JBEXMW010000023.1, read as the reverse complement.
GTCCCTGCCCGTGGCCAGGTCGCGGACGATGAGCCTGCCGTTCGGGCACCCGAACACCAGCAGCCGCCCGCCGGGGATGAAGGCGACCGCCGAGACCGTGTCAAGCAGTGACCCCTCCGCGGCCGGGACCTCGGCGCCTCGATCCCACACGAACTGCCGCACGGCCGTCGCCGCGACCCGGTCGCCGGTCGCGTCCAGCGCCACGTCGGTGGCGGCGCCCATGCCGGCGAAGCGGATCACCGGACCGTGCCGCCGCAGGGTGGCGGCGTCCCACAGGGTGATGGTGTGATCGCGGGTTAGCGCAGCCAGCAGACGGCCATTCCCGCTGAGCGCCAGGGCCAGCACCTGGTCCCCGTGACCGGTCAGTACGGTCGCCCGCCGCCCGCCGGGATCCCACAGCCGCACGGAGCGGTCGTCCCCGGCCGAGGCGACCGTCCGCCCGTCGGCCGCCAGGTCGTTCACGGGGGAGGTGTGCCCGGCGAACGGCGGCAGGACCGGGCTGCGCAGTGTGATGTACCTGCCGAAACCGGCGGAGACCAAGGTGGTGCCGTCCTCGGACAACGCGATCGCCGCGGTCTCGGTGAGGCCTCTATCCTGGTAGCTGACCAGTGGTTCGCGGCGGGCGATGTCCCAGACAGTGACGGCCCCGTTCTCGTCGGCCACGGCGATCCTGCCCCGTACGGGGGCGGAGATGCTCCAGGCGTAGGTCGGCCGGCCGGGCAGGCGCCAGGTCATCGTGGGCTTGGCGGGTTCGTCCAGGTCCCAGAGCAGGACGCCTTTGCGGTCGGACGTCGTGGCCAGCGTCCTGCCCGTCATGGCGAACGTCAGCTCGTGCACCTCCTCGGCATCGAGCTCGGCCTGTGGAGTGACCGTCGCCGCGTCCCACACCACCGGCCTCCCGCTGGTGAGGCCCACCGACACCAGCAGCCGCCCGTCGGGGCTATAGGCGAGGGCGCGGATCGGCTCCGCCCGCCCATGGCGCGGGTGCGCGGCCCACGTGTCGTGCGCCCAGTCCCACAGCGCGATCTCCCCGTTCCCGGTGCCGACCGCGACCGTCGTACCGTCATGGCTCAGGTCGATCGCGAGCGGGGCGACAGTGAACGCCCGCTCGGCCAGCTTGCGGCGGGACGGCACGTCCCAGACGGTGACCAGCCCGCCGCCAGAGGTGAGGGCGGCGGTGGCGAGCCGTCGCGCGTCGTCGCTGAAGGCCACGCGGAAGGCGTAGTGGCCGGGTCCGGCGAGCGTGCCCACCCGGGTACGCGTCTGTGGCGACCACAGGCTGACGTCCCCGCCGTCCTGCGCTGCGGCGAGCAGCTTGCCGTCCCGGCTGAGGTCCAGCCCGTAGGTGCCCCTTTCGCCGGTGTCGAGCTGGGTCCTGCGCGGTACGGCGGCGGCGCTGAGCAGGCTGCCCCTGCTTTCGGCGTCGGGGTGGAGGCGGAAGGCGGCGATCGCCAGCAGCGCGGCCAGATCGGGATCGGTGGAGGACAGCAGCGGCGACTCTCCCGTCAGGTGCCGGGCCAGTGTGATGGCCTGTTGCTCGCGGGCCTCGATGCCGCGCCGCACAGCCGTCACGCCGCCGAGCAGCGCCAGGACCAGTAGCATCGCCATCGCGAGGAGTAGCCGGCGCAGCAGGCGGATCCGGCTCCGCGTGGTCCGCTCCTCGGCCTGCCGCAGCTCGTGGCCGGCCCGCAGGAACGCCTGCTCCAGCAGATTCGGCTCCCGGGGGTGGCGATCGGCCCACGCCGCAGCGGCCTCCAGCTGGGCTCCGCGATACAGGGCGCCCTGGTCGCGATCCAGCGAGTCCCAGACGAGGGCGGCCTCGGTCAGCCGCCGGTGCACCACCAGGTCGGCCCGGTCGTCGGTGAGCCAGCGGTGCAGGCGGGGCCAGGCCCGGATCAGCGCCTCGTGGGCGAGCTCCACCGTGTCGCCGTCCACGACCACGAGCCGGGCGGCGACCAGGCTGCGCAGCACGGTGGTGGTCAGCGGGGCGTCGGCCACGCCGTCCAGCTCGGAGCGGGCGATGGGCCTGCGGGTGTCCTCCGTGCCCTCGCCGAGCGCGCACAGCCGCAGCAACACGGCCCGGCACGTCTGCCGCTCGCTCGGGGTGAAGGCGTCGTAGGTCTCCTCGGCGCTCTGGGCGATCGCGCCGCGCACGCCGCCGGTGCCGCGGTAGGCGTCCAGGGTCAGCGCGGAGCCCGTACGGTGCCGCCACGTCTCACGAAGCGCGTGCGAGATCAGCGGCAACGCGCCCGGCTCGGCCGCCGCCTCGACCAGCACCGTGGCGAGGAGGTCGGCGTCCACGCTCAGCCCCGCGCCCGCGGCGGGCATGACGATGACCTCCCGCAACTCGTCCTCGGACATCGGCCCGACCAGGACCTGGCCGTCGTGCGCCAGCGCCTCGACCAGCCCGGGGTACTGCGTGAGATGCGGCAGGAAGTCGGCGCGCACGCCCAGCACCAGCGTCGCCCGTCGCTCCGGGCCGTGCGCAGCGTCGACCAGCGCCTCGATGAAGCGGGCCCGCTCGTCCTCCCGCGCGCACAGCGTGAACACCTCCTCGAACTGGTCGACGACCAGCAGGACCCGTATGTCGTCGGGCCCGGTGGCCAGCGCGTTGCGTACCGCCACGTCGAGGGCGGACGGGTCCTCTCCGAGCCCCGTCGGCGTGTCCGCACCGGCCAGCTTGGCCACCTGCCGCGCCAGGGCCTCCATGGGCTCCGCGGTGGGCGTCATCAGGACCACTCGCCATCGCGCCGACAGCCGCGGCTCCCGCGTGATCCGTCCCACCACTCCCGCCCGCAGAAGGGAGGACTTGCCGCTGCCCGAGGCGCCGAAGACCGCGACCACCGGCCGGCGTACCGCCCTGTCCAGCACGTCGCCGACGAGGCGGGAGCGGCCGAAGAACAGCTCCGCCTGCTCCGGCTGGAACGCCACCAACCCCGGATACGGGGAGATCTCGCCGTCCGCGGGGTCGTCGAGCACCTCGGAGGCAGCCGACTCGCGTGCCGTAGCCGTCCACCGTGCCTCCCACTCGGCCCGATCGCCGCCGCAGGCGGTGGCGTATGCCAGCGTCACCGCCAGGGAAGGAAGCCGCTCTCCCCTGGCAGCCTCCGCCAAGGTGCTGGCCGAGAAATGAGCCTGTTGAGACAACCGGCGATAGCTGGGCCTACCCGCCTGCTCCCGTAATCGCCGCAACTCCCACGCCAGCGACTGCACCGGGCCGTCCTGGGGGCTCAAAGGTCGTTCAGGCCTTCCCATGACCACATTGTCCGGGGTTGTTTGTCCTGCTGCGCAGACCATTCCGGACAAAGCTTCCACGGCCTAGACCAGAGGGTGCGGGCAGCCAGGGACGGCGGCGGGCGCCTCCGCGTCTCCCACCCTCTGACCTGCGCTCTCACCCACGACGAAGGGAGATGAACGTGCACGAATTGGTGAAGGCAGGTGTCCGGGCCATGGCCGCGGCCGCACTGCTCACGCTGCTCGCATCACTGGCGACTCCGGCGGTCTGAGATCGCCATGCTCAGGAATCGCCCGACGTGGTTGACCGCCCCAAGAACCTCGACGAAGGGAGCACCGATGGCGATTTTCCGAAGTCGGCGTCTGGCCGCCGTAGCGGGCAGCGCAGGCGTGGCACTCCTGGTGATCAGCTCACCTGCGAGCGCACACTACTCCACCTACAACGTACGCGCCTGCGGGCCCGTCTCCATCCAGGAATGCGGCTACGGCTGGGTGTCATCGGACCACCGCCAGGCAGGGGCCTGTGACTCCTACCCCGACAGCTACGGCTTCTACCTGGTCTTCGAGAAGCACGACGGTCAGACAGGCATCGTTCGGGATCCCAATGGTTCGGCGTCGGGGTGCGGCCTGGGGCCGCCCGGACTGGCCACTCCCGCGATCGCCCGGTACTACGTGTGCTCGGATCGAGGCAGTTCGGCCCACATATGCCGGCCCTGGAAAACGAGCTGAACAGCACCTCTTGATCTGAACGTTCGACTGGGACGAATGAGTCCAAGGGGTGTGGTCACGTTTAGTGGTCGTAGGAGGTCAGCGATCGCTTGATTGGCTGGCCGGTCTTGTCGTTGTGCCAGATGGTCGCGAGCACCCGCGCCAGTACGCGCACGATGACACCAGCATGAGTACGGCCGCCGTGGCGTTCCAGGTCAAGTGGCCGTTAAAGGTCTGGTTGATCGACTCGGTGATCTGGCGCAGGGGCCGGAACAGACGTGCTCCGGCCCGTTCGGGTTCGCCCTTGCGGGCCGGGCGCGGCAAGGTCAGATCACGTACCGCTACACCTTGCTCGAATGCGCGACGTAGTAGTTCTTATCTCCGGTGATCGTCTGGCCCGGATGATCGGCCACCACGTCGCGCGCATCGTCGAGCATCCCGAGCAGGGTCTCGCGCTCGTCGGCCTTGGCCCCGGTGAGCGCAAAGACTCGGCGGCAGCCGCGTCATGGAGCCGGCGCGGACGCCGCTCGGCCGGATCGCGGTGTTCGCCGACGCCGACGGGAACCTCGTCGGCGTACTGAGTCGCTGACAGCCCGGACAGGAGGGAACATATGACCGACCCGACCCGATCCGGCACCGCGACGCCGGCCTCTGGTCGCTGGTCCACGCCGAACGGGCGGCCCTGGCGGCCAACCCCGGCGCCCGGCGGCCGAGCTGTCGGGAGCGCGGGTGACGGTCTCCATTACGGGGTAGTTGACCAGCAAGAACGCGTACTGTGACGGAGCCGACGCGGGGGTTGGCATGGATTACGAGCAGTTCTTCAAGATCGTGGAGCAGCAGATCGGCGGGGGTAGCCAGGCCGTGGAACGGGCTGTGCAGGCCACGCTCCGAACCCTCGCCGAGCGGCTCTCGAAGGGGCAGAGCCGGGATCTCCAAAGAGAGCTGCCTCCCGAGTTGATGCCCTGGCTCTACACCGACACGGACGCCGATACCTTCGACGTCGACGAGTTCCTGCGGCGCGTCGCCGAACGCGAGGGTGTGGACCTCGACACAGCAGACCGGCACGCCCGTGCGGTCTTCTGGGCGATCGGGCAGGCCGCGAGCCCCGACGAGATCGCCGACATGGCGGCCGAACTCCCGGACGACTTCGAGCCCCTGGTCGCGGAGGCCCAACGGCGGTTCGTCGAGATCGTGCCGGTCGAGGAGTTTCTGGCCAAGGTCGCGAAACGGACCGGGCTCGACCCCGAGGGCGCACGCCGGGCCACCGAGGCGGTGCTGGAAACGCTCGCCGAGCGCATCGCTCCGGGCGAGGTCGACGACCTGATCAGCCAGATCCACGTCCACCTGCACCCGCCGCTGAAGCGCGGCAAGGCCGCGGGCCCCGGCCGGGCGGCGCGCATGTCCGTGGACGAGTTCGTGCAGCGGATCGCCGAACGGGAGGGCACCTCGCCGGCGATGGCTCGCGAGCACGCCCAGGCCGTCTTCGGTGTGCTGCGCGAGTCGATCTCCAGTGAGGAGTACTTCGACGTGACCGCGCAGTTGCCCAACGAATACTGGCAACTGCTGCCCCGCCCATAGGGATCTCCTCCGGCGCGGACCACCTTCAGGTCGCCGAACGCACAGGGTTGATCGCCGCCCGCCGCCGAGGCGTGAGGAGCGCGGGTCAGAGGCGAAGCGCGGCGCCCAGCCCGCGGATCACCTCCGCCTCGGAATCGCCCGGGCCGCCGGAGGGCGCGTGTTCCGTTATGGCCGCTCCGACCACGTTGTCCAGGCGGGAGACCAGCTCGATCAGCCGTTGCGGCGCCACCCCGTCCGGCTCGGGATAGCAGACGGAGCCGAACTCCGCGGGGTCGAGGACATCCAGATCGATGTGGGATGCCGTATAAAGGGTGTTGCAGAAAGTAGTTGAGCGGGCATCTTCTGTGTATGAGTGGGGTGTTACGGGCTGATCCTTTGTGGGTGGAGACGTTCACTGGGC
>NZ_JBEXMW010000022.1:0-247586 GCF_040610775.1 Nonomuraea sp. NPDC003709 | reverse complement strand
CAGCGGTGGACCCTCGGCATGAGGGCCGCCGACACCGACACCGCCGCCCTCGTACGCACCCGCTCCGACGCCATCCCCAACCCACTGGAGTGGACCCACGTCGCCGGCGTCTACGACGCGCTGGCCGGCGAGCTGCGCATCTACGTCAACGGCCAGCTCTCGACCACCACCATCACGTCCCACGCGAGCGCGTGGAACGCCACCGGCCCGCTGCAACTGGGCCGGACCAAGACCGCGGGCGCCTTCACCGGCTACTGGCCAGGAGTCGTGGACGACGTCCGCACGTATGACGGCGTGCTGAGCGCCGAGCAGATCGCTCAGCTGGCCGCCCAGTAAGACCCGCTCAACACCGCCGGCCGCCGCGAGCAGGGCAGCCGGCGGTGACAAGGCAACGGGTGGGCGGGCCCGAGGCCCACCCACCCGTCATGCTCCGGCGTGTTACGCCTTCAGCCAGCTCATCATCGGGCGGAGCTTGGCACCCGTCTTCTCGATCGGGTTCTCGGCCAGCTCGTCGCGGTGACGCTGGAACTCCTTCTGGCCGCCGTCGAACTCCTCGACGAGCTGCCGCGCGAAGGTGCCGTCCTGGATCTCGGCCAGGATCCGGCGCATCTCCTGACGGGTCTCGTCGGTGATGACGCGCGGGCCGCGGGTGTAGCCGCCGTACTCGGCCGTGTCGGAGACGGACCAGTACATCTTCGAGATGCCGCCCTCGTACATGAGGTCGACGATCAGCTTCATCTCGTGCAGGCACTCGAAGTAGGCGACCTCGGGCTGGTAGCCCGCCTCGATGAGGGTCTCGAAGCCGGCCTTGATCAGCTCGGACACGCCGCCGCACAGCACGGCCTGCTCGCCGAACAGGTCGGTCTCCGTCTCCTCGGTGAACGTCGTGCGCAGCGCGCCGGCGCGGGTGCCGCCGATGCCCTTCGCGTACGACAGCGCCAGGTCCAGCGCCTTGCCCGAGGCGTCCTTCTCGACGGCCACGAGACACGGCACGCCGCGCCCGGCCTCGAACTGGCGGCGCACCAGGTGGCCCGGGCCCTTGGGAGCGACCATGCACACGTCGACGCCCTCGGGCGCCTCGATGAGGCCGTAGCGGATGTTCAGGCCGTGGCCGAAGAACAGCGCGTCGCCCTCGACCAGGTTGGGGGCGACGTGGTCGGCGTACAGGTGGCGCTGGATGTGGTCCGGCGCGAGGATCATGGTGAGGTTGGCCTCCTCCACCGCCTCCGCCGGGGTGACGACCCGCAGCCCGTCGTTCTCCGCCTTCTCGCGGCTCTTGGAGCCCTCCGGCAGGCCGACACGCACGTCCACGCCGGAGTCACGCAGGGAGAGCGCGTGGGCGTGGCCCTGGCTGCCGTACCCCAGCACGGCCACGTGGCGCCCCTGGATGATCGACAGGTCGGCCTGGTCGTCGTAGTAGATCTCGGTCACTTGCTAATACCTTTCAGGCGGTACGGTCCAGTGCCCTGAGGGACCGGTCGGTGATGGAGCGGGCACCGCGGCCGATGGCCACCATGCCCGACTGGACGAGTTCTTTGATCCCGAACGGCTCGAGGACCTTGACGAACGCCTCGAGCTTGTCGGGAGTGCCGGTGACCTCGATGGTCACGGCGTCGGCGGCCACGTCGACACAGCGCGCGCGGAAGAGGTTGACCAGCTCCAGCACGTGGGAACGGCTGTCGGCGTCGGCCTTGACCTTGATCAGCATCAGCTCGCGCTGGACGGACTGCGACGTGTCGAGCTCGACGATCTTCAGGACGTTCACCAGCTTGTTGAGCTGCTTGGTGACCTGCTCAAGCGGCAGCTCCTCGACGCTGACCACGATGGTCATGCGCGAGATGTCGTCGTGTTCGGTCGGCCCCACTGCCAGCGAGTCTATGTTGAAGCCCCTTCGGCTGAACAACGCGGACACGCGTGCCAGTACGCCCGGCTTGTTCTCGACAAGCACCGACAGAGTATGCCTACTCATCCTCGTTCTCCCACTTGGGCGCCATGTCACGGGCGATCTTGATGTCGTCGTTGCTAGTGCCCGCCGGGACCATGGGCCAGACCATGGCGTCCTGGTGGACGACGAAGTCGACCACGACGGGCACGTCGTTGATCTCCATGGCCTTCTTGATCACGGCGTCCACGTCCTCGGCACGCTCGCATCGCAGGCCCACACAACCATAGGCCTCGGCCAGCTTGACGAAGTCGGGGATGCGGCGGACCGTCTGCAGGTCGGTGTTGGAGTATCGCTGGTCGTAGAAGAGCGTCTGCCACTGGCGGACCATGCCGAGGTTGCCGTTGTTGATGACGGCGATCTTGACCGGCACGCCCTCCAGAGCGCAGGTGGCCAGCTCCTGGTTGGTCATCTGGAAGCAGCCGTCGCCGTCGATGGCCCACACCGTGGATTCGGGGCGGCCCATCTTGGCGCCCATCGCGGCCGGGACGGCGAAGCCCATCGTGCCGAGGCCGCCGGAGTTGATGAACGTGCCGGGGTTCTCGTAGTCGATGAACTGCGCGGCCCACATCTGGTGCTGCCCGACCCCGGCCACGTAGTACGTGTCGGGCCCGGCGATCGCGCTCAGCCGCTCCATGACGTACTGGGGCGCCAGCGTGCCGTCCTCGTACGTCTCGTAGCCCAGCGGGTACGTCTGCTTGTAGCCGTTGAGCGTCGTCCACCACTCGGTGTAGTCGCCCTTCTGGCCGGACGCCTGGATCACGGCGACCAGGTCGCCGATGACCTCCTTGCAGTCACCCACGATCGGCACGTCGGCGTGGCGGTTCTTGGAGATCTCCGCCGGGTCGATGTCGGCGTGCACGACCTTGGCGTACGGGGCGAACGACGCCAGGTCGCCGGTCACCCGGTCGTCGAAGCGCACGCCCAGCCCGATGAGCAGGTCGGCCTTCTGCAGCGCGCCCACGGCCGACACGCTGCCGTGCATGCCCGGCATGCCCATGTGCTGCGGGTGGCTGTCGGGGAACGTGCCGCGCGCCATCAGGGTGGTGATGACCGGGATGCCGGTCAGCTCGGCCAGCTGCAGCAGCTCGGCGGAGGCACGCGCCTTGTGGACGCCGCCGCCGACGTACAGGACCGGCCGCTTGGACTCGGCGATCAGCTTGGCGGCCTCGCGGATCTGCTTGGAGTGCGGCCTGGTGACCGGGCGGTAGCCCGGGAGCTGCATGGTCGGCGGCCAGCTGAAGGTGGTGTCGGCCTGCAACGCGTCCTTGGAGATGTCCACGAGAACCGGGCCGGGACGGCCGGTGGAGGCGATGTGGAAGGCCTCCATGATCGTGCGGGGGATGTCCGCCGGATCCGTGATCAGGAAGTTGTGCTTCGTGATCGGCATGGTGATGCCGCAGATGTCGGCTTCCTGGAACGCGTCCGTGCCGATGGCCGCGCTGGCCACCTGGCCGGTGATCGCCACGATCGGCACCGAGTCCATGTACGCGTCGGCAATCGGCGTCACCAGGTTGGTGGCACCGGGGCCGCTGGTGGCCATGCACACCCCGACCCTGCCGGTCGCCTGCGCGTAGCCCTCGGCCGCGTGACCGGCGCCCTGCTCGTGGCGTACGAGCACGTGCCGGACTTTGGTCGAGTCGTAGAGAGGATCGTAGGCCGGCAGAATGGCACCGCCCGGGATCCCGAACACTGTGTCGACTCCAACGTGCTCCAGCGCCCTCACCAGGGCCTGTGCACCTGTCATCCGTTCGGTCATCGGCTCGTTCCTTGCGTGGCTACTCGCTTAAGGACATAAAAAATGCCCCTTCCCACCGGGACGGCGGGTCTGGGGCGGCGCGCAGGTCGTCGTGCTTCGCTATCGGCCTGCGCGCCGGCGAAGTACTACGAGAATCTCACTGCGAAGCATGACCTACACCATAGCCGCACTGAATGCCCTGGTGCCAACTTCGTGGACACATGTCTCAAACAGTGAGACTCGTACGCATCAACGAGTCGACTCCGCGCGCCGCCATCGGCCGTGCGACCAGGAAGCCCTGACCCTTCGTGCACCCCATCCGCTTGAGCAGATCGAGCTGTTCGGGACGCTCTATCCCCTCTGCCACCACGATAAGCCCGAGGTCGTGGCCGAGCCGAACGATGGTACGGGTGAGCAGGGTCAGCGTGTCGTCATTGCCCAGCCCCGACACGAACGACGGATCGATCTTGATCATGTCGACCGGGAGCTGCCGCAGGAACGCGAGCGACGCGTAACCCGTGCCGAAGTCGTCGATGGCCAGCCGCACCCCGAGCGCCCGCAGCTCCGACAGCCGCTTGATCGTCTCCTCGGCGTCCTCGACCAGCATCTCCTCGATCACCTCAAGGGTGAGCGCGGAGGCCGGCAGCCCGCTCTCGGCCAGCGCCTCCTCTACCGTCTCGACGAACCGCGGGGCGGTGATCTGCCGGGCCGACAGGTTGAGCGACAGGCCGATGTCCCAGGACGAGGCCCGCCAGGCGGCCACCTCGCGGCACGCCTCGCGCAGGATCCACTCCCCCAGCGGCACGATCAGCCCGGTGTCCTCGGCCGGGCCCAGGAACTGCTCGGGCGGCACGAACACCGACCCGCGCCACCACCGCACCAGCGCCTCGACCGAGGTCACCCGCGAGGTGGCCAGATCGACGATCGGCTGGTACTCGATCGCGAACTGCTGCTCGATCAGCGCCCGCTGCAGGTCGGCCGCCAGCTCCAGCCGGCGCACCACGTCGGCGTGCATCTGCGCGGCGAACACCTCGACCCGCCGCCCGCCCAGCTCTTTGGAGCGCGCCATCGCGACATCCGCGTTACGGATGAGGTCTCCGGCCGGCATGTCGTCCTCGGTGAAGGCCACGCCCACGCTCGCGGTCAGCGCCACGTCGCGGTCGGCGACGCGGAACGGCTCCTGCGAGACCGCGCGTACGAGCCGCTCGGCCAGATCGACCGCGACCTGCGCGTCACCGCCCGTCTCCACGAGCACCGCGAACTCGTCGCCGCCCCACCGGGCGAGCGTGTCGTCGGCGCGTACGGCGCCGCGCAGCCTGCGCGCGGCCTGCCCGAGCAGGTAGTCGCCGCTGGCGTGGCCCACCGAGTCGTTGACCGAGGTGAACCCGTCGAGGTCGAGGAAGATGACCGCGACGTTGGCCGCTCCGGCGCCGGAGGTGCGCCCCGAGAGCACCTCGCGGGTGCGCTCCTCGAAGTAGGCGCGGTTGGGCAGCCCGGTGACGCCGTCGTGGAAGGTCAGGTGGGCGACCTGGTTGCGCAGCGCCTCCTCGTCGCTGACGTCCCTGGTGGTCACCAGCAGCAGCTCGTCGCCGCCGACGTGGCGGGTGGCGACCGACTCGGTGGGCCGCCACGTGCCGTCGGCCGCGCGCACCCGGCAGGCGATCAGGCAGGCGCCGGGCGCGGCGTTGTCCTCGTCGAGGTGCATGGCGCGCAGCGCGACCTGGATGCCGGGGACGTCCTCCGGGTGGATGTAGTCGAAGATCGACCCGCCGACCACGTCTTCGGGGCGGTAGCCGTACGTGACCTCGACCCCGGCGTCGATCTCCCGCACCACACCCTCGTAGTCGGCGAGGAACACCACGTCGCCGGTGCTCTGGGCGAGCTCCCTGAGCTGCCGCTCACCGAGCTTGACCAGGCCGCGCAGGCGCATGTTGGTCGCCGAGACGAAGAACAGGCGGACGATCAGGAGCAGCACCACCGAGACCGCGACCACCACGACGCCGGTCACCGGCCGCTCGGCCCCGCCGCCCACCAGGTGGGCGAGCAGCGTGCAGGCGGCCACGGCGACCAGCCCCATCGGCACCAGCGCGACCACACCTCCGACGGCGGACCTGCCCGCCGCGCCCGGACGCGGCGCCCACGGGATGGCGGCGAGCAGCAGGAACGCGACAGGCGCGAGCATGACGGCCCAGATCTGCGGATCGCCGCCGTCGAGCCTGGCGACGCCGGCCGCCAGGCCTGCCACGGTCATGGTGGCGAGCACGCCGACACCCGCCAGGGCGAGCGGCCAGGAGGAGGCCCGGCTCGTCAGCACCGACGGGATCACGGCGCACGTCACCAGCAGCGCGATCATCGGCGGCAGCATGACCAGCGTGAACGCCGCCGGGTCCGCCGCGTCGTCGTAGACGTGCCGCAGCGCGGCCACCCAGCCGATCAGGAAGAGCGAGGCGGCGCACAGGTAGGCGTCGGTGACATGCCGTAAAACGACCCTGGCCGGGAATCTGCGGTCGGCGGCGATCAGCGCGCCTCCCGCCGTCACCACGGTGCCGAGCAGGACGAACAGGTCGGCGAAACTGACCAGGAAGCTCTCGGCGAACGGGCGCAACGCCACGCCGGCGGCCCAGATGACGGCTCCGCCGCCCATCCAGCGCGCGCCCAGCGCCGTCGGCCGGTGCCCGGCCGACTTCACCGAGGCGAACAGCAGCGAACCGGCCGCGATCAGCGCCGCCAGCCCGCCGGCGACAGCGCCGGTGAGCAAGGCCTCACCGCGTATGCCGAGCGCGGCGGCGAAGGCCACCGCGCCTGCCGCCGCCGCGGCGGTCAGCGGCACCCGTGGATCACGCCAGCGGATCACAGTCGTTGCCCATCCCGTCTCGAACCCTGCACCTGCGACCGCCGAAGCCCGGTCGATCACTTCGCCAGTGTGTGCGCTCGTGGGTGCGCGGGTGGTGACAACGCCGATGTCGTCACCGATCTGATAACCACACAGACCAATTTCCGCCAAGAGATCCTTGACAGCGAGTCAGGACCTCCTCGCAAAGGCAACCGTACGCACCGAAGGTCACGGACCAGCCACTTTCCGGGATCCTCTCAGTACGAGTCGGTGATGACGTTGACCAGCGGTTCCTCTGCGAGATAGCGCAGCAGCTGGGCGCGGATCAGGCGCAGCATGCGCCGCCCGGACGCGGGGGTGCTGCCCGCGACGTGCGGAGTGATCAGGAGGCCCGGAGCGCTCCAGAGGGGGTGGCCCTCGGGCAGCGGCTCGGGCGCGGTCACATCCAGCGCGGCGCGTAGCCTACCGTTTTTGAGCTCCGCGATCAGCGCGTCCGTGTCGACGATCCCGCCCCTGGCGGCGTTGACCAGCACGGCGCCGTCCTTCATCCGCGCCAGGAAAGCCGCGTCGACCATGCCCGCGGTGTCGGCCGTGGCGGGCACGAGCAGCACCACGACGTCAGCCTCCGGCAGCAGGGCGGGCAGCTCGTCCATGGCGTGCACGCCGTCGCGGGCGCTCCTGGCCACGCGTACGACCTCGACCTCGAACCCCTCCAGCCGCCTCTCCAGCGCGGCGCCGATGGAGCCGTGGCCGACGATGAGCACGGTGGAGTCGGCCAGCACGTCGGTGTGGTGGTAGGTCCACTCGCCCCTGCGCTGCGCGTCCACGAACCCGGGGAACTCCCGCAGCACCGCGATCATCGCCCCGACGGCCCACTCGGCGGTCCCGGCGTCGTGCACGCCGCGGGCGTTGCACAGCACCGCGCCGTCCGGCAGGTGCGGCCGGTACGGCTCCACACCCGCGGTGACGGTCTGCACCAGCCGCAGGGAGCTCATCCTGGCCAGCGTGCCCGGGACGTCCGGCACGGTGACGAGCGGCGGGATCCAGACCTCTACCTCGTCGATCCCTTCCGGCATCGGGGCCGTGCCATCGTAAACAGCACATTCAACCCCAGGCAGGTCGGACAGAACATCAGCCACCGAATCGGACGGAACCCAGGTCTTCATGCCGAGAACCTTATGACTCCAAGGGAAGTATGGAACACATGAGGAAGCTCTGGACGCTCATGCTCATGGCCGTGCTCACCGCCTGTTCCAGCGGTCTGGCCGGCGGCGGGGAGGTGACGCCGACGGCCACCGCGCCGGCCGGGGCCGGGCCGCGAGAGCCCAGGGACGTGGTGACGGGGCTGGCGGTGCCATGGGCGATCACGTTCCTGCCCGGAGGCGATGCGCTGGTTACGGAGCGTGACACGGCGAGACTGCTTCGCGTGACCCGGGACGGGAAGGTGACCTCGCTGGGCACGATCCCGGGGGTGAGCGCGGCCGGCGAGGGCGGGCTGATGGGGGTGGCGGCAAAGGATCAGCAAATATTCCTTTACTACACCGCGGAACAGGACAACCGGATCGTCCGCTACCAGCTCACCGGCGACCGCCTCGGCGACGAGCGGGTCCTGGTGCGGGGCATCCCCAAGGGCGGGATCCACAACGGGGGACGGCTCGCGTTCGGACCCGACGGGTTCCTGTACGCCTCCACCGGCGAGACCGGCGACGACCAGCTGGCCCAGCAGCGCGACTCGCTGGGCGGCAAGATCCTCCGCATGACCGTGGACGGGGCGCCCGCGCCCGGCAACCCGTTCGGGACGCTCGTCTACAGCTACGGCCACCGCAACGTCCAGGGGCTGGCCTGGGACCCCTCCGGCCGCCTGTACGCGTCGGAGTTCGGCCAGAACACCTATGACGAGGTGAACCTCATCAAGGCGGGAGGCAACTACGGGTGGCCGGAGGTCGAGGGGCGCAGCGATGACTCGCGCTACGTGAACCCCATCGTCACCTGGTCCACCGACGAGGCCTCGCCGTCGGGGATGGCGTACGCGAACGGCTCGCTGTGGGTGGGGGCGCTGCGCGGGACCCGGCTGTGGCAGGTCCCGCTGGCGGCGGATGGGTCGGCGGGCACGCCCGTCGCCCACTTCACCGGCCGCTACGGCCGCCTCCGCGCCGTCACCGCGGCCCCGGACGGGACGCTGTGGGTCGGCACCAGCAACAAGGACGGGCGCGGCTCCCCGCGGCCGGGCGACGACCGCATCCTCTCGGTCCCGCTCTCGTAACCCCGCCTCAGACGCCCCCAGACGCGCCCCAGACCCGGGCAAACGCCCTATGGGCCCCGAGGTACCCGGAACGGAACCCGGCACCGCCCACACGCCACACACCGTCCGCGTCGCCCGTGCAGCACGCGGGCGGCGCGGCCGGCTCGGCTGCTGAGGCACGGACCCACGCTCGCCAGCGGGACAGCGCCCACACCGTAGGCGCGTTTCGGCGAGCCCCGGCTTCACCGGCGGCCCGGGCGACGGTAGGAGAAAGGCCAACTACCGTATGCCCCCGCACCCGGGCCGGGGTGGCCTCGGGACGAGCGGGGGTCAGCTGCAGGTGGTCTGGGTCTGGGGCCGGTACTTGGTGGTCAGCTTCTTGTCCTTCTTGACCACCTTGCCGTCCTGGTGGAACACCCGGGTCACATCGATCGTGAACCCCTGCTCCCCCACCGTCGGCAAGCACCCCGGTGCCGAGCTGGTCTCGGTCCGGAACGGCCGGATGTCCCGCTTCTCGGACGCCACCGCCTCCACCTCGTCGTACCGCTCGGTGCTCCACAAGGTGACCGTCACCGAAGTCTCCGTGAAAGCCGTCTTGATCAGCACGCCGAAGTCGGAGTCGTTGCGCCACTTCAGGTCCGTGTCCGGATAGAGCAGCGCCACGTCCCGCCCGGGCGGGTAGCGAGGGGCGTAGAAGTCCATCGGCTGGTGCTCGACCAGGTCGAACCCGCCGAAGAAGGCCGCGTTGTACATGGTCGTGGCGAACTGGGAGACCCCGCCGCCGACGATGCTCACCATCCGCCCGCCGACGATCTGTCCCGCCTCGACGTACCCGTCCTCGACGGTGCGCTCGCCCACGACCTCGTTGATCGAGAACGTCGCCCCGGGCTTCACCAGCTGCCCGTCGAGCTCCTGCGCCATGCGCTGGATGTTCTTGACGCGAGGCTGGCCGGCGTCGAACGACGTGGTGAACGTGCCCACGGTCTCCTTGACCCCGAGGTCGCGTACCTGCTCCGTCGTGACCGCGGGGGCGACGGCGCCCAGCCGGACCGGGATCGTCCGGCTGCCGCCCTCGTCGAACAGCCGCTCGGCGTCCCTGGCCAGCAGCTTGTCGTTCACGCCCCGCCCCGTGCGGGCGGGCACCAGGACCGGCTTGCCGTTCACGATGTCGTACGTGGCGTCGCGCGGCTGCTGGGCCGCGTCCACCAGCCGGCTCTCCAGGGCCGCCAGCACCGCCGTGGTGTCGAACTGGGGCGCGAGCCCGCCGGAGCCGTCGGAGTTGTAGGTCAGGTTGGCGGCGATCATGGCCGGGGGGATCTGCGCCTGCTTGTCGCCGACCGTCAGCGTGACGGGCCCGGAGACGGCCTGCTTCGCCTTGGTGAGGGCGGTCGCGACGGCGTCGGCGCTGGTGACGGACTTGGCCGGCCTGAGGGTGAGCACGACGTTGCCGCCGCCCTGCAGGAAGGCGTCGCCGATCCGGCGCACGGCGTCCTCCCGGTCGAGCAGCACACCGTCCTCGGGCTGGCGGGCCTTCGGCTCCAGCCCGGTGAAGGTCACCCGGCCCTCGCGGGGCTTCTTGTCGGCGGCCTCGGCCATGCCCTCGACGGTCCTGGCCAGCTGCGAGGAGTCGAGGTTCACCTTCGGCTGGAGCTGGGTCTTGCCGGTGAGGCCCCGCCACACCTCCTGCGGGCTGGGGAACCCGCTGGGCGCCTGGCCGATCGTGCCGACCACGTCGAGTTCGAGACCGGCCTCGTCGGACTGGATGGTCTCCTTGCGGCCGGCGATGTCGACCACGACCGGGCGGCTCAGCCGGGTGGCGAGCTCGTTGCGGAGCTTGTCGGCCGCCTGGGTGACGGTCAGCCCGCCGATGTCGACGCCCGAGACCTGGGTGCCGCGCAGGACGGAGCCCGACATGAGCACGGCGGGCACCACGTACGCCAGCGCCGCGAGCAGCACGACGCACACCAGCAGGCCCGGCAGGAGGCGGCGCTTGCGAGGCGGCTCGGGCTCGTACGAGGTCGGCCGCTCCGAGGGGGAGCCGAACACGGGCGCGGGCGGGGTCGGCGGTTGCTTGCCGTTCACCGGCCATGGCTGCGCCGGCGGCGCCACAGGGGGCAGCGCACCGCCCGAGGGACCGCCCGGGGCGCTCGGGCCTTGGGCCGGCCGGGGTTCCTGCCTGTCCGTGGGGCCGAAGATGTCCCGGGAGACACCCGGGGGCAGCCCTTCGATCCGCGGCTTCTTGGAGACCCCCGACGCGGGTAACGGCACCGAGGCGAACGGGTCGGTCGGTGATTCGATCGGTCCGGCGTTACGCACGCCTCAATCTCCTCCCGGTCCGCAGCCAAGTCTCAGGCAACAGTAAGGCACGCGGATCCGCATATGTCACGGGAAATGGCTACGGAAGTGTGTCAACCTAGCCACCGGTAGCGATGTTCCGGTCGGCCGGCGGTGCCGTAACGGGGCCGGAACTCGGCCTGCCCGGCCACGCACAGGTATTCGAGATAGCGGCGGACGCTCACCCTCGACAGGCCCGTGAGCTCGGCCGTCTCGGTCGCCGACAGGTCGCGGCCCGCCTCCCGGAGGGTGTCCGCGACCAGTTCGCACGTGGCCGCCGACAGCCCCTTCGGCATCGGCGCGGACGTCTTGGGGCTCCCGAAGAGCCGGTCCACGTCGTCCTGCCGCGCCTCGGGGCCGATGGCGGTCAGGCGCCTGCGGGTGTCGGCGTACTGCTGGAGCCGGTCGGTCAGCGCGGCGGCGGTGAAGGGCTTGATGAGGTAGTTGACGGCGCCGCCGCGCATGGCCTCCCTGACCGTGGGCACGTCGCGGGCGGCGCTGATCATGAGGACGTCCACGCCGTGGAGCTGCTTGAGCACCTCAAGTCCCGACATGTCGGGCAGGTAGATGTCGAGCAGCACGAGGTCCGGCCGCAGCTCGGCCGCCGCGGTGAGCGCGTCGGCCCCGCTGTGCGCGACGGACACGACCCGGAATCCGGGTACGCGCGCCACGTAGCCGCTGTGGATGCGGGCGACCATGAAGTCGTCGTCCACCACCAGCACCCGGATGTCACTCATGACCGCACCTCCGCCAGGCGCCCGGGCACGCGCACCTTCGCCGCGGGTCCCGGCACGCGCACCTCCGCCGCGGGTCCCGGCACCGGGATCACGTGCGGGCCTTCGCCGGGAGCAGGGCCGTGAAGACCGCGCCGCCCGAGTTCCGTACACGTACCCAGCCGCCCCGGCGCAGACACGCCTGCCGGGTCAGCGCCAGCCCGAGCCCGCGCGGCCCCGACTGGGCGGCCTTGGTGGTGAACCCCTCCCTGAACACCTCTTCCACCAGGTCGGGCGCGATGCCCGGCCCGGAGTCGCCCACCCGTACGCGCAGCCCGCCGGCGTCGGCCTGCACCGACACCTCGATCGTGCCCTCGGCGCCGTCGAGCGCGTCGATGGCGTTGGCGACCAGGTTGCCGACCACGAGGACCGCGTCCTGCGGGTCGCCGAGCAGGCCCTCGGGCACGGCGGAGTCGTCCGACAGCACGAGCCGGGCGCCCCGCTCGGCCGCCTCGGCGGACTTGGCCAGCAGCAGGGCGGCCAGGGTGGGGTCCTGGACGCGTTCGCGCAGGTCGGTGACGTAGGCGCCGCCGGTGCTGCGGGTGATGAAGTTGATGGCCGCATCGTGCTCGCCCAGCTCCAGCAGGCCGACGATGGTGTGCATGCGGTTGGCGAACTCGTGCGCCTGCGCCCGCAGCGCGTCCGTCGCGCTGCTGGTGTCGTGGAGCTCGCGGGCCAGCCGGGTCAGCTCGGTGCGGTCCCGCAGGGTGACGACCCAGCCGCGGTGCTGGCCGCGTACCGAGACCGGGGTGCGGTTGAGCACCAGCACGCGCTCGCCGTGCAGCACGACGCGGTCCTCGCCGGGGTCGGCGCCCCCGAGCACGTCGCGCATGCGCTCGGAGACGGGCATCTGCGTCAGGTCCTCGCCGACGTTGCCCAGGAGCTCGCGGGCGGCGTCGTTGACCAGCGTGACGCGGCCGTTGAGGTCGAGCGCGAGCACGCCCTCCTTGACGCCGTGCAGCACCCCCTCGCGCTGCTCCAGCAGCGCGGCGATCTCGCGCGGCTCCAGCCCGAACGTCTGCCTGCGCACCCGCGCGGTGATCACCGCGGCCAGCGTGAGCCCCGCCAGCAGCACGGCCAGCGCCGTCCAGACCAGCGGCGGGAGCGCGGCGCCGAGCTGGCCGACGACCGTGGTCTCCAGCACGCCGACCGAGACCAGGCCGATCACGCTGCCGTATTCGTCGCGGATGGGGGCCTTGCCCCTGACCGTGGTGCCGATCGTGCCGGTCTCGGTGCCGACCCAGCTCCTGCCGGTCTTGAGCACGGTGGTGCCGTCGGTGGACAGCTGCTTGCCGATCAGCAGGGTGTTGGGATGGGCGTAGCGCTTCTGCTCGGCGTTGGCGATCACGACATAGTCGGCGCCGGTCTCGTGCTGCACGCTCATGGCCAGCGGCTGCAGGACCGTCTCCGGATTCTTCAGTTTGAACGCTTCCCTGACCTGTGGGAGCCCTGCCACGGACTGCGCGATGGCCAGCGCCCGCTGCTGGTGCAGCGAGTCGAGCTGATCGCGCGTGTGCTCGGCCCACACCCCTGCGGTGCCCCCGACGGCGAGGATCACGATCACCATCTGGAGCACGAACAGCTGGGTGCCGAGGGAGGCGTCACGGACTCTGCGATGGATCCGCAGCGAAGCGAGGACACCCATCGCAGTCCGCCGAGCGGAGCTCGGCCAAACAGCACGCACGTTGCACATGGAAACAAACGCAGGTCACGGCCAGGTTGCGACCAATACGACCACTATGACGGCAAGCGTGCAAAGCCTCGACGTGGGCGAGCGGGGGCTTCACGATCCCAGTTTTACAACCGTGAAACACCCCCTGGAGTGATCATGCGCTTGCGCGTATTCGCCGCCCTCGCGGCATTCTCCCTCGCCGCGCTGACCGGCTGCGGCGAGTCAGGCACCGGCACGTCCGCCAGCGGCTCCTTGCGGATCATGGCTCCGGCCTCCCCCGGCGGCGGCTGGGACCAGACCTCCCGCATCGCGGAGCAGGCGATCAAGGCCGCCGACTCCAAGCGCAAGGTCGAGGTGTACAACGTGCCCGGCGCGGGCGGCACGATCGGCCTGGCGCAGCTCGCGGGCGAGAAGGGCAACGGCAACCTGCTGATGACCATGGGCCTGGTCATGGTCGGCGCCATCGAGCAGAACAAGTCCAAGGTCACCCTGGCCGAGACCACCCCGATCGCCAAGCTGACCGAGGAGTACGAGATCGTCGTCGTCCCGGCCGAGTCCCCGTACAAGTCGCTCGCCGACATGGTGGCGGCCTGGAAGGCCGACCCGAAGAAGGTGTCGATCTCGGGCGGGTCCGCCGGCGGCACCGACCACATCGTGGCGGGCCTGATGGCCAAGGCCGCGGGCGTGGACCCCAAGCAGGTCAACTACATCGCCCACTCCGGCGGCGGCGAGGCGCTCAACGAGCTGCTCGGCAACAAGGTCAGCGCGGGCATCTCGGGCGTGGCCGAGTTCGCGGAGCACGTGAAGTCCGGCAAGCTGCGCGCCCTCGGCGTGACCTCCGCCGAGCGGATCCCCGGCCTGGACGCGCCCACGCTGAAGGAGGGCGGCCTGGACGTCTCGCTGGCCAACTGGCGCGGCTTCGTCGCCCCCGGCGGCCTGTCCGACGCCGACAAGAAGGCGCTGACCGACCTGGTCACCAAGATGCACGACTCGCAGCCGTGGAAGGACGCGGTGAGCAAGAACGGCTGGATCGACTCGTTCCAGACCGGGCAGCAGTTCACCGACTTCCTGAGCTCCGAGCAGACCCGGGTCAAGGGCATCATCGCCGAGATGGGGCTCGTTTCCTGATGGCTCGCTGGTGGCGGCCCGAGCTCGGGCTGGCGGTCGTGGTGCTGGGCCTGGGCGTGCTCGTCGTGATCGGGACGCTGGACGTCTCCGCGGCGGCCTCCCAGCTCGGCATCGGGCCCCGTTTCTTCCCCATGCTGGTGGGCGGCGCCATGGTGCTCATCGGCCTGTTCTACGTGGCCGACGTCATCCGCGGCGGCCACGGCGACCCTGAGGAGAGCGAGGACGTGGACGTGGAGGCGCCCACGGACTGGCGCAGCGTCGGGCTGGTCAGCGGGATCTTCCTGGCGTTCACGGCGCTCCTCAACGTGCTCGGCTGGATCATCGGCGCGAGCCTGCTGTTCTTCGGGCTGTCGCTGGCGCTCGGGGCCGAGCACAAGGTGCGCACGGCCGTGATCTCGGTGGTCGTGGGGCTCGCCACGTACCTGCTGTTCGTCAAGGGCCTCGGCGTGTCGCTGCCGGGCGGGCTGCTGGCGGGGGTGATCTAGGTGGAGTCGCTCCAGCTTCTGCTCGACGGCTTCGCCGCCGCGCTCACCCCCGTCAACCTCCTGTACGCGCTCGTCGGCGTCACGCTCGGCACCCTGGTCGGCGTGCTGCCCGGCATCGGGCCCGCGATGACCGTGGCGCTGCTCCTGCCGATCACGTTCACGGTGCCGCCGGCCAGCGCGTTCATCATGTTCGCGGGCATCTACTACGGCGGCATGTACGGCGGTTCGACCACCTCCATCCTGCTCAACACGCCCGGCGAGTCCTCGTCGATGATCACGGCGCTGGAGGGCAACAAGATGGCCCGGCGCGGCCGGGCGGCGCAGGCGCTGGCCACGGCGGCCATCGGCTCGTTCGTGGCCGGGACGATCGCCACGGCACTGCTGGTCGTGGCCGCGCCCGCCGTGGTGAGCTTCGCGATCTCGTTCGGCCCCGAGGACTACTTCGCGCTGGCGATCCTGGCCTTCACCGCCGTGTCGTCCGTGCTGTCCCGCTCGGTCGTGCGCGGCCTGGCCTCCCTGGGCCTCGGGCTGGTGATCGGGCTCGTCGGCATCGACCAGCAGACCGGCCAGGCCCGGCTCACCATGGGCATCCCGCAGTTGCTCGACGGCATCGACGTCGTGATCGTCGCGGTGGGGCTCTTCGCGCTCGGCGAGGCCCTCTACGTGGCCTCGCGGCTGCGCCACGACACGCCCGAGGTGGTGCCCGTCGGACGGGCGTGGATGGGGCGCGCGGACTGGCGGCGCTCCTGGTTCCCGTGGCTGCGCGGCACGGCGCTGGGCTTCCCGTTCGGCGCGCTGCCCGGCGGCGGGGCGGAGATCCCCACCTTCCTGTCGTACGCGGCCGAGAAGCGGCTGGCGCGCGGCCAGGCCCGCGAGGAGTTCGGCAAGGGGGCCATCGAGGGTGTGGCCGGGCCCGAGGCGGCCAACAACGCCTCCGCGGCGGGCACCCTGGTCCCGCTGCTCACGCTGGGCCTGCCCACGTCGGCGACGGCCGCGATCCTGCTGGCCGCCTTCCAGCAGTACGGGCTCCAGCCCGGGCCGCAGCTGTTCGACCACAACCCGGCGCTGGTGTGGGGCATGATCGCGTCGCTGTTCATCGGCAACACGATGCTGCTGGTGCTGAACCTGCCCCTCGCTCCCCTGTGGGCCCGCGTCCTACGGATCCCCCGCCCGTACCTGTACGCCGGGATCGTCCTGTTCGCCGCCCTCGGCGTCTACGCCCTGAACGGCACCGTCGTGGACCTCGTGGTCCTGTACGTCCTGGGTCTCCTGGGCTACGCCATGCGCCGCTTCGGTCTGCCGGTCGCCCCCGCGGTGATCGGCATGATCCTGGGCCCGATGGCGGAGATCCAGCTCCGCCGGGCCCTGGCGATCGGGGCCGGCGACGTGACGGTCCTCGTGCGCAGCCCGGTCGCCGTGGTGCTGCTGGTCCTGGCCGCCCTGGCGTTGCTCACGCCGGTGTTCAGGACGCTGTCGGCCCGGCGGCGTGCGGTCACGCCGGTCGATTGACGGGCTCACGAGCTGGTTCCGCCGGTGCCACCGGATCGGCGGAACCGCTCGTGGCCCGGCGCCCGAAAGACCGGGGCGCGATCGCCAGCCCGGCCAGCGCCATGACCAGCGTGGCCGCGTACACCGTCCAGTATCCCGAGTGGGCCGCCGTGAACAGCGCACTGGTGACGGCCACCGCCACCACCGAGAACACCGACTCGCCCACCTGCAGCGCCGAGCTGTTCCTGCCCTGCTCGCCGGGCGCCGACAGCTCCAGCGTCAGCACCGACAGCGTCGGGTAGAGCAGGCCGATCCCGAAGCCGGTGATGATCCACGCCGGGTAGGCCAGCGCCACCGGCACCGCGGTGAACGTCACCGTGCCCATGAGCAGGATGCCCAGCGCCAGCATGGCCGAGCCCAGCCGCAGGTTCGTCACCTGGCTGAAGGTCTCGCGGCCCTGCAGCCACGAGGCGAACGACCAGGTCAGAGAGCCTCCCATGAGCACGAGGCCGGCGGCCAGCGTCGACAGGCCGCGCGCCTGGATCAGCATGAGCGGCACGATCACCTCGGCCGCGAAGAACGCGCCGGAGGCCAGGCCGCGCAGCCCGACCACGGACGGCAGCCCGCGGGCGGCGCGCAGCGTACCGGCGGGAAGCAGCCTGGGCAGCGCCACGAACAGCACCGCCAGGCCCGCGACCAGCAGCACGAGCCGCCCGTCGCTGCCGTACTGCATGAGCCCGGCGCCCACGGCCGTCACGACCGCCCAGCCGATCTTCCCCAGCAGGCCGGGCTCGGACTCGCTCTGCCCACCGGCCAAAGGCTGACCCGCCAGCCCGCGCAGCAGCACCAGGCCGCCCGCCACGGTCAGCATCGGCACCAACAGGAACACCCAGCGCCACCCGAGCGTCTCGGTCACCACTCCCACGATCGCCGGCCCCGCCATCGAGGGCACCACCCACGCGGTCGCGAAGAGGGAGAAGATCCGCGGATGCAGCTCCTCGGGATAGACCCGGGCCACCACGACATAGAGCGCCACGCTGACCAGCGCGCCGCCGAACCCCTGCAGGAACCGGCCCGCGATCAGCACCTCCATGCTCGGCGCCAGCCCCACCACCGTCAGACCGCCGACAAACCCCGCCACACCGGTCCACAGGGGCGCCAGGGGGCCGCGTACGTCCGCCCACCGGCCGCCGAGCACGGTGCCCACCACGCTGGCCGCCATCGCCCCGCTGAACGCCAGACCGTAGAGCTCCAGCCCGCCGAGCTCCTTGGCCACGACCGGCATGGCGATCGCGACCGCCATGTACTCGAAGGCCACCAGCGACACCATCGCCACCAGGCCCGCCGTCAACGCTTTTCTCTTCATGCCCCGAACGCTACGGAGCCCCGCCTCCCGGCGCCTCCAGCGCCGGTCCTAGCCGGCCCCGGCAATTGGGCCTAGGACCCCGCGCCAAAGCTGAGGGCCCCGCCGTCGGAACGGCGAGGCCCTCATCGTTTGCCGGCGTTATTCGGAGACGCCCAGCTTCTCCAGGATCAGCTGGCGGGCGCGGGCCGCGTCGGCCTTGCCCCTGCTCGCCTTCATGACGCCGCCCACCAGGGCGCCGGCCGCGGCGATCTTGCCGGACCTGACCTTCTCGGCCGCGTCGGCGTTGGCGGCCAACACCTGGTCGATGATGGCCAGCAGCTCGCCCTCGTCGCTGACGATCTGCAGGCCGCGCTTCTCGACCACCTCGTCCGGAGTGCCCTCACCGGCCAGCACGCCTTCGAGCACCTCGCGCGCCAGCTTGTCGTTGAGCGCGCCGGAGGCCACCAGCTCGGTCACCCTGGCGACCTGCGCCGGGGTGATGGGCAGGTCGGCCAGCGCGGCGCCGGTCTCGTTGGCGCGCCTGGCCAGCTCGCCCATCCACCACTTGCGCGCGTCCGCCGCCGGGGCGCCCGCCGCGACCGTGGCCTCGACCAGGTCGAACGCGTCGGCGTTGTGCATGGCCTGCATGTCGAGGTCGGACAGCCCCCACTCGGCCTGCAGCCGCTTGCGCCTGACCGACGGCAGCTCGGGCAGGGCCGCCTTCAGCTCCGCCACCCAGGCGGTGTCGGGCGCGATCGGCACCAGGTCGGGCTCGGGGAAGTAGCGGTAGTCCTGCGCCTCCTCCTTGGACCTGCCGGACGTGGTGGTGCCGGTGTCCTCGTGGAAGTGCCGGGTCTCCTGAATGATCTTCCCGCCGTCGGCCAGTACGGCCGCCTGGCGCTCGATCTCGCTCCGCACGGACCGCTCGACGCTGCGCAGCGAGTTGACGTTCTTGGTCTCCGTACGGGTGCCCCACTCGGAGGAGCCGCGCGGCATGAGCGACACGTTGACGTCGCACCGCAGCGAGCCCTCCTCCATACGCACGTCGGAGACGCCGAGGGAGCGCATGATCTCGCGCAGCTCGGTGACGTACGCCTTGGCCACCTCGGGCGCGAGCCGGTCGGTGCCCGGGATGGGCTTGGTCACGATCTCGACCAGCGGGATGCCTGCGCGGTTGTAGTCGACGATCGAGTAGTCGGCCCCCTGGATGCGCCCGGTCGCGCCGCCCACGTGGGTGGACTTGCCGGTGTCCTCCTCCAGGTGCACCCGCTCGATCTCGATCCGCACGGTCCTGCCGTCGATCTCGACGTCGAGGTAGCCGTCGAAGCAGAGCGGCTCGTCGTACTGCGAGATCTGGTAGTTCTTCGGCATGTCCGGATAGAAGTAATTCTTCCGGGCGAAGCGGCACCACTCGGCGATCGAGCAGTTCAGCGCCAGGCCGATGCGGATGGTCGACTCGATGGCCGCGGCGTTGGCCACCGGCAGCGACCCGGGGAGCGCCAGGCAGGTCGGGCAGACCTGCGTGTTGGGCGGGGCGCCGAAGGCGGTCTTGCAGCCGCAGAACATCTTCGACCTGGTGCCCAGCTCGACGTGCGTCTCCAGGCCCAGCACCGGCTCGAACCGGTCGAGCGCTTCGTCATAGACCATGGTCATAGCGACGGGGCCTCCTTCAGCAGCGGGCCGCCCCAGCGGCTCTCCAGGGCCTTCTCGACGGCGGCACCGACGCGGTAGCAGCGGTCGTCGGCCAGGACCGGCGCCATGATCTGCAGGCCGACCGGCAGGTTGTCCTCGTCGGCCAGGCCGACCGGCACCGACATGGCCGCGTTGCCCGCCAGGTTGGACGGGATGGTGCACAGGTCGGCGAGGTACATCGCGATCGGGTCGTCGGCGCGCTCGCCGATCCCGAACGCCGTGGTCGGCGTGGTCGGCGACACCAGCACGTCGACCTGCTGGTAGGCGGCCTCGAACTCGCGGGAGATGACCGTGCGCACCTTCTGCGCCTGGCCGTAGTAGGCGTCGTAGTAGCCGCTCGACAGCGCGTACGTGCCGAGCATGATGCGCCGCTTGACCTCGGCGCCGAACCCGGCGGCCCTGGTCAGCGCCATGACCTCCTCGGCGCTGCGGGTGCCGTCGTCGCCGACGCGCAGGCCGTAGCGCATGGCGTCGAAGCGCGCCAGGTTGGAAGAGCACTCCGACGGCGCGATCAGGTAGTAGGCGGGCAGCGCGGTCGTGAACGACGGGCAGGAGACCTCGACGACCTTGGCCCCGAGCGACTCCAGGAGCTGCACGGTCTCGTGGTAGCGGGCCAGCACGCCGGCCTGGTAGCCCTCACCGGCGAACTCCTTGACGACGCCGATCCGCATGCCGGCGATGTCGGGGTTCTTCGCGGCCTCGACCACGCTCGGCACGGGCGCGTCGATCGAGGTGGAGTCCATCGGGTCGTGCCCGGAGAACGCCTCGTGCAGCAGCGCCGCGTCGAGCACGTTGCGGGCGAACGGGCCCGGCGTGTCGAGCGAGCTGGCGAACGCGATGATCCCGTAACGGGACGAGCCACCATAAGTGGGCTTCATGCCCACGATGCCGGTCACCGAGGCCGGCTGCCGGATGGAGCCGCCCGTGTCGGTGCCCGTGGACAGCGGCGCCTCGTACGCGGCCACGGCGGCGCTGGAGCCGCCCGACGAGCCGCCCGGCACCTTCGTCAGGTCCCACGGGTTGTGGGTGACCTGGTATGCCGAGTTTTCCGTGGAGGAGCCCATGGCGAACTCGTCCAGGTTGGTCTTGCCCAGGAAGACCAGCCCCGCCTCGCGCAGCCGCGCGGTGACGGTCGCGTCGTACGGCGGGCGCCAGCCCTCGAGGATCTTGGACGCGGCCGTGGTCGGCATGTCGCGCGTGGCGAAGATGTCCTTGTGCGCGATCGGCACGCCGGCCAGCGGGCCGAGCTTCTCGCCCGCCCTCAGCCTGGCGTCGACGGCCCGCGCCTGCTCCAGCGTCGTCTCGCGATCGATGTGGAGGAACGCCTGGACCTTGGGCTCGACCTCGGCCATGCGGTCGAGGTGCGCCTCGGCCACCTCGACGGCCGACACCTCGCCGCCGGCGATCATCGATCCCAGCTCGGCGGCAGTCTTACGGATAAGACTCATGCCTCCTCCCCGAGGATGCGCGGCACCCGGAAGCGGTCGTCCTCGACGGCGGGCGCGCCGGAGAGCGCCTGCTCGGGCGTCAGGCACTGTCGTACCTCGTCGGCACGGAAGACATTGGTCAGCGGAAGCGCGTGCGACGATGGCGGCACGTCCTCGGCGGCGACCTCGGCGACCTTCGCAACCGCTTCGATGATGGCATCGAGCTGGGTGGCGTAGTGGTCGAGTTCGTCGTCGGTGAGCGCCAGCCTGGACAACCGGGCCAGGTGTGCGACCTCGTCGCGGGTTATGGCGGACATGAGTCGTGTAACCCGTTTCGTGGATGGAGTCTTTGGACAATGCCATCCTAGGGGGCTTGACGTGGCAGCCCCGAACCGATTAACCGCCCCGAAACGAACCTCACCCTGCTCCCGCTCGTTATCCGCTTGGGGACAGGGGGTCGGCTGTGGAGCGGAACGGCTGCGGCGCGGGATGCCTGGTGGTGCTCATCGTGCTGACGATGCCTCTGGTGCTCGTCGCCGGAGTGCTGCTGGCGGCCGCCACCGTGTCCGCCGCCCGGCTGGAGTACCGCGCCGCGCACGGCGAGGGCACGATGGGCACCTTCACGGCGACCGACCTGGACTGCTCGGGCCGCGGCCCCTGCCGCTGGGAGGGCGTTTTCGAGTCCCCCGTACGGATCCGCCAGGATGCCTGGATCTACGGGTACGAGCCCCTCGACCTGTCCGAGGGCGACCGCGTGCCCGCCCTGGACGCGGGCCACGACGTCAAGGTGTTCCGTCCGGGCTCCTACGACTGGCCCGGCGTGATGCTGCTGTCGGCCCTCTCGCTCGCCACCCTGCTCCTGCCCGCCTACCTGCTCCGGCGCGTCCTGCGGAAGCGCCCGCCGGGTCAGGCCGATCGGCTGACCTCGGGCTGGTAGCCGTACTCGATCCCGGGCCCAGCGCCGGTGTGCTCCCTGAGCCAGACCGTGGCGTCGGCGGCGGCCATGGGCCGCCCGAACAGCCACCCCTGCCCCATGTCGCACCCCATCTCGTCCAGCCGCATCGCGACCTCGTCCGACTCCACGCCCTCGGCGACCGAGCGCAGGCCGAGCGAGCGGACCAGGTCCACGATCGAGCGGACGATCCGGTAGTCGTCCTCCGACTCGGCGATCCGGCGTACGAACGAGGCGTCGATCTTGACCTCGGACACCGCCAGGCGCTGGAGCCGGATCAGCGACGAGTAGCCCGTGCCGAAGTCGTCGAGCGCCAGCGGCACGCCCAGCGCGGCCAGCGCCTTGATGGTCTCGTGGGTGTAGGCCTGGTCGCCCGTCAGGATGCGCTCGGTCACCTCCAGCTGGATGGCCCCCGGCGGGAGCCCGGAGGCGGCCAGGCCGACCTCCAGCTGCTCCGGCAGGGCCGAGTCGAGCAGGTCGCGGGCCGAGATGTTGACGGAGATCTGCACCTGCAGCCCCGTGTGCCACCAGCGGGCCGCCTGCTCCAGCGCCGCCTCGATGACGTACGCCGTGAGGGGCCGCATCAGGTACGACTGCTCCGCCAGCGGCACGAACTCCGACGGCGGGATCATCCCGTGCACCGGATGACGCCACCGCAGCAGCGCCTCGACGCCCTGGACGGCGCCGGTGCCGAGGCTGACCTTGGGCTGGAAGTGCAGCCGCAGCTCGCGGCTGTCGATGGCACGGCGCAGGTCGCCGAGGAGATTGAGGCGTTCGGGAGAGTTGCGGTCCTTGTCGGGCTGGTAGAGCTCGACC
This sequence comes from Nonomuraea sp. NPDC003709, assembly GCF_040610775.1. Taxonomy (NCBI): domain Bacteria; kingdom Bacillati; phylum Actinomycetota; class Actinomycetes; order Streptosporangiales; family Streptosporangiaceae; genus Nonomuraea; species Nonomuraea sp. NPDC003709. The sequence continues at coordinate 224,719 of NZ_JBEXMW010000022.1, read as the reverse complement.
CCGGTCCGCCCCTCCTTCGCCAGGTACATGGCCACGTCGGCCCGTTGCAGCAGCAGTTCGAAATCGGGGGCGTGGTCCGGATAGAGCGCGATCCCGACGGAACCGTCCACGTCGAAGGTCATGCCCTCCAGCCGGACCGGCTCGGTCAGCGCCGCCCGCAGCCGGGCCGCGACCTCCCTGGCCGCGTGGGCGTCCCTGATCGAAGGCAGCAGCACGGCGAACTCGTCACCGCCCAGCCGCGCCACGACGTCGCCGGGGCGTACGGAGTGGGTGAGCCGGTGCGCCACCGTCTGCAGCAGCCGGTCGCCCACCGGATGCCCCATCGTGTCGTTGACCTCCTTGAACCGGTCGAGGTCGAGGAGGAACAGGCCCACCCGCTCGTCATGCCGGGCCTCGGCCAGCGCCTCCTCCGTGCTGACGATGAGCATCTTGCGGTTGGGCAGGCCGGTCAGCTCGTCGTGCAGGGCCTGATGGTCACGGCGCATCGAGAGCGTGGCGGTGAAGTAGACGGCGGCCAGCGGGGCGACGAAAAGGGGCACCATGCCGGGCGAGTGCTCCATGGCCACGACGACCAGGGGCGCCAGGCCGAGCAGCCCGACGTACACGAGGCTCTGCGGGACGACCGTGACCTTGAACACCCGCGTGATCGAGCGCCGCTCGTGCAACGCGACCGCGCCGCACACGAGAGCCGCCCTGGTGGCGAAGTACGCGACCCCGGCCAGCGCGATCGCCGGCAGGTCCGACCCGTCCGGCACCCACGGCACGGCCGGGCTCGGCGCTATCCCGAACACCCCCATCACCACGGCCGCCGCGGTGAGCGCGAGCGTCGACTGCGCGATGTTGAACATGACCCGATGCCACGCCTTACGCGTCACCACCCCGTTCATGGCGACCGCGACGGCCTGCATGAGCACCGCGACGGGCAGCCCGAAGTGCAGGAGCACGGCGAAGGTGAACATGGTGGAGGGGTACGTGCCACCCACAGAGGCGGCGGACGACACCATCACGGGCCTCAGCTCGCCCAGGATCACCAGCACCGACAGCGCCCAGAACAGCGGCGTGCGGGCGAGCTCCACCAGCCCGACGGCGTCCAGCCTCAGCATGGCCACCACGAGCGCGGTGAAGCCGATCACGGTTACGCCCGCGAGGAACGCCCAGAGCGGCGAGCCGACGCGTGGTCCGGTGTCGCGGGTGTCGGTTGGGTCAGTCATCGGTAACAGAACCCCCATTAGGTCACTATGGGAGGGTACGACCTTCACCCCACTTCGCGAAACCAAGCGCGTACGTTCCGTCACTTCTCCTTTCCGACATATACCCAAAAACCACCCTCGGTAGCAAGTCGCCTACCCTCCCCGCACAACCGACCCTCTCGGCCCCCACCACCGACAGCGGCCCCACCCCGACGCCGCACTGCCCGCCCCAACTCCACCCGACGCGCATCCCACGCCCGGCCGGGCACCACACACCAAAGCGGGCCGGGCACCACACATCAGCGCCGAACTCCACCGCACCACACCCCGCCGACGCGGCGCCAAGAACGCCCTCGCCGAGAGCCGCGACACCGCCGACGCGGCGCGCCTGCCGCTCCACCCGCCCCCGCGCGCTGCCGTGCCATCCCGGCGACGCGACGCCACCCCGCCGCCTCACCCGCTCCCGCGCACTGCCGTGCCATCCCCACACGCGCCACCCACCAAGCGCCCAGCTCGCCGGAGCGCCGCATAGCGCACGCCGCTCACCCGGCACCGCATCCCGCGCAGCGGCCGGGCACCGCCGCACCAGCGCCCGGCCGTCGAGAGGTGCTAAGCCTCCGTGGGCACCGCCGCGGCCGCGGCCGCTTCCGGGCCGTCCTTCAGCAGGACCTCGAACCCGGCCCCGTCCAGGATCGGCACCCCGAGGCTCACCGCCTTGTCGTACTTCGACCCCGCGTTCTCCCCCACCACCAGGAACGACGTCTTCTTCGACACCGACCCCGACACCTTCCCGCCCCGGCTGGTGATCGCGTCGGCCGCCGAGTCGCGGGTGTAGCCCTCCAGCGTCCCCGTCACCACGAACGTCAGCCCCTCGAGCGTCTGCGGCCCCTTCTCCGGTGCGGGCTCGTCCTCCATCCGCACCCCCGCGGCCCGCCACCGGTCGATGATCTCCCGGTGCCAGTCCACCGAGAACCACTCCCGGATCGTGGCCGCCACCCGGGGCCCGATGCCCTCGACGGCGGCCAGCTCCTCCTCCGAGGCGTTCATGATGCGGTCGATCGAGCGCATCTCGTCGGCCAGCGCGCGGGCGGTCGGTGGGCCGATGTGCCGGATCGACAGGGCGACCAGCACGTTGGCGAGCGGCGCCTGCTTGGCCTGCTTCAGCTCCTCGATGAGCTGCAGCGCGTTCTGGCTGGCCCCGCCGTCGATGTTGGAGAAGAAGGTGACGACCTTCTCCTCCCCGGTCTTGGGGTCGATCTTGGCCAGACCGGTGTTCTGGTCGCGGACGATCGACTTGATGGGCAGCAGCTGCTCCAGCGTCAGGTCGAACAGGTCGGCCTCGGTGCGCACCACGGGCTCCTGGGGCGGCAGCGGCTGGGTGAGCGCGGTGGCCGCGACGTAGCCGAGCCCGTCGATGTCGAGCGCGCGCCGCCCGCCCGCGAAGAAGATGCGCTCGCGGATCTGGGCGGGGCAGCGGTGGGTGTTGGGGCAGCGCAGGTCGGCGTCGCCCTCCTTCTCGTACGCCAGCTCGGTGCCGCACTCCGGGCAGTGGGTCGGCATGACGAACTCGCGCTCCGACCCGTCGCGCAGCGCCGTCACCGGCCCGACGATCTCGGGGATGACGTCGCCCGCCTTGCGCAGCACCACGGTGTCGCCGATGAGCACGCCCTTCTTGACCACGATGGCGGCGTTGTGGAGCGTGGCCCGCTCGACGGTCGAGCCCGACACCGTCACGGGCTCCATCACCGCGTACGGCGTGACCCGCCCCGTGCGGCCGACGCCCACCTCGATGTCGAGCAGCTTGGTGTTGACCTCTTCCGGCGGGTATTTGTACGCCATCGCCCACCGCGGCGCCCGCGACGTGGAGCCCAGCTCCCGCTGCGTGCGGAAGTCGTCGACCTTCACGACCACCCCGTCGATCTCGTACGGAGGATCGTGCCGGTGCACGCGGTAATTCTCGATGAACTCGTTGACCTCGGTGAGCCCCGGCACCACCTGATAGAGATCGCTGACCGGCAGCCCGAACTCCCGCAGCCGGTCGTACACGTCGGACTGCGCCCGCGGCACGGCCGAGCCCTCCCAGATGCCGATGCCGTGCACGAGCATCCGCAGCGGCCGCTGGGCCGTGACGCGCGGGTCCTTCTGCCGCAGCGTGCCGGCCGCGGAGTTACGCGGGTTGGCGAACGGCGGCTTGCCCTGCTCAATGAGCTGCTCGTTGAGCTGCTTGAAGTCCTCGACCGGGATGTAGACCTCGCCGCGCACCTCGACCAGGCTGGGGACGTCGTGGCCCGTGAGCCGGTGAGGGACGCCCTTGATCGTGCGGACGTTGGCCGTCACGTCGTCGCCCGTGCGCCCGTCGCCGCGGGTCGCCCCGCGCTCCAGCTTGCCGTCGCGGTAGACCAGCGCGATCGCCAGCCCGTCGATCTTGAGCTCGCAGAGGTAGGGCCCCGGATCTCCCTCGGCCAGCCGCTCGGCCCGCTGCATCCAGGCGGCCATGTCGGCTTCGTTGAAGGCGTTGTCGAGGCTCTCCATGCGGTTGAGGTGCTGGACCTTGGCGAAGTCGCCCGACACGGGGGCGCCGACCTTCTGCGTCGGCGAGTCGGGGGTCTGGAGCGACGGATGCGACTCCTCCAGCGCGAGCAGCTCCTTGAACCACCCGTCGAACTGGGCGTCGCTGACCGTCGGCTGGTCGAGCACGTAGTAGCGCCAGCGAGCGTCGTCGACCAGCTCGCTCAGCTCGGCATGCCGCTTGAGCGCGGCCACGGGCACACCCGCCACCTCGGCGCCTGGCTCACTCACCGTCTGCTCCCCTCCCGAACCCGAACCCGAATCCGAACCCGTACGTCAACCTGTGCAAACGCTACCGCTGAGCACTGACCTTCAGCGCTCACCCCGTTGCGACCCGGCCTCCGGGTCCTCCCTGAGCACCTGGGCCGCCTTCCGGCAGGCCGCCAGGGCCGCGCGGGCGTACGCGGGTGACGCGCCGGCCAGCCCGCACGCCGGGGTCAGCACGACCTGCTCGGCCAGCCGGTCGGGCGCGAACCCGAGCCGCCGCCACAGCTCCAGCGCCGGTTTGGCGACCACCCCGACGCCGGGCAGCCGGGTGTCCCGGCCGGGCACGACCCCCAGCAGGAACCGCAGACCCGCCTCGACGGCCTCCCCGAGGGAGTCCTCGTCCCTGCGCCGCAGCAGCGCGGCGTCCACCGACACACCGCGCACCCCGGCCCTGCGCAGCACGTCGAAGGGCACGGACGGCGCGCAGCAGTGCACGATCGGGGCGTCGAAGGAGCGCATCGACTCCTCCACCCGCCACTCCTCGACGGCCGCCAGCCGCCCGAACCCCGACGCCGTCGGCACGGTCCCCGCCAGCACCCCGGGCAGCCCCGGCTCGTCGAGCTGCAGCACGATCTCCGTCACCCCGGGCAGCCGCCGCCGCACGTCGGCGCAGTGGTCGGCGACCCCCTGCGCCAGCGAGTCGGTCAGATCGCGTACGGCCCCGGGGTCGGAGAGCATCTTGTCGCCGTGTTTCAGCTCGATCGACCCGGCCAGCGTCCACGGGCCGCAGACCTGCAGCTTGAGCGGCCCGGAGTAGTCGTGGCCGACCTCCTCCAGCCCGTCGAGATCCCGCCGCAGATGATCGACGGCCCGCTGGTGGTCGCGCCCCGGCCGATCGGTCAGCCGCCACCCGGAGGGCTGCACCTCGACGGGCAGCTCGACGAGCAGCCCGGCCGTCCTGCCGATCATGTCGGCGCCGACGCCCCTGGCCGGCAGCTCAGGCAGGTACGGCAATCCGGGCACCTCTCCGAACACGACCCTGATCGCCTCGAAATGGTCCTCGCCCGGATGCGAGCCGACTCCGGTGGCTTCCCACGTAGACATGGGCACAAGCGTAGGCTCTGCGGAATGGAGCTGACGAAACACGAGCACGCCTGTGTACGCGTGGAGAAGAACGGCAAGGTCCTGATCATCGACCCCGGGACGTTCAGCAAGGGACCCGTGCTCGACGGGGCCGACGCGGTCCTGATCACCCACGAGCACTGGGACCATGTGGACGTCGACAAGTTGAAGGCCGCGCCGCCCGCCCTGGAGATCTACACCTGCGAGGGCGTCGCCGCGGATCTGACGGACGTTCCGCAGAAGGTCCAGGTGGTACGGCACGGCGACGCGTTCGAGGCGGCCGGTTTCCGCGTGCGGGCCTTCGGCGAGTGGCACGCCAAGAACCATCCCGACGTACCCGTCGTCCAGAATGTCGGGTTCCTCGTGGACGACGAGATCTTTTACCCGGGTGACGCCTTGACGGTCCCGGGCGTGGACGTGCCCACCCTGCTGGTCCCGACCGGCGGGCCCTGGCTGAAGCTCGGCGACATGATCGGGTATCTCCGCGAGATCCGCCCGGCGAGGGCGTTCTCCACCCATGACGGCCTGTACAACGACATCGGCTTCGGCCTAGTGGACAACTGGCTGAAGATGGAGTCGGAGCACCAGAGCGCCGACATCCGCCGCCTGGCGGTCGGCGAGTCGGTGACGCTCAGCTAGCGGCGACGATCGTCGCCGAGCCGATCACGGTGTCGCCGGAATAGAGCACGGCCGCCTGGCCCGCCGCCACCCCGGTGGCCGGGCGGTCGAGATCGATGCGGACGCCGCCACCGATCTCCGCGAAGCGGCACCCGTACACCTCTCCGTGCGCCCGCAGCTGCACGGTCAGGTCCTCGACCGTGGCCGGGCCGTTCCACACCGGGCTCCCGCACGTGATCGAGGTGACCTCGAGCGCGGCACGCGGGCCGACCGTGACGGTGTTGGAAACCGGCTCGATCGACAGCACGTAGCGGGGCCGGCCGTCGGCCGCCGGGCGGTCGATGTGCAGGCCCTTGCGCTGCCCGATCGTGAAGCCGTGGGCGCCCTGGTGGCTGCCGACGACCGCACCGCTCTGGTCGACGATGGGGCCCTCGGCCGAGCCGAGGCGCTCGGCCAGGAAGCCGCGGGTGTCGCCGTCGGCGATGAAGCAGATGTCGTGGCTGTCGGGCTTGTCGGCGACGGTCAGGCCGCGCCTGGCGGCCTCCTCGCGCACCTGGGCCTTGGTCGAGTCGCCCAGCGGGAAGATCGCGTGGCTGAGCTGCTCGCGGGTGAGCACCCCGAGCACGTACGACTGGTCCTTGCCCTGGTCGGGGCTCCTGGACAGCACGCCGTCGACCAGCTTGGCGTGGTGGCCGGTGGCGACCGCGTCGAAGCCCAGCGCCAGCGCCCGGTCGAGCACCGCCGAGAACTTGATCTTCTCGTTGCACCGCAGGCACGGGTTGGGCGTGCGGCCCGCGGCGTACTCGGACACGAAGTCCTCGACCACGTCGCGTTGGAAGCGCTCGGCCATGTCCCAGATGTAGAAGGGGATGCCGATCACGTCGGCGGCGCGTCGCGCGTCGCGCGAGTCCTCGATCGTGCAGCAGCCCCGCGCGCCCGTACGGTGGGATTGGGGGTTGGCCGACAGAGCGAGGTGCACACCAGTGACGTCGTGACCGGCCTCGGCGATCCGAGCGGCGGCCACGGCGGAGTCGACGCCGCCCGACATGGCGGCAAGCACACGCAGTCCCATGACCGTTCCAGCGTACTGTCCGCGCGGGAGTGCGCGACCATGGGCGGGGTCTGCGAGTATTCAGGCCATGCGACTGTTCGGGCGCAAGGGCGCAGAGGAAGAGACCGGCGACGGGATCGCCGAGTTCTGGGCGTGGTGGCAGGAGTCCAGGCCGGGGCTCGATTCCCTGGTCGCGAACGGCGACGTCGAAGGGCTTGAGGAGCGGCTGGCCCCGGCGGTCGCCGCGATCCACCCGGGCCTGGTCTGGGAGGTGGCTCCGGGCAAGGAGGCCGCGCACGCCCTGGTGGTGACCGCGGCCGGCGACCCCGAGCTGCGCTCGCTCGCGCACCGCTGGGCCAAGGCGGCGCCGCCGTCCGACATGCTGTGGGAGTACCACCCGTCGCGGCAGGCCAATCCGCAGGCCATGGAGCTGACGCTGGACGTCGGCGGCTTCGAGTTCGCGCTCGACAAGCTGATGCTGGGGCTGCGGGTGCCGAGGGACCAGCCGCGGGTCGACGTGTCCGCGTACCACCCGATCTTCGGCGAGCTGGACGAGGACACCAGGATGGAGGCCACCCTGCTGGCCCTCGACTGGCTGCTCGGCGAGGACGACGTGGCCCGCTGGGTCGGGGAGATCACGCCGGCCACGTTCCAGCCGATCGACTCCGTGGCCGCCGCCCACCTGCCCGCCGTGGTCACCGACGTGGCCTCGGGCTACACCGAGGAGGAGTGGCTGCTGCTCGAAGGGCAGACCGGCAGCGGCGCGCCGCTGGTCGCCACGGCCCGCCACCCGCTGCGGCCGGTGGACTACCCGCTGTTCGACCAGCACATCGCGATCACGCTGCCGTACACCCACCGCGACGAGAACGGCCTGCCGGTCGGCGACTCGCTGACGGCGCTGCGCGACTTCGAGGAGCGACTGGCCGCGCGGCTGCTCAAGCTGCGTGACGACGCGGTGCTGGCGGCGCACATGAGTGCCGAGGGGCATCGGATCATCCACGTGTACGCCGACCCGACCGGCGACGCGGCGATCCACGCGAAGGAGCTGATCGTGAGCTGGGAGGAGGGCGAGCCCCGGGTGGACGTGGCCGCCGATCCGTCCTGGTCCGCCGTGGTGTCCTTCCTGACCTGAGCCCCCGGCCGCCCGGGTCTCAGCTGAGGCCGGCTCGGCGGGCGCGTTCGACGGCGGCGGGGAGCACCTCGATCAGGCGGTCGACGTCGTCGCGGGTCGAGGTGTGGCCCAGGGTGAACCTGAGCGAGCCCCGCGCCGCCGCCGACTCCGCCCCCATGGCCAGCAGCACATGGGACGGCTGCGCCACGCCCGCCGAACACGCCGAGCCCGTCGAGCACTCCACGCCCTTGGCGTCGAGCAGCATGAGCAGCGCGTCTCCCTCGCAGCCGGGGAAGGAGAAGTGGGCGTTGCCGGGCAACCGGTCGGCGGGGTCGCCGTTGAGCACCACGTCGGGGACGGCCTGGCGTACGCGCTGGATGAGCTCGTCGCGCAGCGACGTCAGGCGGCGGGCCAGAGCCTCCTGCTCCTTGACGGCGGCGCCGACGGCGGCGGCCAGCCCGGCGATGGCGGGCGCGTCGAGCGTGCCCGAGCGCACGTCGCGCTCCTGGCCTCCGCCGTGCTGGACGGAGACCGGCGTCAGCCCTCTGGCCAGCAGCAGCGCACCGGCCCCCATCGGGCCGCCGACCTTGTGGCCGGTCAGCGTGAGCGCGTCGACCCCCGAGGCCGAGAACGACACGGGCAACTGCCCCACCGCCTGGACCGCGTCGGTGTGGAACGGGATGCCGTGGTCATGGGCGATGGCCGCCAGCACGTGGACGGGCTGGACCGTGCCGACCTCGTTGTTGGCCCACATGACGCTGATCATGGCCACGTCGTCGGGGTCGCGCTCGATGGCCTCGCGCAGCGTCTCGGGGTGGACCCGGCCGTACGCGTCCACGGCGAGCAGCTCGACCTCGGCGCCCTGGCTGTCGGCCAGCCAGTGGGCGGGATCGAGCGCGGCGTGGTGCTCGACCGAGCTGATCAGCACGCGCCGCCTCGGACGGCGCGACCAGTAGAGGCCCTTGATCGCGAGGTTGTCGGCCTCGGTGCCGCCCGAGGTGAACACGACCTCGCTGGGCCGGGCGCCGAGCGCGTCGGCGATCGTCTCGCGCGCCTCCTCGACCACCCTGCGCGTCCGGCGGCCTGCCGCGTGCAGCGAGGAGGCGTTGCCGACGCATTTGAGCTGCTCCGTCATGGCCTCGATCGCCTCGGGCAGCATGGGTGTGGTAGCCGCATGATCAAGATAGGCCGACGGTCTGGTCACCCGATCAGGGTATCTCGTTTGCTACTGTACCGTCCGGACGGTACAGTAGAGTCCATGCGAAGGGACGAGCTTTTGGACGCGGCAGAGGACCTGCTCTGCGATCAGGGCTCGTCCGCACTCACCCTGGCCGCCGTGGCGGACCGGGCAGGCGTCAGCAAGGGCGGCCTCCTCTATCACTACGGCACCAAAGAAGCCCTGATCAAGGGCATGGTGGAGCGTCTGATCGAGGAGTTCGACCAGCTCATGGTCGCACAGCCCGGGGAGACCTACACCGAGCGCTACCTGCACGCCACGCTGGCCGCCGTCCGCTCCGGACGGCTGCGACGATGGGCCGTAGTCACGGGCGCCTCGGGCAACCTCTTCCTGCTCGCGCCGCTACGCGAGGCGATGGCCCGCTGGCATCGCGAGGGGTTGGGCGAGGAGCCGGATCCGCGGGCGTCGCAGATCGTACGACTGGCGTGTGAAGGGCTCTGGGACGTGGCCAGCCATGACCCGGAGCTGAACACGGAGGACGATCTCCAAGCGCTCGAGACCCGGATGAAAGCGCTGCTCAAACCCCCTTCCTGAGCCCCTGACCCGCCCGCCCCCCACCGTGGGGACGCGGGTCCGTCTGTGCCTTCCCGACTGCCCGCTCGGACGACAGCCGGTACGGCGCCGCCCGACTGGCGCGCGGCCTTCCCTCAAGGCGGAGGCCACGATCGAGCCGGCGCCCGGACCGCGTCCCAGACACGGGCCGCCGCTTGCCCGGACACCCGTCGCCGACCAGACCACTCGACCTGGGTGCTCGGCCGGTGACTGTGCTCGGTGCTCAGTACGAGCGGGCAGGCGGAACCCCTCGGGCCACAACCGTCCAGCCGAACCCCTCCCTCACCCCGGCCCGAGCTCGCCCGGCCACCCGGCGCGGCGCTCGGATGCCCCGGGGCGGGCGGGTCCCGAGACCTAAATATGGCGAAATAGTGCGAATTCTTGTGAGGTGTTAAACGATGACCCGTTCCCTGAGGAGTGCCCGTAACGGGGCGGTTCTGACGTTTGTGCTGGGCGGACTGATGGTCGGCACCATGACGGTGCGCATCCCGGCGCTGACCGACAAGCTCGGCCTGTCCGAGTCGACGGTCGGCGCCGTCCTCCTCGTGTGGGGCCTGGGCGCGCTGGTGACGATGCAGTCCATGCGCCGGATCATGGCCCGTGCGGGCAGCCGGGCGGTGCTGCGGATCGGCGGGCCGCTCACCGCGCTGGGACTCGTGGCCGTGGCGTTCGCCCCGAACCTCCCGTTGCTCATGGTGGCCGTGGCGCTCTTCGGCATGGCGTTCGGCACCGTGGACGTGGCCATGAACGCCCAGGGCTCCACGGTCGAGCAGGCGTACGGACGGCCGCTGATGAACGGCATGCACGCGGGCTGGTGCGTGGGCGCCATCTCGGCGGGCGCGCTGGGCAGCGTGGCGATCGCCGTGGGGCTGCCGTTCACCGCCAACGTCGCGCTGATCGGCCTGATCTCGCTGCCCGTCATGGTCATGATCGGCCGTACGTACCTGCCCGAGCCCCCGGCGGCCGAGACCGCGGCGGCGGCCCGCCGGGGCATGCCGCCGATCGTCTACCTGCTGGGCGCGATCATGTTCTTCGCGTTCATGGTCGAGGGCACGGTCGCCGACTGGAACGGCCTCTACATGCGGAACGAGCTGGGCGCCCCCGAGGCGCTGGCCGCCCTCGGCTACCCGGTGTTCGAGCTGGGCATGCTGATCGCCAGGCTCACCGGTGACCGGCTGCGGACCAGGTTCGGCGTTCGGGGCATGCTGACCGTCTCCGGAGTGGCGACGGCCGGGTTCTTCGCGGTGGTGCTGATGGCGCCGGCGGCGCTGGTGGCGGTGTTCGCGATGTTCTTCGTCGGGCTCGGCGTGGCGACGATCTCGCCGCTGACCCTGTCGCTGGCGGGCACCGCGACCGACTCCCCAGGACCGGCGATCGCCCAGGCGGGCGCCATGGGGTACGCCGGCCTGCTGCTCGGGCCCGTCGTGATCGGCTTCATCTCGGACGCCACGACGCTGCGTACCGCGCTCGGCATCGGGGTCGTCCTGGGCGTGCTGATCGCCGCCGCCTCCCGCCTCCTGCCCCGCAACGAGCCGTCGGCGATCACCCCGGCGGTCACCCTGGCCGACCGTGAGACCGTCGAGGTCGCGGCCTGACATTTGGCCTCGTACATGGGCCACTGCCCCGTTCAGTGCCGCCGTGCGAGGCTGAACGCCATGTTCAAGCCGTACACCACAGCCGTGGTCTTCGTGATCACGGCTGTCCCCGGCCTCCTCCAGTTCGCGATCCCCAGCCTGGAGCCCGCCCTGATGCGGAACCCGGCGGCGATCGCCGAGGGTGAGTGGTGGCGGCTGGGGACGGCGCTGGTGTCGACATCCAGGCGTACGAAGCCCGCGTGACGTCCTAAGAGTTCTCTGTGGATCGGCGGCAGGCGGCGGCGCGCACGCCCACGTGGGGGCGCCCCGGCTCACAGACAACTCACAGACTCCTCAGAACTCCCCCAACCGCCGCCCCCACGCTGGACCCATGATCCAGCTCGACGGACTGACCAAACGTTACGGCGACGTGCTCGCCGTGGACGATCTCACCTTCACGGTGCGCCCGGGGCAAGTCACCGGCTTCCTCGGCCCGAACGGCGCGGGCAAGACCACCACGATGCGCATGATCCTCGGCCTCGACCTGCCCACCTCCGGCACCGCCACGATCAACGGCCGTGCCCACCACGAGCTCCGCCACCCGCTGCGCGAGGTCGGCTCGATGCTGGAGGCGCAGGCCGTGCACCCGAGGCGCAGCGCGTACAAACACCTGCTCTACCTCGCCCAGACGAACGCCATCCCCGACCTCCGCGTCGCCGAGGTGCTGGACCTGGTCGGGCTCACGGCGGTGGCGGGCAGGAAGGCGGGCGAGTTCTCACTGGGCATGGGGCAGCGGCTGGGCATCGCCGCGGCGCTGCTCGGGGATCCGCCGGTGCTGATGCTCGACGAGCCGGTCAACGGCCTGGACCCCGAAGGCGTCCTGTGGATCCGCACGCTCATCCGCGGGCTGGCCGCGGAAGGGCGCACGGTGCTGGTGTCCAGCCACCTGATGAGCGAGATGGCGCTGACGGCGGACCGCCTCGTGGTGATCGGCAAGGGCCGGCTCATCGCGGAGGGGGAGATCGACGACTTCACCGAGGGCGGGGCGGCGGTGTTCGTACGCACGCCCGACGCCGCCTCCTTCGCCCGGCGCCTGGAGCTGTCCGGCGCCCACGTCCGGCCCGGCGGCGCCGACGAGCTGCTGGTCACCGGCATGACGGCACCCGACGTCGGGCGGCTGGCGGCGGCCGAGGGCGTGCCGCTGTTCGAGCTGGCCCCCCGCCGCGCGTCGCTGGAGGAGACGTTCATGGAGCTCACCCGGGAGAGCGTCGAGTACGGGGTGGCGCGATGATCGACGCGGGAGTGCTGAAAGCGGAGTGGACCAAGTTCAGCAGCATCAGGTCCACCATGGTGCTGTCGGCGGCAACCGCCGCCGTCGCGGGGCTGCTGGGGTGGCTGTTCAGCAGCACGGCCGCCAAGGAGTACGCCACGGCCACGGCGCAGGAGCGGCTCGACTTCCAGCCGCTGGACCTGGGCATGCGCGGCGTGTTCATCGTGCAGCTGCTGGTGGCGGCGCTGGGCGTGCTGGTGGCCTCCTCCGAGTACGGCTCCGGCACGATGCGGGCCAGCCTGGCCGCCGTGAGCAGTCGCGGCCGGCTGCTGGCGGCCAAGTGCGGGATCACCGTGCTGACCGCGCTGCCGGTGAGCGTGGCCGCGGTGTGGCTGATGTTCACGACGAGCCAGCTGACGCTGTCCGCGGGCGGCGCGCCGTCCGTCCTGCCGGGCGATCCTGTCGCGCTGCGGCTGCTGCTGTTCGGGCCGCTCGTGCTGACGCTCCTCGCGCTGTTCGGCCTGGCGCTGGGCGTCCTGCTCCGCGGCACGGCCCCCGCCGCGAACGTCAGCACCGCCTTCCTCCTGCTCCCCGTCATGGCCGGGGCCTCGCCCGGCTTCCTGCGCGATCTCATCGGCGTCTACTGGCCGAGCATGGCCGCCCTCCAGGCCGTCTCCGGGAAATCCGAGCTGCCGGGGGCGCTGGGGTTCGGGCTGCTGGTCGGGTTCGTGGCGGTCATGCTGGTCGGGGCGTACGTCCAGCTCAAGAATCGCGACGCCTGACTACGCTGGACCGGGGAGGTGCCTCTCGTGGGAGAACGGCTGCTCGTGGTCGACGACGAGCCCACCGTCAAGGAGCTGCTCTCCGCGACGCTGCGGTTCGCCGGCTTCACGGTGAGCTCGGCGGAGAACGGCGCGCAGGCGCTGGAGTCGGCCCGGCTCGACCCGCCGGACCTGGTCCTGCTCGATGTCATGCTGCCCGATCTCGATGGGTTCGAGGTGATCCGCCGGCTGCGGAGCCTGCCCAGGGGCGGCGGGCGGCCCGGTCCGGTGCCCGTGCTGTTCCTCACGGCGCGGGACGCCACGGCCGACAAGATCAACGGACTGCGGCTGGGCGGCGACGACTACGTGACCAAGCCGTTCGACCTGGAGGAGCTGCTGGCCCGCATCAGGGCCATCCTCCGCCGCACGGGCGCGGCCCCCGACGATTCCACGCTGGTGGTCGGGGACCTCGAGGTCGATCCCGACGGCCACCAGGTCACCAGGGCGGGACGTCCGGTACGGCTGTCGCCCACGGAGTTCCGCCTCCTGCTCCACCTGGTGCTCAACGCCGGGCGAGTGCTGCCCAAGACCCAGATCCTGGAGCACGTGTGGCGCTACGACTTCGCCGGCGACACGAGCATCGTGGACACGTACGTGAGCTACCTGCGGCGCAAGCTCGACGCCGGCGAACCCAAGCTGATCCACACCGTCCACGGCGTCGGCTACGTCCTGCGCAAGCCCAAGCGATGATCGGCCGGCTGTCGCTCGCCGCCCGGCTGCTGGCCATCGCGGTCGCGCTGCTGGTGGTCGGCCTGGTGGTGATCAGCTCGGTGGTGCTGCGTCAGCTCGAGACCCAGCTCATGACGCGCATCGACGCCCAGTTGGAGCCGATGGGCAAGGCGGCGTCCGCGATCCCGCCGGACCTGGTCGTGAAGCTGGCGAGCAGCCCGCTCCCGGCCGGGCCGTTCGACCTGATGGGGAAGGGGTTCGTGGCCTACCTGGCGGCGGACGGGTCCGTTCTCCGCGAGCTCGGTGACCTCGCCGGGCCCGCGCTGCCCCGGCTCGACAGCGCCGCGGTGGCGGCCCGCGCCGGGCAGCCGTTCACGGTGAACGGCACGGACGGCGACGAGTGGCGGGCGGTGGCGCTGCCCCGCGCCGGCACGAACAGCCCGCGCCCCGGCTCCGGCGGCGCGAGCCTCGGCCCGGCCGATCACACCGCGGTGGTGGCGGCGGTCTCGCTCGCGGAGCTGCACACCACGGTCGACCGTCTCCGGGCGGCCTGCCTCCTCACGGGCGCCGTCCTGCTCGGCGTGCTCGCGCTCGTCGGCGGGGTCGCCATCAGGGCCGGGCTGGCTCCGCTGCGGCGGGTGGAGGAGACGGCGGCGGCCATCGCGGACGGCGACCTGACCAGGCGCGTACCCGAGCCGGCCGGTCTCTCCACCGAGGTGGGCCGGCTGGCCCGCTCGCTCAACAAGATGCTGGCCCAGATCGAGCAGGGCGTCGCGGCGAAGGTGGAGTCGGAGGCCAGGATGCGCAGGTTCGTGGCGGATGTCAGCCACGAGCTGCGCACCCCGCTGTTCGGCATCAAGGGCTTCTCGGAGCTGTACCGCATGGGCGGCGCCGAGGCGGGGCCCGCGCTGGCCCGCATCGAGAGCGAGTCGGGCCGCCTGGCCCGGCTGGTGGAGGACCTGCTGCTGCTCGCCAGCCTCGACGAGAGCGACGGGCCGGGGCTCGACCTCACCCCCATGGACCTCCGTACGCTGGCCGCCGACGCCCGCCACGACTTCGCCGCGCTCGCTCCGTCCAGGCCAATCGCCTTCACCGGCCCGTCCGGCGGCCCGGCGGCGTCCGCGCCCGTGCTGGGGGACGAGGCCCGCCTGCGGCAGGTGGTCAGCAACCTCGTCGGCAACGCCATCACCCACACACCCGCCGACACCCCGGTACGGATCGGCGTCGGGACGGACGGCGGAGAGTCCGTCCTGGTCATCGAGGACGAGGGGCCCGGGCTGAGCCCTGAGGAGGAGGCCCGCGTCTTCGACCGCTTCTACCGCGCGGACGCCTCCCGCGCCCGCGCGACGGGGGGTGCGGGGCTCGGACTGGCGATCGTCCGCTCCATCGTCACGGCCCACGGGGGCCGGGTGGAGCTCCGCTCCTCGCCGGGCAGGGGCGCGGCCTTCCAGGTACGCCTCCCGGTCGCCGACCCGCGCTGACGCCGGCGCGCCACCAGCGGCCGTCGCTGGAGTCCGGGCCGCGAGTAGCGTTGTGGCATGCGGACGGTGACGAACCTCGCGGCCGGAGACGGGTTCTCGCTGGAGCGGGTCAGGATCCGGGCCGAGAGCGAGACGTGGTCGCCGCCCGAGGTGGCGACGGCGTACCGCGTGGTGCTGGTACGAAGCGGCGCCTTCCGGGCCCGTGTGGACGATCAAGTCCTGCTGGCCGATCCTGCGCTGGCCTACCTCGGCGGCGTGGGCCAGGAGTTGAGCATCGCCCACCGTCCCGGGATCGACGACATCTGCACGACTGTGACCTGCTCACCCGGCCTGATGCGCGAACTGGCGGGTGACGAGCCGCCGTGCGCCGTGGCGTTGCCGGTCAACGGCAGGCTGGCCCTCGCACATCGGCTGCTGGTGTCACGGGCCGGGAAGGGTGCGGATTCCCCGGAGCTCGCCGAGATGGTGATCGGCCTGGTGGGCGACCTGTTCGAGGCCCGGAACCGCGCCCACCCGGACCGGGCCCGCGGCCGGGCCGCCACACTGGCGCGACGACGGGCCCTGGTGGAGTCGGTACGCACGCTCATCGCCGACGATCTGAGCGCCTCCCTGCGTGATCTGGCCCGGCGCGTCGGCTGGTCGCCCTATCACCTGAGCCGAGCCTTCCGCCAGGAGACCGGGGTGACCCTGACGGCGTACCGCAATCGCATCCGCACCATGCGCGCGCTCGAGGCCATCGAGGCGGGGCACGATGATCTGGCCTCTCTCGCCGCCGACCTGGGCTTCGCCGATCACGCCCATCTGACGCGCACGATCCGTGGGGAGTGCGGGCTGACACCGGTGGCCGTGCGCCGCATGCTGGCGGTCCCGCCGCGCTGACGATGCGACCTCATTCGAGCAAAGATCTTCAAGCGGCGGCCGTACGACGGGGACGAGACTCGGTGACGTCCGATCCCCGTACGGTGAAGGAGAACGAGCCGATCATGATCGCCCGAGTATGGCGCGCCAGGACCACCGGCACTGCGGCGACCAGCAGATATCAGCAGGTGTTCGAGTCAGAGGTGATGCACGACCTGCGCGGCCTGCCCGGCTTCCGCGGCGCGTACCTCCTGGCCCGCCACGACGCGCAGGCCATGGAGCTGACGACCGTCACGATGTTCGACTCCCTGGACACGGTCAAGGCGTTCGCGGGCGCGGACCACACCCGCGAACGCGTCACCCCGCCCGCCCGCGCGACGCTGCTGGACTCGGACCCCCACGTCCTGCACTTCGACGTGCTGGTTCACACGCTTGTTCATTGATCGCGCCGCGGCCCGAGCCCGGCCGGCAGGGCCTCGAGCACGGAATCGAAGCGATCTTGATAGTCGTCAGACGTGCCGAGACTTGCGGCGATCGCCTGAACCAGCACGGGATGACGTGCGGGATCGGGGCCCAGGGACGGGATCCGGCCCGCCTCGGCCGATACCTGGCCGATCACGAACGTTGCGACCGTCGTGATCACACGGAGGGCTTCCGAGCGCTGAAGCCCTCCTCGACGAGCGCAATTGCGGAGCGGAAGGAGACCGCGAACCACCGCCCTTGTCGGACTAGCGGCGCTGTCCGCCGGTCTCGTCGAACAGGTCCTCGAGGGATTGGGCGGTCACCGCATGAGTGGCCCATGATTCCAACTGGGCCAGATCAGCGCAGGTGGAGATCCGGGTGCGCATGTCATCCGGAATGTCGAAGCCACGGGCGCCCAGCACCAGCAGAAGCATCCTGACCGCCTCCTCCGCCTTGCCTTCTGCCACGCCCTCCGCTTTGCCTTCTTCCTGGCCGCGGCCATAGTGCTCGCGGGCGAAGGGACTGTAGACGGGCCAGGTGGTGGACGTCATGATGATCTCCTCCAGGAGGCGCCGCACGTCGGGCGCGGACATGCTGTAAGCGTATTCATAGTACTTCGCAGCGTGTTCATCACGCAGCTCTGTCAGCGCCATGGCGAAAGCCTCCACCACCTTGCGGTCACGACCGTGGGCCATGACCGCCATGATCGACAGACCCGGGCGGGCGACAGCCTCCTGAGGATCGGTGATGACCGGAATGTCATCCGGCCCCAACACCTGTGCCTGCAGGCGGTAGCCGCTCAACCCTGAATCGACGGGTTTCGCGTAATGGACGGCAACTCCACGATCGGGGCAGACGAGCAAGACCGTGACATCACAGCGCAGCATGAGCCACAGCGCGGCAGCGTAGCGCGCCAATTGCAGAGGATCCTTGGACTTGTCCTGCTGGACCTCCAGGATGATGGCGTGCGCGGCGGTCTGCGGCGGCCCCATGACAACGACCAGGTCGGACTCCAGGTCGTCGGAGGGGCGAGTGTTGAAGGTGGACTTCTCCAGCCGGACCAGCTGGGTGGCGGGCAACTCGACTCCCAGAAGATCACGCAAGACCTCCACCGCCAGCTGGGGACGGTCAGTGAACATCTGAACGAGGGCGTCATGTCGGGGGGACGGCATGACACTTATTGTCACATGTCCAGCACTTAAAGTTACGGAAATGGCGGAACTGACTTCTCCGTGCGAGACGTCTCCCGGTCTCGGCCTGGACTGTCGACCTCCCAAAGGTGGCGACATTCGATGATCTAGAGCATTCCGTCCCACATGACCGCCGTCCCGAGGATGATCAGCTCCCGCTAGTCGCGCGTCTTGACAGGCAGCCATCTGGCTGCCTAAATTAAAGGCAGCCGAAAGGCTGCATATCGACAAGCGGCAACCCAGGTACGAGGGCGGACATGGACGAGGTGTTCAAGGCGCTGGCCGATCCGAGCCGGCGCGCGCTGCTCGACTCGCTCAACGCCCGCAACGGGCAGACGCTGCGCGAGCTGTGCGCCGGACTCGACATGGCCAGACAGTCCGTCAGCAAGCACCTCGCGGTGTTGGAGGAGGCCGGGCTCGTCGCCACCGTGCGGCGGGGCCGGGAGAAGCTGCATTACCTCAACGCCGCGCCCGTGCACGAGATCGCCCACCGGTGGATCAGCCGCTACGACCAGGCCAGGGTCCAAGCCCTGGCGGACCTGAAACTCGCCCTGGAGGAGACCCCGATGGACGCCCCAACCTTCGTCTACACCACCTACATCCGCACCACCCCGCAGAAGCTCTGGCAGGCGCTGACCGAGCCCGCCTTCACCCGCCGATACTGGGCCACGGAGTTCACCACGGACTGGTCCGTCGGCTCGCCGATGACCTGGGACAACCACGGCGTGCTGATCAGCGACCCGGAGCAGGTCGTGCTGGAGGCCGAACCCTACAGCCGGCTCTCGTACACCTGGCACGCCATCACCCCGGAGCTCGCCAAGCGCTTCGGCTGGGACGAGGAGTTGCTCGCCCGGCTGTCCGGCGAGGCCCGCTCGAAGGTCACCTTCACCATTGAGGAGGCCGCCGCGCAGGTCGTGAAGCTCACCGTCATGCACGACGGCTTCGAGCCCGGATCGAGCCTGGCCGAGATGGTCAGCCACGGCTGGCCGAACGTGGTGGCGAGCCTGAAGTCGCTGCTGGAGACCGGCGAACCGCTGCCGGAGGATGCGTGACCTCCCCGATCAGGGCTCGGCGACGTCGCGTGCTACCGCCTCGCCGGCCCGCCCAGGCAACCACCCAGAGGAAGGCCAGCAGCCCGAAGGGCACCGCGGTCGCGCCGAGCACCGTCCAGCCGCCGTGACGAAGAAACCTGGTGTGCAATGGCTGTGGCAGCGATCCAAGCGTCATGGATGGGCTGACGGATCGGCGAAGCGGCTTTGGGGGGCGCCCCAATGTCACAGAGCCCCATGCGCGAAGCGCCCCCACCGCGAGGACCGCGCCTTGAAGCCAAGGGCTTGGGGGGCTGCGCCCCCCAAAGTCACAGCCTGAGCGCTATAGCGCGAAGACCGTGCCTTCCCCCTGCGGCTACTTGCGCTTGTTGATCTCCTCGGTGAGCTGCGGCACGACCTGGTGGAGGTCGCCCACCACGCCGTAGTCGGCCAGCTCGAAGATCGGGGCCTCCGGGTCCTTGTTGATCGCGACGATCGTCTTGGCCGTCTGCATGCCGGCCCGGTGCTGGATGGCGCCCGAGATGCCCGCCGCGATGTACAGCTGCGGCGATACCGTCTTGCCCGTCTGCCCCACCTGGAACTGGTGCGGGTACCAGCCGGCGTCCGTGGCGGCGCGGGAGGCGCCGACGGCAGCGCCGAGCGAGTCGGCCAGGCCCTCGATGATCGAGAAGTTGTCGGCGGAGCCGACGCCGCGCCCGCCCGAGACCACGATCGCGGCCTCGGTCAGCTCCGGCCGGGCACCCTTCTCCTGCTTGACCCGCTCGACGATGCGGGCCGCCTTGGCGGCGTCGGACAGGGTGACCGACACCTCCTCCTCGGCGCCGGCGGCGGGGGCGGCCTCGGGGGCGGTCGAGTTGGGGCGTACGGCGACGATCGGCGTGCCCTTGCTCACCTTGGACTGCACGTTGATGCCGCCGCCGAAGATGGACTGGTCGGCGACGAAGCCCTCGCCCAGGCCCACGGCGTCGGTGATGACGCCGGAGTCGGTCTTGACGGCCAGGCGGCCGGCGACCTCCTTGCCCTCGGACGTGGCGGCCACGAGCACGGCGGCCGGGGACGTGGCGGCGACGAGCTGGGCGAGCAGCTCGGCCTTGGGCGCGACCACGTAGTCGACGATGTCGCTCGACGCGGCGACGTAGATCTTGTCAGCGCCGTACTCGGCGAGCCTGGCCTTGGCCTCGGCGGTGAGGCCGGGGCCCGCCCAGACGGCGGAGGGGGTGCCGAGCGAGCGGGCCAGGGTCAGCAGCTCCAGCGTGACCTTCTTGACCTCGCCTTCGACCTGCTCGACGAGAACGAGAATCTCCGACATATCAGCAAAACTCCCGTTCTCAGATGAACTTCTTGGACGCGAGGTAGTCGGCGGCCTTCGCGCCACCGTCGCCCTCGTCCTTGACGATCGTGCCGGCCGCGCGCGGCGGGGCGGCGGCGAAGTCGACGACCGAGGACCACGCGGCGGCCAGGCCCACCTGGGCGGCGTCGATGGAGGCGTCGCCGATGGCCAGCGTCTCGACCGGCTTCTTCTTGGCGGCCATGATGCCCTTGAACGACGGGTAGCGCGGCTCGTTGATCTTCTCGACCACGGAGACGACGGCCGGCAGCGTGGCCTCGACCTTGTCGAAGCCGTAGTCGGTGATGCGCTGGACGGCGATCGAGGAGCCTTCGACGTCGACCTTGTTGGCCAGCGTGAGCTGCGGGGTGCCGAGGCGCTCGGCCAGCATCGCGGCCAGCACGCCGGTGCGCGCGTCGGTGGACTCGGAGCCCAGGATGACCAGGTCGAACCCGATCTTCTTGAGCACCTGCGCCATCGCGTACGAGGTGGACAGCGCGTCGGAGCCGTGCAGCGCGTCGTCGCTGAGGTGGACGGCCTTGTCGGCGCCCATGGCCAGCGCCTTGCGGATGGTCTCGGTGGCCTTGCCGGGGCCCATGGTGAGCACGGTCACCTCACCACCGTGGGCCTCCTTGAGCCGCAGCGCCTCCTCGACCGCGTACTCGTCAAGCTCGTTGACCACGCCGTCGACGGCGTCGCGGTCGAGCGTCTTGTCATCGGACCGCAGCTTGCGCTCGGTCGCAGTGTCGGGGACCTGCTTCACGCAGACGACGATGTTCATGGCCGGTGGCCGACCTCCCGTGTTCGCGTGCGCCACCGCCTCGTTGCGGCGGGCGCCGAATGCAATGCTGTCCAGACTGCCAGGTGCCCACCGGGCCACTGACAGAGGGTCTGCCCAAGCTTTCGCCAGTTATGTTACCCGTGAGTAGCTTAACTGCAAACCCGCAGCCACCCACTATACAGAACTTTGTTCGGTCTAGGCCGACAGCAGGAACACGACCCCCACCACCAGTGCCGTACCCGCAAACAGCGCCAGCGTGAACGGGCTGAACACCGTCGCCAGCCCGAAACACAGTCCCACGGCCCCCGCCACGCTGACCAGATCCGTGATCATGCGGCTGCGCCGGAACAGGCTTTTCGAGAACAGCGCCACCCCGGCGTCGGCCACCACGGCCAGCGCGTACGCCGCCAGCAGGAACAGCGCCACCTCGGGCAGCGGCTCTCGGGCGGCGGCGGCCAGCAGCGACACGAACAGTCCCGAACCGATCAGCCAGCGCCTGCGCACCTTCTCCCGGTGCCTGGCCCTGGACTCCTCCACCGACCTGCGCGGACGTCCCCTGCCCAGCCGCCACTCCCTCGTGGCCAGGTCGTCGGCGGCGCTCGCCGCCTGGGGCGGCACGTGCCGTACGTGGGAGACCGGCTCGACCCCCAGCCTGGCGCAGAGCTGCGCGGCCGTCGGCCGCGCGGCAGGGTCGGTGGACAGGCACTCGCGTAACAGCGGCGCCAGCCACTCGGGGACGCCCTCCAGGTCGGGCGAATGGTGCACGACCCGGTAGGCCACCGCGGAGGCGGGCCCCTGCCCGTACGGCTGCCGCCCCGTCGCCGCGTACGCCAGCGTCGCCCCGAAGGAGAACACGTCGGCCTCCATGCCCGCGCTCTTGCCCTCCAGCACCTCGGGGGCCAGGTAGCCGGGCGTGCCGACCACGGCGCCGGAGGCCGTGACCGACAGCGAGTCGAGCGCGCTGGCGATGCCGAAGTCGATGACGACGGGCTCACCCTCGGCCATCATCACGTTGGCCGGTTTGAGATCGCGGTGCACCACGCCGGACTCGTGCATGGCGAGCAGCGCGTCGGCCAGCCCGGAGGCCAGCCTGCGCAGGTCGGCCACGGGCACGGGCGTGGCACTGAGCGGGCGGCCCTGGACGTAGCGGGTCACGAGGTAGGGCCGGGCACCCTCCAGCGAGGCGTCGAGCACCTCCGCCACGTGCGACCCGCCGACCCGCCGCATGGTCTCCACCTCGCGCGCCAGCCGGGCCAGCGCCCCGCCGTCGGCGATGACGTGGGGATGGAGCACCTTGACCGCGACCGTACGTCCCTCGGCGTCGAGGGCGAGATGTACCTCGCCGAACCCGCCCGCCCCGAGCTTGGAAAGAAGCTCATATGGGCCGAGGTGCTCGCTCATACCTCATCTCTCCCCCCGAGAGCCGATGGGGACACTCAGGACCAGGGAGTCAGGAACCCCAGCCCGAGGTCGCTGAGCAGGCTGTCGATCAGCCCGGTGATCAGGCCGATCGTGCTCTGCTGGGCGTTGTTCGCCAGCTCGTCGATGACCGTCTTCGGTGCCCGCCACGGGTACCACGACGCGTCCTGTCCCAGCGCGAACATCACCGCGAACAGCGCCGCCGTGCCCACCAGCACGACCGCGACCAGCGCCGCGCCGGGGCTGCGCAGCACGCCGGTGAGCGTGCGGGTGACGGCCTGGCGCGGCGCGCCGCCGCCCGGCAGCACGAACAGTCCGGCCGCGAAGGCGCCCGCCGCGAACGAGGCCGCCTCGTTGACGCTCATCCCGCCCACCCAGCGGAGCAGGCCCCAGACGCACAGGCCGAACAGCAGCGCCAGCGGCACGTGCACGGCCGTCACGAGCGCGGACTTGACCAGTGCCCAGGGCGTGCCGACGACCGCCAGCAGCGGGTCGGCCGAGCTGCTGCCGCGCATCTGGCGCCGCTTGACCAGGTCACCGAAGAGGTATTCGCCGAGCCGCAGCACCAGCGCGAGCGCGACGGCGATCGCGCCGACCATGACCGGCATCATGACGGTCAGCGCCACCAGCGTGACCAGCAGGAGCAGGCCCACGACCTGGCTGCCGAACAGGTATCTCTTCCGCTCGGACGGCGGGGTGTACTGGGGCGGCGGCGTGTAGGGCCTGACCTGCGACGGCGAGGTGGGCGGCGGCGCCGGGTAGCCCGCGACCCGCTGGTCGGTGCGGGCCATCGGCCTGGCCGCGGCCGGCGCGGGCACGTACGGCGGCGGCCGCTCCTCCCGGTACGGCCGCTCCTCCCGGCGCGGTGGCGGCCGTTCCTCCCGGCGCGTGGGCGGCCGCTCCTCCCGCTGCGGGGGCGGCGCGGTCTTGCCGTACTCGACCGGCGGCAGCAGGTCGGAGAACGTGTCCATGGTCCGCGTGCCGCCGCCCATGCGCTTGGTGCCGGTCGGCCCGTCGAAGGACGTCTCGTTGAAGGTGGTCACGGCCGGGTCGAGCGCCCTGGCCATCCGCAGCAGCTCGTGCGCGCTGGGCCGGGACGCGGGGTCGACCTGCAGCGCCCTGCCGAGCCAGCCGCGCAGCCACGCGGGCGCCTTGTCGATCTGCGCCCGCCCTTCCATGATGTTGAAGCAGACCGCCTCGAACGTTCCCGTGCCGAACGGCGGCGCCCCCGTCGCGGCGAAGAACACCGTCGAGGCCAGCGCGTGCACGTCGGCCGCCTGGGTGATCTCGGAGTCACGGATGATCTCGGGCGCCAGATAGCCCGGCGTGCCGACGAACATGCCCGTCTGGGTCAGCCTGGTCGCGTTGACCAGGTGGGCGATGCCGAAGTCGATGACCAGCGGCTCGCCGTTGACCAGCATGACGTTGGACGGCTTGAAGTCGCGGTGGATCACGTCGGCCGTGTGGATGGCCACCAGCGCCTGGCAGAGGCCCTGGGTGAGCCTGATGACCTCGCGCGCCTCCAGCGGGCCGTCGGCCAGGACGGTGTCCTCCAGCGTGCGGCCGGGGGCGAAGCGGGTCACGACGTACGGCTGGCCGCCCACGAGCTCGGCGTCGATCACCTCGGCGACGTGCGGGCTGCGCACCCGGCGCATGGTCTCGACCTCGCGGGTCAGCCGGTCGCGCGCCTTGAGGTCGGCGGCCACGTGCGGGTGGAGGACCTTGATGGCGACTTCGCGGCCCTCGCCGTCGAGACCGAGGTGGACGACCCCCATGCCACCTTCGCCGATCTTCCTGACCAGCCGGTACGGGCCCAGGCGTTCTGGTGCTTGGGTGCTCATCGCCACCTTCCCCGCGTCATCCCCCGGGATTCCCCCTTAGCCCGTCTAGCTGTCTGACCACTGGATTGACGTTCAGCGGAGTCCATACGGCCCCCCTTGGCTTGTCCCCGAACGTGCCGGCGGCGAGGATCAGCGAGAGCGCGGCGGCCGCCGCGAGAGCCCCCGCCATCACCATCGCCGCTGTCCTCGAGGGTACGAGCGATGAGAGCGTTCTGCGCATTTGTTTGCCAGGACCCTCCACTCCCGGGCCCGCGCAGACGGTCCACAACGCGACCGCGGCGCCCCAGGCCAGGGCGTTGGACGGGTCCATCCTGGCCACCACGGTGAGCAGGAGCGTCACCGGAAGGCCCAGGATGAGCGCGTACAGCATGAGTGCCAGCGTGATGCCCACCGACTTGGCCAGCGCCTGAGGGAAGGCGAACACCCTGACCACGTCGAGCGCCGCGGCCCCCGCGGCCCTGCGGGAGGTCAGCTGGGGCTGGGCCAGGTCGGCCGCGCGCAGCAGGATCGCGGCCGGGATCGCCACGACCGCGACCAGCACGGGCGCGATCACGGCCGCCACGATCATCACGACGAGCAGCATCGCGCCGGCCACACCGTAGGCCCTCGACCGCTGCAGCATCTTGCCCGGCGCGACCGACGGGATGTACGGCTCCCGCTTGGTGCTCGGGTCGGGCTGCGGGTACTGCGGCGGGATGTACGGGGGCGGCTGGAGCGGGCTCGGCCCGGGCCGGGCGTAGTCGGGCACGTCGGGACCCGCGCTCGGCACCTGGGCATGGGGCGCCTGGGCGTTCGGGACCGGCGTGTGGATCCGCCCGTAGTCGGCCGAGTCGGGGCGAACCCGTCGGGTGGGCACGTCGCCCTCACCCGGCGGGGCCACGAGGCCGTGGTTGTTGACGGGCTGCTGCGGCTGCCAGGGCGGCGGGGTCAGGCCGCTCTCGCGCTGGATGCGCCGCAGCTCCTCCGGCGTCACCCGGCGGGTCGGCCACGGGTCCGGCTGGTTGGGCAGGAGCGAGACGTACTGCTGGTCCTGCGGCGGCGCGGTGGGCTGCTCCTGGGACTCCAGCAGGCGCTTGGGCGTCACCGGCGGCGTGGAGATGTCGTACGACGGCTTGTCCTGCGCCGGCGGGGCCTCGGTCGGCCGGGGAACGGTCGAGATCTCGTCGGGCGAGTTGCTCGGCGCCTTCTGGAGCATCCGGGCGGTCTGCTCGGCCAGGTCGGCCGCCTTGGGGCGCTTGTTCGGATTGCGCTGGAACGCGGCCTTCAGCAGCGGCTGCAACGTCGCCGGAGCGGCGCTCACGTCGGCCTTGCCCGCGGTGATGTTGTAGAAGATCATCTCCAGCGTGCCCTTGCCGAAGGGCGGCAGGCCGGTGGAGGCGAACAGCAGCGTGCCCGCCCACGCGTGCACGTCGACCTCCGGCCCCGCCTCCTGGCCCTCGATGATCTCGGGCGCGAGGTAGCCGGGCGTGCCGATGAACATGCCGGTCTGCGTCAGCCGCGTCGCGTCGACCGCCTGGGCGATGCCGAAGTCGATCAGGACGGGCTCGCCGTCGAGGATCAGCACGTTTCCGGGCTTGAGGTCGCGGTGGATCACGCCCACCGAGTGCACGGAGGCCAGCGCGGCGGCCACCCCGTGCGCGATCTTGACCAGCGAGGGCAGGTCGAGGGGCCCGTCGTCCTTCACGATCTCGTCGAGGGGACGGCCCGGGACGTACTGGGTGACGATGTACGGGCGATGACCGGTGACATCGGCGTCGAGCACCTCGGCGATGTACTTGCTCCGCACGCGCCGCATCGTCTCGACCTCGCGCGAAAGCCGCCGCCTGGCGACCTCGTCGCCGGCGACCTCTCCGCGCAGGACCTTGACCGCCACCTGCCGCCCCTGGGGGTCGACAGCGAGGTGGACAACGCCCATCCCGCCTTCACCGAGCCGCCTGAGCAGCCGGTAAGGGCCTAGTCGGTCATCGTTCATGGCATGAAGCACCATACCGGCTTAATCCCCGCCCACGAGATGAACCATGAGGCCACATTCCCACTCGTACAACGTCCAGAAAGGGGCCATCGGTTTCCCATCCAACGGTCTCGAATCGGCTTCAGTTTCCCCTCAACCGGCCAGCGGCAGAACCTCGGCGCTTTTCAGCCCGGCCAGCGCGGCACCGGACACGGCCAGTTTCGACCTGCGCACGCCGCTCCCGATCACCACTCTGGGATGCTCCGCGACGTGCGTGTCCACCAGGATGGGCCAGTCTGCGGGCAGGCCCAGCGGGGTGATGCCGCCGTACTCCATCCCGGTCAGCTCGACCGCGTCGGCCATCGGCGCGAAGCTCGCCTTCCGGGCGTCGAGGTGGCGGCGGACGACTCCGTTGACGTCCACGCGCATCGTCGCGAGCACCATGCAGGCCACGTAGCGCGTCTCGCCGCCGCGCTTGGCCGCGACGACCACGCAGTTGGCCGACTCGTCGAGCGTCACGCCATACCGCTCGCAGAACGCCGCCGTGTCGGCCAGCTCAGGATCGATCTCGGCCACTTCGACGCCCTCCAGCTCCGGCACGGCGAGCGCGACCGGGTCGGCCAGCAGGTCGGTCCGGTCGTTGGCGGGCACCCAGTGCAACGCCATCCCCATCTCCTCGATTTTATCTCCGCAGATCGCTTCTCCCAGGAGCCTACGGTGGCCGCGGGGGTGGCGTGCGGCGTCAGGCGGACTGCAGCACTCGCTGGTGCAGCTGGGTGACGGCGCTGCGGGCGGACTCCATGGCCCCCGCCTGCCATGCGATCAGATGGGTGAGCCAGTCGCCCGCGAAGTAAACCCTTCCGGCGGGGCGTTGCAGAAAAGTGAAGGACGAATCAAAGTCGGGCCAGCGCACCCAGCCTCCCTGGATGTGCGGCTGGCGGTCCCAGGCGATGGAGACGCTGGACAGGAGGTTCTGGCGGTATTTGTCGCCGTGGATCTTCTTGCCCTGGGTGAGCGCTCTGCGCCTTCTGTCCTCGGGGGTGAGGGCTGCGTACAGCTCGGCGTTCCGCTCGGTGTTGTAGTAGCCGACGAGGAGGCCGCGCTCGGAGTGGTAGCCGTGGGACGGGTACCAGATGTGGGTGATGTCCAGGTCGGTCTCGGTCACGCCGCCGTAGATGCGGTCCTCCAGCTCCCACCAGCGCCGGCCGTACTCCAAACCGATCTTGCCGGCGGCGACCGGGACCGGGGTGCTGAGCGCGGTGGTGACCTGGGCGCCGAGGTTGTGCGGGATCTTGGCGAGGATGTGGGGCGGCAGGGCGGCGATGCAGTAGTCGGCCTTGATGCCGCCGCCCTCCCAGGCGACCTCGACGCCGTCCGCCAGGCTGGTGATCTTGGTGACCTTGGCGCCGGTCCTGATCCGGTCGCGGCCGACCGCCTCCGTCAGCTTGGTGACGATGGCGTCCATGCCGCCGACGGGCTGGAACATGGGGGTGGCCTGTTCGTAGCCGAAGTCGTTGGTGATGGCCCGGCCGGTGCCGGCGGCGAGGACCTGGTGGAGGGTGCCCGGGGCGTCGAGAGGAGTGCCGATGTCTATTGCCGGATATTTCGTGAAACCGCGGCGCATGGACCCTTCGTATTCGTGCTTCGGGCCCAGGTCGCCGAATCTCCGGAGGAAGTCGAGCAGCGTCTCCTGGTCGGCCTTGCTGACGGTTTTGTCCAGCGCACCGACATTTGTCGCTTTAGCCAGTAATTCAGCGATATAGCCATACATGTCGGCTCGGGCCGTGCGCGCCCGCACCGTCCGGCTGTTGGTGTGCACGTAGGCGGCGGCATTGTTGTTGACGAAGGTCTCGATGGGGACGCCCAGCTCACGGCAGTAGTCGAGGGTCACCATCCAGGGGGCGATCCGGCCGGGGCCGGCGTTGAAGTAGACGCCCTCGCCGAACTTCACGTCCTGGGCGGGCCCGTTCAGCTCGGCCAGCCGGTCGCCGCCGCGCAACGTGAGGTTCCGCCCGCCCGGCTTCTCCCTGGCCTCGAGGAGCGTGCAGTCGTACCCGGCCTTGCCCAGCTCGTACGCGGCCGTCAGCCCCGCCACCCCGGCGCCGAGGATCACGACCTTCGCCGCCCCCTTGCCGCTCAGGCTGAAGTCGCCCGGCCTGGGGGCGGCGAACTGCTTGTCCTGCTCGGACGGCGCCAGTCCGAGGGCGCCCATGGCGGCGTACATGGCGCCCGCGCCGCCCACCGCCCCGATCCCGACGAGCAACCCCCGCCGGGTCAGCGCCGCACCCTCCACGCCGCCGTCTCCCCTCCGCGCTCCACAGAACCGCTCCGCACCATACGCCCGGGGTCAGCCGTACGGGCCGCTGCCGCAGGCGATCTGGCCGCCGATGGTGGCGAAGATGCCGAACAGGGCCATGACCTGGGCGAAGTCGTCCGTCGTGAACTCGATGTGCCGCGGCCCCACCGACTTCACGCCCGGGATCAGCGCCACGGCCGCAGCGATGGCGGTGGAGTTCCACTCCACCCCGAGCGTGTACGGCGCAGCCACCGCATAAGGCGTGAAGTCGCTCAACCGGTTGAGCGCACGAGCCGTCGCCTCACGGATCCTTGCCTGGGCGACGCTCGGCGGCAGCAACTCGGCGGAGAACTTGTCGATCCCCTTCTTCACCGCGACCGTCTCGACGTCGCCGAGCAGCTCGCGCGCCTCTTCCCCGACGGCCTCGTCCCCGGCCACCAGCACGACCGGCACCCCGTGGAACCCGGCGCACGCCGCCACGAGCCTGGTCTCGCCGCACAGCTCGCCGTTCAGGTAGACGTTCTGGATCTCCTTGCCCATCCAGGTGTGGTTGAGCACGCCGTGCGGCACGCCCGCGCGGGCGTGGTAGCCGACGAAGCACGCCGCCTGGAACGAGCCGTCGAGCCCCTGGGCCATCCGCTGCGCCTTGCCCGGGCCGCGGATGAGGCTGGCGCGCGGGTCGAGCAGGTCGATCCGGAGGTTCTTGGTGGAGCCGTGGGCGTCGTTGACCAGGACACCGGCCGCCCCGGCGTCGAAGGCCCCCTCGATGGCGGCGTTCGCGTCGGCCGTCATCAGCTCGCAGCCGCGCTCGTACCCACGTTTGCCGGCGTGCATCTCCTCGGGGTCGGTCAGCCCCGTGACGCCCTCCATGTCGACGGACAGATAAACCTTCACGCGTTCCCACTCCTCATCAAGCGCCCCATGTCTCCACCCGCCGGACCTCGTCCTCCGTCATGAGCCCCACGTGCTTCTCGACGAACGCCGTGGCCTCCTCGCGCCACCGGTCCGGGATCTCGGCCAGGGCCCGCGGGTAGCAGCGGTCCAGCCAGGCCGTCGACTCCTCCGAGACGTCGAAGTAGTCGAGCGCCTTGGCGAAGAGCGTGTTCTCGATGCCGGGGACGCGGGCGAACCCGTACTCGATCATCTCCTGTCCCCCGTACGGCGGCTTCTTGAGGTACTTCTGCGCGACGGGGCGGTCGGCGGTGATGGGGGTGTCGAGGGGGCGGCGCTCGACGGCCGCCTGGATGAGCTCCTTGTAGAGGCACTTCCCGCAGGTACGGCACGGGCCGTCGGTGCCGCGCAGGCACCAGCGCACGTAGTCCTTGAGGTCGGACCCCAGCGCCAGGCGCATCGTGGTCGCCTCGCTCACCCCGCCGACGGGGAGCACGATGTGCATGCCGGCGGCGGCGAACAGCCGGCCCCACCTGCCGTGCGGCGACCACATGGGGTTGTCGGGCGTGTAGCGCCACAGGTAACGGCCCCCGCCGAGCCAGCGCGAGCCGAGCTCGTAGCCGAAACCCAGCCCGCCGAGGTCCAGCTGGTCGGCGAGCAGCAGCGCGCCGGCCGCGACCGCGTGGTGCTCCGGGTAGCCGGGACGCGGCTCGGCCAGGGTGAACTCCAGGTCGGAGGTGACCGTGTTCAGCTCGCGCCCGGTCTTGGCGGCGAGCTTGGCCAGGACGTCCGACCGGTAGTGGGACCAGCGGTTGGGGACGCGCGGGTGCGGCACCCGGCGGAAATGCACGAACGGCGCCTGCGGGTAGACGGTGGCCGCCGCCACGGAGTCCGCGCCGCCGCTGTACGAGATCG
The DNA here is from genome assembly GCF_040610775.1 of Nonomuraea sp. NPDC003709. NCBI lineage: Bacteria > Bacillati > Actinomycetota > Actinomycetes > Streptosporangiales > Streptosporangiaceae > Nonomuraea > Nonomuraea sp. NPDC003709. Next base: position 194,268 of record NZ_JBEXMW010000022.1, on the reverse strand, counting down.
CGAGCCGGGCCCCGGGGCGGCGCGGCTCGGCCCCCACCGGACCGGCCTCGACGCCCCACCCGGAGTGCAGGGCGTCGGCGAGGTCGGCCGAGATGGCGCGGTCGAAGGAGATGCGTTTCCTCGTCCACGGCGCCACGACCGTCCAGGCGGCGACGGCGAAGAGGTCCGGGTGGGCGTCGCCGGGGACGCCGCCGATGGAGCAGGAGTTGATGGCCAGCTTGATGGGGTGCTCGTCGGAGGCCTTGCCCGTGATCTCGTCCTCCGCGTCGAGGCGGAAGGTCAGGCTCGTGCCGGTCCAGGTCACGCGCACGGCTGCTCCCCCGGTTGCCCGGAAGCGCTTCCGGAGCGGAGGTCGTCGATGGCCTGCCAGACCAGGACCTCGTTCTGGAGCACGCCGTCCAGCGCCTTCGCCGTCTCCTGGGCGAGCCGGTGGGTGTCGTCGAGCTTCGCCTTGTCGGCTCTGCTGATCCCGGAGCCACCGGTCGGGCGGGCGTTCCTGAGCCGCTCCACCTCGCTCTGGAGGGTGGCCATCTCCCGCCGGACCGTCTGGACCTCCCAGAGCGCGTCCCTGATGTCCTGACGGTGGTCGGAAATGGAGATGTAGCGGGAGTCGAACCACGTACGCACGGCCTTCCGGAGCCGCGCAGGGACCAGGACGCGCATCATGAAACGCCACCATACTGGCAAACCCGCGCCCGATAGGACGAGCCGTTCGAATGGGTCGACTTTCCCTTTTCAGCGACCAGTGAACTTGGGCTTGGCCTTCTCCGAGAAGGCCCGCATGCCGATCTTGGCGTCGTCCGTGGCGAACAGTCCGGAGAACTGCAGACGCTCGATCTCGAGCCCCGTGTCGAGGTCGGCCTCCAGACCTTGATCGACCGCTTGCTTGGCGGCGCGGAGCGCGACCGAAGGACCGCCGACGAACGTGGCCGCCCACTCCAGGGCGGCCGTGTAGACCTGCTCGTCAGGCACCACCCGGTCCACCAGGCCCAGGTCGAGGGCCTCGGCGGCGGGCACGTGGCGGCCCGTGAAGATCAGGTCCTTCGCCCGCGCCGGGCCGATCAGGCGGGGCAGGCGCTGGGTGCCGCCCGCGCCGGGGATGAGGCCGAGCAGGATCTCCGGCTGGCCCAGCTTGGCCGACTCCCCCGCGACCCTGAAGTCGGCGCAGAGGGCGAGCTCGCAGCCGCCGCCCAGCGCGTAGCCGGTGACGGCGGCGATGACCGGCTTGCCGATCCGCGCGACCTCGGTGAAGCAGGCCTGGAGCGTACGGGAGTGGGCGGCCATGTCGGCGTAGGACATGTCGGCCATTTCCTTGATGTCCACGCCCGCGGCGAAGACCTTCTCACCGCCGTAGACGATCACGGCCTGCACCTGCGGGTCGGCGTCCACCTCGCGGGCCGCCTCGACGATCTCCCGCTGGACCTGCATGTTGAGGGCGTTCATCTTCGGACGGTCAAGACGGATCGTGGCGATCTGGTCGGCCACCTCGACGCTCACAAACTCACCCATGAGCCGAACCTAACAGAGTGATCGCCTTCATCCATGGCAGCCACGGTCAGCGGGCGGCTGAGATCACCTCGTCCACCGTCTTCCTGCTGCGGGAGGCGCGGACGAGCGCCGCCGAAAGCCGGGCCAGCTCGTCGCCGGAGTGGGCCAGCGCGGCCAGCGGGCGCGCCTGGCGGGGCAGCCCGAGCTTGCCCGCACCCTCCAGCACCCGCTGGTCCAGGTGCGGCGCGACCTGGGGCCACACGGCCTGGACCTCGCGCAGGAAGATGTCGGCCCCCGTCGGGCCGATGCCCGGGAACTCCGTCAGCAGCGCCGCGATCCTGCGGTCGTCGCCGCCGGCCTCCTCGCGCAGGCGGCGCAGATCGCCCTTCCAGCGATCGAGGAGCAGTTCGGCGCCCTTGCCCAGCATCGTCGAGGTGCGTTCGTCGTAGCGGACGTAGTGGCCGCGGTCCAGCGCGTCCACCCGGTCCTGCCAGCTCGCCTCCCGCATGGCCTTCGGCGTGCCGTACCCGGCTTCGAACAGCTCTCTGGCGCCCGCGACGGCGACCTCGGCCGAGATGCGCGCGCTGAGCAGCGTGGCCAGGACGAGCAGCTGGTAGAGGGGCTTCGGCTGGTCGGCGAGTTTGATGCCGGCCTCGCGGGCGAACGTCCGGCCGTATCGGTCGAGCAGCACGTCCACGACGGCTTTCTCGGTCTTGCCCATGCCCGCCCGCTACCCGGGGCGTGTCGTGACATGCCGGGTTTGGGGTGGAGGTCGCTGGGGAGGCGGAGGGTTGGCGACTGCGAAGGAGCTAGCCGTGCTGACCTTGACTGACAACGCCGTCGAGGCGATCCGCGATCTGATGGTCGGAGAGGACGTGCCCGCCGACGCGGGCCTGCGCATCTCCCCGAAGCCCGACGAGGCGGGAACGCTGGAGCTCTCGCTGACGAGTACACCGGAGGCGAGTGACCAGGTCGTCGAGAAGGAGAACGTCCGCGTCTTCGTCGCCGAGGACGTGGTCGAGATCCTCGACGACAAGGCGCTCGACGCGCAGCCGGGCGCGCCGGGGCAGCCGATGTTCCGGCTGGGTCGGCGGGCCTGACAGGGCTCAGCCGAAATCGGGTCCGGTCTCGGGCGGGCGCACGTCGCCCAGCCCGAACAGGCCCACCAGCGTCCCGTCCACCCGGGTGACGACGACGTGGTCCACCTTGGCCCGGTCCATGCGCCGGACCAGCGGTTCGAGCTCCTCGCTCGGCCGTACGGCGGTCACGCCGACCCGCATGGCCCGCTCGGCGACGCCGTTCAGATCGGCGCCCTTGAGCTCGCGCGAGCCGATGACGCCCTGGACCACGTCGTCGTCGTCCACGACGACCGCCAGCCCGGCCGGGTCGGCGATGATGCGCTCGGTGATCTCGTCCAGGGGGTCGCCGAGGGCGGCCCTCACGGGGTCGCGGCGCAGGTACCGCGACACCAGCGTGGCCGTGCCCTCGTAGGGCAGGTCCGCGGAGAGCCAGTCCATCTTGCCCTGCCGGTAGTCGTACACGTGCTCGAACCCGAGGTGGTCGAGCCGGTGGGCGGCCCGCGGGCTCAGGTCGCAGAGCCAGTCGTGGCAGTAGACGACGACCGGCCGCCCCGGATCCAGCTCACCGGCGGACGTGCGCATCGCGGCGAGCGGCAGGTGCACGGCCCCGGGCAGGTGCGCCCACGCGTATTCCTTCTCCGGCAGCACCTCCACGAGCTGGGCCCGCCGGTTGGCGACCAGGTCCCGCACGGCTTCGCGATCGATGATGTGCGTCATGGCGTCCCCCTGCCCTCAGACGGCGATTCGTGTCACGATGACGAGGCGTCCTATTCAGGGAGTGCCCGATGTGTGACGATCCGCTGCTGCCCGCCCCCGTGGCCCGCGCGCTGGCCGACTACCGTGAGCTGCGGGACGCGCACGGCCCGTGCTGGGGTGAGCCGCCCATCCCGTACGTCGTCCAGGCCTGGGCCACCGTCTTCCTCGACCGCCGCCACAACTACTGGGGCGCAGGGCTGCGCCAGCTCGCCGGGCGATATTCCCCGGAGGAGGCCGAGGATCATCTCGACGAGGTGGACCCGGAGCGGGCGGTGCGGGACGCGCTGGCGGGCGACGTGCCGGACAACCTGGCCGCGCTGCGCCTGACCCCCGAGGGGTTCGCGCTGGAGGCCGTCACCCGGGTGGTGCTGGACGACCGGCCCTTCCGTACGTCGCTGCTCCTCGACTCCAGCGTGGACGAACCGGTCACGGTCGTCGTGGACGGCACGCCGTACGAGGTGCCTCCCCATGGCGCCCGGGTGGCCGGCCTGGAGCGGGACGTCAGCGTGAACGGGGAGTCCGTGGACCTGTCGCCGCTGCGCAGGCGGGCGGAGGCGGCCACGATCAGGGTGCGGGCGGGGTTCCCGTGCCGGTGGAGCGTGACGGGAGCCGACGGGCAGGGCTGGTACCCCGAGGGCGCCCCGCCCAAGGTGGACGTCCACCGCAGGCCGTTCTTCCACGGCGACGACCTCGTGCTCGCGGTGCCCGCCGAGCCGGTCACGGTGGCGGTGGCCAGGGGCATGGAGTACACCGCGTCCGAGGTCGTGATCACCCCCGAGGCGGGCGCGGAGACGCTGGTCGAGCTGGCCCCCGAGCGCCTGTACGACGCGGCGGCCCGCGGCTGGTACGGCGGCGACCTGCACGTGCACCTCAACTGGATGGGCGAGGAGCCCGCCGCGCCCGAGCTGGCCGCGGCGGCGCAGCACGGCGAGGACCTGCACGTGCTCAACCTCGTGGCGGGCAACGTCGCGAGCGGGCGCGTCTATGACGTCGAGGCGCTGGAGCACTGGGTGGGCAAGGATCTGCCCTGGTCCGACGACAGGCACCTGGCCAGGCTCGGCGTCGAGTACCGCAACGACGTCGTCGGCCACCTGACCGCCTTCGGCCTGCGGGAGCCGCCGAGCCGCTACCACGCGGGGTTCGAGGGCACGGTCGACTGGCCGCCCAACGCGGTCGCGCTGGAGGAGCTGCGCCGGCTCGGCGGGGTGACGGGGTACGGGCACCCGTTCCACACGGCGTTCTCCGACGACGACCCGCCGGACGTGATCCTCAACACCGGCCGCAACTGCGCGGCCAGGGAGATCGTCGCGGACGCCGCGCTCGGCCTGATCGACACGCTCGACGTGCTCAACCACTCCTCGCTCGCGGCCACCGCCACCGTCTACCGCCGCCTGATCGGCGCGGGCAACAGGCTCACGGTCACCGCGGGCACCGACGCCGTGCTGTCCTTCTGCCGCCGCGGCACCGCGTCCAGCCCGCCGGGGTGGGAGCGGGTGTACGCGAACGTCGCGGGCCCGCTCACCGCCGAGTCCTACGCCGAGGCGATCCTGCTCGGCCGCACGTTCGCCACCACCGGACCGTGGCTGGAGCTGACCGTGAACGGGCACGGGCCGGGCGACACGCTGGAGCTCGCGCCGGGGCAGCGGGTCGAGATCGTGGTCTCCTCGATCGGGCCCGAGGTCGAGTCGCTGGAGATCCGCACCGCCGACGGCGTCCTGGCGCAGGGGCCGCCGGGGCGGCTGGTCGCGTCGATGACGGCGGGCGAGCCGACGTACGTGGTCGCGGTGGCCTCGGGCGGGCCCCACCCGCGCACCGTGCACCGGTCGGGGGCGTACGCGCACACCAGCCCGGTGTACGTGGACGTCGCGGGCGGCCACGTGGCCAGGGAGGCGGACGTGCGCTGGTGCCTGGCGTGGCTGGACCGGCTGGAGGTCCTGCTGCGGCGGTACGGCACGTTCGAGACACCCGCCCAGCTGGACGACCACCTGGAGCTGTACGAGCGCGCCAGGGCCGTCTACCGCGCGCGGCTCCCTTAGGCGAGACCCGCGACACGCGCGTGTCGGCGGAGTGGCTTCGTGAAGTCGTGGCGGGTCTATGATGTTGGAAACTGAAGCGGCTCCGGTCCCCGGTCGCCGCCGGGCGAAGCGTTCGGAGGTCGGCGCATGCTGGAGTCGCGGTGGGCCCGTGACACGTTCGGGCAGCGGGTGCCGGCGATCAGACAGGCGATCGCCGAGGCGCTGTCGGTCGCGCTCGACAACGCCCGCGACGCCCAGACGGCCGCGCAGACCGAGCACACGCACCCGTTCGGGTTCACGCTCATGTCGCGCAAGTTCGAGGCGCTGGCCAAGGCGTTCGAGGACATGGGCGACGTGCGGATCATCAAGCCCGCCGGGTCCCCCCACCAGCTGGTGGTGCTCGACGGCAAGCTGCTGTTCCCGTTCCGCTATGCCAAGGACCGCTCGATCGGCGTGATGAGCGCGCGCATCGGCGAGGGCCGCCCGTCGGCGCTGGTGCAGGCGCTGTTCAACCGGTTCGGGCCCGAGCCGCGGATGCGGCAGCTCTCGCTGCACGACCTCGCGCCGCAGGCGGTGCCGGTGGCCGAGGCGCTGTCCGACCTGCCCGACGACACGAGCCTGGTGCTGATCGCGTACGCCTGCAACGCGCACGCGGGGCTGCTCGACGCCTGGTGGGGCGAGGCCGAGCTGCTCGACCGCACTGGCAGCCTGCGCTGGCACGTGTGCGAGCCGATCCCCCTGGCCCAGGACGCGACGACGGCCGGGCAGGCCGGGGCGCAGCCGGCCGCGTTCGACCAGGGCGCCCTGCCCACCCCGGCGCTCAACCCCCGCACCGGGGCCGGGCGGCTCACGGCCCCCGTCAGCGAAGCCGTACCGATCACCAGGGCAGAAGCCGCCGGCGGTGAGTGAGTTCAAGACCGGCGCGCCGACCCCCCAAGCCGTCGCCGACGCGTTCGACGCCACCCGCCTCACCCAGGCCCGCCATCTGGCCGCGCTCACCAAGAAGGAGGTGGCCGAGCTCCTCGGCGTCTCCCCCGCCGCGGTCGGGCAGTACGAGGCGGGCGTGACCCGCCCGCGCCCCGACCTGGTCCCATTGCTGGCCGAGGCGCTGGCCGTGCCGATGGCCTTCTTCCTGCCCGGACGGCCGCACGGCAAGCTCGACGGCTCCATGGCCCACTTCCGCAGCCTGCGCTCCACCCGCGCCTACCAGCGGGCCAAGGCCGTGGCCTTCGTCGAGCAGGTGTGGGAGCTGACGTACGCGCTGGAGAAGCGGATCCAGCTGCCGGCCGTCGACCTGCCCGGGTTCGCGGGCGGCGAGATGCACTCGGCGCTGCCGCGCGACCCGGCGGGAGCGGCCCGCGCGCTGCGGGCCCACTGGGGGCTGGGCACCGGCCCGGTCAGCCACCTCGTACGCCACATGGAGTCCCACGGCATCGTCGTCGCCTTCCCCCGCCACGACCCCGACGCGGTCACCGTCGACGCGTTCTCCACCTCCAGCCTGCCGCGGCCGATCGTCGTGCTGACCCCCAACCGGTTCGACGACATCTACCGCCACCGCTTCACCGCCGCCCACGAGCTGGGCCACCTCGTCCTGCACGGCGACACGGCGGCCGGTGACAGCCACCAGGAGCGCGAGGCCGACGCGTTCGCGGCCGAGTTCCTCACGCCGCGCGGCAGCATCCTGCCCCAGCTGCCGCAACGGGCCGACCTGCGCAAGCTCGCCGAGCTGCGGCGGACATGGGGGGTGTCGGTCGACTCGCTGCTCTACCGGTGCCGCGAGACCGGGCTGATCTCCGACTCCGCCGCCGGCCGCGCCTACCAGCGCCTGGCCGCCCTGCGCGACCAGCCGGGCTTCACCAACGAGCCCGTCTCCGGCTACCCCGGCGAGCAGCCGGTCCTGCTCGCCCACGCCTTCGACCTGGCCACCCGCGAGAGCGACCTGACCGCCGCCACCCTCGCCCGGGAGCTGGCCTGGCCCATCACCCGCGTACGCGAGTTGATCGGCCTGCCCGACCAGCGGCCCTCACTGAAGCTCGTCCTTTAGCCCCGCGCCGATGGCGTCCAGCTCCGCGACCGCGTCCGGGGGCAGGACCAGGTCGGCCGCGGCGACGTTCTCGCGGAGATGGGCCGGGGACGAGGTCCCCGGGATGAGGACGATGGTGGCCGAGCGCTGCAGCAGCCAGGCCAGGGCGACCTGCTGGGGTGAGACGCCCAGGCGGGCGGCCACGTTCCGGAGCGTCTCCGACTGGAGCGGGGTGAAACCGCCCAGGGGGAAGAACGGTGTGTAGGCGATGTTCTCGGCGGCGCACCGCTCGACGAGGGCCTCGTCCTGCCGGTTCGCCACGTTGTAGAGGTTCTGCACGGTGACGACGGGCGCGATGGACTGGGCCTCGGTGAGCTGGGCCGTGGAGACCGCGCTGAGGCCGAGGTGGCGGATCAGCCCCTCCTCGCGCAGCTCCGCCAGGGCCCCGAACTGCTCCGCGAGCGACTCGTCGGTGGTGCCCTCGTGCGTGACCACCCGCAGGTTGACGACGTCGAGGACGTCCAGGCCGAGGTGCCGGAGGTTCTCGTGCACCGCGACCTTGAGGTCCGCGGGGTCCTGAGCGGGCATCCACTCCCCCTGGGGGCCGCGGCGCGCGCCGACCTTGGTGACGATGCGCAGGTCCGCCGGGTATGGGTGCAGGGCCTCCCTGATGAGCTCGTTGACGACGGCGGGGCCGTAGAAGTCGCTGGTGTCGATGTGGTTGATCCCCAGTTCGAGGGCTTCGCGAAGCACGGCGATGGCCTGGTCGCGGTCTTGGGGCGGACCGAAGACGCCGGGGCCGGCCAGTTGCATGGCGCCGTAGCCCATGCGGTTGAGGGTGAGGTCGTCCGCAAGCGTCAGCGCCTTATCCGACATTTCATGATTTCCTCTCATTCCGTGGACACTCTGCAACGTGCCTGCTCCAGGTGGGAGTACCCGCTGTTCCAGCGTCGCAGGGTCCTGGTCGGACCTCGCCTTGGTCACCTTCCACGCACAGCCGGGCCGCCTCACCGCTTGGGGCGGCCGTACGACATCCGCCGGAGGAACACCTCCGCCGGGCCCCGGTGGCCGACAGCGCGCAACCACTCGGCCAGCACGATCGACAGCAGCCAGACCCCGACGGCGATCCCGAAGGTGGCGGCGAAGCTCACGCCGTCGCGCAGGCCCAGCGTGAACGGGTAGAAGAGCACCACCCAGACCACGGCTTGGAACAGGTAGAACGTCAACGACCGCTGCCCCAGCGCCGCCAGGGCCGTGGTGAGCCGGCCGGGCCGGACCTTGACCGCGACGAGTCCGACGGCGGCGGCCATGCCGATGCCGCCCGCGTACCCGGTCAGGTCGTGCGCCACGGCGACCGCCCAGCTGACGGGGACCGAGGTGGGCGTCCACACGCCGGCCGCGAGCAGCGCCGCGGGCAGCCTGCCCGCCACCGCCACGCCGATGAGGATCACGGTGACGCGGCGCAGCAGCGGCAGGTGCCGCTCGGGCTCGTCGAGGAACCGGCGCCTGGCGGCCCAGATGCCCAGCATCATGCCCGGCACCACCATGATGGTGGAGATCGCGGTCTCCACCGGCCAGGACGGAATGGCGGCGACGAGGTGCGCGGCGAACGTGGGCTCCATGAACTCCGCCATGTTCACCGGCTTCGCCTGGGCCACCACGCTCTGCCAGGCCAGCAGGAGAGTCGCGGGGACGAGCATCAGCAGGCCCGTCCACCACAGCACCGAATCCCGCGCTCGCACAAGGGGCGCGAGCACCAGCAGAGTCAGCCCGTACACCGCGATGATGTCGATGGGCACGAGCACCACCGTGTTCAGGAAGCCGATGACGATCAGCCAGAGCGCCCGGCGTCGCAGCAGGCTCCGGATCGAGGCCCAGTCGCCGCCCCTGGCCTGCCGGCTGTGGGCTAACTGCCCGAGCCCGTAGCCAAACAGGAACACGAACATGTCGCGGGCCTGGTTGTCGGCGAGCAGCGACTTGATGAACTTCGCCGCGGTGTTGAGCGCGGCGGGCCCCGCGTCCCAGTCGCCGACGAACGCCGGCGCGTGTGACAGGGCGATCAGCAGCAGCATGAAGCCGCGTGCCAGATCCGGCGCCAGCGCTCTCGCTGTCACGCCGGTGGGCGCTGTGAGGGTCATGTCGGTTTCCTTCCGGTTCGGCGTGCCGGGCCGCTGCTGCGGGCCTGACGGTGCTGCTACGTCCTGCGGGGCCACGGCTCGCTGGGAGCCGCTTCGACGGAGATCTGGCGCGAGCAACGGCGCTGGGCGTTCGACGCTGAACGCTCAGGCGCGGTCGAACCCCGCCCCGGGCGTCAGCGGTGCCAACAGCCCCACGCTCGCGACCGGTCGCGACGTCGGCAAAGGCTTCATCATCCCGTCATTCGCGATAGTACGCGTTCACTCGAAGCCAAAAGCTACGTTGCGTTCAAGTATTTGTCAATCAGAACCGCGCCGAAAATCCGTCACCTACGCAGCTAGATGGCACTAATAATTGCAATGGACCTGAAGCTGAATGCAACTCTCAAGCTTGCCTCTATTGCAATGGGGTGCGATCGAAGGCAATACTGGATCGCCAGATCACAGGGACAGGACCACCAGGAGGCGAGCGCCGATGCCGGGAGGCAGGTTGACCCAACAGGACCGCCGGGACATCGCCGCAGGCCTGGCGAACGGGCTCGGCTACGCCGAGATCGCCCGGCGCCTGTCCAGGCCGACCTCCACCGTCAGCCGGGAGGTCAGCCGCAACGGCGGTCCGGGAGCGTACCGGGCCGAGCGGGCGCACCAGGCGACCGAACGACGTGCCCGCCGCCGCCGGCAGACCCCGCGATCAGCGCCCCCGGCCGCCAACACGGCGTACGGCCGCGACCCCGAGGAGATGCGCGAATTCGCGGAGCGCCTCGTCGAGACCCTGGTGCAGACGGGTGTGCAGCGGATGGCATCGAGGGTCCTGGCCTGCCTCTACATCACCGACACCGGCGCGCTCACGGCCAAGGACCTCGCCCGGCGCCTCCAGGTCAGCCCGGCCTCGATCTCCACCGCCGTCGCCTACCTGGAGGAACAGGAGCTGATCAGGCGCGACCGCGACCCGCGGAGCCGTCGCGAGTTGTACAGCGTCGACAACGCTCTTTGGTACCGGTCGTTCCTGGCGAGTGCGCAGCGAAACTTCTTGCTGGCCGAGACCGCCCGCGACGGGGCACGCATCCTGGGCGCCACGACCCCAGCCGGAGCGCGCTGTGAATTCGTGGGTGAATTCCTTCGACGTACCGGCGAGGACATACTCCAGACAGCCGAACGCTGGCAGCACCTTTTGATCCCACAAGCACGCGAAAACCCTGAGTGATTGAATGTGATCCGTCGACGCGGCGACACCGCCACGGTCACCGATGCAGCGGGGGGACGCGGTCACGTCATGCGCCATCCGCACGAACTCGACGCCGGGGTTGACGATGGTGCCTGGGATGCTGGGCTCAGCCCGGATGAGGCTGCCCGATTCGGGTTACCGTCGCCGTCGCCTGACCTGCGGCAAGCAACCGCTCACCCGCTCCCTTAGGGCCGATGCGAGGGGCAGCTCTGGCCCGCGATGGCGACCGGCGCAAGGACGCTTCAGCCGGTACAGCGGCAGGCGGTACGAAAACACTCAACGAGGCGGCGGGCAAATCAACACGACGTTCTCTCCAGGATGGTCACGTCTTTCAGCAGCTTGCCGCGGAAGAAGTCAGAAGGGGAAATCTGGTCTCCCTTCGCAATTTTTTCCATGGGAATGGCCAGATCGCCCGTGGTGACGAAATCCATGAAGGACTGGGCGATGGCCGTTACCGGGATGTTCACGCAGACTTTCGGCAGGGTGTCGGCGGTGGCGGCCGGGCCTGAGAGCAGAGCGGCGCCGATGGCGGTCGCGGTCAGAGCGTGCTTGTACATGTTGCTTCCTTCGTAGCCGACGAGAAGATCAAATTCGTGCTGTCGCCGATGAGGCGCCGACGCTCATCGCACCCGTGCCCGCGTCTCAACGAGAGGGCACCCCCAGCGCCTGCGCGCACGCCCCGGGCGGACCGCGGGCAAACGCGAGGACCCACCCAGCCAGGGGGCGAGGGAGCGAGAGCGCCCCTCACGCACGTCGCGGTCAGCAGGCGAGGGAGCGGGAGCGTGCTTCACGTACGCGCCACGGCCAAGAGGCGGGCTCGGGTGAGCACGTCGGCGATCGTGCGTACGCCGATGAGGGTTTCGCGAGGCATCGGGCCCCACGTGTCCTCCATGGCGACGTGGAGTTCGGCGAGGTCCAGGCTGTCGGCCTCCAGGTCCTCGCGGAGCCGCGCGTCCAGCGTGACCCGGCTCGGGTGGACCTTCAGGATGCTGACGCAGCGGTCGCGCACCACGGTCAAGATCTCCTCGTCGCTCACACCGGGCCCTTTCCTCGTAGCGGTCTTGTCACTTAGCGTGGCCGGTCGCCCGATAAATGGGCACTCGTGACGCGGAACCCGCCGTTAAGGAGTTGATCAAGTTTCGAGGGTCGTGACGGGCGCCCGCGGGGCCGCGTACCTATCCTGAGCAGCACCTGATCTTGAGGGGGGATGGGCGTGGCCGCGCAGTCCGAGCCGTACCCAAGGCGGTACGCCCACGTGGCCGGGGTGGCGGTGCACCTGCCTGAGGAGAGCCTGACCACGCCGGAGCTGGAGAAGCTACTGGCCGCCCGTAATCCGGGCACGCACATCCCCCTCGGCGTCATCGAGCAAGCCAGCGGCGTGGAGCGGCGGCACGTGGCCGCTCCCGGTCAGACGGCCGCCGGGATGGCCGCGGCCGCCGCCCGCACACTGCTCGAGCAGACCGGGCATGTCCCGCCCGTCATAGACCTGATCATCTATGCGGGGGTGACCGTCGACGCCGTCGAGCCCGCCACCGCGCACATGGTGGCCGCCGAGCTGGGGGCGAGCTGCCCGGTATTCGATGTACGCAATGCATGCAACAGCGTTCTGAACGCGGTCGAGCTGGCCGACACGCTCATCACGGCCGGCCGCTACCGTACGGTCCTCATCGTGTGCGGGGAGGTCGCCACTCCGGCCATCCGCTGGCAGGTCGAGTCGGACGCGGACTTCGTCGCCGCCGGGCCCTCCTACACCGTCTCCGACTCGGGGACGGCCTTGCTGCTGGAGGCCAGTGCGGTGCCCGGGGTGCTGGGGCACCGGTTCTGTGCCAGCTCGGCACACTGGGACGCCGCCGTCCTGCCGGTCACGCGTTCCATCTCGGCCGGTTACCAGGTGGGCGCGTTCACCGTGGACCCCGTGGGGCTGGCCGTCGGGGTGCACAAGCTCGACCGGTCCGTGCTGCGGGCGCCGCTGGCCGAGCGCGGGCTCGACTGGGACGACATGGCGGCGATCTGCGTGCATCAGGCGTCCCTGTCGTCCTTGCACACCTTCTGCGAGGCGGCCGGGATCCCGCCGGGGAAGGTGGTGGTGACCATCGCCGAGCACGGCAATCTCGTCGCCTCCACGATCCCCGTGCAGTTGCACCAGGCGGTCCAGTCGGGCCGGGTGCAGCGGGGCGATCTGGTTGCGCTCGTGGGGGTGGCCAGCGGGGTCAGCGCAGGGACCGTGCTGCTGCGCTGGTGACGGCCTCCAGGACTCCCGGCATCGAGAGGCTGGAGGTTCTCGGGAAACGGTGACCGGCAGTGAAGGGCTGGAGGTTCTCGGCGGACGGTGACCGGCGCTGAAGGCCGGCGGGTGCCGGTGTGGCGGGGTTGAGGGTGGGGGTGAACGGCCGCGACACTACGGAGTTGTCGCGCTACCTTTCGTGACAATGCGTGCGATGATCGTTTCCATGTGGGACATGCGATCCAGCGGAGGTCCGGTGCGCGCCCGGGTCGCCGTCACCGGCATGGGCGTGCGTACCCCAGCGGGCGCCCATCCCCAGGAGCTGTGGGACACCCTGCTGGCCGGCCGGTCGACGGCGCGTACGATCACCTCGTTCGACGCCGAGGGCCTGCCGGTGGACTTCGCCTGCCAGGTGCCCGACCTCGACCTGGACGGCTACGTGAAGCCCAGGGACACCCGCCGGATGGACCGGGTCACGCGGCTGGCGTTCTGCGCCGCGACCGATGCCCTGGCCGATGCGGGCCAGATGGCGGCGGCGCCCGAGCGCCGGGCCGTCGTGACCGGGACCGGGTACGGCGGTGTCGCCACCCAGGAGCTCGCCTTCGGCACCCTGGACGAGCGCGGACGCGCCTGGCCGGGCCCCCTGCACATCCCCATGAGCATGCACAACGCCGCCGCCGCCGAGATCAGCATTCGGCACGCTTTCCTCGGCCCGAGCATGTCGGTGGCGACCGCGTGCGCCTCCGGCAGCCACGCCATAGGTGAGGGCATGCGGCTGGTCCGCGACGGGACGGCCGATGTGGTGCTGGCGGGCGGCATGGAGGCGGGGGTGCAGGCCAGCGCGCTGGTGGGGTTCGGGCGGGTGGGGGCGCTGTCGCGCCGCGCGTCGGAGCCCGAACGCGCCAGCCGGCCCTTCGACGCCGACCGCGACGGGTTCGTGCTGGGTGAGGGCGCGGCGTTCCTCGTGCTGGAACGGCTGGAGGACGCGCTGCGCCGGGGCGCCCACGTGTACGCCGAGCTGAGCGGGTACGGCCGGACGTCCGACGGCCATCACCTCACGGCCCCCGACCCCGAGGGCGGCGGCGCGTACCGCTGCATGCGTCACGCGCTGGCCGACGCCGGGGTCGCGGCGGCCGACGTCGTCCACGTCAACGCGCACGCCACCTCCACCCGCCTCAACGACGAGATCGAGGCGCGGGCCATCGCGCGGCTGTTCGGCGAGTACGCGGTGCCCGTCACGGGGAGCAAGAGCGTGATCGGCCACGCCCTGGGGGCCTCGGGCGCGATCGAGGCCGTGATCAGCGTGCTGACCCTGATCGAGCGCACCATCCACCCCACCGCGAACCTCGACCACCGGGACCCGGCCTGCCCCGTCGACGTCGTGACCGCGCCGCGCCCCGTCGTTCCCGGGCCGGTGCTGTCCAACTCGTTCGCCTTCGGGGGGCACAACGCGACCCTCGTCTTCATCCCGTTCCGGGAGGACCGATGAAACTGGCGGGCACGACCGCCCTGGTCACGGGCGCCAGCGGCGGCATCGGCCAGGCCACGGCCCGCGCGCTCGCGAGGCACGGCGTGCACCTGGTCCTGACCGGCCGCGACGCCGGCGTGCTGGAGACGCTGGCCACGGAGGTGGGCGGGCGGGCCGTCCCCGCCGACCTGACGGGCCGCAAAGCCATCGCGAAGATGATGAAGCAGGCCGGACCGGTCGACATCCTGGTGGCCAACGCCGGGGTCATCGCTCCCGCGCGGATGACCGATCACGACCTCGACGAGATCGACCATTACCTGGAGCTCAACCTGCGCGTGCCGCTCGTGATGGCCCGCCTGGCCGCCGAGCGGATGGTGGCCAACGGGCGCGGCCACCTGGTGTTCATGAGCTCGATCGGCGGGAAGATGGCGCATCCGCATCTAGCCGTATATAACGCGACCAAGCATGGCCTGCGGGGGTTCGGGCATGCGGCCAGGATGGACCTGGCGCCCTACGGCGTCGGCGTCTCCGTCATCTGCCCGGGGCTGGTGCGCGACGCCGGGATGCTCACCCGTACCTCGCTGACCGTGCCCCCATGGATGACGCGCAGCCCGCTGCACGTGGCGCGGGCGGTGTGCCGGGCCATCCTGACCGACGCCGCCGAGATCGACGTCGCGCCGCTGCCCGTCCGCGTCGCGGCCGGGCTGGCGAGCGTGTGGCCCGGGGCCGGGGCGCGGGTGCAGCGCCTCATGGGGGTCGAGGGGTACGCCCGCGCCGCCGCCGGCCGCGGCTTCCTGTGACCGGTTGACATCAAGCAAGGTTGAGGTTGCAGGCTCGGAAGACGAGTTGACCGCTGTCTCCGGGAGTGCGCCATGCATGCCGTCGTCCTGCACACCTTCGGCCCCGCCGAGAACCTCCGCTACGAGAGCGTGCCCGACCCCGAGCCGGGGCCCGGCCAGGTTCGCATCGCCGTCAAGGCGGCCGGGGTGCACCTGATCGAGACGACCATGCGGTCAGGGGCGACCGGTGGCATGACGCCGCCGCTGCCGGAGCTCCCGGCGATCTTCGGCGGCGAGGTGGCCGGACGCGTGGACCAGGTGGGTCCCGGGGTGGATCCGTCCTGGATCGGGCGAGATGTGGTGACCGCGCACGGCCGCCCCGGCGGCTACGCGGAGCTGGCGGTCGCGGACGTGACGTCCGTGCATCCGATCGCCTCCGGCTACGAGACGGCCGTGGCCATGGTCGTCACCGGGGTGACGGCGCTGCAGTTCCTGGACGTGGCCAAGCTGACCACTGACGACGTCGTGCTGGTGACCTCGGCGGCCGGCGGCATCGGGCGCCTGATCGTCCAGTACGCGCGCGGCCTCGGCGCCAGGGTGGTCGGCGCGGCGGGCGGGGCCGCGAAGGCGGCGGCCGTACGCGACCTCGGGGCGGACCTCGCCGTCGACTACGACCAGCCGGGCTGGGAGGAGACCGTCGCCAGGGAGCTGGGCGGCCGCGCGGTCACGGCCCTGCTCGACGGGGTCGGCGGCGACAGGGCGCGGGCCGCGTTCGGGCTGCTGGCCGACGGCGGCCGCTACGTCACCATCGGCAACGCCTCCCGGCAGGAGTTCCAGCCGGACCCCCGGGCGGTGGAGGAGCGCGGCCTCACCGTGATCAACGCCCTGATGCTGCTGCTCGGCGAGCCGAACACGCGGCCGGACTACGAGGTCAGGGCGCTGGCGGCGCTCGCCGACGGCACGCTGACGCCTGCCGTGCAGACGTTCCCGCTCGCGGAGGCGGCGGCCGCCCACGCCGCGCTCGAAAGCAGGCGTACGACGGGCAAGGTCGTGCTCATCCCTTAGCCGCGAATCCCCTTAGCCGCGAACCCCCTAAGCCGCGATTGCCTTGGCCGCGATGGCGTACTGCGGGTTCTCGGGACGGTAGGACGAGCCGACGACGGTGAACCCGGCCTCGGCCAGCCGCGCCTCCAGGTCGGCGGGGGTGAACGGCAGGAAGTCGATGGTGTGCCGGTGGTGGCTGAGCGTGCCGTCGGGGTGCTCCTGGACGAACAGGATCTCGGCCAGGCACGGCTCGTCGAAGCTCTCGGGGAAGGTCCAGACGTAGACGCAGGTGGACCGTACGCCGCCCCGCTCGCGCACCCGGTCGCCGACCACGATCCGCCGGCGCTCGCGATAGAGCAGCTCCCAGTTGCGGGAGTCGACGATCAGCGTGCCGGTCGGGGACAGCACCTGCCGCATCCCCGACAGCGCCGCCACCATGGCCTCGCGCGACCCCGTGTGGACGAGGGAGTTGCCCAGGCACAGCACCAGCTCGTACGGCCCGGTCACGGCGGCGGGCAGGTCCTCCCACCGGGACGTGAGCAGCTCCACGCCGGCGGGCACGCGGCGGCGCGCCTCCGCGACCATCTGCGGGCTGCCGTCGGTGGCGGTCACCCGGAACCCGGCGTGCGCCAGCGCCATGGCGTCCGCCCCGATGCCGCAGGCGCAGTCGAGCACGGGGGCGCCCGGCGGCAGGGCGTCGACCACGGCCTGGATGAACTCCCGGCGGGAGACGGACGTGCCGCCGATCACGCCCGGGGGATTCACGACCTCGTCGGCGAGGATCCAGTGGTAGTCGACGGCCAGGTCACGGTAGTAGTCCGACACGAGGCGAGCCTCGCACGATCATCGCAGCCGGTCCACCCAATAAAGCCCACCCAATAAGGTGCCAGGCGATGGACACCTTACGAGCTCCCCGCCTGATGTCCGGCGATCGCGTCCGGGTCGTCTCCCCCGCCTCCCCGCCCAACCCCGACCTGGTCGCCGCCGGAGTCGAGCTCCTCACCTCGTGGGGGCTCCGGGTCGAGCTGGCCGAGCACGTCTTCGACCAGTGGGGCTACATGGCGGGCCGCGACGAGGAGCGCGCCGCCGACCTGAACGACGCCTTCCGGGATCCGGGCGTACGGGCCGTGTTCGCGACGAGGGGCGGCAAGGGCGCGTACCGGATCGTGGACGACCTGGACTTCGACGCGCTCGCGCGGGACCCCAAACCCGTGATCGGCTTCAGCGACATCACCCACCTCCACCTGGCCGTGTGGCGGCACTGCCGCCTGGCGGGCCTGCACGGCCCCTTCGTCAACTGGAACGCGTCCGTCACGGGACCGGCGTCGGCCGAGGCGCTGCGCCGCGCGCTGATGACCACCGACCCCGTCACCGTCCACCGCGACCCGTCCGAGGTCACCGCGCAGGTCGGCGCGGCGGGCAGCGCCACGGGCACGCTGATCGGCGGCAACCTGAGCGCGGTCCGCACGCAGGTCGGCGCCGGGCTGCCCAGCCTGGAGGGAGCGATCCTCTTCCTGGAGGACAACCGCGGCACGGGTCTGGGCGAGGTCGACCGCACCCTGACGCAGCTGTCCCGCTCGGGAGCGCTCGACGGCGTTCGGGGCATCGCGCTCGGGCAGTTCCTGGGGTACGAGCAGGACGACGGCGACCCGACGCTGGGCGGCTGGGGCGTCGTGGACGTGCTGCGCGACCACCTCGACCGGCTCGGCGTCCCGATTCTCGGCGGCCTGCCGGCCGGGCACGGCGACAACCCGCCGACCATCCCCATCGGCACGGAGGCCACGATCGACACGGCCGCGGGCACCCTCACCGTGCAGGCCGCCGTCAGGTGATCCGCGTTAAGCGATGAAGAATCTCTTCGCAAAGATCTCGCTTACGAAGGAAAATGTTGAGACGCTGATCTGCACCAGGTGCCCCCAGCCCCAAGGAGTGGTTCATGCGCCGCCTATTGGCGATCTCCGCGGTCGCCGCGCTGCCCTTAACTTCTGGCATCGTTCCAGCTCACGCCCAGGAGCCCGCTGATCGGCAGCAGGCCTTCGCGGCCGCCGCGCAGGAGTTCAAGGTCCCCGAGAGCGTCCTGCTCGGCGTGTCCTACCTGGAGTCGCGGTGGGAGGCCCATGCCGGGCAGCCGTCCAACGACGCCGGGTTCGGGCCCATGCATCTCACCGACGCCACCGCGTACACCGCCTCCAACCATCACAGCGACGGAGAGGAGGATGCCCGGGGCGACGAGAACCGGCCCCTGCCCGCCCCCGAACCCCAGCAGTCCTCCGTCGCGATCCCCGCCTCCCTCCGCACCATGGAGAAGGCCGCGGAGCTCACCGGCGAGACCCACGAGCGACTGCGTACGGACGACGCCGCCAACATCCGGGGCGGCGCCGCGCTGCTCGCCGACTACCAGAAGGCGCTCGGCGCGCCGCTGAGCGACAACCCCGGCGAGTGGTACGGCGCCGTCGCCAAGTACTCCGGAGCCCGGGAGGACGGGGCGGCGAAGTTCTTCGCCGACGAGGTGTTCGCGACGATCAAGGACGGCGAAGCGCGCACCACGGACGACGGGCAGCGGGTCGCGCTCCCGGCCGTGCCGGACCTGGAGAAGATCGAGAAGTGGCTGGAGAAGCTCGGTCTGCGCCCGTCCAGGAAGGACGGCGTGGAGTGCCCGATCACCGTCTCCTGCGAGTGGATCCCGGCTGCCTACCAGGAGCTGCCCCCGAACAACTACGGGCACTACGACCTGGCGAACCGGCCGTTCAGCCAGAAGATCGAATACATCATCATCCATGACATGGAGGGATACTTCGACTCCTCCATCCGCCTGAACCAGGACCCGAAGTACGGCGCCAGCTGGCAGTACTCGGTGCGGTCCAGCGACGGCCACATCGCCCAGCACGTCAAGGGCAAGGACGTCGCCTGGCAGGCCGGCAACTGGTACGTCAACGCCAAGTCCATCGGCATCGAGCACGAGGGCTTCCTGGCCGAGGGCAGCACCTGGTACACCGAGGCGATGTACCGCTCGAGCGCCCGGCTGGTCCGCTACCTGGCGTTCAGGTACGGCATCCCGCTCGACCGCGCCCACATCCTGGGCCACGACAACGTCCCCGGCACGCTGCCCACGACCGTGAAGCAGATGCACGAGGACCCGGGCCCGTTCTGGGACTGGGCGCACTACTTCCAGCTGATGGGCGCCCCGTTGCACCGGTTCGGCGGGCCCAACTCCGGCTCGGTCATGATCAAGCCGGACTTCGCGACGAACAAGCCGTACTTCTACGGGTGTGACCGCAAGAACCCGGAGAACGCCTGCCCGCCGCTCCCCGCGAGCACGGTCTGGCTGCGCACCGAGCCGAGGGTGGACGCGCCGCTGGTCAAGGACATCGGCAAGCACCCCACGGGCGAGTCCCTCTACAGCGTGTACGACCACAGCGCCCGCGCCACCACCGGCCAGCGCTTCGCCGTGGCCGAGCGCCAGGGCGACTGGACGGCCATCTGGTACCTGGGTCAGAAGGCGTGGTTCCTCAACCCGGCGAGCGCGCCGACCGCCGTCCCGTCGGCCGGCCTCGTGGTCACCCCGAAGCCGGGCAAGGCCACCGTCCCGGTGTACGGCAGGGCGTACCCGGAGCAGGAGGCGTACCCGGCGGACATCCCGTACCAGGCGGTGACCCCGCTGCAGTACACGTTCTCGGCAGGCGAGAAGTACACGCTCGCCGGAGCGGCGCCCGCGGAGTACTACCGGGCGGTCACCTTCACCATGGACCAGGACCACAAGGTGGTCCGGGGCAAGACGAAGTACCTGCAGATCCAGTTCGGCCACCGCGTCATGTTCGTCAAGGCTGACGACGTGCAGGTGACGTTCTCCGGGTGAACTCCTTGACGGCGCGCCTGGTGCTCGCGAGCGCCTCCTGAGAGGAGTCGTACGTGCGCTGGGCGACGCCGACGAACACGCAGTCGACGACGAGGAGCTGGCTGATCCGGCTGGCCAGGGCGCCGGGACGGAACTCCGTCTCGCGCCCGGCGGAGATCAGCACGTGTTCGGCCAGCTCCGCGATGGACGAGCGCGGGTTGTTCGTGATGGCGACCGTGGTGGCCCCGGCCTCCTTGGCCCGGGTCAGCGGTTCGATCACGTCGGGCGTCTCCCCCGACGTGCTGATGCCGATCGCGACGTCGCCCTCCCTGAGCAGCACCGCGCTGGTCAGCGCCAGGTGCGCGTCCTGGAAGGCATGGCTGGACAGCCCGATGCGCAGCAGCTTCTGCGCGACGTCCTCGGCCACCAGCCCGGAGGCGCCCACGCCGTACGCGTCGATCCGCCGGGCACCCACGATGGCGTCCACGACCAGGCCCAGCCGCTCGGAGGTCAGCTGGGCCACGGTGTCGTTGATCGCCTCCGACTCGGCCCGCGCGACCTTCTGGATGACCTCCGACAAGGGGTCGTCCGGTGCCAGGTCGCCGGGCACGAGCCGGTCGGGCTGCGCGGCGGCAGCGGCTAAGGCCAGCCGGAGCTGCGGGTATCCCGCGAACCCGAGCAGCCTCGCCGTGCGCACGATCGTGGCCTCGCTGGTGCCCGAGGCGGCGGAGAGCTCCGTGATGGTGCTCCTGGCCACCGTCGCGGGGTCCTCCAGGATGAGCCGGGCGACGGTCTGCGCGGCCGGCGTCAGGGACGGCAGCACACCGCGGACCGTGGCCACCAGAGTGTCGGCCCGCATGCCGTTCCCGCTGTCGTCCACGTCCTGATTATGCCGTCCGTTTAACGCGATATGCCGTTCGCGGGTGCCCCTGATTAACGCAATGTGCCATTTGTCATGCCCACGGGCTCCTCCGGCACGGCGATCAGGCCGAGCTCGGCGGGGGTGGCCACGAGCGGGTGGAAGGGAACGACGCGCACGGTATATCCGAACGCTCCCGTCCGGTCGAGCGGCACCGTGCCCGTGTAGTGGGCCCGGCCGTCGTCGCCCGCCGACGCGACGGTCAGCTTCGCGTACGTCGGACGCATCAGCTCGTCGTGCGGCCCGACCTTGCCGTAGGCGGCCTCGACCAGCACGTCGTCAGGCTCCAGGTCGCCGAGCGCGATCGTGGCGTGCAGCTCGATGGAGGCGCCCACCTCAGGCGTGTCGCCCACGCCCGAGGCCTCGACGTGCTCGACGCGCACCCCGGGCCAGGCCCTGGTGACCCGGACCCGCCAGGCCGCGAACGCCTTCGCGGCCGCGTACGAGTCGGCCGACAGCGCGTTGGCCGCGGCGGCGGCCGGGTTGTACAGGTCGACCACGTAGTCCCGCAGCATGCGCCCGGCCAGCACCTTGTGGCCCAGCGAGGTGAGCGTGTGCTTGACCATCTCCAGCCAGCGCCGCGGCAGCCCGTCCACGGGACGGTCGTAGAACCGGTCGGACACCTCGTGCTCGATCAGGTCGTAGAGGGCGGCGGCCTCCAGCTCGTCGCGCCGGTCCGGGTCCGTCACGCCGTCGGCGGTCGGGATCGCCCAGCCGTTGGTGCCGTCGTACCACTCGTCCCACCAGCCGTCGCGGATCGACAGGTTGAGCCCGCCGTTCAGCGCGGACTTCATCCCCGAGGTGCCGGACGCCTCCAGGGGGCGCAGCGGGTTGTTCAGCCAGACGTCGCAGCCCTGGGTCATGAGCTGGCCGAGCGCCATGTCGTAGTCGGGCAGGAAGACGATGCGGTGGCGCACGTTCGCCTGATCGGCGAACTTGACGATCTGCTGGATCAGCTTCTTCCCGCCCTCGTCCGCGGGGTGCGCCTTGCCGGCGATCACGATCTGGACCGGCTTTTCCGGGTCGAGCAGCAGCTCGGTGAGCCGCCGGGGATCGCGCAGCATCAGCGTCAGCCGCTTGTAGGACGGCACCCGCCGGGCGAAGCCGATGGTCAGCACGTCGGGGTCGAGCGCGTCGTCGATCCACCCGAGCTCGGCGTCCGAGGCGCCGCGCTCCCGCCACGACCTGCGCAGGCGCACCCGGGCGCCCTCGACGAGCCGCTGCCGCAGCGTGCCCCTGATCTGCCAGAGGTCGGCGTCGGAGATCTTCTGGATGCCCTCCCAGCCGCGGGCCCGCTCCAGCAGCGAGGGCAGCTCGCGCTCGGCCAGCTCCATGAGCTCCCTGCCGACCCAGGTGGGCGCGTGCACGCCGTTGGTGATCGACCCGATCGGCACCTCGTCCACGTCAAATCCGGGCCAGAGATCCTTGAACATCTCCCGGCTGACCTTGCCGTGCAGCACGGAGACGCCGTTGACCCGCTGGGCCAGCCGCATGCCCATGACGGCCATGTTGAACCGGGTGGGATCGGCCTCGGCGCCCAGTGCCAGGATCCGCTCGACGGGCACGGTCGGCCAGGCGTTCGCGCCGCCGAAGTGGCGCTCGATCATGTCCACGGGGAACCTGTCGATGCCCGCGGGGACGGGCGTGTGCGTGGTGAACACCGTGCCCGCCCGCACCGCCTCCAGCGCCTCGTCGAACGAGAGCCGCGCCTCGGTGAGCTCGCGGATGCGCTCCAGGCCGAGGAAGCCGGCGTGCCCCTCGTTCGTGTGGAACACCTCGGGGTCGGCATGCCCGGTGATCTTGCAGTACGCCCTGATGGCGCGCACGCCGCCCACGCCCAGCAGCAGCTCCTGCATGAGCCGGTGGTCGGTGCCCCCGCCGTAGAGGCGGTCGGTGATGTCGCGGGCGGCCGTGTCGTTCTCGGCCACGTCGGAGTCGAGCAGCAGCAGCGGCACCCGTCCGACCTGCGCCACCCACACCTGCGCGTGCAGCTCGCGCTCGCCCGGCAGGGCGAGGCGGATCTTGACCGTCTCGCCGGCGGCGTCCTTCAGCAGGCTGAGCGGCAGGCCGCCCGCGTCGAGCGACGGGTAGTGCTCCAGCTGCCAGCCCTCCGGCGACAGCGACTGCGTGAAGTAGCCGTGGCGGTAGAGCAGGCCGACCGCGAGGATCGGCACGCCCAGGTCGCTGGCGGCTTTGAGGTGGTCTCCGGCCAGGATGCCGAGGCCGCCCGAATACTGCGGGAGGGCGGCGGCGATGCCGTATTCAGGGGAGAAGTACGCGATGGCCCGCGCCCCGTCGGGAAGCGTCTGGTACCAGCGCGGGGAGGTCATGTATTCGCGGAGGTCGTCGGCCGCGTCGGCGAGGCGGCGCAGGAAGCGGCGATCTGCGGCCAGCTCGCTGAGCCGAGCGGGGGTGACGGCGCCGAGCAGGGCCACGGGGTCGTGCCCCACCTGCTCCCAGAGGGCGGCGTCCACCTCCGCGAAGAGGTCCAGCGTCTCCGGGTGCCAGGACCAGCGGAGATTATGGACGAGCTCGCCGAGGGCGGCCAGCTCCGCGGGCAGGACGGTGCGGACGGTAAACCGGCGGATTGCTCTCACGTTTCTGCACCCTACGGGCTAGGAGGGACCTCTCAGTCCTTCACCCCCAAGAAGACCGTTCAAACCCCTTCCGGGAACAAGCATGAAGACGGACGATTGGGGCAACTTTCCTGAATGTTGGCACTCCCGCGGACACACTCGGGAGGTCTATCCGCTGCTGTCCACAATTTACATGCAAGGATCGTTCCGACCACGGTGGTTCGCTTCCAGCGGCCCATCGCCGGGACGCGGAGTCTGCACCCACGGAAAGCCTCCGGCGGCACCGAGCGCGCCGTCGCCAACCCTTGAATGCGATGATCGGACGAATTCCCATCACGGACATCTCCCCCGTCGTCGACTGCGGGCAGTGGCCCGCCAAGGCGGTCGCCGGCGAGACCTTCGAGGTCTCGGCGACCGTGTTCAGAGAGGGCCACGACGCCGTGGCCGCGGGCGTGGTGCTCACCTCGCCCGATGGGCAGCGTGCCCGTCTGAGACGGATGCGCGAGCTCGCCCCCGGCACCGACCGCTGGGGCGTGGAGGTCTCCCTTCCCGCCGAGGGTGACTGGCTGTTCCGGGTAGAGGCCTGGAGCGACCCGATCAGCACATGGCTGCACGACGCCGAGATCAAGATCCCGCGCGGCATGGACGTCGATCTGATGTGCGAGGAGGGCGCCCGGCTGTTCGAGCGGGCGGCGAAGGCCGTGCGCACGGCCGACTGCCCCAACGGCAAGCCCAAGAACGGCTCGAACGGCTCCAACGGCGGCTCGAACGGCCGCTCCAAGGGGAACGGCAACGGCGACAGCGCCTGCGGGCACCGTGCCGCCCTGCTGTCGGTCTCCGCCACGCTGCGCGACGAGGACCTGGACCCCAGGGCCCGGCTGTCGATCGCGCAACTGCCGGAGACGGCCGCGCTGCTGGAGTCGCACCCGTTCCGGGAGCTGGTGACCAGGTCCAAGTCGAACAAGATCAGGGTGGACCGGCGCCGGGCGCTGTACGGCTCCTGGTACGAGTTCTTCCCCAGGTCGGAAGGCGCGGTCGTCAACGAGCTCGGCATCTCCAAATCCGGAAATTTCCAGACTGCTGCCAAGCGCCTCCCCGCCATCGCCAAGATGGGCTTCGACGTCGTCTACCTGCCGCCGATCCACCCCATCGGCGCGACGTTCCGCAAGGGCCGCAACAACACGCTCAGTCCCGAGCCCGACGAGCCCGGCTCCCCCTGGGCCATCGGCTCCGAGGACGGCGGCCACGACGCCATCCATCCCGACCTGGGCACGTTCGAGGACTTCGACGTGTTCGTCGGCCGCGCCAAAGAGCTGGGCATGGAGATCGCGCTCGACCTCGCGCTCCAGTGCTCGCCCGATCACCCGTGGGTGAAGGAGCACCCCGAGTGGTTCACGATCAGGGCCGACGGCTCCATCGCCTACGCCGAGAACCCGCCGAAGAAGTATCAGGACATCTACCCGGTCAACTTCGACAAGGACCCCGAGGGCATCTACGCCGAGGTCAAGCGGGTGCTGATGCGCTGGATGGCCCACGGCGTGCGGATCTTCCGGGTGGACAACCCGCACACGAAGCCGGTCGGGTTCTGGGAGCGGCTGCTGGCCGACGTGCACACCACCGACCCCGACGTGATCTTCCTGTCGGAGGCGTTCACCAGGCCCCCGATGCTGCGCATGCTGGGCAAGGTCGGCTTCCACCAGTCCTACACGTACTTCACCTGGCGCAACACCAAGCCCGAGGTGGAGTCGTACCTCATGGAGCTCTCCCACGAGACTCCCACCTACGTGCGCCCCAACCTCTTCGTGAACACGCCGGACATCCTGCACGAATACCTGCAGCACGGCGGCATCCCCGCCTTCAAGATCAGGGCGGTGCTGGCGGCGCTCGGCTCGCCGAGTTGGGGGGTTTACTCCGGATATGAGCTTATAGAGAACATTCCGGTACGCCCCGGCAGCGAGGAATACCTCGATAGCGAGAAATATCAGTACAAACCTCGTGATTGGGTTACCGCCGAACGTGAGGGGTGGAGCCTGGCGCCCTTCATCACCCACCTGAATTTGTTCCGAAGAGCGCATCCCGCACTGCAGGAATTGCGTAATCTACGGATCCACAGGGTCGACCAGCCGGACATCGTCTGCTTCTCGAAGCGGCTTCCCGGCGCCTATGATCCGGCCACGCGCAGGCACGGGCCGGGCGACGTGGTGCTGGCGGTCGTCAACCTGGATCCGCACCATACCCACGAGGCGACCGTAGAACTTGACCTTCCTGCCATCGGACTCGACTGGAACGCCGAGTTCGTCGTGGACGACGAACTCTCGGGTGAGTCGTACCGCTGGCGGCAGAGCAACTACGTACGCCTCGATCCCCACATCCAGCCTGCCCATATCCTCACCGTCCGAGCCGCTCCACGGTAAGAACTGAATTCAGCGGGGAGTCTTCAACGTGTGTGAAAGCGCCTCCGTCATGAGCCACTCCCGGAGTGGCTCATGAGCTCAACCACACCCATTCCCAACACCTTTGACGAGGAAAAGCCGCGCGATCCGTACTGGTACAAACGCGCGGTTTTCTACGAGGTCCTGATCCGGGGTTTCGCCGACTCCAACGGCGACGGGACGGGCGACATCAGAGGTCTCATCGACAAGCTCGACTACCTCCAGTGGCTCGGGGTCGACTGCCTCTGGCTGCTGCCGCTCTTCGAGTCGCCACTGCGCGACGGCGGCTACGACATCGCGGACTTCATGAAGATCCTGCCCGAGTTCGGGGACCTGGGAGACTTCGTGAAGCTCGTGGACGAGGCGCACAAACGCGGCATGCGCGTCATCGCCGACCTCGTCATGAACCACACCAGCGACGCCCACCCGTGGTTCCAGGCCTCGCGCCACGACCCCGAGGGGCCGTTCGGCGACTTCTACGTCTGGTCCGACTCCGATGAGAAGTACCAGGACGCCCGGATCATCTTCATCGACACCGAGACGTCCAACTGGACCTACGACCCGGTGCGCGGCCAGTACTACTGGCACCGCTTCTTCCACCACCAGCCGGACCTCAACTACGAGAACCCGGACGTGCAGGAGGCCATGCTGGAGGTCCTGCGCTTCTGGCTGGACCTGGGCATCGACGGGTTCCGGCTGGACGCGGTGCCGTACCTCTTCGAGGAGGAGGGCACCAACTGCGAGAACCTGCCGAGGACCCACGAGTACCTCAAGCGGATCAGGGCCGAGATCGACCGGATCTACCCCGACCGGGTGCTGCTCGCCGAGGCCAACCAGTGGCCGTCGGACGTGGTCGAGTACTTCGGCGACCCGGTGGGCGGCGGGGACGAGTGCCACATGGCCTTCCACTTCCCGCTGATGCCGCGCATCTTCATGGCCGTACGCCGGGAGTCTCGCTACCCCATTTCCGAAATCTTGGCGCAAACGCCGAAAATTCCGGAGCACTGCCAGTGGGGGATCTTCCTCCGTAACCACGACGAGCTGACGCTCGAGATGGTCACGGACGAGGAGCGCGACTACATGTACGCCGAGTACGCCAAGGACCCCCGCATGCGGGCGAACGTCGGCATCCGCCGCCGCCTGGCGCCCCTGCTGGAGAACGACCGCAACCAGATCGAGCTGTTCACCGCGCTGCTCCTGTCGCTGCCCGGCTCCCCCGTGCTCTACTACGGCGACGAGATCGGCATGGGCGACAACATCTGGCTCGGCGACCGCGACGGCGTGCGCACGCCCATGCAGTGGGACCCCGACCGCAACGCCGGCTTCTCCGACTGCGACCCCGGCCGGCTCTACCTGCCGGTCATCATGGACCCGATCTACGGCTACCAGGGCCTCAACGTCGAGGCCCACCAGCGCAACGCCGGCTCGCTGCTGCACTGGACCAAGCGCATGATCGAGATCCGCAAGCGGCACCCGGTGTTCGGGCTGGGCGGTTACGCGGAGCTCAACTCCTCCAACCCCAGCGTGCTCGCGTTCGTCAGGGAGCTGGGGGACGACCGGATGCTCTGCGTGAACAATCTGTCACGCTTCCCCCAGCCGGTCGAGCTTGACCTGCGGAGATTCGTCGGCGTCTCCCCCGTGGAGACGATGGGTGGGGTCCCATTCCCGGCAATTGGCGAACTACCGTATCTTTTGACGCTTCCTGGGCATGGGTTCTACTGGTTCACACTCCCGCCGGCCATCACCCAGGAGGAGTAGGACGTGCTGAGCGAGCCCCTTGCCGCATGGATCGGTCGTCAGCGTTGGTTCGGCGGCAAGGGGCGGGTGATCGACGAGTTGTCGATCGAATCGGACGTCGAACTGACGTCCGGGCTCAGACATCTGATCGTCGCCGTGTGGCAGGAAGGCTCGCGCGACCGCTACCAGATCCTGCTCGGCGAGCGGGCAGAGCTCCCCGACCGCCTCTCCCACGCCCTCATCGGCACCATCGGCGACACCTACCTCTACGACGCCGTCCACGACTCCGAGCGCATGAGCTGGCTCCTCGAAGGCATGGCCCACGACGTGAGCGGCAACGGCCTGCGCCTGCGCCACGTGCCGGAGGCCGCCATCGACACCTCCCAGCGCAGCCTGGTGCTGGGGGCCGAGCAGTCCAACACCTCGCTCGTGTTCGGAGACGCGTACATCTGCAAGCTCTTCCGCCGCCTCATCCCCGGCGTCAACCCCGAGCTGGAGATCGTCACGGCGCTGGCGGCCAGGGGCGCGCCGCACGTCGCGCAGCCGTACGGGTGGATCGAGACGGACCTCGACGGCACCGACACCACGCTCGGCTTCATGCAGGAGTTCCTGTCCAACGCCAACGACGGCTGGGACCTCGCCCTGGCCAGCGTCCGCGACCTGTACGCGTCGCTGCCCGAGGTGCCGGCGGCCGAGGCGGGCGGCGACTTCGCGGCCGAGTCGCTGCGGCTCGGCAGCGCCAGCGCGCGGGTGCACCACGAGCTGGCCGCGGCCTTCCCCACGGACGTCATCGAGTCGCACGAGGTCAAGCGCATGGCCGAGGCGTTCCGGCGGAAACTGGGCCGGGCCGCCGCGGAGGTGCCCGAGCTGCGCCGGCATGTGACCGCCATCGAGGACGCCTACCACCAGGTGGAGCTGCTCACCCACGAGGTGCCCGTGCAGCGGGTTCACGGCGACTTCCATCTGGGCCAGGTCATGCGCACGCCCACGGACTGGGTGGTGCTGGACTTCGAGGGCGAGCCCGGGCAGCCGCTGGCCGAGCGCAGGGCGCTGTACTCGCCGCTGCGGGACGTGGCGGGGATGCTGCGCTCGTTCGACTACGCGGCCAGGCACCTGCTGGCCGGCCACTCCCAGGCCGAGCGGCTGGAGCCGCGGGCCCAGGAGTGGGCGGACCGCAACCGGGCGGCGTTCCTGGAGGGCTACGCCGAGGGCGGCGGCGTGATCTCGCGGAGCGACGCGGCGCTGCTGCGGGCGTTCGAGCTGTCCAAGGCGGTGTACGAGGTCGTCTACGAGGCCCGTAACCGCCCGTCGTGGATCTCCATCCCCCTGGCCGCCTTCCGCCCCCGCTAGAGCCCCTCCCCACTAGAGCCCCACCCCGCCTGAGCCCCTCCCCTCCAGAGTCCCTCCGCGTTAGAGCTCCTCCACCAGCCCCGACAGGCCCTCGTGGCTGAGACCGCGGGCCACGCGCCGGTCGATGACGGTCTTCATGGGCAGGAGCAGGTCCGGCTTGACGCCCTGCTCCTCGAAGGCGCGGACGAGGTTCTCCATGCCCGCCCTGTTGACCTCCAGGTTGGACACCTCGGTCCGGTAGTCGCCCGACTCGATCTCCGCCGCCCAGCGGGGCAGCATCGAGCCCATCGCGTTGAGCCACGGGACCAGCAGTTCCGCGGTGAACTCCGTCAACGGGTATTTCGCCGACCTCACCAGGGCGAGGGCTTCCAGGGAGCCGGCCATCTGGCCGTACATGCCGGTCAGCATGGCCAGGTCGAGCAGCGGGGCCATGCCGGGGTCGTCGCCGGTGTAGCGGGCCCCGGCCATGGCCCCGAACGCCTGCTCATAGCGCTCGAACGCCGGCTGCGAGCCGCTGTAGAGGATGAGCGCCCCCGGCTTGGCGATCATCTGAGGCACCGCCATGATGCCCCCGTCCAGGTAGTCGCCGCCGCGCTCGCCCACCCAGGCCGCCATCTCGCGGGCCTCGGCGGGGCGGCCGGTGGTGAGGTTGGCGACGACGTGGCCCGCCAGCGGGACGTCCCTGAGCGTCTCCAGGACGGAGGGGTAGTCAAGCAGGCAGATGATCACCAGCGGGCTCGCCTCGACGGCCTGCGCCGGGGTGGCCGCGCGGGTCGCGCCCTTGGCGACGAGGGGGTCGGCCTTGGCCGGCGTACGGTTCCACACGGTGACGCGGTGGCCCACCTCGATGAGGCTCGCCGCAAGCGCGGTGCCCATGAGACCGAGGCCGAGCACGGAGATATTTTCCGACATTTCAGTGTTCTCTCTGAGTAGGAGTGATGCGTTCACCCTCCAGGTGCGCGGTTATGGTCTGATTCGGAGTCGGTTATGGGGGCGGGATGCGGTTCGGGGTGCTGGGCCCGCTCGCGGTGTGGACCGCGGACGGGGAGCCGGTCAAGGTGCCGGAGGTCAAGGTCCGGGCGCTCCTCGCCGACCTGCTGATCCACGCCGGCCGCCCCGTCTCCGCGGACCGGCTGATCGAGGACCTCTGGGGCGACCGTCCCCCGGCGAACGCGTCCGGCGCCCTCCGGGTGAAGGTGTCGCAGCTGCGCCGGGCGGTCGGCGGGCTGGTCGCGTACCGGGCGCCCGGGTACGTGCTGCACGTGGAGCCGGCCTCCGTGGACGCCGGCCTGTTCGAGACGTTGATCGGGCGCGCGCAGCGGGCCTCCGGCCCGGAGGAGCGGGCCGCGCTGCTGCGCGAGGCGCTCGGGCTGTGGCGTGGGGACGCCTACGCCGAGTTCGCCGACGAGCCGTTCGCCCTGGCGGCCGTGGCCCGGCTGGGCGAGCAGCGGCTGGCGGCCCTGGAGGAGCTGGCCGAGGCGCGGCTCGGGCTCGGTGAGCACGTCCTGCTCGCGGCCGAGCTGGCCTCACTGGTGGCCGAACATCCGCTGCGCGAACGGCTGCGCGCCGCGCACGTACGGGCCCTCTACCTGGCCGGGCGGCAGAGCGAGGCGCTGACCGGCTACGAGGAGCTGCGGCGGCGCCTGTCGGAGGAAATGGGCCTGGACCCCGGGCCGGAGCTGGCGGCCCTGCACCAGGCGATCCTGCGGCAGGACCCGTCCCTGGGCCCGGTCGCGCGCTCCCGCGGCAACCTCCCCGCGCCCTTGACGAGCCTGGTGGGCCGGGACGAGGCGGTGGCCGAGGTCCGCTCGCTGCTGCGGGCCGGCCGCCTGGTGACGCTCACCGGCCCCGGCGGCGTCGGCAAGACCCGCCTGGCCCTGGCCGCCTCCTCGGGTACGGGTGGCGGGGACGTGTGGCTGGTCGAGCTGGCCGCGCTGCGGCCGCGGGCGGCGGAGGTCGAGGTGGCCGAGGCGATCGCGGCCGTGCTCGGCCTGCGCGACGACACGGCCGGGCCGGGCGCTCCGTACGAGAGCGCGGTCGAGCGGATCGCGGGGGCGCTGGCGGGCGGGGAGACGCTGCTCGTGCTGGACAACTGCGAGCACGTCGTCGAGCAGGTCGCCGCGCTGGCCGGGCGGCTGCTCCAGGCCGCTCCCGGGTTGCGGATCCTCGCCACCAGCCAGGAGTCGCTGCGGATCGGGGGCGAGGCCCTGTGGAGCGTGCCGCCGCTGACGCGCGAGGCGGCGGTGGAGCTGTTCGCGGCGCGGGCCGGGGTGGAGCCCGACGCGGACGTGGCGGAGATCTGCGCCCGCCTGGACGGCCTGCCGCTGGCGCTGGAGCTGGCCGCGTCGAGGATGCGGGCGCTGACGCCGCGCCAGCTCGCCGACCGGCTGGACGACCGCTTCAGGCTGCTCGCATCGGGTCTGCGCGGGGCTCCGGCCAGGCAGCGGACGCTGCGGGCGATGATCGACTGGAGCTGGGAGCTGCTGACCGGCCCCGAGCGCGTCGTGCTCCGGCGGCTGGCCGCGCACGCCGACGGGAGCACGCTGGAGGCCGCCGAGGAGGTGTCCGCCGACCCCGGCGTGGACGTCCTCGACGTGCTGGCCAGGCTCGTTGACCGCTCGCTGGTCGTCCGCGTGCGGGCGCCCGGGGCCGAGCCGCGGTACCGGCTGCTGGAGTCGGTCTCGGCCTACTGCCTGGAACGGCTGGAGGAGGCCGGCGAGCTGGACGAGGTGCGGCTCAGGCACGCCGCGTACTACACGGCGCTCGCCGAGCGGGCGGAGCCGTACCTGCGGGGGCACGGGCAGCGGGACGCGCTCGCGCTGCTGGACGCCGAGAGCGCCAACCTGCGGGCGGCGCTGGAGACGGCGGTGCGGCTGGCCCGGCCCGGCGAGGCGGTGCGGCTGGTGAACGCCATGGCCTGGTACTGGGTGCTGCGCGGCAGGCTCGGCGAGGGACAGCGGGCGCTGGAGGCCGCGCTGTCCGTCCCGGACGCCGCCGGGCCCGGCGCCGCGCAGGCGAGGGTGTGGCTGGCCGGGCTCCGGATGCTGGCGGGATGGCTGCGGCCGCCGGACGACGAGGTGTTCGAGGCCATCGAAGGGCGGTCGGCGCGGGCCAGGGCGCGGTGGTTCATCGGGTACGCGATGTTCGGCTACGACGATCTGTCGGCCAGCCGGGCCCTGATCGAGCGGGCGCTGGAGACGTTCCAGGAACTGGGTGACAAGTGGGGCACCGGCGCGGCGCTGAACGTGCTGGCCCGCTACGCCGCCACCCGCGGTGACCTGGCGGCGCTGCGGCGGGACGGCGAGCGGGGGCTGGCGCTGTTCAGGGAGCTCGGCGACCGGTGGGGCGAGCTGCGGGCCGCCGAGAACCTCGGCACGCTCGCCGAGATCACCGGCGACTACGAGCGGGCCACCGAGCTGCGCGCGGACGGCCTGCGGATGGCGGAGGAGCTCGGGCTGTGGAGCTCGGTGTCCGACGCGCTGTCCCGGTTGGGGCGGATCGCCCTGCTGACGGGCGACCACGCGCGGGCCGACGACTATCACGAGCGGGCCAGGCGGCTGGCCGTGGAGCAGTCGAACCGTCCGGCCGAGGAGTTCGCGGAGCTGGGCCTGGCGCTCGCGGCGCGGCGGCAGGGGCGCCTCGACGAGGCCGAGCGGCGGCTGCGGGCCTGGCTGGGCTGGGTCAGGGAGGTGGCCGGCGAGCCGGGGGCGGCGCTGATCCTGGCCGAGCTGGGGTTCGCGGCCGAGCAGCGGGGCGACGCGACCGCCGCCCTGGAGCTGCAACTGGAGGGGCTCAGAGCGGCCCGCAGGGTCGGCGATCCGCGGGCCACCGCGCTCGCGCTGGAAGGGCTGGCGGGCGCGCGTGCTCTGGACGGACGCCACGAGGAGGCGGCGCTGCTGCTGGGCCGGGCGGCGGCGCTGCGGGCGGCCTCGGGCGCGCCGCTCCCCGCCGGGGAACGGGGCGACGTCGACCGGATCACCGCCGCGGTGCGGGCGGCCCTGGGTCAGGAGGCGCTCGACACGGCTCTGGCACGCGGCGCGGAGTCGGAGCCGGAGAGGCTGGATCCAAGCCTGGTATGAGGCAGGTTAAACCCAGGATTTCGCACTTTCGGTGATTGTCTCGGTGAAAGCGGGCAGTGCCTGGGATGGACGGTCATCATAGGGCAAGGTTGGGAGCATGCCGATGAGGACAGAGCTCGACCGCCTCGCGGGTGGGGCACACCACGATCCGCACTCCGTGCTGGGGGCGCATCCCGTGTCCGGCGGGGTGGTCTTCCGCACGCTGCGCCCGCTGGCCGAGCGGGTGCGGGTGGTGCTGGAGGACGGCACGGCCCACGACATGAAACACCAGGCCCACGGGGTGTTCGAGGTCACCGTCCCCGGCCTGGACAAGGTGCCCGGCTACGCGCTGAGCGTCAAGTACGCCGACCACGACCCGTACGAGGTCCGCGACCCCTACCGGCACTGGCCCACGCTCGGCGAAGTGGACCTGCACCTCATCGGCGAGGGGCGGCACGAGCGGCTGTGGGAGGCGCTCGGCGCCCGCGTGATGGAGCACGAGGACGTCGAGGGCACGGCGTTCGCCGTCTGGGCGCCCAACGCGCGCGGCATCCGGGTCGTCGGCGACTTCAACCACTGGGACGGCACCGCCTACCCGATGCGGTCGCTGGGCCGCTCCGGCGTGTGGGAGCTGTTCGTCCCGGACGTCGGCGCGGGCGAGCGGTACAAG
Source organism: Nonomuraea sp. NPDC003709 (assembly GCF_040610775.1). Classification (NCBI taxonomy): domain Bacteria; kingdom Bacillati; phylum Actinomycetota; class Actinomycetes; order Streptosporangiales; family Streptosporangiaceae; genus Nonomuraea; species Nonomuraea sp. NPDC003709. The sequence continues at coordinate 160,455 of NZ_JBEXMW010000022.1, read as the reverse complement.
TTCCAGATCCTGGGCGCCGACGGCGTGTGGCGTGACAAGGCCGACCCGATGGCCAGGCGCACCGAGGTGCCGCCGCTGACCGCCTCCGTCGTCGACAGGTCCGCCTACGCCTGGGCGGACGACCAGTGGGTGGCGGACCGGGCCGAGAGCCATCCGCAGGACGGGCCGATGAGCATCTACGAGGTGCACCTGGGGTCCTGGCGGCCGGGCCTGTCGTACATGGAGCTGGCCGAGCAGCTGTCCGCGTACGTGGTCGACATGGGGTTCACCCACGTGGAGCTGCTGCCGGTGGCCGAGCACCCGTTCGGCGGGTCGTGGGGCTACCAGGTGACGTCCTATTACGCGCCGACGGCCAGGTTCGGCACGCCCGACGAGTTCCGCCACTTCGTGGACCTGATGCACCGGCGCGGCGTCGGCGTGCTGCTGGACTGGGTGCCTGCGCACTTCCCGATGGACGACTGGGCGCTGGCGCGCTTCGACGGCACCCCCCTCTACGAGCACGCCGACCCGGCCAGGGGCGAGCACCCGGACTGGGGCACGTACGTGTTCGACTTCGGCCGCAGGGAGGTGCGCAACTTCCTGGTGGCCAACGCGCTCTACTGGCTCAAGGAGTTCCACATCGACGGGCTGCGGGTGGACGCGGTGGCGTCGATGCTCTACCTCGACTACTCGCGGCGCGAGGGCGAGTGGACGCCCAACGTCTACGGCGGCAGGGAGAACCTCGACGCGGTCGAGTTCCTCAAGGAGATGAACTCCGTCGTCTACCGGGAGACGCCCGGCATCTCGACCGTCGCCGAGGAGTCGACGGCCTGGCCGGGGGTCTCGCGCCCGGTGCACCTGGGCGGGCTCGGGTTCGGGTTCAAGTGGAACATGGGGTGGATGCACGACACGCTCGAATACCTGCGCCACGAGCCGATCTTCCGCCAGTACCACCACCATCAGCTGACGTTCTCGCTGCTGTACGCGTACTCCGAGAACTACGTGCTGCCGCTGTCCCACGACGAGGTCGTGCACGGCAAGGGGTCGCTGCTCGGGAAGATGCCCGGGGACGAGTGGCAGCGGTTCGCGCAGCTGCGGGCGCTGCTGGCGTTCATGTGGGCGCATCCGGGGAAGCAGCTGCTGTTCATGGGCGGCGAGTTCGGCCAGGGCTCGGAGTGGTCGGAGGAGCGCGGGCTCGACTGGTGGGTGCTGGAGTTCGACGGGCACCAGGGCGTGCAGCGGCTGGTCCGCGACCTGAACCGGATCTACAAGGAGACCCCGGCGCTGTGGCAGCAGGACTCCAAGCCCGAGGGGTTCCGGTGGATCGACGCCGACGACGCCTCCGGTAACACGTTCTCGTTCGTCCGCTACGCCGACGACGGGTCCGCGCTGGCGTGCGTCATCAACTTCAGCGGCGCGCCGCACGAGAGCTACCGGCTCGGCCTCCCCTACTCCGGCCAGTGGTCGGAGATCGTCAACACCGACGCCTACGACTACTGGGGCAGCGGCGTGGGCAACATGGGCGTGGTCGAGGCCGACGACGAGCCGTGGCACGGGCTGCCGCATTCGACCACGCTGAGGGTGCCGCCGCTCGGCGCGGTGTGGCTCACGCACGAGGGGGAAACGCTGAACGTTTGAGGTGCGCCCGCTGAAAGTTCGGTGAGAAACCGGGCCGGAGACCTGTCTCTGTCCGGAAAATCACCCTAAACTCCGAGATCATCCCCCTCTCGGAGGACGCGTGCGACTTCGCCCCCTGATCGTGAGCTCGATCGTGTTGGCCCTGCTGCCGTTATCGGCGCCGGCCTACGCGGAGGATCCGACTCCCAGTCCGAGCGTCGTGGAAGAGACAACCTCCACCCCCGGCGATCCCCCCGCCAAGGTGGAGGAGGGGTTAGGCGTCGACGGCGGCTCCGTGCGGGCCATCGTCGAGCTCACCGACCCGGCGCAGAACGCGCCCGTCGCGAGCCAGGCGGTCGCCGAGAGCGTGGACGTGGTGATGCAGCCGCAGAACCAGTCGTTCATGGTCGTGGAGGGGACCGCGGAGGAGCTGGCCAAGCTGGCCGACGACCCGCGGGTCACGTCCATCCACCGGGACAGGACGTACGCGCCGGTGGACGTGAGCCCCAACCTCAAGCTGATCGGGGCCGACCAGGCGCACGCCAAGAACTACACCGGCACCGGGCAGGCGGTGGCCGTGCTGGACACCGGCATCGACCGCGACCACCCGTGGTTCGGGAACAGGATCGTGGCCGAGGCCTGCTTCTCCGCCGTGGAGGCCGGCGTCGAGTCGCTCTGCCCGAACGGGCAGACGTCACAGACCGGGGCGGGCGCGGCGGACGCCACGACGGCCAAGTGCCTGGCCGACGGCGCGAACCTGTGCGAACACGGCAGCCACGTCGCGGGCATCGCGGCCGGCACCGGCGGCGTCGCGCCGGGCGCGAACATCGTGGCGGTGCAGGTCTTCAGCCGGGTCAACGACGAGGACATCTGCGGCGAGCCGTCGTGCCTGCTGGCGTTCGAGTCGTCGTTGCGGCAGGCCATGGACTACGTGGCGGGCCTGACCGAGCCGGTCGCCGCCGTGAACCTGAGCCTGGGCGGCGAGCTGTCCGAGACCGACTGCGACTCCAGCGAGGAAGGGTTGATCTTCAAGCCGAAGATCGACGCCCTGCTGGCCAAGGGCATCGCGACCGTGGTCGCCGCGGGCAACGAGTTCTTCGAGGGGGCGTCGTACCCGGCCTGCATCTCCTCGGCGGTGGCCGTCGGGGCGAACGACAACAACGACGTCATCGCGGACTTCTCCAACCGCGGGGCCATCGTGGACCTGTTCGCGCCGGGCGTGGACATCGAGTCGTCCGTGCCGGACAACCGGACGGCCGTCTTCAGCGGCACCTCGATGGCGACCCCGCACGTGGCCGGCGCGCTGGCGCTGATGAAGCAGGCCTCGCCGCAGACGCCGATGGCCGACCTGATCAACACGCTGAAGACGACCGGCAGGCCGTACTCGTACCAGGCCAACGGCCAGCAGGTCAGCACGCCGCGCCTGGACCTGGCGGCGGCCCTGGCCGGCGCCTCGCCGCAGCCGACCATCACGCAGTCCCCGGGCGTGCCGACCGAGGACCCCGAGCCCGATCCGTCGGACAGCAGCGGCCCCAGCCCCGAGCCCGACGACCCGGCCGACCCCGCACCCCAGCCCTCGCCCACCACCTCGCCGGTGCCGCTGCCCACGGTCACCGTCACGGTGACGATCACGCCGACCCCGAAGACCACCGCGCAGGTCTGCACGCGAGGCACGACCGCCACCAAGCTGTCGGCCAAGCAGTGGTCCGTGGAGATCCACCGCAGCAGCGGCACGATCCCGGACGCCACGCTCACCTGCTACCTCAAGCTGATCGGCAAGTCGAGCAAGGTGTTCCCCGAGGTCACGAAGGCGTCCTCGCTCGGCAAGGCGTACCGGGTGCTGAAGAGCACCAAGGCAAGCAAGGCCAAGCTGGACAGCGCGCTGCTCACGTCCTGGCTGAACTGGGCGCACGGCACGAACGACACCAAGAAGCTGACCACCGCCGAGAAGGTGCGGCTGAACGGCAAGTCGACCGCGGCGGCATTGCGGAAGGCGGCGAAAACCGTCAAATAGCCAGTGCTAGGCGGCTAGGGCCGCAGGAAGGCAAAAAAGCCTCCAACGTTTCTCTGGGCTACATAGACCACCGACATCACAGTTGTCGCAGGTGGGGATGTATGCGGCTGTAAGCGAGCCAGGAGCTCTCGGAGGAACAAGTGAGGCTACGAACTCTGTTGGCCGGCGCCGCGGCGCTGGCCGCAACAGTCGCCGGGCTCTGTACGGGCCCGGCGCTCCACGCCGACTCGGGCGATCCGATCATCAGCCCGTCGCTGGCCGCGGAGGTCGAGGCGAAGTCCAGGGTGCGCTCCATCATCCAGCTCAAGCCCGGGCAGAGCGTCGAGGCCGTCGCGCGCGACATCGAGAAGGCGTCGGACGGCAGCCGGGTCCTGGAGTCCGCGCAGTCACCGCACTTCTTCGTGGCCGAGGTGGACGGCCCCACGCTGGCCAAGCTCAAGAAGGACAACCGCGTCCAGTCCGTCTACAAGGACGAGCTGCGCATGCCCACCCTTGACGTCAGCACCGCCGTCATCCGCTCGAACCGGGCGAACCAGGCCGGCTGGACCGGCCGGGGCGCCACCGTCGCCGTCCTGGACACAGGGATCGACCGGGACCACCCGTTCTTCACCGGCCGGATCGTGGACGAGGCGTGCTTCTCCTCCTCCGACGCCAGCGACGGCGCCGTCTCGCTCTGCCCGAACAACCAGCCCAGCCAGACCGGTCCCGGCGCGGCGGACGCCGAGACCGCCCAGTGCGTCATCAGGGGTGCGAACGCCTGCTCCCACGGCACACACGTGGCCGGCATCGCGGCCGGCCGGCTGGCCACGGGGGCGCCGTCCAACGGCGTCGCCCCCGAGGCGGGCATCCTCCCGGTCCAGGTCTTCAGCCGCGTGGACAACCCCATGACCTGCCTGATCGGCGGCGTTTCCGCACCGTGCTTCCTCAGCTACACCTCCGACCAGAAGCTGGCGCTCGAGTACATCGCGCGGGTGGCCAAGACGCACAACATCGCCTCGGTGAACATGAGCCTCGGCGGGGGCGGCCCGTACGCCCAGGCCTGTGACACGGACGCGTCCGCCGCCGCGGTCAAGCCCGAGTTCGACACGCTGGTGGGCCTGGGCGTGGCCCCCGTGGTCGCGGCGGGCAACAACGGCTTCCCGAACGGCGTCGCCACCCCCGCCTGCATCTCCACCGCCGTCACGGTGGGCGCCACCGACGACTCCGACGCGCTGGCCTCCTTCACCAACCGGGGGCCGCTGCTCGACCTGTTCGCGCCGGGGGTGAACATCAACTCCTCCGTGCCGAACAACACGTACGCGGAGAAGAGCGGGACCTCGATGGCCGCGCCGCACGTGGCGGGGATGTTCGCGCTGATGAAGCAGGCGTACCCGGCCTTCACGGTCGCGCAGAGCCTGCAGCGGCTGCAGGAGACGGGCACGCCCATCCGCTACGACGCGGCGGGCACCTCAGTGACCACCACGCGGATCGACGCCGAGCGCGCCACCGCGGGCGCCCGCGCCTGATCGGCGCGGGGAAGGCCGGACGGCGGGGTCCGGCTGCGAGGGCCGGACGGCGGGGGGCCGGCCACAAGGGCCGGATCGGCGGGATCCGGCCCTTTTCGCTGCGTGATTACACCAATCGTTACTCTTAACGACAAACACCCCTCACTCCCGTCCCCCTCCTCACCCCCACCCCACACTCCTCAACCCCCTCAACCCCCTCGCTCCCTCAACCCCCGGAGGAACAGTTGAGACTCTCGTCTCTGCTGGCCGGCGCCATCGCACTAGCCGCCACCTCGGCCGCGCTGGTCGCCACACCCGCCCTGGCCGACCCCGAGTCCAAGATCGACCCAGCGATCACCGCGACCGGCGAGCACCGCGCCATCGTCCGCGTGCAGCAGCCCGCACAGGTGCGGTCCGTCCAGTCCAGCGCGGAGGAGGTCAAGCGGGACAAGAAGAACGTCTACGCTGATCCGCCCTCCGAGGTGGCCGGCAAGCTGGACTTCTTCGTCTACCGGGGCACCCGTGCGGAGCTCGAGCAGATCGCCGAGCAGTCCGACGTGGTCTCGATCCGCAAGGACAAGCTCAACGAGCCCTCGCTCGCCGAGAGCATCCCGCTGATCGGCGCGGACCAAGCACACCGCAAGGGCTTCACCGGCAAGGGCACGGCCGTCGCGATCATCGACAGCGGCATCGACAACGACCACCCCGCCTTCGGCAATCGCATCGTCGCCCAGGCCTGCTTCTCGGCCACCGACCCGGTCGACAACTCCACGCCGCTGTGCCCGAACGGCAGCCAGTTCCAGATCGGCGACGGCGCCGCCAACGCCGAGACGGCCGCCTGCATGACGGGCGCCCCGCAGCCGCAGTACGGCCTGTGCTACCACGGCACCCACGTCGCTGGCATCGCCGCCGGCCAGGCCACCGCCGACTTCCCGGCCAGCGGCGTCGCCCCCAAGGCCAAGATCGTGCCGGTGCAGGTGTTCAGCCGCTTCGACGACTCCCCGTACTGCGCCGGCCGCCCCGTCTGCATCCTGGCGTACGACTCGTCGGTCCTGACCGGCATGGCGTACGCGGACCTGCTGGCGGACCAGTACAACATCGCCTCCGTCAACCTGAGCCTGGGCGGCGGCCAGTACACCGAGGCCTGCGACACGGGCGACGGGGCCGACTTCAAGACCGAGGTCGACAAGCTCCTCGCCAAGGGCACCGCCACGGTGGTCGCCTCCGGCAACAACGGCTTCGAGTCCGCGGTGTCATGGCCCGCGTGCGTCTCCAACACGGTCACGGTCGGCGCCACGGACAAGCAGGACGCGGTGGCCGCCTTCTCGAACCGCGGGACGCTCCTGGACGTGTTCGCGCCCGGGGTGTCGATCAAGGGTGCGATCGCGGGGAACACGTACGCGACGCTGAACGGCACCTCCATGGCCGCGCCACACGTGGCCGGCTCCCTGGCCCTCCTCCACCAGAAGCGGCCGCGCTCCGGGGTGGACAGCATGGTGGACGCTTTGAAGCGCACGGGCAAGCCGATCACGTACACGAGCGCGGAGGCCGAGGTCACAACACCCCGCATCGACGTGTACGCGGCCCTGCGCACCCGCTACTAGACGGCCCCCGTTGCCCTACTGGGTGGTCAGCCTGCTGGACCCCGCCCCGAGCCAAAGCTCTTCGCGGCGAGGCGCTTCGCGCTCGGGGCTCAGGCGTTTCTCCTTCAGGCGCCTCGCGGCGCCATCGCCCACCCGTGACCCGATTACCGGTCTGGCCTGCTGGAGCCCACCCCGAAAACCTCGCTCCGCTCGCCGGTCAGCCACCCGTTGACCGGTGAAGCGGTGGGCCGACCGACGCCCACCCCGGACCGGACGCCTTTCGGCCCCCCTTGGCCGCGGGCCGTTCGGGCTCGCCCTTGGCCAGCTGGACTTTGCCGGCCTGGACGCGATCTCCTGCACCCTCGCTGGCCTGGTCTGGGCACGGATCGAAGCCCTGTCGCCAGGAATCAGCTCGTGCGGCTCCCGGCGGCAGTGGCCCGCGCCTGGAAGGAAGACCTGAAGACCAAAAGCGCACCACCACTGGACCCACTCGTCGAGATCTCCAGCCCGCGGCTCAACACCAAAGACGAGCTCATCCGCGTCCGTGCCTTTCTATCTCGATATCGCCCAGTGGGCAGCCGAAGAACCAGCCCGCTGGGGGCCATGGGCCGTGCCTTGCCCGATCAGCGACGATGAGATCCACAAAACCAAGGACCGAAAGCATCGCAAGGCCCGGATGGACCAACGCACCCGCGAACGGCTGCCCGTCCTCCCGGCGCTGATCAGCACCGCCGACCGCCGTCGCCACACGGCCACCAAGTTGCTCCAGGCCGCACAGAACACCGCGCCCGGAGCGGTGATCCCCGGCACCAGCGGGCCACTGCGCAGGTCCCTGGCTCCGACCGCCGCAGGCCACCTCACCTGGGCCGAGGAGACCAACGGTGAACGGCGACGAAACCTGACCTACGAAGAAGCGGAAGCGTTCTGGACCTTCGCCGCCATCGAGGTCTTGCGCCTGACCCGTGTCCGCAACGAGGAACTCCTGGAGCTGACGTACCACAGCGTCGTCGGATACCGACTCCCGTCCACTGGCGCAGTTGTGCCTCTGCTTCAGATCGCCCCGTCCAAGACCCATACCGAGCGGCTCTTACTGGTCAGCCCGGAACTCGCCGATGCCCTCAGCGCCATCATCGGCCGTTTGCGCAACCCCACCGGGGCGATCCCGCTGGTGGCCGCCGACGACGTTCGCGAAAAGGTCTGGAACGCACCAATGCCGCTGTTGTTCAACGCCCTGGCTGACGGACGGCGAGGGCCGGCTTCTCCACTTCTCGCCCCACGACTTTCGCCGAACCTTGGCATCCCCACCACGCGCGGTGATCGATGAACCTTACGAAGGTGGGCTGCCGCACAGCCCTCAACCAAGATCGAGAACAAGTCCAAGAAGTGTGCGTCAAACGCCCTTCAGAACACGATCAAGTGCCGCCCGGCCTGCAGGTCCCCAGTTCGGCTTGCCGCCGGGAAGGCCCCGATCTCCGTTCTGCCCCATGAGCATCAGGAAGAGGCTCTTCATAGCGGCCAGCCCGCGGGCGCGCCTGATCGTTGCCTCGTCCGCGTGCCCGTACGCGTCGAAGAACCGTGCGGCCGCGCCCGCGGGGAGCAGCACCCACGCGGCGCCGAGGTCCCACGCGGGATCGCCGGCGAACAAGGCACCGAAATCGATCACGCCCGAGAGCGTCCCGTCCGAGACGACGACATTCGCGGGATGGAGGTCGCCGTGCACCCACACCGGCGGGCCCTCCCACTCGGGGGCCGCGACGGCATCGGCCCAGACGGCCCGGACGGCGCGGACATCGCCGACGGCGTCGGAGTCAATGGCCTGCAAGAACTGCTCGAAGCCGCCCGTGCACCCCTTGGGATGAGCGCCGAAGTCCGAACTGGCCGGGGCCTCGGCGGGCGCCTCCACATGGAGCGCCCTGAGGAAGCCCGCCAGCGTGTCGGCCGCGTGGGCGCCGCGGCTGATCGAGCCGTGGTCCAGCGGCTCGCCGGGAACCCACGTCATCACGGTCCAGTGCTTGGGGAAGCGCTCGGACGGTTCGCCGAACCGCACCGGGGTCGGCACCGGGAGCGGCAGGCGCGGGGCCAGCACAGGTAGCCACCGCCGCTCCTTGAGCTGGAGCTCCGGGGTAGGGTCCATGCGCTGCATGCGCACGGCCAACTCGTCCCCGAGGCGCCACATTTGGTTGCCCCAGCCGCCCGCCACCTCGCGGATGGCCAGCCCTGCAAGGTCTGGATGTTGCTCCTGCAGCAGGTCGCGGACCAGGTCTGCGGTGATCTCGATCTCGGTGTCGGTCATGCGAAGTCACAGTACTGAGGCGGCAGGCGGAGCGGCTCTCGCTCTCCGGGCTCTCCGGCAACGATCGGTCCCACCACGGCCTCGTTGTGGACGCTGTCTCCAACGAGGCCATCCAGGTCATAGGCCATAGAAAGCGATCTCAAAACTGGCCAAGGTCATGTCCAACGTGCGTGCGGTCAACAAGATGCGCAGGAGCGTCGCTGCCGAGGTCTGGCATTGCCGCCCGCTCGATGATCACGATCGGGATCTGCCGTGACGTCTCTCGCTGGTAGCCGATGTAGCGCGGCCATATCCCGGTCATCGTCTCCCACAGGCGGAGCCGCTCGTCCTCGGCCGCCGGACGGGCCACCGCATCGAACACCTCGGCCCCGACCTGCACCTTGACCTGCGGCTGAGCGAGCAGATTGTGGAACCAGAGCGGATGGTCGGCGGCGCCGCCGTTGGAGGCGACCACGAGGTAGCGGTCGCCGTCGCGGCCGTAGATGAGGGCGGTGCGCCGGGGAAGTCCTGAGCGGCGGCCGATCGTCGTGATCAGCAGCGTGGGGGCGCCGTGGAAGAGGTGACCGCGAGCGCCGCCGGACTCGGCGTAGCTCTTGACGTGCCTGGCCACCCACCCGGTCGGGCTGTCGATCGGCTCTTGGCTCATCGCGCCGCTCCGCCCACGCGGCGGTCGGCCCACTCGCGCGCCTGGGCGAACCAGTGGGGCGCGGTGCGGTGGCCATTGAGCACGTGACCGGTGCCGGGGACCAGGACGGTCTCCAGCTTGGCGCGGGGACCGTAGAAGGGGGCCTCCTGGGCGTGCAGCGCGGCCGAGGAGGAGCGGGCTCCGGCCAGCAGCTTGTCATGCTCGCCGTTGACGATCAGTACGGGGGCCTGGATCTGCTTGTTGATCGAGGGCGGGGTGTAGGAGCCGCCGGGAGGGAAGACGTCCGTCGTCTTGGCGGCCTCGTCGGCGGCGATGACCTTGGGGTCGGCGTTGGGCCGGTGGTAGAACCAGGTGGCCCGCAGGCCGGGCCGGGTGGTGAGGTAGCCGTCGTCGAGCCCGCGACCGGCGAAGCGGGGGTCGTCGGCGGCACGGTAGATTCCGGCGCCCATCTGCTCGAAAGCGGCCTCGTTCGGCACGCTCGATTCGCCGGTCAGGATGACGCCCTCCACCTCCGCCGGATGTGCGGCGGCCACCGTGCGGGCGAGGGTCGAGCCCAGCGAGTGGCCGACCAGAACGACCTTGGCGAACCGGCCACCGCCCAGACGACCCTCGCGCAGCTGCCGGATGAGCTGGCGGATGACGATCTGGTGGGTGTCCTGCCCGAAGCGGGCGCTCGGCGGGTAGGAGCTCGCCCCGGTGCCGAGACGATCAATGGCCAGCGTCGCGTACCCGGCGGCGGTCATCGTCTCCACGTAGGAGGGACGCTGCCGGTCGCCGCGCATCCGCCAGTAGGCCTGGCCGTAGAAGCCGCCGGGAACGAGCAGCTGAACGGTGGCGGCACGGCCGCGCGGCAGGCACAGAGTGCCGGCGACGCGCTGGTCGGCGGGGCCACTGGAGGTCATCGCCACCTCGGCGCTGACCGTCCGGCAGGCGGAGGCGGCGTTCGCCGCTGCCGGGATCGAGGTTGCGGGGATCGAGACGAGCGCCAGAAGTGCCGCTGTCGTGATGCGCATGAAACTCCTTCGAGGTACCCAAATTTGGTTAACCAAATTTGGGTATCGAACTATGGCTCATCCACCCTCCTGCCGTCAAACCGGTCTCCGGCCGATCAGGCCGGCTCCTCACCGCGTTCCAGCCGCCCGATCAAGTCACGGATCCACGCCGCCTCACCCGCCGCCTGCGCCGCGCGCAGGGTGAACAGCTCTCTCACGTTCCTTGGGCGCTTTCCCTCCTGGGCCGTGGCCACGATCTGCTCCCGCTCGCCCTCCAGAGCGTGCACCCGCTCCTTGAGCAGCGCGATCACTTCCTCCTCGGGCAGCGCGGGTAGCAGCACAAGGGCCGCGTTGAGCAGCTCCGGACGCCGATCGGGAACCCTGAGGGCGCTTCTGAGCAGCCCGAGGAACTCCGCCTCGCCCTTCTCATTGATGGCGTAATCGACGCGGCCCGGCCATTCGTGCACCTCGCTGGTGTCCAGAAGACCTTCCTTGGCCAGCTGACGCAGCGCGTGGTAGATCGAGCCCGACCTGAGCCCTGCCCATTGCCCGGCCTCCCACGACTCCAGTTCGGAGCCCACCAGATAGCCGTGTGCCTGACCGTGCAGCCGCACCACGCCAAGGACCAGCAGTCGCGTCGCCGACATCGTCTCCCTCACTCGCCGGGGCCCCGCACCCGCCAAAGCCCTGCCGAACAGGCTAGCTGTCGTGCACGTGGAGGCGAGAAGGCGACGGGCATACCACTATTTGTCGCCCGGCCATGTGAGCTCCGGGCCGTCATGGGGCGCTGTCGCAGGCGGTGGATGGCATCTTGGTGGATGAAAGGCCTGCCGAACGGCGATCGGTCTCTCACTCCTCGTCAGGTTCGGCCCAGAACGGCGGCACGAACGCGCCATCGCGACGCGTCACGACCTTCCCGTCGCGGACGCTCAGCAGCTCCGGCTCATCATCCTCGTACCAGCGCTGATACCCGAAAAAGGACTCGTTCTTGTGGAGCCGGGCGGCCAACCAGTCCATCAGCCCGGCCACCTCGGCATGCCCGTCGGGGTGGATCTCCCAGCGGCAGGTCAGCGCCCAGCGTTCGTCGCCGTGATCATCCCCGCGCACCAGGATCGAGCAGCCGGCGCCCGACATCTTCGAGGCCGCGTACGGCGAACCATCGCTCCACACCGGTTGCGGAAACTCCTTGATCACCCAGTCGCCGTTCTCATCCTGCACCGGCTCCAGCTCGTCGTCCAGCAGATCGAGGACCTCGTTGACGATGATCGTCTTCTCGGTGATGTGCTCAGGCCGTGAGCCGAGACCCACGTGCCAGCGCAACTCGGCGAGTTCGGTCTCGGACAAGTCGCCGCGCAGGTCCATCGCGACCATGAGTTCGTGAATGTCAGCCACGGCAGCACCGTAGCGACACGGACCGACACCGGGCGGCCGCACCAGAACGGCGGGTCCGCTCTGAAGCCGAAGCAACTACTCACGGCCCGCTAGGAGGCGGCGGGGTGATGGTCGGTGAGGCGGTCGAGCGCGGCGGCGGTGGTCTCGTCGGAGGCGAGGTAGACGACCAGCCGCTGCTCGTCGGGGTCGGGCAGCTCCAGGCTCTCGTACGCCAGCCGTAGCTCCCCCACCTCCGGGTGCGCCCACCGCTCGACGCCGGTGCGCGTGGGCAGTGCGGCCGAGCCCTCGAACCGGTCGCGGAAGCGGTCGCCGGCGGTGATGGTCAGCTCCTCGGCGAGCAGCGCCGCGTGCGGGTCGCCGAGCGCGGACGCGGCCCGCAGCGCGGCGACCCGCTCGTCGGCGATCGTGTCCCAGTCGGGGTGGGCGTCGTGCGCGCGCGGGTCGGTGAAGACGTACCGGACCAGGTTCGGCGGCTCGGCCTCCAGCAGCCCGCTCGGGCCGGCGAGCTGCGCGAACCCGGCCGTCCACGCGAGCAGGTCGCCGGGCCGGTTGGCAACCAGCGCCGGCGCGGGCTCGAGCCGGTCCAGCAACGCCTGCACGGTCGGGCGGACCGTCCGGGCCCGCGTCATGGCGGCCCCGTCGCACGTGCCGCCACCGGTGGTCTTCGCCAGCCGGTGCAGGTGGATCCGCTCGTCACGGGACAGACCCAACGTCTCCGCGAGCGCGGAGAGCACCTGGGCGGACGGGCTGCGGTCGCGCCCCTGCTCCAGCCGGGTGAGGTAATCGACGCTGACGCCGGCGAGCGTGGCCAGCTCGGCTCGGCGCAGCCCGGGGGTGCGGCGCCGGTTCCCGTTCGGGAGCCCGACCGCGGCCGGCGGGACCGCCTCCCGGTGTGCGCGTAGAAACGCGCCCAGCTCTGTCTCCCTCATCAACCGCGATTGTATTCACGGCAAGCCTGGCCCTGCCAGGGCTAGGAAAACCGCAGCCTGGTCCGGACACACCCAGCGCCGGGACGCTAGCAGGCATGAGCACCTTGGAGGAGGCCCATGATCCAGATCGCGATCATTCTGGGCAGCACCCGCCCCGCCGAACAACTACGGCAGACCATGGGCGAGATCAAAATCGCCGACGTACACGCCCAGGTCGCGATCAACCCGTACTTCGACTTCGACTTCACCGACTCCGAAGCCGGCGTCTGCGCCCCCGGCGAGCGCCAGGAAACAGCCCTGATCACCATGCTGGATGAGGTCCTCGCATGGTCCCGTGCCCTCCAAGTGCTGCGGGACCCCACCGCGAACGCCGATCCCCGGCCCGGGACGACCTGATCCACGCGCTCTGTTCCGCCGACACACCAGCTATTTCCAGACGAGAAAGGATCATGATGAAAGTAGAGATATACGCCGATATCGCGTGCCCGTGGTGCCGCCTCGGCACGCACCAGTTCCACCGCGCGGTGGCCGCGGCCGGCACGGAAGCGGATGTCGAACTCGTTCATCGTCCGATCCAGCTCCTTCCCGACGCGCCCGAGGAGCCCCGGCCGCTGATGGACGCGGTGGTCGAGATGTTCGGTCGCGAACAAGCCGAGGCGATGGTCGCGGAGATGACCCGGCTCGGCGCCGGCGAAGGAATCGAGTACCGATTCGACCGTGCGGTGGCGGTCAACACCTTGACCGCGCACCGGCTGCTGTGGCTCGCCCTGCACAAGCACGGTGCCGAGGTGCAGGCCGCGCTGGCGACCGCCCTCTTCGACGCGTACTTCCGCGACGGCGTGAACATCGCCGACCACACTCAACTCACCGAGCCGGCCGAACGGGTCGGCCTGGACGGCGGCCGGGTGCGGGACTTTCTCGCCTCCGAGGAGGGGAGCGCCGAGGTACGTGAGCAGGCGGCCGCGGCGCGGCGGGAGGGCGTCACCACCGTGCCGAGATTCGTCTTCGAGGACGGCGCGCTGATCGTAGGTGTGACCAGCACCGAAGCGCCCGGCGACGCGCTCCGGAAGGCCGGCGGCCGGTAAGGCGCTGCCTCAGGTGACGATGCCGTCCCAGTGAGCGATCCCTTCGCCCTGCTTGAGGACGACGGGCGGGGACGGCTGTGCGGGCCAGATCTGCAGGTAGTGGTGGTCGCCGTCGAAATCCGGCCGTTCCGTGAGCGTGCTCCAGACGTGGTAGCGCAGCCGGTGCGTGCCCGGCCCGGCGGGCAGCGGGGGAAGGCGGCGCATCGCCGCGTCGTCCCAGTCCATGCACCATCCGATCAGGAAGAGCTCGCCGGTCGTCGACATGAAGTCGATCTCCACGATCTCCTCGTACCCGTCGAGGTCGGCGCCCGGATCGTGGTCGGCGACGGTCACCGTGAGGGGGATGCCGTCGCCGTGCTGGTAAGAGATCGCCAGTTCGGCCATGGCCTTCCGTACCGTGACGAGCGCGACGGACCGCTCCACGTCGCCCGCGTCGTCCCCGTCCCAGTCCCCGTTCATCAGGAAGACAGTGCTGCAGTCCTCGACGTCTACTTCTACCTGGATGGTCTTCGCATAGGGGCTCATGTCGGCGAGCGTAGAGCCCGCGACCCCTCCTCGGTCGCGCCGGTACCTCTCGGGCAGGTCCGGCCGATACAGTCCAGGGGTGCGTTGATCTTCCGGGCGGCGGCCACGTACCGCCGCGGACGGTGCGGGCGACCCCGGCAGGCGGGGCCGCCCCGGCAGGCTTCCCCCGTCACGATCCCACCGGAGATCACCATGCCCGCCCGGCAATCTCTCACCTACCGCTCGTTCGTCGAGCTCGCCACCGCCGACCCCGCCGTGGTCGGGCTGGTCCTCAAGGGCTCCCGCGCCCACGACGGCATGGTCACCGAGCACTCCGACCATGACCTGTACGTCATCCTCGCCGACGGCGCGGCGACGGATCTCACCCGGTTCGCCGGTCACCGCACCCCCGAACTCGACCTCGTCATCATCACCCTGGCCGAGTTCCGTACGGCTGGAATGCCCGGCTTCGAGCGATACGCGCTCGCCCGCGCCAGGGTCGTGCTCGACCGGCTCGACGGAGGCATCGGCCGGATCCTGGCCGCCAAGGCACGGCTCGACGCCGACGAGGCGTTCCGGGACTCCGGTGAATGGCTCGACGCCTACGCCAACTCCCTCTACCGCTCCGTCAAGAACGACCGTGACGGGCATCCGCTCGCCGCCCGCCTCGATGCGGCCGACAGCATCCGGTTCCTGCTGGAGCTGCTGTTCGCTCTCGACCGTCGCCCCCGCCCGTACAACAAATATCTGGAATGGGAGCTCGCCCGGCACCCGCTGCCGGGCTGGGACACCGGCATGCTGCTGGACGCCGCCCGTCGCATCTCGGGAACGGGCGACGTACCCCTGCAACGGCGCCTCTTCGCCCAGGTCGAGGCGGCGGCCCGGCGTGCCGGGCACGGCGCGGTGCTGGACGCGTGGGGCGAGGACCTCGACCTGATGCGACCACAGCAGGACAGGTCCTAGCCCGCCGGCTTGACCTCCGGGTAGCGCGACGCCGGGTCGTTCAGGATCGGCTGTGGCTTGCCCCGCAGGTGGAGGTCGTAGAAGGCCGCGACGATCCCGCGCGTGATCTCCAGGGATCGCGTGGCGGGCAGGTCGGCGCCGTCGTCGATGCCGAGCTGCTCGGAAAGCACGGAGATGTCGGTGAAGGAGGCGTGCTCGGTACCCGTCACCACGAACCAGCGCTTCCAGCCGGTGAGGTTCGGCCAGGACTGGTCCCAGGTGGGGTCCTTGCCCGGGCTGTGCTTCGCCTCGGAGCCGAGGAGCAGGTACGGCTTGGCCAGCCCGCTGCTGGGGACCGGGACGACGGCGGTGCCGTCGATGTTCATGCCGGCACGCAACCGGGAGTCCTTCAGCAGGGCGGCCACGGAGCTCGCGCCGCCCACGGAGTGGCCGCCCATGGCGATCCTGGATCGGTCGATCAGCTTGGGATACCTGGCGAGCACCGAGTCCAGGACGAAGGTGACATCGGCCGCCCGGATCTGCCCGACCTTGGCAAAAAACGCCGGATTCTTCGGTTCGACCTCGCACGCGACGCACTCGGCGACCCTCCCGTCGGGGAAGCTCGTGGCGACGTTCTCGTACGTGTGCCCGATGACGGCCACCGCGTAGCCCCGGCTGGCCAGGTCCTCCGCCAGGCCGGTGAGCGAGTAGCGGGGCTTGGTGAAGCCCGGGGAGAGGACCACGAGGGGCAGCCGTCGCTTGGCCGGCCTGGCGTCCTTGGCGGCGTCGATCCGCGTCTTGCTGAGCAGATCGCCCGGTACGCCGGAAGCGCCCGCCTCCTTCAACGTGAGCTCGGACTCCTTGACCGTCATGTACGGCGCCGGCACCCCGCCGGCCTTCGCCGCCGGATACCAGAGCGAGACCATGAGCTCCCGCGCCTTCACGCTGGGCACCCAGGGATCGGGGCGGGAGGTGTCCTTGAGGTGGAGGGAGGTCATGCCGACCGGCAGCTTGCCTGTCGGCTTGGGGATGCGCAGAGCGGGTGCCGGCTCGGTGGTTCGGTTCCTGACGGCGGCCTCCGACGTGGCCGCCCAGGAGGCGGCGGCCGGCAGGGCGAGGAGTACGGCGAGGGCAAGCCGCCCGATTCGGTGACTCATGGGGCTCGACGCTAGGGCCGGGCGATCTCCGGCCGCGTCGGCCGTGACGACGACATCGGCGGCGGGGTCGTCCTCGAGATGTACTCCGCTCCGCCGATGTCCCCCATACGCCACGAACAGGACAATGTGTGAGTGTCACTGATCAGAAGGCGATGGCGGGACCTGCTCCGCGCGGAGCACAATCCCTCGCGTCGCGCGCTCGTGTTCGACGTCCTCCTCGCGGTCGCCTTGACCGTGCTGGCGGTGGTGGCGACGGGACCCGCCGTGGACGCCGTCCACAGCGTCGACCCCCTGCGGCTGCCTCCCCCGCCCCGGCTCGTCCTGCCCACCCACAGTGACGCGGTCGATCCCGGTCTGCTCTTCGCGGTGGCGCTGACGGCGTTGCCGCTGGCCGTACGGCGGCTGTATCCGTTGACCGCCTTCTGGATCGTGCTGCTCGCCGCCCTGGCCACCGATGACGAGGCGACCTGGGTCACCGTGGCGACCTGCGCCATCGCCGCCTACGGAGCGGTCGCCTACAGCCGCAACCGGCTGGTGGCGCTGGGCGGTCTGGTGCTGGCCACCGTACTGGCGGGGATGGCCTTCAAGGATGCCGTGGCGGGGTTGCCGAGCTGGCTCGGGCCGTTCGTGGTGCTGCTCGGCGCGGGGGTCATGGCGAGCTTCGTCCGGTTCTGGCGGCAGCAGCTCGCCGAGCGGGACGAGAAGCTCCGCCGGGCCGTACAGGCGGAGCGCTCGCGCATCGCCGGCGAGCTGCACGACGTCGTCACCCACAATGTGAACGTGATGGTGATCCAGGCGGGGGCGGCGCGCAAGGTGATGGACACGACGCCGGAGCGGGCCAAGCAGGCCATGCTCGCGGTGGAGACCAGCGGCAGGGCCGCCATGGCCGAGCTCCGCCACGTCATGGGCCTGCTGGCCGCCTCCGGCAGCGGGTCCGACCTTCTCGAACCGCAGCCCGGGCTCGACCAGCTCGACTCGCTCATCGAACGCGTGCGCGCGGCCGGGGTCCCGGTCAGCGCCGAGATCGGTACGCCGGAGGGTCCGGTGCCGCCCGGGGTGGGCCTGGCCGTCTACCGCGTCGTCCAGGAGGCGCTCACCAACACGATCAAGCACGCGGGCGGCGCCGCCGTGTCGGTGGCGATCAGTCACACCGGCGACTGGCTGGACATCGAGGTCGCCGACCGTGGCGGCATTCCCGCTGCCCGCGCGGGGGACGGCCAGGGCCGGGGGCTGATCGGGCTGCGTGAACGGCTGGCGCTCTACGACGGGACCCTGGAGGCGGGGCCGCGGAGCGGCGGAGGCTTCGTGACGAGGGCGCGCCTGCGGTGGACGGCATGAACGAGGCGCCCCGCGTGGTCATCGCCGACGACCAGGCGCTTGTACGCAGCGGGTTCGGGATGATCCTGGCCGCCGACGGGATCGAGGTGGTCGCCGAGGCCGCCGACGGGGTCGAGGCGGTCTCCGCCGTCCGGCGGACCCGGCCCGATCTCGTGCTCATGGACGTACGGATGCCGCGCCTGGACGGCATCGAGGCCACCCGGCAGATCCTGTCCGGCGGCGCGGACGGGACCCGCGTCCTCATCCTGACCACGTACGACCTCGACCACTACGTCTACGCGGCGCTCACCGCCGGGGCCAGCGGCTTCCTGCTCAAGGACGTCTCCCCCGAACACCTGGTGGCTGCGGTGCGCCTGGTGCGCACGGGGGACGCGCTGCTCGCGCCCGCGATCACCCGCCGCCTGATCGAGCGCTTCGCCCGCCACGACGAGCCCGCTCGCCGCGTCGTGCACGGCGACCTGTCTCAGCTGACCCCGCGCGAGCTGGAGGTCCTGCGCCTGCTCGCGACCGGCATGAGCAACGCCGAGGTCGCCGACCGCCTGGTGCTGAGCCCGACGACGGTCAAGACGCATGTCGCGCGCATCCTGTCAAAGCTGGAGCTCCGCGACCGCGTCCAGGCCGTCGTCCTCGCCTACGAGACCGGCCTGGTCAGCCCCAGCACGTCGGCTCCGATCACGCGTAAAGCTCCTTGAGGCCGACCAGGCGGACGCCTTTATGAGCCATAGATCCCTAAACGCATTTCGTATTGTGTCGCTTAGGGTGGCTTCATGGAGGCAGGAAAGGCGATCTTCGAAACCGTCGACAAGCTTCGTCAGCGGCGCACGGCCCCGCTGGTGCTGGAGCTCGATCTCACAGAGGGCCTCACCGAGGGCCCGCCGGCGGACCCGCTCGCCGCGGTGCTGTCCATGCGTAAGACGCGCCTGTCCGACGTCCTTTCCGGGCTCAGGCGCGCCAGGCAGGACTCCAGGGTCAAGGCGCTGGTGGTGAGGATCGGGGGCAACCCGCTGGGCCTGGCCATGGTGCAGGAGCTGCGCCAGGCGGTGATCCAGTTCAGGGCGTCGGGCAAGCTGACCGTCGCGTTCTCGGAGACGTTCGGGGAGTTCGGCGGCGGTACGGTGCCGTACTACCTGGCCACCGCGTTCGAGCGCGTCTACCTGCAGCCGAGTGGCGACGTCGGGCTGACCGGGGTGGCGCTGGAGCAGCGCTTCGTCAAGGGGGCCCTGACGAAGCTGGGTGTCGGGTACGAGGCCGGGCAGCGGCACGAGTACAAGACCGCCGTCAACACCTTCACCCAGGACCACATGACCGAGCCGCACCGCGAGTCCATGGGCCGCATCGTCGAGTCGGTCACCGAGAGCCTCAGCGCGGGCATCGCCGACGGGCGCCGGCTCGACGCGGGCAAGGTGCGGGAGCTGATCGACCGCGGCCCGTTCACCGCCTCCGAGGCGCTGGAGGCCGGGCTGGTCGACGGGCTGGCGTACCGGGACGAGGTGTACGAGCAGGTCAAGCAGGCGGCGGGCGACGACTCGCACCTGCTGTACGTGTCCAGGTACGCCAGGGGCGCGGCCGTGCGGAAGCTGCCGCACCCGACGGCGGACGGGATCGCGCTCATCCACGGCACGGGCATGATCAGGACCGGCCGCAGCGGGCGCAGCCCGCTCGGCGGGGGCGGGGCGATGGGCTCCGACACGATCAGCGCCGCCTTCCGGGCGGCCCGGCGGGACGAGCACGTCAAGGCGGTCGTGTTCCGGGTGGACAGCCCCGGCGGCTCGTACGTGGCCTCCGACACGGTCTGGCGCGAGGTGACCCTCACGCGCAAGGTCAAGCCGGTGATCGTCTCGATGGGCGACCTGGCGGCGTCCGGCGGCTACTTCGTGGCGATGGCGGCCGACGTGATCGTGGCCCAGCCCGGCACGCTGACGGGCTCGATCGGCGTGTACGGCGGCAAGCCCGTTGTGGCAGAAATGCTCGAAAAAATCGGCATAAATTCGGAAATGGTGGCGTCCGGGGCCAACGCGGGAATGTTCTCTACATCTCGCGGTTTCTCCCCCGAGCAATGGGACCGCGTGAACGCCTGGCTCGACCGTATTTACGATGACTTCGTGGGCAAGGTCGCCGCGAGCCGCGACCTGACCCGGGAACGCGCGCACGAGCTGGCCCGCGGCCGCGTCTGGACCGGCGCCGACGCGCACGCCAGCGGGCTCGTGGACGAGCTGGGCGGCCTGGAGGACGCGCTGGTCCTGGCCAGGAAGCGGGCCGGCCTCCCCGACGATGCCCCCGTACGCGCCTACCCCCGGCTCAACCCGCTGGAGCGGCTGCGCGGGCCGGACTCGAGCGAGGACAAGTCCGCCGCCCTGGCCCGCCTGCGCCTGGACGCGTGGGGCCCCCTCGCCCGCCTGTCCGCCGAGCTCGGCCTCCCCGCCGCGGGCCCGCTGCTCCTCCCCACGTGGTACGTGATCCGCTGAGGGCTCACGACCCGATCGGGCGGTAGCGGGAGCGGAGCCGTACCAGAGGCTGGAGAGCGGCCTCGACGTAGGGGACCGCGAGGACGGTGGCGATGAAGAGGGTGTGATCCCCGGCCGGGACCACTTTGGTGGTCTCGGCCTCCAGGGCGGCCACCCCGCCCTCCACCACCAGCGCGTCCGAGTGCGTTCCCCGGTGATGCGGCGTGCCCGCCAGCAGCAGCCGGGCGCTGGGCCGGCCGGGGGTGGCGAAGCGGCTGGCGATGGCCGCCTGGCCGGACGACAGGAGCGAGGCCGCCCAGCGGTCCTGCCGGAGCAGGACCTCGTTGAGGTAGCCGCCGCTGGCCAGGCTCACCAGGAGGAGCGGGGGCTCCAGCGAGACGGACATCAGCGCCGACACCGTGGTGCCGAGGTCGTCGCGCCCATCGCGTACGGTCACCACGGCCACCCCGGCCGCGAGCTGCGCCATCGCCTCCGTGAACTCGCTCACGGCACGAACCTAGCGGTGCGGGCCCCCGGACGGCGGGGACCCGCACCGGAAAACGGCGTCAGCCGAGACCGTTGGAGGTCAGCCATTCCTTGGCCACGGTGCCGGGCTCGTCCTTGTTGACGGAGATCTTCTGCATCATGTCCAGGAGGGACTGCGTGGTGAGCTTCGCCGAGACGGCGTTCAGCGTGGTCTTGATCGTGTCGTTCGCGGCCGCCTTGTTGAGGAGCGGCGTCACGTTCTGGGCGGGGAAGATGTTCTTGGGGTCCTGCAGCGGCACCAGGTTGTTGGCCGTCATCTTGGGGTCGGTGGTGAACACGTTGCCGACCTGGATCGTGCCGTCCTTGATCGCGTCAGCGGTGGTCGGGCCCGTGGGCTTCCACTGCTTGAACTCGATCCCGTAGACCTCCTTGAACCGCGCCTCCCACCGCTTCTTGAACTCGGGCGGGCCGCCGACGACGAAGTCCTTGGAGACCTTGGCCAGGTCCTCCATGGTGTTCAGCGACTGCTTGGTCTGGGTGTCCTTGGAGATGGACAGGCTGTCCTTGTCCTCGGCCGGGGAGGAGTCGAGCACCTCCAGCTCGGCGGGGAGCTTCTCCTTCAGCGCGGCGTTGACCTCGTCGGTGGTCGCGGCCGTGTTCTTGAGGTCGACGAAGGCCAGCAGGTTGCCGTTGTACTCGGGCACGATGGTCAGGCCACCGCTCTTGACCTGGTCGATCACGACCTCGCGGCTGCCGATGCGCGGCTTCTCCTCGACCTGCACGCCCTTGGCCTGCAGCGCCTGGGCGTAGATCGACCCGAGCAGCACGCTCTCGTCGAAGTCGAAGGATCCGATGACGGCCTTGCCCCCGCCCCCGCTCGAAGCCGAACCGCTGGGGGCCGCGCTCGAGGTGTCGAGCGGGTTGCCACCAGTGTTGCCACCGCCGCCACCGCCACAGGCGGCCAGCGCGAGCATCGCCGAAACGAACACCCCGGCGATGCCGTACTTGCGTCCCATCTTGCTTTTCCCTTCTAAGCGGGAGGTAATACAGGAGACTATCGGACCTTCAGCCGCTGGCTCACGCCCGGGGAGACCGTCACCCTCTGGGCAAGCGTGAACAATATCTGGACCATCAGGGCAAACAGCACAATCAGTACTGAACCGCCGACGACGCTCGCGTAATCCTTCGTCGCGAAACCGTCGATCACGAACCGCCCCAAACCACCGAGCCCGGTGTAGGCGGCGACGGTCGTGGTGGCCACGACCTGGATCGCCGACAGCCGGCATCCCAGCAGGATCAGCGGCAGCGCGACCGGGACGAGCACCCGCCCGAGCACCTGCCCGCCGCGCAGCCCCATCCCGTACGCGGCGTCGCGCAGCTCGGGATCTACGCCCTTGATGCCCTCGAACGTGTTCACCAGGATCGGCGGCACCGACAGCAGCACCAGCGGGACGATCACCGGCAAGCTGGACGCCGTGCCCAGCAGCAGCACGAACATCACCAGCAGGCCCAGCGTGGGCAGCGCCCTGGCCAGGTTCGCGGTGACGGCGACCAGCACCTCGCCCCGGCCCGTGTGGCCGATCAGCAGCCCCAGCGGCACCGCGATCACCACGGCCAGGACCAGCGCCAGGGCCGAGAACTCCAGGTGCTCCAGCAGGCGCATGGGGATGCCGTCGGGGCCGGACCAGTTGGCGCCGTTGCCGAAGAAGTCGGCCAGCCAGCCGAAGAAGTCGGTGAGCCAGCTCACGATCCCTGCCCCCTTCGGGCCCGTACCCATGGAGTGAGCAGCCGCTGCGCCAGCACCAGCAGCCCGTCGGCGACCAGCGCCAGCGCCACGATCAGCACGATCCCGACGATCACCGGCGGCATGAACGGGTTCTGGTACGCCCGCGTGAACAGCCCGCCGAGCCCGCCCTGCCCGATCAGCGCACCCACGCTGACCAGGCTGATGCTGGAGACCGCGACCACCCGCAGGCCCGCCAGCACCACCGGGACGGCGATCGGCAGCTCGACCGCGAGCAGCCTGCGCAGCGGCGTGAACCCCATCGCGATCGCCGACTGCCGCACGTGGTCGGGCACCGAGCCGAGCCCGTCCACGACGGCCGGGATCAGCACGGCCATGCCGTAGAAGGTCAGCGGGATGATCACCGTGGTCTGCGACAGCCCGGTCACCGAGATCAGCAGCATGAAGACCGGCAGTGAGGGGAGCGCGTAGACGACGTTCATGAAGCCGGCGGTCGGCTGGTAGAGCCAGCGCCAGCGCACGCAGGCCAGCCCCAGCGGCAGCGCGACGACCAGCGCGAACAGGATCGGCACGAGGGACATGGTCAGGTGGTCGAGGAGCAGGTTCTTGATGCTGTCGACCCGGCCGGTATCCCAGTTACGCCCGATCCATTCCCATATGGAAGGAGGGCCGTCAGCCATCTGCCGCCTCCGAGAGCGCCTTGTCGAGCGTCTCCCTGGTGGCCACGCCGACGACCTTGCCCTGCTCGTCCACGGCCACCGCGCAGCCGGACGGCGACAGCAGCGCCGCGTCGAGGGCCGTGCGCATGGAGTCGCGCCCGTACACGAACGTCCCGTACGGCTCCAGCTCGTCGGGCCGCTCCCGGGAGACCCACCCGGTCGGCCTGCCGTCCTCCATGACCAGCCGCCACGGGTCGTCCGCGGTGTCGGTCAGGTCGGTACGCAGCCGCAGCCCACCCGTCGAGATGAACTGCAGCCGCCGGATCCCCCGGTCGTGCCCCAGGAACTCCTTCACGAAGTCGTCGGCCGGCTCGGACAGCAGCGTCTTGGGAGCGGCGAGCTGCGCCAGCTTGCCGCCCACCCGCAGCACCGCCACGCGGTCGCCCAGCTTGATGGCCTCGTCGATGTCGTGCGTGACGAACACGATGGTCTTGTTCAGCTCGGACTGGAGCCTGAGCAGCTCGTCCTGCAGGCTCGTGCGCACGATGGGGTCGACCGCGCTGAACGGCTCGTCCATGAGCAGCACGGGCGGGTCGGCGGCCAGCGCCCTGGCCACGCCCACGCGCTGCTGCTGCCCGCCCGAGAGCTGGAAGGGGTAGCGACCGGCCAGCGCCGGGTCGAGGCCGACCCGTTCGAGCAGCTCCATGGCTCTGGCGCGGGCCTTCTTCTTGTCCCAGCCGAGCAGGTACGGGACCGTGGCGATGTTGTCGACGATCTTGCGATGCGGGAACAGGCCGGCTTGCTGGATGACGTACCCGATGCCGCGTCGCAGCGTCGGCGGGTCGATGCCCTGCACCGGCGTGCCGTCGAGGAGGATCTGGCCCTCGGAGGCGTCGATCATCCGGTTGATCATCCGGAGGGATGTGGTTTTTCCGCAGCCCGAGGGGCCGACGAGCACGGTGATCTCTCCCGTGGGCGCCTCGAGGTCGAGACGGTCCACGGCGACCGTTCCGTCTGGGTAGCGTTTGGTGACAGCGTCGAATGTGATCACGCGCGAACTCTCGCTTCAGGCTTCTGTGGCAGGGGCCGCAGCCCCCGTGCCACGACCGCCGCATGATCTATCGCAGCACAGACTACGGCGATCCGGACCACCGTGTCGTCCTGGGATCCAGCTGAAACGCTTCAGTTGAGCTGGATATTTACCCCAAATGTTGAAGTGGTAGTGCGCCGGACCGTGGTGTCTTGGCATGATTACCTCCACGAACTTCTGACCTATACCTCCACAAAGTCCTGACGAACACCCCGAACGAAATTCACGAACTTCAGCCCCGCACCCCTCACCCTCAGCGTCCGCTCACAGCAAGAGGATCCGGCCCCGTGTCTCAGCCGCTCACCGATCAGCGCCGACGCGCCGAGTTGATCGCAGAGCTCTACGACCGCCATGCCGCTGGGCTGTTCGCGTACTGCGCTGACCAGCTCGGCGACCTAGGCTCCGCGTCCGACGTACTGGTGACCTTGTTCTCCAGCGTCGCCGGCGTTCCCTCCGCCGCCGAAGCGCCTCGCGCCGCTCTCTACGCGTTCGCCCGCCGCGAGATCCACCGGCGGGACATCGTCTTCGCGCCCCCCTCCGTCGATCCGCTGATCGACCCCGCCTCCGCCCTCGTCGAGCGCACCTTCCGCGAGCTGCGACCACACCAGCGTGAAGTGCTGGTGCTGTGCGCGGTCTGCGGGATGAGCAAGGCGGAGCTGGCGTGGGTACTCGACGTCGCCCCCGACACCGCCGAGGAACTGGCGGTGGGGGCGGCCCACCACTTCCGGCACGCCTTGGTGACGGCGCTGTCCTCCACCGGGGTCCGCGTGCCCAAGCCGGTGGCGGACGTGTACGGCGCCCTGGGCGTGGCCCCGCTCGCCGACATCATCGGCCGCCTCCCCTGGGCGCAGCCGCCCGGAGCCCTCCGGATCCACTTCGCGGGCTCCCGTTCCGCCAGCCCCGGCCCTCTCTTCGTCAAGCCCCGCTGGCCCAGCCCGCCGATGTGGCCCCAGCCCCTGGCTGACGGGGACCCGGCGACCAGCACGGTCATCTTCCCGGCCGAGCTGCTGACGCCGCCGTCGCCGTCGCACGTGCCCGAGCACGCCGCCACCACGGCCCCGATGCCCAAGCTGAACAACTCCCCGGAGTCCGCACCGCGCCGCGGAGAATTCCCGGCCTCGCACGTCCCCTTCGGAGAAGCCCCGACCTCAACGCCACGCTCGTTCTTCGGAGACGGCCGGACCTCGACTCCGGTCTCCTTCTTCGGAGACGGCACGGCCTCGACCGCCCGCTCCCCCCTCAGGGACCCGTTGGCCTCCGCCCAGCGTCTGCACGATCCGCTGGGCCCCACCCCGTCTCTCAGAGATCCTCTGGCGGCGGTGGACGGCGCACGGCCCGACCAGCCCGGCACACCACACACAGCTCCACCCTTCACAGGGAGGACCCCAGTGCCGCCTTACATCCATCCGTTCTTCCAGGACCCGCCCGACGAACCTTTCGGCGGTCTGGAACCCTTCGCGACCGGCGACGTGATCTTACCCAGGGACACCCCTGAGCCCTTCGCGACCGGCGACGTGATCCTGCCCAGAGATGTCCCGAGGCCGTTATCGGACGACGACGGCGACATCCTGGCCCCCAGGGACCCGCACCCCGACGTACTGGTGCACAAGGGCCCCGCCCGCCCGCTCCAGCAGCCGCCGCGGACGAACGAGCCGGCCCGCGACGCGGCGCCCCTCTTCCGCCCCCGCCCCAAGTCTGCCAGGCGCACCAAGCCCGCCAAGTCCCCCAAGCCGGCCGAGCCCGTGAGGCCCGCCGAACCGGTCTACCGCCTGCCCCTGTACGACAAGGCGCCCCCGAAGCCTCCCACCCTCCCCAGGCCCTCCTCCTCATCGAGCAGGAGAACCCCTGCTCCACCTGACGAGGAACCCCAAGGGACCTTCGCCTCGCCGGCCCCGGAGCCCTCTCTCCTGGCTCCGCGCCCGGTCCGCGCCCGTCCGGTGCCCAAGAAGCGCCCGGAGTACACGGCCCGGCCCGAGAAGCCCCGCCGCCGCCAGGACCGGCACTTCGACTGGGCCTGGGAGGTCGTCGGGTTCCTGATCTGCGTGGCGATCGCCATGATCGTCTTCTTCTCGATGCCCGCGTTCCTCCACCCGTGAGGTGCGTCGTCGTATCGGCTCGGCAACTGACCCCGTCGAGCCGATCGTCGGACGTGACGCGCATCCCCTTCGCTTCGGCGGGTGGGAGCTGGGGAGTCCTCAGCTCGCCGCCCGCTTCACGAGCGCGCTGATCCTCGCCTCGCCCTCGGCGGTCAGCTCCGTCAGCGCGAAGGCGGTCGGCCACATGGTGCCGTCGTCGAGGTTCGCCGGGTCGTTGAAGCCGAGGGTCGCGTACCTCGTCTTGAACTTCTGGGCGGGCTGGAAGAAGCAGACGATCTTGCCGTCCTTCGCGTAGGCGGGCTGCCCGTACCAGAGCTTCGCCGTCAGGGACGGGGCGTCGGCCTTGACGATGGCGTGGATCCGCTCGGCGATGGCCCGGTCCGCCTCCGCCATCTCGGCGATCTTCTCGAGCACGTCCCGCTCCGTGTCGGCCTTCGCGCCCGAACCGCGGCGCGCGGCCTTCTTCAGCTCCTGGGCGTGCTCCTTCATCGCGGCCCGTTCGTCGTCGGTGAACCCGTCGAACTTGCCGGCGGCCGCGGTGCTCTTGGTGGCCTTCTTCGTTTCGCTCATGGTGAGAATCTCCTTGTCTGCGAGCCATCTGTCTTGCTGGGTGGCCCCGGGCGACGGATCAGTGGATGTCGCCCGGGGACCGGCGTGCCCTACCCCCACGCGCCGGCGATCTGCCGGGTGGTGGCGTTGAGCCGGTTGAACATGTTGGTGACGCCGATCATCAGGACGATCGCGGCCAGCTGCTTCTCGTCGAAGTAGGTGGCGGCGCTGTCCCAGACCTCGTCGTTGACCGCGTCGGCGCGGTCGGCCAGCCGGGTGGCGGCCTCGGCCAGCGCGAGCGCCGCCCGCTCCTCATCGGTGAAGTACGGGGTCTCCCGCCAGGCGGCGACCGTGGCCAGCTTCTCCTCGCTCACCCCGGCCTTGCGGGCCGTCTTGACGCCGCCGTCCACGCAGGCGCTGCAGCCGTTGATCTGGCTGACCCGCAGGTGCACCAGCTCCAGCGTCTGCCCCTCGACCCCGCCGGAGTGCACGGCCTTGAAGATGTCCTGAATGGGCTGCATCGCGCCGGACAGGATGACGGCGGGGTTCTGCATACGGGACTGCATCGGGTTTTCCTCTTTCAGGTCTGTGCCCCGTTCCCTCGGGGGCGTGACTCCATGACAGCCTGTGGAGGGCTACGATGACGACGTCCATGGGACACTCTGGGACAGTTGATATGGCTCTGACCAGCGGTGACCGCCTTCGAGAAGTTTCCGCCGGTGTGGGACAGAAAGACAGGGAACGGTGGCTGTGCACCAGACGGCAGCGAAGGCCGACCCGAAGGACGAGCTGGCCGCCCGCCTGCGCCTGCTCCAGGAGCTGTCGGAGCGCGGCGTGCGGGCCCTGGCCCGGGACGCCGGCCTCAGCTCGTCGTCACTGTCGCGCTACCTCAGCGGCCAGACGTTGCCACCCTGGCCCGCCGTGGTCGCGCTCTGCCGCCTCCTCAAACGTGACCCCCGCCCGCTGCGCCCCCTGTGGGAACGGGCCTCCAACCCCCTGCCGGCTCCCCCGAAGACCAGCCGCCAGGTCCAGCCCCCGTCGCCACCCGCGGGAGCTCCGCGCCCGCCCCGCAACGACCTGCCGCGCGACGTGCCCGACTTCACCGGACGCGAAGCCCAGCTCGCCGCCGTGCTCGCCGGCGTGGACAGCAGCCGGGTGGTCGCCATCGACGGCATGGCGGGCGTCGGCAAGACCTGCCTGGCGGTGCACGCCGCGCACCGGCTCGGCGCCGACTACCCCGACGCCCAGCTCTACCTGGACCTGCACGGGTTCACCGCCGGACGGGAGCCGCTCGGTCCCGATCCCGCGCTGCGGGCCCTGCTCGCCGCCCTCGACGTCCCCTCGGAGAAGATCCCGCAGGAGGGCGGCATCGAGCCGCTGGCCGCCTGCTGGCGCTCCGAGCTGGCCCACCGGCGGGCCGTCGTGGTCCTCGACAACGTCGCCGACGCCGACCAGGTCCGCCCGCTGCTGCCCGGCGCCGGCCCCTCCGTGGCCCTGATCACCAGCCGCAACCGGCTGCTGGGCCTGGACGAGGTGCCCCCGGTGTCGCTGGACGTGCTGACCCCGCAGGAGAGCGCCGAGCTGCTGGCCCGCGCCAGCGGCGACCCGGGCGGGCCCGACAGCCGGCTGGCCCGCGACCCGGAGTCCGCCGCCGAGGTGGTACGGCTGTGCGGCCAGCTGCCGCTGGCCCTGCGGCTGGCCGCGGCCCGGCTGCGGCACCGGCCGGGCTGGACCGTGGGCATCCTCGTCGAGCGGATGGCGGAGGGGGCCACCGAGTTCGACACGGCGTTCGCCATGTCCGTACGGCAGCTGGACCGGACGCAGCGCCGCTTCTTCCGGTTGCTGGGCCTGATGCCCGGCTCGACCTTCGACGAGTACGTGGCGGCGGCGCTGGCGGACATACCGCTGCGCAGCGCCCGGGCGATGCTGGAGGACCTGCTCGACGCGCACCTGGTCCAGCAGCCGGCGGCCGGCCGCTACCGCCTGCACGACCTGGTGCGCCAGCACGCGCGCCGGGCCGCCGCCGAGCAGGACTCACCGGCGGACCTGGAGCAGGCGCTGGGCCGGGTGCTCGACTACTACGTGCACGCGGCGGCCGCCGGTGACGCCGCGATGTCGTACCTGTCCCCCGTCCGGGAGGTCTCCGCGGGCCGGCCCCCGGCCGAGCTGCCGCGGTTCGCCGGCAAGCACGCGGCCCTCTACTGGTTCGCCACCGAGTACACCAACCTGATGGCCGTCTTCGAGGCGGCCGTCGCGGCCGGAGCCGACACGCACGTGTGCGAGCTGCCGCGCTTCATGCGGGCGTTCTTCGCGCGGCGCTGCGGCACGACGCACCTCAACGTCCTGTTCGAGCGGTCGCTGGTGGCCGCGCAGCGCCTGGGCGATCCGGTACAGCTGGCCGAGGCGCACAGCGACCTGGGCTTCGCCCGGTACAACGCGGGCCGGATGGCGGAGGCGGAGGCCGCGTACGAGGCGGCGGCGCCGCTGGTGACCCAGACCGGGGACACCAGGTCGGAGGCCGAGCTGACCATGCGCCGCGGCTACCTGAGGTGGGACGAGGGCTACGTCGAGGAGCCGCTCGACCTCTTCCGGCTGGCCGGCAAGCTGTACGCGGACGCCGGCTGCCCGATGGGCACGGTCCATGCGACCGCGTACGAGGCCTGGGCGATGCTGCAGCTGGGACACCGCGAGGAGGCGGCGCGGCTGGCCCGCGTGGCGCTGGACATGCCGCACGCCGACCCCGCGTGGCCACCCACGCTGACGGCCAGGATCACCCTCGGCGTGGCCATCGCCCCCGAGGCGCCCGGCGAGGCGCTGGAGCACCTGGAACAGGCGCTGACGCTGGCCCGCGAGGACAGCCACAAGCACAACGAGGCGTGGTGCCTCAACTGCATGGGCGTCGCGCTACGGCAGATGGGCCGGTACGAGGAGGCGCTCGCGAGCCACCGTCAGGCGTTCACGCTGCTGGACGAGCTGTTCGAGGAGCATTGGAAGATCCATTTCCTCAACGGCTACGCCGAGACCTGCCGGCTGGCGGGCCTGCCCGAGGAGGCCCTGCGCCTGCACCGGCAGGCGCTGGAGCTGGCCCCGAAACTGGGATACCGGTACGCGGAGGCCCTGGCCCACGAGGGGATCGCCGCGGTCCTCGACGAGAGCGACCCGCCCACGGCCGCCGAACACCGCACAGCCGGTCAGGCCATCCTTCAGGA
Organism: Nonomuraea sp. NPDC003709; assembly: GCF_040610775.1. NCBI lineage: Bacteria > Bacillati > Actinomycetota > Actinomycetes > Streptosporangiales > Streptosporangiaceae > Nonomuraea > Nonomuraea sp. NPDC003709. The sequence continues at coordinate 130,223 of NZ_JBEXMW010000022.1, read as the reverse complement.
GCTCAAACCGGAGACCTGACACGACCGGCCGTCCCTACCCGGGCAACCGTTCACATCAGCGTTGGAGCTCGGCCGACGAGGATGTCCGCGCGGGCGACCTGCACCTGGCGGGCCTTGCGGACGGCGTACCGCAGCACCGGGCCCAGTCTCGCGTGCACCGTCAGCACGTCCTCGACCGCGGTCCCCATGCCGACCGCGGTCAGCCCGAACCGATAGTCGAGCCGCACTCCGCCCGGGCTGTCCACCTCGCCCTCGATACCGTCCTCGGTGGCGCGTAACGTCACCTCGATCAGGTTGTCGTACTTCGCGAAACCGAAGAAGCGGAACCGCTCCACGGCCACGAACCGGATCTTGCCGGGCGCCCGGCGCACGTCGCGTACCGCCACCACGAGCGGCGACAAGCCGACGTAGTTCGACGGCTCGCTGAGGTGCGCGAGCACCACGGGCGGCGGAGCAGGAACGTGAAAAGCGTGGCGGAGCACGGTGCCCGGCATCGTTCACCTCACAGTCGTCGAAGGACTGCAACCGAGTATGACGCCGGGGGTACCCCGAACCGTTCGGGGAGGCGGGCCACCGCGGCCGGGTCGACGAACGCCGCATCGGCGGATCATCAGCCCGCGGCGAGGTGGACAAGGAGGTCGAGGCTCTGGGGCGGCGCGGTTGTCATCACCGCGAGGCCTCGTGTTCTTACGACCCGGGATTGACGGGTAGCCATACCGCAACTAGTTTGATTGCAGTATTGCGGATGTCGGCCGAAGGGTGAGAGCAGTGAGCCTCAGCAGTAGGAGTGCTGTCGCGATTCATGCGCTCACGATGTTGGGTCGCTGGGATCGCTCGCTGACCTCGACCGAGATCGCCGACAGTCTGGCGAGCAATCCCGTACTCGTGCGACGCATCCTCGGCAGCCTGCGGGACGCGGGTCTGGTGTGGTCGACGGAAGGCCGCGGGGGCGGATGGTCGCTTGCTCGTCCCGCTCGTGAGATCACGCTCTACGACGCGCTTGTCGCCGTAGAGGCAGGGCCGTTCCTGTCGCGGCACGCCCATCCACCCAGCGACGCGTGCGAGGTCGGCCGCCACATGCAGACCCTCCTTGAGACGGAGTTCCGGGAGGCCGAACAGGCCATGCAGGAGCGCCTGGGTCAGACGACCATCGCCCACCTGGTCCATCAGGTGCTGACCAAAGAGCGCAAACCGGCGGCACGGCACCGGTAGCCGGATAACGGCGGAGAGGACGTCTCCGCCGTTTCTCTTAACCTTAACTGTAACCAATCTGGTGGCAGTAATGGCCGCGCGGAGGGACGCCGAATGACAATCACATCGAGCAGAACAGGACGAACCGGTTCTGTGCCGGCACTGCTGGCTGTGTTGATGCCGGCGATGCTCGCCACGGTCGTCGCCAGTGACATGGTCAATCTGATGCTCCCCTCGATCGGTGAGGAGTTCGGGGCTTCAGAGGCCGAGCTCGCCTGGGTGGTCACCGGTTTCCTGCTGATGTTCTCGGTCGGCATCCCGTTCTACGGCCGCATCTCTGACCGGGTCAGTCTGCGGCGTCTGTTCTGCTTCGCTTTGGTGACTTACGCCGCGGGGAGCCTGATCTCCGCGCTTGCGCCGGGGCTCCTGGTGCTCGTGCTCGGACGGATCGTGATGGGGGTGGGCGCGGCCGGGTTGCCCGTGCTGTCGATCATCGCCGTCACCAGGCTGATGCCTGAGGACAAGCGAGGGATGGGGATCGGCGTCGTGTCCGCGGCCACCGGGATCGGTACCGCCGCAGGACCGGCCATCGGTGGTGGGATCGGCCAGTTCCTCGGCTGGCCCGCACTGTTCTGGATGATGCTCGTCGTCGCGCTGGCGCTGGTTCCCGCGGCGTGGCGCGTGCTACCAGGCGAGCGCCCGGCCGGCGCGGGCCGCTTCGATCTTCCGGGTGGCATCCTGCTCGGGCTCGGCGCCGGGCTCATCCTGTTCGGGATCACCCAGGCACAGGCCGCCGGTGTCGCGACCCCGTCGTCCTGGGTCAGCCTCGTGGTGGCTGTGGTGGCGTTCGTGCTGTTCGGGTGGCGCACGGTCCGCCTCGCGGATCCGTTCGTCCCGCCCGCACTGTTCGCCAGCCCGATCTACCGGGCCGCGGTCGTCGTCGCGTTCCTGGCCATGGTCGTCAATCTGGGTGGCATGGTGTTCGTTCCGCTGCTCGTGGTCGACGTCAACGGTCTCGAGCCGGGCGCGGGTGCCCTGGTGATGATCCCGGCCGGAGTCGCGGTCGCCGCCCTCTCGCCGTTGATCGGTCGCCTCGCCGACCGCATCGCGACCCGACTGCTCGTGCTGCCGGGGCTGGTGGCCGTGGGGCTGTTCTCCCTGTTCCTCTCGACCTTCGCGGGAGGCAGTTCGGTGATCCCCGCAGGACTCGGGATCCTCGGGCTCAGTGTCGGCTTCTTCTTCGTGTTGACCCCGATCATCAGCGCGGCTGCGAGTGCGCTTCCGCCCGACCAGGCCGGCGTCGGGCTCGGAATCCTGCAAGGAGCCCAGTTCCTCGGCGCCGGCACCGGTCCCGCTCTCCTCGGCGTGCTGGTGACCGCGCGACAGCAAACCGTTACTGATGCCTTCAACCCCCTTCATACCGGGCAAGACGGTGCTGCCTATTCCGATGTCTTTCTGGCCATGGCCGTGATCGTCGTCCTCGCAGTGATTGCCGCGTTCAGGATGCGTCCAGGAGCCACATCGTCCCACCCCGATTCCCAGCCAGTTTGAGAACGATCGTCGTGTCAGGAGGCACCTCAGGTATCGGGGAGGGGCTCGCACATGCCTATCTCGACCGGGGTGATCAGGTGGTCGTCAACCACCGCAATCCATAGCTGATCACGCCCTGACCATCCGGGCGCGAGCCGCACCACCTTCACGGCCCGCGCCCCCTTTCTTCCGCCTCCTCTTCCCTACGTATTCTGGAGGTTCCTACGGCGTCATCTCGTCCAGCACCTGGGGTTCCACGTGACGCTCTTGTTGCCGGAATACGTCCCCTGAGTGGTGTCAACGATCTGGATGCTTCCATCGGGGTACTTGTAGATCAGCTTGACCTGGTACGTCTGCACGATCTCGGAGATCCGCGCCGAACGGTTCGGGCCGACGGGCATCCAGTATGGGCAGAGGGACTTCAGGTTCCGGGGGAACCACTCCCCATGGGACTGCTCAATAATGTGGTCCCTCGCGGTGGAGTTGTACTCGGCGCCCAGTCCGTTCGCCCACGGGTTGAACGCCACGTCGCTGCTGGGATAGCTGCACACCTGATAATTGCCCTTGTCGAAGTCGGGGCTCTCCCTGCCGTCGGCCACCCCCCAGGTCTCCGTACCGCTGCAGGATTCGTAATAGCGCGTGGAGCCGGTGGGCGTCACCTCCACCGTGATCGACGGCCCGTCGGCCCTGGCAACGGTGGGCATGCAGACCAATGCCGCGGTCATCGCCGTTGCCACGGCGCCCACGCCGGCGCGCGCCGGCGGACCGCGGAGGGCGTAGGCACACGACCCTTCCCGGCCCCACACGCGTTCGCCCAGGTCAATCCCCAAATACAGGCTCACGTGTGACTACCGACCGCGGAACCCCGGTGAACTAAGACACCGGAATTCGCGCGAAGGCGGCCCTGATCAGCCGCAGTGCTCAAGAGGTGAATAGTAATACTTGGGCCCGTATGTACCGCCCCACGAGATACACCGGCCTGCGGCATTGATCTTCACCGGACCGGCATAGGTCGAGTAGCGACCACTGTCGAGTCTTACCGACTCCCAGTCTCCAAGACTTATCCTCGCCGAGACCCAGGTGCTGTCCGGGCTGTCCTTCCACGTGACCACGCAGTTGGTGCTGCCGTTATAGAGCAGGTAGATGGTGGCTGCGCCAAGGTCATGGCTGTCGATGACGTGGTAACTGCCGCCGCCGCATGCGTCGATCGGTGATGATGCGGCGTTCGCCGGGCCGCTCACGGCCACAGAACCGGCGAGCATTGCCACGGTGGTGAGGATGAGTGCTGTTCGCTGTTTGAGCTTGCGCATTGGCTTCCCTGTCGCTTCCTTGGTGATCTTTACGGACGAGGGAGATACGCCGGTAGAACGTTCATGTCCCCCACGGCCGTCCCAACATCACTTGCCGAGGGTGATAGTACCTCATTCTAGAGCATGAGCTCTATTATCGTCGCGGTCGCGGTTCGTCCCCAGTTTCGTGACCACACCGCATACCGCTTCTTAACGGCTTCACCGGCTCTGAGCTGGCGTTTTGTCGCTTGGCCAGCTAGCTAGGGGTGTCTTGGGTTGTGATCATCTGGTGGGCCTGCCGGGTAAGCCGGGCGGGACACTTGTCGGCAGTGTGGTGAGGATGAATCCGCGCGGCGGCCGTGTTGAACTGCTCAACATCATCTGTAGGCGACGATGGGATGGACGCGATGCCTCTTGAGGGCGAGTACGAGCCGAGTCCGGCGCAGTGGGTGCGCGAACAGGTCGAGCTGTACGAGAGCTCGGACGGCACGCAGGGGACGACGCTCTGGGACACGGGACTGCCCGTCGTCATTCTCACGACGCGCGGCGCCAACAGCGGCAAGATCCGCAAGATCCCGCTGATGCGCGTGGAGCACGAGGGACGGTACGCGGCCGTGGCCTCGAAGGGCGGTTTCCCGAGCCACCCGGTCTGGTACTTCAACATCAAGGCCGACCCGCACGTGGAACTCCAGGACGGGCCCGTACGCCAGGACATGACGGCCCGTGAGATCACCGGGGACGAGAAGGCCGAGTGGTGGGAGCGCGCGGTCGCCGCATATCCGCCGTACGCCGAATACCAGGGGAAGACCGATCGGGTGATCCCCGTCTTTGTGCTGGAGGCGGCGGCCGGGAGCTGATCGGCTACTGAGACCGGAACGTATGAGCACACGTCACGCGTCGGCCCAGTTCCCAGGCAACCCGATGCTGATCACAACCCAAGAAACTCCCTAGGTCGTCGTTCTGGTTAGGACATTGATGAGGATGGCGGCAAACTCGGCGGGCTGGGACCAGTAGCCGGTGTGGTCGCCCGGGAAATCGATCACGCTCTTCCCCCAGCGGTCGGCCAAGGCGAGGCTGGGACGGTAGGCGAAGTGCTGACGGGAGTCCCGACCTCCGGCCATCACGATCCGCTCCCGCTGGGCGTCGAGGGTCACCAGATCGGGACGATAACCGGGTGCCTGCCGTACTTCGTGATCAAGGAAGAAGCCGATGTTGGCGGACAGGCGGTGGATCAGTTCGGGGTCGATGTCGGCCGGTCGCTGGAGCGCGTCCAGGCCGATGCCGGTCATGAACATCCGCATCGCCGGTTCCACGCCGTCCCGCCCATAGGTGTCGTACACCTCCTGGAAGAACGCCCGCCACCTGGGGGCATCGGCCAGCACCTCGGCCAGGGGTGGCTCATGGGCGACCAGCCTGGTGACCAGGTCAGGGCTCTGGCTGATCAGAGCGAGTCCGATGACCGCGCCCGCGCTGCTGCCGAAGACCTGCGCCGGCCCCCTCGCAACCGCCCGTAGTAAGCGACGCGCGTCGTCGATGTGGGTATCGCCCCAGGCGCTGTTGTCGAATGGTCCGTTGACGGTGCTTCTGGAAAACCCTCGCCGGTCGTAGCTGATGACGGTGTAACGAGGGGCGAGCAGGTCCGCGACGGCGTCGTACAGGTCGGCGTCGCCGTTGCTCCCGGGGATCAGCAGGAGCGCGGGCCCTTGCCCGCGCACCTGGTAGTGGAGGCGGGCACCGGGCACGTCCAAGGTGTGGGTCTGCTTGACGGGCATGGCGATGATCCTTTCCTTGCTTACCTGTCGTAAGGTAAGCAAGGCTACTAACCGGCCGTCAAGTAAGTTGCGCCGCAATCGTGGATCTACGGGCGGTGGGCATGCTCCAACGACTAACCCGAGCCTGTCCTGCCTGCCAGTTCCGTAAGCCGGCGTTCGAGGAAGCGCCGTTCGGCGCCGTCATCGGTGAGTTGTCTCGCACGTCGATAGGCATCACGCGCCTCGTCGGTGCGCCCGAGGCGTCGCAAGAGTTCGGCCCTGGTCGAGTGCAGGTAGCGGAAGTCGTCGAGACCGAGTTGGTCGACGATGCGCAGACCGGCCTCGGGGCCTTCGGCCTCGGCGACCGCGATGGCGCGGTTGAGCTCCACGATCGGCGAGCCGGTCAGGCGGGTGAGCCGGCCATACAGGGCCGCGATCTGCGCCCAGTCGCACGGCACCTCGGCGTGCAACGAAGCGATGGCGGCCTGCAGGACATAGGGCCCGCGGCCGCGCAGGGCGATCGCCCGGTCGAGCTCCGCGCGTCCGGCGGCGATCTGCTCATTGTTCCAGCGTGACCGGTCCTGATCGTCGAGCAGCACGAGCTCGCCGTCGCTGAACCGCGCCTCGCGACGGGAGTCGTGCAAGAGCATCATCGCCAGCAGCCCATGAACCTCGGGGTCGTCCGGAAGCAGTTCGGCCAGCGCGCGTCCCAACCAGAGCGCCTCCGCCGCCAGCTCGTCGCGGCCACCGTAGCCCTCGTTGAAGATCAGGTAGACGACGGCGAGAACGGCGTCGAGCCGCTCGCGGAGCAGGTGAACCGGTGGCACGCGAAACGGGATCCCCGCTGCTTTGATCTTGCGCTTGGCCCGCACCAGCCGCTGCGCCATCGTGCGCTCCGGCACCAGGAAGGCACGGGCGATCTCGTCGGTGCTGAGCCCGCCAAGGGTGCGCAGGGTGAGCGCCACCTGCGCCTCGATCGCGAGCGCCGGGTGACAGCAGGTGAAGATGAGTTCCAGGCGCTCGTCGGGAAACGTCGTGGCGTTCATCGGCACCTCCGTACGATTGCCGGCGACGAGCAGGCCGAATTTGGTCGCGAGGGTCCGGTCGCGGCGGATGCGATCCGTCGCTCGGTTCCGAGCCGTCGTCATCAGCCAGGCGCGCGGGTTGCTCGGGACTCCGTCGTGTCCCCACCGGTCGGCGGCGATCGCGAACGCCTCCTGCGCGGCTTCCTCGGCGACGTCGAAGTCGCCGAGGAAGCCGATCAAGGTGGCTAGGACACGGCCCCATTCCTCGCGGAAGACCTGTTCCAGCGTCACTACCAATGCACGTCCAAGGGGTGGATCTCGATGGCCGTGTCGAGGCCGTCGGCCTCGAGGATGAACGCCTTCTTCATCGCGGCGAACGGGCCGTCCATTGTCAGGGGGTTTCCTTCGACCAATACACCTCTGAGGGGCGGATCTCGATGGCGCCACCGTAGCGTGCCGCAGGGTGACGGGCGGCCAGCTCGATGGCCGCGTCGAGGTTGTCCGCCTCGAGGATGAACCAACCGCCTAGGGCCTCCTTCATCCCGACGAACGGGCCGTCCGTCGTCAGGGTCCTGCCGCCTTCGACCCGCACGGTGGTCGCGTTCTCGGGCAGGCCCATCGGCACCCCGGGGGTGACACCCGGCGTCTGATTGATCCCTTGGTAGTCGGCGTAGACCTGCTTCCGCTCCTCCTCGGGCAACGTGGCCTGTCCCTCGAGCGCGGCGCCCTGAAAGATCAGCATGACGTACTTCATCGTTTCCTCCTCGTCGCTACCAGGTTGGTCGCGCAGTAAGACGAACGGCGAGTCATGAAATCGACAGGTCGGCTGGAAATCTTTCTCGCCACGGCCCGGTCCTGGTATGTGACCAGGCGGCTCGGCGAGATCAGCGTGCTCGTGCTGATCGTGGGCGGCACCTGTGATCAGCCCGTTCCGCCTGATCCGGTCCACGCCACCGCATCCGGAATTTCGGAAGCGCGCCTGGTCTTCCTTCCAGGTCGAGGGTATGCCACCGTGCTTTTGAAGTCGGGTCAACGGCATGGCCCGCGGTACGTCGGTCGGGGTGAGCGTCAATCGGCCCACCACTTCGCCGGTCAACGGGTGGGGTGACCGGCGAGCGGAGCGAGCAGGGGTTTCGGGTGGGCTCCAGCAGGCCAGACCGGTAACCGGGCCACGGGTGGGCGACAGCGCCGAAGGCGCGGGGGTTGCGCCGCCAGGCGCCCGAATAAGAGCGCCTGAGCCCTTCGGCGCGAAGCGCCTCCCCGCGAAGACCTTTGTGCTCGGGGCGGGGTCCAGCAGGCTGACCACCCAGTAGGGCAAGGGGTGGGTGAGCCCCGGCCCACCTACACGCCTATGAGTCGGAGGAGAGGATCAGGCCGCTGGTGGGTACGCCGGTTCCCGCGGTTACCAGGACGTTTCGGACAGCTGGGAGTTGGTTGGCGGCTGTGCCTCGGATCTGGCGGACGGCTTCCGCGATGCCGTTCATGCCGTGGATGTAGGCCTCCCCCAGTTGCCCTCCGTGGGGGTTCACGGGCAGGCGGCCGTCCAGTTCGATCGTGCCGTCCCGGAGGAAGTCAGGGGCCTCGCCTCGGGCGCAGAAGCCGAGCTCTTCCAGTTGGGCCAGGACGAACGGGGTGAAGTGGTCGTACAGGATTGCGGTCTGGATGTCTTTTGGCGATAAGCCGGACATGTCCCAGAGCTGGCGGGCTACCACGGCGATCTCAGGGAGGCCGGTCATGTCGTCGCGGTAGTAGCTGGTCATCATCATCTGGCCCGATCCCGCGCCCTGGGCCGCGGCCGTGATCAGGGCGGGTGATCTGCGGAGGTCACGGGCGCGTTCGGCCGAGGTGACCACCAGGGCCACGCCGCCGTCGCTCTCCTGGCAGCAGTCGAGCAGGTGCAGTGGCTCGACGATCCACCTGGACGCCTGGTGCTCCTCCAACGTGATGGGGCGCCGGTAGAACCAGGCGGCGGGGTTGGTGGCGGCGTGGCGGCGCATGGCCACCGCCACCCGGCCGAAGTCCTCCGAGGTCGCGCCGTACGTGTGCATGTACCGGCGGGCGAACATCGCCACCCAGGCCGCCGGTGTCATCAGCCCGTACGGCACGTGCCAGCTCATCTCCAGCCCCTGGGAGGTGGGCTCGCCGGTCAGGCGGCTGTTCGGCTGGCCGAAGCGGCGGCCGGAGCGCTCGTTGAAGGCGCGGTAGCAGACGACCGTCCGCGCCATCCCCGTGGCCACGGCCATGGCGGCGTGCGCCACGGTCCCGCAGGCCGCGCCGCCGCCGTACTCGACCCGTGAGAAGAACGTCAGGTCCCCGATCCCCGCCTCCCTGGCGACGGCGATCTCCTGGTTGGAGTCCTGGGTGTAGGTCACCATGCCGTCCACGTCGCCGGGTGAGAGCCCGGCGTCGTCCAGCGCCGCCAGTACGGCCTCCGCTGCCAGCCGCAGCTCCGAACGCCCCGACTTCTTGCTGAACTCGGTGGCACCGATGCCCGCGACGGCAGTACGCCCGCTCAACACGGCTTTCCCTCCTCGGCCAGGGCGAAGGTGACGGTCCCGGTGGCGTGGTCGCCCAGGCTCACCTTGCCGCGTACCTCGACCGTCAACCGGCCCTCCTCGCGCGACACGACCGTCCCGTTGAAGCACAGCCGGTCCCCCGCGTACGCCGGGACGCCCAGCTTGACGGCGACCCGCTCGATGACGGCCTCGGGCCCGGCCCAGTCGGTGACGTACCGCTCGACCAGACCCATGGTGGTCAGGATGTTGAGGAAGATGTCCTTCGAACCCTGGGCGCGGGCCTTGTCGACGTCGTGGTGCACCGGCGTGAAGTCCATGGTGGCCAGCGCCGTGGAGACGACGAAGGTGGGGGTGAGGTCGATGGCCAGCTCCGGCAGCGCGGACCCCATCTCGGTACGCATCACGCGTCCTCCTTCGAAGGCGCCCACATCGGCAGGACGAGCTGGTCGTCCATCGACCGGTACGTCACCCGCAACGGCATGCCGACGGCCACCTCCTCGATCGGACAGTCCACGACGTTGCCGACGATCCGTACCCCCTCGGCCAGCTCCACCACGCCGACGACGAACGGCGTCTCCCGGCCCGGCACCGGCGGGTGGTGGTGCACGACGTAGCTGTAGAGGGTTCCGTGACCGCTCGCGACCAGGTGGGAGCTGTTGGCCGAGCGGCATTGCGGGCATAGAGGGCCGGGCGGGTGGCGGTGGTGGCCGCAGTCGGCGCAGGTCTGGATGCGCAGCTCCCTTTCCCGTACGCCTTCCCAGAAGAACGCGGTGTCCTGGTTGATCGCCGGTTGGAGCGGGTACGCCGGCCGGTCGGCGGCGGGAGCCGGCTTGGTGCGTGGGCGAAATTTCAGGACTCGGAAGAGCATTGCGGCGACCGGCTCATCGTCCTCGCCGTACCAGGTGACCTTCCAGGTGGCGAAGAAGCCCACCCCCAGCGCCGTCCGCTTGGGCCCGGCCAGGTCCGAGAACCGCGTGGCCGGGGTGAGCCGCTCGCCGACCCGCGCGTACCGGTGGTAGGTCTGCTCGCAGTTCGTCGCCACCACGCCCGTGTAGCCGCTCGCGTCGAGCGCGGCCATCATGTCGTCCACCGCCGAACGGTCCTTCGCCGACCGGCGCACCCCCGGCATCGTCCACACCTGGGCCATCGCGGGCGGGGCGACCCCATTCTCCAGGTACGCCGGGTTCTCGTCGCCCATGGCGTCCAGCCAGTGCCGGATCATGGGGCCGTTCACCGGGTCCTGCGCCGGGGTCCCGCGCACCTCGCCCAGCGCCGCCTGCTTGCCCGCGAGCTCGTGCAGCTCCTCGTCACTCAGGGGAGGGGTCATCGCGGCGGCCTCGGCAGGTTCAGGCCGAGCATGGCGATCAGCTCCCGCTGCACCTCGTTCACCCCGCCGCCGAACGTCAGCACCACCGCACCCTTCACCCCATGATCGGTACGTTCGAGCAGCTCGGCCGTCTCCGGATCCGACGGGTCCCCGTACCTGGCCAGGATGTCGCCGACGATCCTGCCGACCTCCTGCATGCGCTCGGAGCCGTAGATCTTGGTGGCCGACGCGTCGGGGGCGCCGAGCCAGCCGAGGTCCATGTTCGCGGCGACCTGCCAGTTCAGGAGCTCGTTGGTGCGGAAGAAGCCCCACACCCTGGCCAGTGCCCGCCGAACGTCCGGATTGTCCGCCACCCCGGTGCGGCGGGCCCAGGCGAGGAAGCGGTCGTAGGTCTGGCCGAGGTTCCCGGCCGGGCCGAGGGTGACGCGTTCGTGGTTGAGCTGGTTGACGATCAGGTCCCAGCCCCGGTCCACCTCGCCGACCACCATGTCCACGGGCACGCGTACGTCGCTGTAGTAGGTCGCGTTCGTGTGGTGGCGGCCGTCCATGGTGACGATCGGCGTCCAGGAGAAGCCGGGGTCGTCCGTGGAGGCGATCATCATGGTGATGCCCTTGTGCTTCTTGGCCTCGGGGTTCGTGCGGGCGGCCAGCCAGATGTACTGGGCGTAGTGCGCGCCGCTGGTGAAGACCTTCTGGCCGTTGACGACGTAGTGGTCGCCGTCGAGCACCGCCGTGGTGCGCAGGGAGGCCAGGTCGGTGCCGGCCTCGGGCTCGCTGTAGCCGATGGCGAAATGGCACTCGCCGGCGAGGATGCGGGGCAGGAAGAGGTCCTTCTGCTCCTGGGTGCCGTACTGCATGAGCGTGGGCCCCACGGTCTGCACCGTGATGATCGGGTACGGAACGCCCGCCCTGGCTATCTCGTTGGCGAAGATCTGCTGCTCCAGGGGGCCGTAGCCGCCTCCCCCGTACTCCTTGGGCCAGCCGAGGCCGAGCTTGCCGTCGCGGCCGAGGCGGCGGCAGTGCTCCATGTACGCCCCGCCGAACGGATCTTCCGCGATCTTCCTGCGGTCCTCGTCGGTGAGACAGCCCTGGAAGTACTCGCGCAGCTCGTCGCGCAGGGCGCGCTGGGCTGGGGTCAGGTCGATCAGCATCAGAGGAGCGCTCCGATCAGGTCGAGCTGGGCGTCGGCGCCGCCGAGCAGGTGGGACAGGTGCTTGGCCTGCGCGAAATAGCGGTGCAGCGGGTACGTGACGTCCAGCCCGAGGCCGCCGTGCAGGTGCTGGCAGGTGTAGAGGGCCTTCCAGGCCTCGCTGACGTGGTACGCGGCCAGCGCCAGGTCCTCGTCGGCCGGCAGATCCTCGGCCAGGCGCCAGACCGCCGACCACATGGCCACGTCCAGGGCCCGCGCGGCGATGTAGACGTCCGCGATCTGCATGGTCACGGCCTGGAACTCGGCCAGCGCCCGGCCGAACTGCTTCCTCGTCCTGATGTACTCGGTGGTCAGCTCCAGCGCGCCCGCCAGCACGCCGCTCGCCTGGGCCGCCACGGCCGCCATGAACAGCCGCCGGGCCCCGGTGACCCCGTCGGTCCCCGCGACCCGCTCGGCCGGAGTTCCGTCGAGCACGATCGTGGCGGCGGGCTCGCCGGTGGAGGTGTACTCGGGGGTCGTGGCCGGCGACTCCACCAGGAACAGGCCCTCGTCGGCGGTGACGAGCACCATGTCGCCGGGGTACGGCACCGAGACCTTGCGCCCGGTCAGCGTCCAGCCGCCGTCCACGGCCCAGGCGGCCGTCGAAGGCGGGTCGGCCGGCGCTCTGCCGGGCTCGCGGAGCGCGAGGGTCATCCCGTTCTCGCGGCGTTGCTGGTCAAGGGTGCCATAGCGGGCCAGGGTCAGCGTGCTCACCAGCGCGGGCAGTGCGGGCACCGGCGCCGCCCGCGCTCCCACCTCCCGCAGCACCACGGCCATCTCCACGGGCCCGAGCCCGGCTCCCCCGGCCTCCTCCGGCACGCACACGCTCATGAGCCCGGCCTGCCGCAGCCGCTCCTCGTCCCCTTCCCTGGCGAGCACCTCGGCCGCCAGCTTCCGCAGGTCCTGCTGGGTTTCGTCCAGGTTGAAGTCCATTCACGTCTCCAAGAGGTGTTGCCTGCCGTGCCGTACGAACTCCTCCTCGATCCCCTTGACGTCCGAGTCGGTCAGCGGCCGGAGCCCGGAGCCCGACCGCAACCAGACCGGGTCTGCGGTACGCCAGCCCTCGCGGGCGAGGACCCGCTTGATGACCTTGTGGGAGGGCGTCTGGGGTAAGTGATCAGAAAGGCGGATATATCGGGGTAAGGACTTGGTGCCCAGATCGCGGCGCGCCGCCAGGAACGCCGTGAACGCCCCCGGGTCGAAGGCCCCCTCCAGCACCAGCGCCGCCATGACCTGGTCGCCCGCCGCCGGGTCGGGCACCGGGTAGACGGCCGCCTCGACCACCCCCGCGAACTCCCTCAGCGCCGCCTCGATGGGCGCGACCGCCAGGTTCTCGCCGTCCACGCGCAGGCGTTCGGTGCCACGGCCCGCGAAGAACACGTAGCCGTCCCCGTCCGCGTACGCCAGGTCGCCCGACCAGAACGCGCCGTCCCTGATCCGCTCGGCGTCCGCCTCGGGGTCGTTGTAGTAGCCGTCGAACAGCCCCAGCCCGCGCACGTTGACCAGTTCGCCGACGGCCTCGTCCGGGTTGAGCAGGCGGCCGTCCTCGATGCGGCCCGGCGGGCAGGGACGGCCGGTGAAGGGGTCGAGGATCAGGATGCCCTCGGGCAGCCGCCCCAGGCATCCCGGCGGCCCGGACGGGTCGGGGGTGAGCGAGATGGCCGTCTCCGTGGAGCCGAAGGCGTCGATCACCCGGCACCCGAACCGCTCCCCGAACCTCCTCGTCGCCACCGCGCTGCCCTCGTTCCCGAACGCGATCCTGAGCGGGTTGTCGGCGTCGTCGGAGCGCTCGGGAGTGGCCAGGACGTAGGAGAGCGCTTTGCCCACGTAGTGCAGGTACGTGCCGCCGTACCGTCTGATGTCGGGCAGCAGCCCCGACGCCGAGAACCGCCGCCGCAGCGCCAGCGCCGCCCCCGACACCACGGCCGGGGCGTAGGCCGCCATCAGCGCGCCGGAGTGGAACAGCGGCATCGAGCAGTACACGACGTCGGACGGCGTGAGCAGCGCCCCCAGGCTCAACCCGGGGACGGCCATCTTGCGCTGCGTGATCCGCACGGCGCGCGGGCGGCCGGAGGTGCCCGAGGTGAAGATCAGCATCACGAGATCCTCGGGCGCGGCATCCTCGCCGAACGCGGCGTCCGTGGGAGACGACGAGGCGTCCGGCAGGGGCAGCACCTCCACCCCCAGCGCCTCGGACAGCGGCCCGGCCAGCCCCGCGTAGGGGGTGTCCGCCAGGATCAGGTCCACGTCCGTGGCGCGGGCGTCGCGGATCAGCTCGTCGACCGAGCGCGTCGGGTTCAGCGCGACGACCACGTGCCCGGACAGCGCCGCCCCGCCCACGAGGAACACCAGCCCTGGAACGTTCTCGCTGAGCACCCCCACGTGCAACCCCGCGCCGCGCCCGGACAGCCAGGCCCCGGCGGCGCGGCAGGCAGCCACGTGCTCGCGCCATGACCACGTCGTGTCCTCGAACATCAGCCCAGGTCGATCGTCGTCGGCCCGTGCACGGAGCAGGGCCGCCAGCGTGTTCGCCGCCATCCGGAGTCTCCACCAAGCGCTCGGTCAGCCGAATCGCAAACTAGAACAGATTCTAATATCTGTCCAGTGCCCACCTATCCTGATAAGTCGCGACATACGGCTGTAACGCCACAGACATGGGGCTATAGGGCTTCTTTGTGACCCGCGAGTAACAAGCCACGTCATCGAGAAATCAGATAACGTGTTCTTATGCGTACCACGCACGCCGCGCCCTCCAGCGACACCGAGGGGACCATGGAGAGCCACCCCACGCCGGGCACGCACAGCGTCCGTACGCGTAGCCAGCACCAACGCCGCAAGCGCATCGTCCAGGCCGCCGCCGCGCTGGCCTCGCGCGGCGGGGTCGAAGCCATGCAGATGCGCACGGTGGCCGAGCGCGCGGGCGTGGCGCTTGGCACGCTCTATCGCTACTTCCCGTCCAAGATGGACCTGGTGGTGGCGGTGGTGGGCGAGGAGATCGACCTCCTCGAGAGCAGCATCGAGCGGCGTCCGCCCGGGGCCACCACCCCGTCGAGCCGCGCGGTGGACGTGCTGATGCGGGCGACCCGGGGGCTGATGCGCGAGCCGGAGCTGGCCGACGCGCTCATCCGCTCGTTGATCATGGCCGAGGTGCAGACGCCGTTCGGGGAGCGCATCACGGGGCTGCTGCTGCGGGTCTCGGCCGACGGCCTGACCCTCGAGGACGCCACCGAGGAGCAGGCCGACCTCGCGGGGTCGCTGGCCAGCGTGTGGGTGCAGGAGCTCCTCGAGATGCTCCGCGGCCGCCGCACCTACGACCAGATCCAGCGCCGCATCGAAACCGCCGCCGCACGACTTCTCACCGACATCTGACCCGTCGCCCGCCGCACTTCGGCAGAAGAGCAAACCCATACGTTACGGCTGCGCACGGGCAGGCCACCCGCCGCACTTCGGTTGACGGAGCGGCGAGCCTGGGGCGGAGAGCGGCAGCTTGCGTGACCAGCGGAGCCCCGTGCGAGCGCGACCATGAGCAGAGCCCCTCCAGGAAACGGCCGCTGACCCTTCAGTGGCGTGCCGCCGTAACGGCGCGCACAGTGGGCCGTCCAAGTGGTGTCCGGTGGGCCGGCTACCTCATGTGGAACGTGCGCCGATACGCGTGCGGCGAGACCCCCACCGCCGCCTGCAGGTGCTGCCTGAACGAGGCCGCCGTCCCGAAGCCGGCGCGGTCCGCGACGCGGTCCACCGGCAGGTCGGTGCTCTCCAGCAGCTGCCTGGCCAGCGCGATCCGCTGCTGCGTCAGCCACTGCCCCGGGCTCAGCCCCACCTCCTGCCGGAAATGCCGGGTGAACGTGCGCCTGCTCATCCCCGCGTGATCGGCCAGGTCGTCCAGCCGCAGCGGCGTGCCCAGCCGGGTCATCGCCCAGGCCCGGGTGGGGGCGGTGCCGACGCTGGACGGCTCGGGCACCGGGTGCTCGACGTACTGCGCCTGGCCCCCGTCCCGCCACGGCGGCACCACGCAGGCCCTGGCCACCTGGTTGGCGACCCGGCTGCCGTGGTCGCGGCGGACGAGGTGGAGGCAGAGGTCCACCCCGGCCGCGGCGCCGGCCGAGGTGAGCACGTCGCCGTCGTCCACGAACAGCACGTCCGCGTCCAGCCGCACCTTCGGGAACGCGGCGGCGAACCGCTCGGCGTCCCGCCAGTGCGTGGTAGCCGGACGGCCGTCGAGCAGCCCGGCCGCCGCCAGCACGTACGTGCCGATGCAGATGGAGACGATCCGGGTGCCGGGGCGGATCCGGGCCAGCGCCGCGGCCAGCCCGGCGGGCATCGAGTCCGCGCCCGTGAGCCCGGCGAACCACTCCGCGGCGGGCACCACCACCGTGTCGGCGCTCGCCAGCACGCTCGCGTCGTGCTCGACGGCGATGGAGTAGTCGGCGGCCGTGGCGACGGGACGGCCGTCGACCGTGCAGGTGACCACGTCGTAGAGCGGCTCGCCGCCGGACCCCTGCGCGGCGCGGAAGATCCTGGACGGCACGCTCAGCTCGAACGGGATGACCCCGTCCACAGCGAGGACAGCAACGCGATGCATGGCCCGATTTTTACACATCATGACCTTTGGGCCACTCGCGGGCCCGGTCCCGGAACCAGCAGGCTGGGTCTCATGAAGATGAAAGCGATCAGCCAGGACGTCCTGGGCGGCCCTGAGGTTCTGAAGACGGTTGAGGTCGAGCGGCCCGTCCCCGGCCCGACCGAGGTGCTGGTGCGGGTGGAGGCGGCCGGGCTGAACCCGACCGACTGGAAGACCCGCGCGGGCGGCGGCTTCCTGCGGGACAAGCTGCCGTTCGTGCTCGGTTACGACGTCTCGGGCGTGGTCGAGGAGTCGGGCGTCGGGCAGGCGCTCTACAAGCCGGGCGACGAGGTGTTCGGCATGCTCAAGTATCCGGACGCGCACGGCGCCTTCGCCGAGTACGTCACCGCGCCGTCCCGCCACTTCGTGCGCAAGCCCGCCGCCGTCGACCACGTCCAGGCGGCCGGGATCCCGCTCGCGGGGCTGACCGCGTACCAGGCGCTCGTGGACGTCGCCGGGCTGAAGGGCGGTCAGCGCGTGCTCGTTCACGCCGCCGCGGGCGGGGTGGGGCACCTGGCGGTGCAGATCGCCAAGGCGCGCGGCGCGTACGTGATCGGGACGGCCAGCGCGGCCAAGCACGAGTTCCTGCGCGGTCTGGGCGCCGACGAGCTGATCGACTACCGGGACGAGGACTTCGCCGAGGTCGTGCGGGACGTGGACGTGGTGCTCGAGACCATCGGCGGCGACTACGGGCCGCGGTCGCTGCGCACCCTGCGCAAGGGCGGCACGATCGTCTCGCTGGTTCTCCGGGAGCTCGACCCCGACCTGCACCGGCAGGCCGCCGAGCTGGGCATCCGCTCGGAGGCCATGCTGGTGGAGCCCGACCACGCCGCGATGCGCGCGCTCGCGGCCCTGGTCGAGGCGGGCAGGCTGCGCGCGGAGATCGCCGCCGCCCTGCCGCTGGCGGAGGCGGCCAAGGCGCACGAGCTCGGCGAGACGAACCGGGTCACCGGCAAGATCGTGCTCACCGTCTCCCACTGACCGCATTCATGGTCATTTCTTTGGGCCCGTAAAAGGTTTCCCTTAATCGACCGGCCGTGCGGTCAAATGTCAGTGGCAACGTCTATACAAGGGAGGTATGACCGACAAGCCGACGAACGAGGAGTTCCTCCAACAGGCTGACCCGATGCGGCGCGAGCTGCTGGCGCACTGCTACCGGATGATGGGCTCGGTGCACGACGCCGAGGACCTCGTCCAGGAGACGTATCTGCGCGCGTGGCGGGCCTATGAGGGCTTCGAGGGGCGCTCCTCGTTGCGCACGTGGCTCTATCGCATCGCCACCAGCGCCTGCCTGACCGCGCTCGACAGCCGGAGCAGGCGGCCGCTGCCCACCGGTCTCGGTGCCCCCAGCACCGAGCCGACCGCTCCCCTGGTGTCGGACCACGAGGTGCCGTGGCTGGAGCCCGTGCCCGACGCCCTGACAGGCGTCGGCGGCGACGATCCCGCCACGATCGTGGCCGGCCGCGAGAGCATCAGGCTCGCCCTGATCGCCGCGCTGCAGCACCTGCCGCCGCGGCAGCGGGCCGTGCTGGTGCTGCGTGACGTGCTCAGGTGGAAGGCCGCCGAGGTGGCCGAGGCGCTGGAGACGTCCACCGCGGCCGTCAACAGCATCCTCCAGCGGGCCCGCGCCCAGCTCAACGAGGTGCAGCCGAGCCTCGACGACCCGGTCGAGCCGCTGTCGGCCGAGCAGCGGGCCCAGCTCGACCGCTATGTCGCGGCGTTCGAGAACTATGACGTCGACAGCCTGGTGCACCTGTTCACCAAGGACGCGGTCTGGGAGATGCCGCCGTTCGTCGGCTGGTACCAGGGGCCCGAGGCGATCATGGAGCTCACCAGGACGCAGTGCCCGGCCGAGCGCCCCGGCGACCTCAAGCTGGTCCCGATCGCCGCCAACGGGCAGCCGGCGTTCGCGGTGTACTACCGCGAGAACGGCGTCTACGGGCAGTTCGCGATCATGGTGGTGACGTTCGCCGGGGGGCAGATCCGGCACGTCGGCATGTTCTTCGAGGAGAGCCTGTTCGAGACGTTCGGGCTGCCGTCGACGCTGGAGGGTTCCACGACAAAGTAGAACGCGTTACAGTCTCGCCAGAGCAACGTTCTGGAGGCGACTGTGGGCACACCTGTGATCGTCGAGGCCGTACGCACTCCCATCGGCAAGCGAGCCGGCTGGCTGGCCGGGTACAAACCGCAACAGGTTCTGGCTACCGCGCTGAACGGCCTCGTCGAGCGGTCGGGGCTCGACCCGGCGGCCGTCGAGCAGGTGTTCGCCGGATGCGTGACCCAGGCGGGCGAGCAGGGCGGGCACGTCGGGCGCTACTCGTGGCTCTATGCCGGGCTGCCGTACCGGACCGGGGTGACGACGGTGGACGCGCAGTGCGGGTCGTCGCAGCAGGCGGTGCACCTCGCCGCGGCCCTGGTGCGCGCGGGCGTGATCGAGGCCGGCGTCGGCTGCGGTGTCGAGGTGATGAGCCGGGCGCCCCTCGGCAGCAACGTGCGGCCCGCCACGGCCAAGCCGGACGACTGGAGCATCGACCTGCCCGACCAGTTCACCGCGGCCGAGCGGATCGCGCGGCGGCGCGGGCTGACGCGGGAGCGGCTCGACTGGCTCGGGGCGCGCTCCCAGCGACTGGCGGCCAAGGCGTGGGCCGACGGGCGGTTCGAGCGCGAGATCGTGCCCGTCGGGGACGTACGCAGGGACCAGGGCTTACGCGAGACCACGGTCGAGACCCTGGCCAACCTCAAGCCCGTCGCCGAGGGCGCCCTCCACACCGCGGGCACCTCGTCGCAGATCTCCGACGGCGCCGCGGCGGTGCTGGTGATGAGCGAGGAGGCGGCCGCCAGGCACGGGCTGCGGCCCAGGGCGCGGATCCTGGCGCAGGCGCTCGTCGGCGCGGAGCCGTACTATCACCTGGACGGGCCCGTGGAGGCGACGGCCAAGGTGCTGGCGGCGGCCGGGATGACGATCGGCGACATCGACAGGTTCGAGGTGAATGAGGCGTTCGCATCGGTGGTGCTGTCATGGGCGGGCGTGCACGAGCCCGACTTCGACCGCGTCAATGTCAACGGCGGCGCGATCGCGCTCGGCCATCCGGTCGGCGCCACGGGCGCGCGGCTGATCACCACGGCGCTGCACGAGCTGGAGCGGTCGGACTCGGCGACCGCGCTGGTCACGATGTGCGCCGGCGGGGCGCTGGCCACGGCCACCATTCTCGAGCGGGCCGGCTGAGGGCTCGGCCGGTGACACTCATTACCCGATCGGGGGGCGCATGAAGAGCAGACGCAGGCCGTACGCGGAGCAGCGGCCGCAGGATGTCGGCGGCGGGGTGTGGAGCGTGCCGGTGCCGATCCCGGGCAACCCGCTCGGCTACACGCTCGTCTACGCCCTCGAGTCCCCCAAGGGGCCGGTGCTGGTCGACGCCGGATGGAACCATCCGGACGCCTGGGACGCGCTCAGCGGCGGCCTCGCCGCGGTCGGGATCGACGTGAGCACGGTGAGCGGGGTGGTCGTCACCCATTTCCATCCCGACCACGCCGGGCTCGCGGGGCAGGTCAAGGACGTGTCCGGCGCGTGGATCGCGATGCACGAGGACGACGCGGCGCTGGTCAGGCTCATGCACGACTATGCGGCCGAGGAGCACGAGAGCTTCCAGTCCGACATGCTCCGGCGGGCCGGGGCCGATCCGGGCGAGGCGCGGCAGGCGGTGAGCCGCCCGACCCCGCCGGCGCTGCCCGACCGCCGGTTACGTGACGGGGACCTGGTGGACCTGCCCGGCCGCAAGCTCCGGGCCGTCCACACGCCCGGCCACACCCCGGGGCACATCTGCCTGCATCTGGAGGATGCCGACCGGCTGTTCACCGGCGACCACGTCCTCCCCGACATCACCCCCCACGTCGGGATTTATCCGTATGACCGGGACGATGTCGATCCGTTGGGCGATTTCCTGGACTCCTTGGACCGGGTCGCCGACCTGGGGCCCCTGGATGCGTTGCCCGCACACGAATGGATATTTCCTGATGTGGCCGCGCGAGCCGTCCAGATCCGCCACCATCACGATGAGAAGCTCGTACGGCTGCGCGCCCTCCTGGCCCAGCGGCCGGAACCGCTGACCATCTGGGAGGTCGCCGCGATGATGACGTGGAACAGGCCCTGGGACGACCTGTCCCCGATGCTGAAAGGCATGGCGGCGGGGGAGGCCGCGGCGCATCTGCGCGCTCTGGAGGCCAGGGGCGAAGTTCGCCGGGTCCCCGGTGTCGATCCCGTCCGCTTCCAGGCTCTAGACTCCTAGACATCCGATGTCTAGGGAGCGAAGCGTGGCGGTCACCGACGCGGCCATCGACAAGATCAAACAGATGATCCTCTCGGGCGAGCTGGCCCCCGGCGACCGGCTGCCCAAGGAGGCCGACCTCGCCGAGCGGCTCGGCCTGTCGCGCAACTCGTTGCGCGAGGCCGTGCGCGCCCTGTCCCTGATCAACGTGCTCGACGTACGTCAGGGCGACGGCACGTACGTGACCAGTTTGGAGCCGCGGCTGCTGCTGGACACCATGTCGTTCGTGCTCGACCTGCACCGCGACGACACGGTGATCCAGTTCTTCGAGGTCAGGCGCATCCTGGAGCCGGCCGCGACCGCGATGGCGACCGAGCTGATGACCGACGCCGACGTCGAGGAACTCCGCGTGATCCTGGAGTCCCTGCCCGCGGAGCCGACGGTCGAGGAGCTGGTGGCCAACGACCTCCAGTTCCACCAGCGGATCGCGCGGGGTTCCGGGAACAGCGTGCTCTGCTCGTTCATCGAGAGCCTGTCAGGTCCGACCACTCGGGCCAGGATCTGGCGCGGGCTCACCCAGGAGGGGGCGATGCAGAAGACGCGGGAGCAGCACACCGCGATCTACGAGGCCATCGCCGCCCGCCAGGCCGACGTGGCCCGGTCCTGGGCGACCGTGCACGTGGCGGGCGTGGAGTCGTGGCTGCGCAAGGCGCTCGATCTCGACTGACCCCGCTACCAGGGGTTGGTGCCGCCCTGCTCGCTGAGGAAGACGCCGGTCGGGACGTCGGGCAGGGTGGCCTGGCGGGCCACGTGCTCGCCACCCTCGTCAGCGGTCAGCGTCCCGATGAAGCCGTTGAGGTCGGTGGCGCAGAAGCCGGGCGCGACCGCGTAGACCTTGATCGGCGTGTCGCGCAGCTCCTCGGCGTAGATCAGGGTGACGGCGTTCAGCGCGGCCTTGGAGGAGTTGTAGCCGAGCAGGGTCGCGTACTGGCGCCACTCGGACTCCTCGTCGGCCAGGAACGCGAACGTGCCCAGGCCGCTGGAGACGTTCACCACTCGGCCGGCCTCCGACCTGCGCAGGAGCGGGAGCATGGCGTTGGTCACGGCGACGACGCCGATCACGTTCGTCTCGTAGACCTCGCGCAGGGCGGCGACCGGGAGCCGGCTCGGCGTGCGCTCGTGGTCGCGGCTGATCGCGGCGTTGTTGATGAGCAGGTCCAGGTGGCCGAACTCGCGCTCGACGAGAGCGGCGGCCGCCTCCACGGTGTCCGGGTCGGTGACGTCCAGGCGTACGAACCGGGCGTCCAGCCCTTCCCCCGCCAACATCTCGGCGGCCTTCCTGCCACGCTCGGGGTCCCGGGCCCCAACCAGGACGACATATCCGGACTTGGCCAGTACGCGGGCGGTGGCGTACCCGATGCCTTTGTTGGCACCGGTGATGAGTGCGATGTTCATGCCCTCAAGGCTGAGCGGGGCCGCGTACGAACGGGAGAGAACCGCTGAGGCCCGGATTGACGGTCCCTGGTTACGGCGGCGCGGACCAGGCATCCTGAGGTCATGGACCGGATCAACAGGGCCGGCCTGGCGGGCTTCCTGCGCAGCCGCCGCGAACTGGTGCGGCCGTCCGACGTGGGCCTGGAAGGCGGCAAGCGCCGCCGCACACCCGGGCTGCGGCGCGAGGAGGTCGCCCGGCTGGCCGGGATGTCCGTCGACTACTACGCCCGCCTGGAACAGGCCCGCGGACCTCGCCCGTCGCGCCAGATGCTCGGCGCGATCGCCAGGGCGCTGCGGCTGACGGACGACGAGCGTTCCCACCTGTACTACCTGGCCGGCGAGCCGCCCGGACCGCCTCCCGGCCCGTCACAGGACGTCAGGCCCGGCGTCCTGCACCTGCTCGACCGGCTGGACGACACCCCGGCGCTCGTGTCGGACGCCAAGTACGACGTGCTGGCCTGGAACCCCCTCGCCGCCGCGCTCCTCACGGACTTCTCCGTGCTCCCGCCCGGCGAACGCAACCTCATCTGGCGCTACTTCACCGATCCTCGGGCCCGGGACCGCCACGACCCCGAGGGCGCGTGGCGGTTCGCCCGGGAGTCGGTGGCCGACCTGCGCGCCGCCGCCGCCCGCTACCCGGACGACCCCGGCATCCGCCGGCTGATCGACCGGCTGCTGGCCGGCAGCGCCGAGTTCGCGGAGCTGTGGGCGGGACACGACGTCACGGTCCGCAGGTCCGCGCGCAAGCGGATCAACCATCCGGCGGTGGGGTGGCTGGAGCTCGACTGCGAGACGCTGCACGTGCCCGAGGGCGACCAGTGGATCGTCCTCTACACCGCGGCGCCGGGATCGCCGTCGTACGAGGCACTGCGCCTCCTCAAGGTCATCGGCACACAGAACCTCCAGCACTCCCCCTGAACCCACCCCCACCCGCACGCAGCACCACGGAGCCCAGCACAACGGCCCGCGCCACAACGGAGCCCGGCACGGCACAACCGCCCGGCAACCCCAGCCCTCACGCAACCCCGCACGGCCACCTGGGGACCCCAGCCCGGCGGCCCGGCACAGCGCGCCATCCTGCGCGGTGCTCGGCGTGCCCGGTCGCGCTCGGTCGGCATGACCTTGACCGGCGCGGGGTCCGTCCGCCGTACCCCGCTGGTGGTCCGGGAGAGTACGGGCGGGTAGTACCCCTGTCGTGGCCGACAAACTGGAGCGATACCGGAGCAAACGCGACGCCAGCCGCACCCCCGAGCCCATCCCCCCGTCGCCGTCCTCCTCCGAGGACGGCAACGCGTTCGTCATCCAGGAGCACCACGCCCGGTCCCTCCACTGGGACCTGCGGCTCGAACGCGACGGCGTCCTCGTGTCCTGGGCCGTCCCCAAGGGCCTGCCCGCCGACCCCGGCACCAACCACCTCGCCGTGCACACCGAGGACCACCCGATGGAGTACCTCACGTTCCACGGCGAGATCCCCAAGGGCGAGTACGGCGGCGGCACGATGACCGTCTGGGACACCGGCACGTACGAGACGGAGAAATGGTCGGATCGCGAGGTCAAGTTCGTCCTGCACGGAGAGCGGGCTTCGGGGAGGTTCGTCCTGTTCCGGACCCGAGGCCAGAGCTGGATGATCCACCGCATGGACGCCCGGGCCCGCGACCCGTTCCCGCCACCCGAACCCATGCTCCCGACCGAACGCGCCAAGCCCCCGAAGGACGTCTCGGCCTACGCCTTCGAGTTCGCGTGGGGCGGCCGCCGCCTGCTCGTCCCCATCGAGGGCGGGCGCACGACGGCCGCGCGGGAGCACCCGTGGTTGCGGGGGCTCGCGGAGTCGTTCGGCAGCCGCACGGCGATGCTGGACGGGGAGGTGGCCACGCTCGGGGGCGCCGAGATCCTGGTCTTCTACGACCTGCTGTACGACGACGGCCGCTCCCTGGTCGACCAGCCTTACGCGGAGCGGCGGACGGCGCTGGACGCGCTGGAGCTGGCGGGAGCGCACTGGCAGACCGCTCCGTCGTGGCCTGGCGAGGCGGGCCCGGTCCGTCAGGCCGCCCGCGAACAGGGCCTGCCCGGGATCGTGGCCAAACGCCTCGACTCGACGTACGAGCCAGGGCCCTCGAAGTCCTGGTTGTACATCCCCACCTGAGCCCCGACGGGCTCAGCGCCTCGCCATCACTCCTTGGGCAGTAACTCCTCCGACATCAGCTCGTCCCACACCGCCTCCGGGACCGGGCGGGACAGCAGGGCGGCGTTCGCGGTGATCTCCTCGGGCGAGCGGGCGCCCAGGACGACCGAGGCGACGGCCGGGTGGCGGAGAGGGAAGGCCATGGCCGCCTGGGGCAGCGTGACGCCGTGGCGTTCGCAGATCTCCGCGATCCTCGTCGCCCGCTCCATCACCGACGCCGGTGCGGGCCCGTAGTTGTACGTGCCGGTCGGCCGCGGGGTGGCCAGGATGCCGCTGTTGAAGACGCCCGCCGCCAGCACCCTGGCCCCGCGACGCGCGCACTCCTCCAGGAGCGGCAGGCCCGACTGGTCGAGCAGGGTGTAGCGGCCCGCGAGCATCACGACGTCGATGGTGGTCTCCTGGACGAAGCGCAGAAGCGCCTGCCACTGGTTCATCCCGACGCCGATGGCCTTCACCACGCCCTGCGCCCGCAGCTCGGCCAGCGCCGGGTACGCCTCGGCCAGTGCCTGGTCCATGTGGTCGTCCGGGTCGTGGATGAGCGCGATGTCGACGGCCGGGAGCCCCAGGCGTCCCAGGGACTCCTCCAGGGATCTGCGTACGCCGTCGCCGGAGAAGTCCCACACCCGCTGGAGGTCGGCGGACACGTCGAAGCCCTGCTCGTCGCGGCCGCCCGATGACGAGGCGGGCACCAGCAGGCGGCCGACCTTGGTGGACAGGACGTAACCCGAGCGGTCCTTGAGCGCGGCGCCGAGGCGGCGCTCCGACAGGCCGAGCCCGTAGTGGGGCGCGGTGTCGAACAGGCGCACCCCGGCGTCCCAGGCCGCGTCGACCGTGGCCCGCGCCTGCTCCTCCGACACCTCCTGGTACAGGTTGCCGATCGGCGCACCACCGAAGCCGTGCCGCGACACCTCGACCCCGCCACCGTCACGCCCGACCCACGACCCGCCGCTCCCGCCACCCTCAGGCCCGACCCACGACCGGTCGCCCTCAGGCCCGACCCACGACCGGTCGCCCTCACGACCGCCCGGAGAATCACCGGCCGCGCCGCCACCGTGCACAGCCGACACACCGCCGTCACGACCGGTCGGAGACCCGTCCGGCGCGTCGCCGTCCGAGCCGGCCGGAGGTTCGTCGATCCCGTTCAATCCTGTGCCTTTCCGCCCGCGATCCGGCTGATCATCAACGCGATGAGGATGATCCCGCCATAGATCACCGGCTGCCAGAAGCCGGAGACGCCGATGAGCGTCAGGATGTTCTGCACCAGGCCGATCACCAGCACGCCGGTGAGCGCGCCCAGGATCGTGCCCTTGCCGCCGTCCATGCTCACGCCGCCGATGACCGCCGCCGCGAACACCATGAAGATCCACCCGACGCCCTGGTTGTTGCCGATCGCCCCGAGGCGGCCGGTCTCCAGGATCCCGGCGAGCGCCGCGAGCGTCCCGCCCAGGATGAACACCCCGTACAGCACCCGATCCACCCGGATGCCGGCGGCGCGGGCGGCGTCGGTGTTGCCGCCGATCGCGTAGAGCGCGCGGCCGAGCCGCAGGTAGCCCAGGCCGAAGATGCCCGCCGCGAACAGCCCACCGGCGATCCAGATGGCCGCCGGCAGGCCGAGCCATATGGCGCTGCCCAGGTAGAGGATCGAGTCGGGGAGCTCGAACAGCGTCTTGCCCTCGGTCGGCCCCTGGAGGAGGCCGTGCACGATGATCAGCATGGCCAGCGTCACGATGAACGCCGACAGCTGGAACCTGATGATCAGGAAACCGTTGAACGCCCCGATGGCCGCGCCGACCAGCAGGGCCAGCGGGATCACCAGCGCGCCGGGCAGCCCGATGCCGAACCCGCCCGCGGCCGCCGGGATCACCAGCATCACCGCGATGGCCGGCGCGGTGCCGACCGTCGACTCCAGCGACAGGTCGAACTTGCCGGCGATGAGGATCATCGCCTCCGCCAGTACGACGAGCGAGATCGCCGCCTGCTGCTGGAGCACGTTCGTGAGGTTGCCCGCGGTCAGGAAGGTCGGGTCGAGGAACGCGCCCACGACGAGCAGGATCACGATCACCGGCACCAGCGTCAGGTCACGGAACCTGGCCAGGCGCACCCGTGGAAGCGGCGCAGTCATAGTGGTCAATCTTCTATGCCCTCCATCACGGCCACGAGTTCGTGGTCCGTCCAGCCACGCGGCACGTCCTTGACGACCCTGCCGTGGAACATGACCAGCACCCTGTCGCAGATCCGCAGGTCGTCGAGCTCGTCGGAGACCACGACGGCCCCCGCGCCCCGCCCGACCGCGTCCTCGACCGCGCTGAGCAATGCCTGCTTGGCCTTGACGTCGACACCGGCCGTCGGGTTGATCACGACCAGCACCGTCGGGTCGTCCACGAGAGCCCGCGCGAACACGACCTTCTGCGCGTTCCCCCCGGACAGGTCGCCGACCGGCTGATCCGGGCCTTCCGTCTTGATGTCGAGGTTCTTGATCATCTCGTCGGCCTTGGCCCGTCGGCGGGCAGGTGACACGATCCCGTACCGGCCCAGCTTGCGGGCGATCGGGAACGTGGCGTTCTCCCCCACCGAGAGCAGCGGGACGAAGCCCTCGTGGTGGCGGTCCTCCGGCACGAACCCGAGACCCGCCTTCATGGCGGCGGGCACGTCGCCCGGTTTGACCCGGTTGCCGTTGACCGTGACCGTGCCGGAGTCGGCTTTGCGGAGCCCGACGAGGGTCTCGGCCAGACCGACCTTGCCGCTGCTCGCGGAGCCGGCCAGGCCGACGACCTCGCCCGCTTTAACGGAAATATCGATATCTGCGTAGCGGTCGCCGAGCGAGAGGCCCTCGCCTGACAGCACGACCCGGTCGCCGGGCGTGCGGGTGCGGGACTCGTACGCCGTCGTGGCCTCCCCCGTCATCGCGGCGACCAGCTCGTCGTGGGGAAGCTC
This sequence comes from Nonomuraea sp. NPDC003709, assembly GCF_040610775.1. Taxonomy (NCBI): domain Bacteria; kingdom Bacillati; phylum Actinomycetota; class Actinomycetes; order Streptosporangiales; family Streptosporangiaceae; genus Nonomuraea; species Nonomuraea sp. NPDC003709. The sequence continues at coordinate 102,909 of NZ_JBEXMW010000022.1, read as the reverse complement.
GGCGACCGGCCTGGTCACGATGTGCCGCGCGTCGCGGAAGACCGTGACGCTCTGGCAGATCTCGTAGACCTCGTCGAGGTGGTGGGAGATGTACATCATCGTGACGCCCTGCTCGCGCAGCGAGCGCATGCGCGCGAACAGCCGCTCGATGGCCGGGCCGTCGAGCCGGGCGGTCGGCTCGTCGAGGATGATGAACCTCGTCCCGAACGACAGCGCCCTGGCGATCTCGACGAGCTGGCGCTGCTCGACGGTCAGGTCGCCGGCCAGCGCCTGCGCGTCGACGTCCACCTCGTACGTGTCCAGCAGCTCGCGCGCCCTGGCCCGCAGCGCGCGCCAGTTGATCCTGGCGCCCCCGGCCGACTGGCGGTTGAGGAAGAGGTTCTCGGCGACCGTCAGCGCGGGGATGATCGTGGACTTCTGATAGACGCAGGCGACGCGCTGCCGCCAGGCGTCGCGGTCGGCGAGGGCGGGCGCCGCCTCTCCCGAGAACAGCACCTCGCCCTCATCGGCCGGCTGGAGCCCGGTGAGGATCGACACGAGGGTGGACTTCCCCGCGCCGTTCCTGCCGACGAGCGCATGGGTCTCGCCCTCGGCGATCGCGATCCCCGCGCCGTTCAGCGCGACGGTGGGGCCGAAGCGCTTGACGACGTTTCGGGCTTCAACGTGATTTTTCATCACTTGATCTGATTACCCCAAAGGCTCTTGTCGTCCACGTTGTCCTTTGTCACGAGCGGCGCGGGGAGCTGGTCCTCCAGGCCGTTCGGGAGCTGGATGATGTTGCTGTCGTGATCGGTCGGGCCGGGCTTGAACGTCTTGCCCTCCAGCGCGGCCTTGGCGTAGAAGACCGCGTACTTGGCATACAGGTCTGCCGGCTGCGACACCGTGGCGTCGATGTCGCCCTTGCGGATCGCCTCGAGCTCCTCCGGGATCCCGTCGTTCGACACCACGAAGACGTGCTTGGGGTCGCTCGGCGGGACGAGCAGGCTCTTCTGCTTCAGCACCTGCAGCGTCGGCGCCAGGTGCACGCCACCGGCGTGCATGTAGATGCCCTTGATGTCGGGGTTCTGCTCCAGGCGGGTCTGCAGCATGGACGCGGCCTTGGTGCCCTCCCACTCCGTGGGCTCGCTGAACACGGTGATGCCGGGGAACTTGGACTTCATGCACTCCAGGAACGCCTCCGACCTGTCACGGCCGTTGATGGAGCTGAGCGCGCCCTGGAGCTGCACGACCTTGCCCTTGCCCCCCAGCTTCTCCCCGAGGAACTCGCAGGCCTTGGTTCCGTACGCGCGGTTGTCGGCGCGTACGACCATGTAGACCTTTCCCTTGTCCGGACGGGTGTCGACGGTCACGACGGGGATCTTCTTGTTCTCCAGCTGCTGCAGCGTGTTGGCGATGGCACCGGTGTCCTGCGGAGCCATGATGATCGCCTTGGCACCCTGACCCACCAGCGCCTGCACGTTGTTGACCAGCTTGGAGACGTCGTTCTGCGAGTTCGTGGGTGGCATGAGGTCCACCTTGTACTCGCCGGCCATCTGGGGGACGTACTTGATGTAGGAGTTCCAGAAGTTGGAGTCGGCCCGCGGGTGGTCGATGCCGACCTTCCCGCCGCCGTCCCCTCCTCCGGTTGTTGTCGTGCCCGAGCCACACGCGGTGACGACCGCCAAGAGGGCCGCCGCCGCGACCGCCGATCCGAACTTCATGGGGGGTACCTTCCTTAGTTGGACGCCCTCAGCCGGAGCCCTTGCATGCCCCCGTCGACCGCGAGCGCGGTCCCGGTGGTGGCGCCGGCTTCAGGACTGGCGAGATAGGCGATCGCCGCGGCGACCTCCTCCGCGCTGACCAGACGGCCCATCGGCTGCCTGGCGTTCAGTGCGGCCCGCTCCCCCTCGGGGTCGTCGGCCTTGTCGAGCAGCCTCGCGACCCACGGGGTGTCCGCGGTGCCGGGGTTGACGCAGTTGACGCGAATGCCCTCACGGATGTGGTCCGCGGCCATCGCGAGGGTCAGCGAGAGCACCGCGCCCTTGGTCGCGCTGTAGAGCGCGCGCTGCGGCAGGCCCGCGGTGGCCGCGATCGAGCACGTGTTGACGATGGAGGCGTGCTCTGACTGCCTGAGGTACGGCAGCGCCGCCCGCGCGACCCGGACCATGCCGAGCACGTTGACGTCGAACACCCTCTGCCACTCGCTGTCCGGGTTGTCCTCGATGGTGCCCAGAGCGCCGATGCCCGCGTTGTTGACGAGCACGTCGATGCCGCCCAGCCGCTCGGCGGCCTCCGCCACCGCCGCCCGTACCTGTGCGTCATCCGTGACATCGACCTTGATCCCGATGAACGGCTCGCTCGGCGGATTGATGTCGAGGCAGGCGACGGTCATGTCGCGCTCGGCGAGCAGGGTGGCCACAGCCAGCCCGATGCCGGACCCGCCGCCGGTCACGATCGCTTTCAGGCTCACGCGTCCCTCCATACTTCGCCGCCGGGGAACGTGTGGGCGGCGATCGACACTGCGTGCATCTCCGCGCTGAAGCCGGGCGCGGACGGTGCGGCGTAACGACCGTTGCGGATGACCACAGGGTCCACGAAGTGCTCGTGGAGGTGGTCGACGTACTCGATCACGCGGTTGTCCATGGAGCCGGTGATCGCGACGTAGTCGAACATCGACAGGTGCTGCACCAGCTCGCACAGCCCGACGCCGCCCGCGTGGGGACACACCGGCACACCGAACTTGGCCGCGAGCAGCAGGATCGCCAGGTTCTCGTTGACGCCGCCGACCCTGGCCGAGTCGATCTGCAGGTAGGAGATGGCGTTGGCCTGCAGGAGCTGCTTGAACATAATGCGGTTCTGGACGTGCTCGCCGGTGGCCACGGGGATGGGGTCGATGCCCCTGGCGATGGCGGCGTGGCCGAGCACGTCGTCGGGGCTGGTCGGCTCCTCGACCCAATGGGGGTGGAACTCGCCCAGCGCGTTGATCCACTCGATGCCCGATCCGACGTCCCAGCGCTGGTTGGCGTCGATGGCGATCGGGAAGTCGGGGCCGCAGACCTCGCGGGCGACCCTGAACCTGCGCCGGTCGTCCTCGAGGTCGGCGCCGACCTTGAGCTTGATCTGCTTGAAGCCCTGCTCCAGGGCCTCCTTGCAGAGCCTGCGCAGCTTGTCGTCGTCGTACCCGAGCCATCCGGGGGAGGTGGTGTAGGCGGGGTAGCCGACCTCGATGAGCCGGCCGATCCGCTCCTCCTTGCCCGCCTCCTGGCTCTTCAGGATCTGGAGGGCCTCTTGCGGCGTCAGCGCGTCGCTCAGGTAGCGGAAGTCGATGAGGTCGACGATCTCCTCGGGGGACATCTCGGACAGCAGCCGCCACAACGGCTTGCCCGCCCGCTTGGCCTTGAGGTCCCACAGGGCGTTGACCACGGCGGAGATCGCCATGTGCATGACGCCCTTCTCCGGCCCCAGCCAGCGCAGCTGCGAGTCGTTGACCATGTCCTTGTAGAGCACGCCGAGGTCCTCGACGTCCTTGCCGATCACGTACGGCTCGAGCGCGCTGATGGCCGTGGTCTGGATGTCGTTGCCACGCCCGATCGTGAAAGCGAACCCGTGCCCCTCGAACCCGTCATCGGTGGTGAGCACGACATAGGCCGCGGAGTAGTCGGGATCCGGATTCATCGCATCCGAGCCGTCGAGCTCGCGCGAGGTCGGGAACCGCACGTCGTGCGTCTCCATCCCGACGATCCGGTACGCGCCAGGAGTCGTCATGCCTGCCCCACCATCTGGCGCTGCCGCCCGAGCCCTTCGATCTCCAGCTCCATCACGTCACCTTCACGCAGGTACGGCTGCCCCGGCATGCCCATCGCCACGCCGGCCGGCGTACCCGTATTGATCACGTCACCCGGCTCCAGGACCATGAACTGGCTCAGGTAGCGCACGATCTCGGCCACGTCGAAGATCATGTTCTTGGTGTCGCCGTCCTGGCGCAGCTCACCGTTCACCCAGAGGCGCAGCGGCAGGCTCTGCGGGTCGCCCACCTCGTCCGCCGTCACCAGCCACGGGCCGAGCGGGTTGAACGTCTCGCACGACTTGCCCTTGTCCCACTGCCCACCGCGTTCGAGCTGGAACTCGCGTTCGGAGACGTCGTTGGAGATCGCGTACCCGGCGATCACGCCGAGCGCCTCCTCCCGGCTGCCCAGGTAGCGGGCCTCCTGGCCGATCACGACAGTCAACTCCACCTCCCAGTCGGTCTTCACACTGCCCCTGGGCACGAGCACCTCGTCGTACGGGCCGACCATGGTGTTCGCGGCCTTCATGAACACGACCGGCTCGGCCGGCACATCCTGCCCGGACTCGGCGGCGTGGTCGCTGTAGTTCAGGCCGATGCAAACAATCTTGCCCGGACGAGCGATCGGGGCGCCGATCCGCAGCCCTTCGGCCTCGACGACCGGCAGTGCACCACGCTCGAGCGCGTCCCGGACGCGCGCCACTCCCCCGGAAGCGAGGAAAGCCCCGTCAATCTCGGGCTCTCCGATGTCGCGCAGGCGACCGGCGTCATCCATGATCACCGGACGTTCCTGGCCGACAGGTCCTACTCGCAGCAGCTTCACACCGCATCCTTCTCATATACATCGGATGTCTCGCTTCATGATGCTCGTGCGATCGGGCAGAGCGTGTCAAGGGTGACAAGACGGATACATCCGATCCGTGACCTCGAAAGACACCCCCTGGGGGTGCTCTATGCTGTGAAGCGACTTTACCGCTCCGATGGCTGCATTCACATACACGAATTAACGCCCCCAAATACATCGGAGGTAAACCCCACCCCCAGGACCACACCTCCCACCTGCCACGCCAACCACCACCGACAAACATCCCCCCAGGACAATCCACCCCACGCCGGCGGTAGCGGCATGGGACTCCAGTCCCCCCGATAGGCGCCGACATGGGGCTCAAACCCCCGCGATAGGCGCCAGCGCTGGGCCCAGGTCCCCGCAGCAGGTGCTGGCGTGGGTCCTGTGGCGGGTGTCTGGCGCGGGCCCCATGGCAGGTGCCCGGCGCGGGCCCTGTGGCAGGTGCCCGGCGCGGGACTCAAGCCCTCGCGATAGGGGGCACGGGCCGGCTTATCGAGCACGCGGGCCCCGCCGCGTCGCACACGCCAGGCCAGCCGTATCGGGCATGCGAGCCGACTCAACCTGAGCGCACGCGACGGCTGCATCGCGCATGAAACCCAGCCGAGGCTCGCGCGCAGACGACCAACGACTCGCACGCAGACACCGAGGGCACGCACACAGACAGCCGATAGCACGCGCACAGACGACCAACGGCACCCACCAGACGGTCGACGACCCGCGCGCAGACGGTCGACGACTCGCGCGCAGACAGCCATGGCGCACGCACAGACGACCAACGGCTCGCACGCAGACAGCCGAGGGCACGCACACGGACGGCCGACGACACGCACACAGACAGCCATGGCGCACGCACAGACGACCAACGGCTTGCACGCAGATAGCCGAGGGCACGCACGCGGACGGCCGGCGGCACGCAGGCAATCGGCCAAAGACACGCGTGTTTCCCGCCGTCAAGCGAGGCTGCTGTCGTCGGTGACCGCGCAGACCTGGCACAAGCCGCATCGCCCGACGAATGCCCGACCTCGGCGGACCCCTTGTGGAGCCATTTCGCCACTACATTGCCCCTTGACGGTCGTACAGGGACGTAATAGAACACGTTTCAAGTAGTAGTAAACCAAGCGCTTGATCAAGAGGGTGAATCTGGTGCACATCGACCTCGTCGACAGGGACATTTACGCGACCACCGGACCACCACACGAGCAGCTCGCCTGGCTCCGCGCGAACTCCCCCGTCCACTGGCACGAGGGCGAGCCCGGATTCTGGGCCGTCACCCGATACGAGGACGTCGTCCATGTATCGCGGCACTCCGACCGGTTCTCCTCACACAAGAAGCTCGCCCTGTTCGAAGAGCTGACCCAGGAACAGATCGATCTCCAGCGCCACATGATGCTCAACCAGGACCCGCCCGAGCACACGAGACGGCGTTCCCTGGTCAACCGCGGCTTCACTCCGCGCACAATCGGCGCGCTCGAAGAGCACATCCGCGGCATCTGCGACGACCTCCTGGACAAGTGCACCGGCGAGATCGACTTCGTCACCGAAGTCGCCGCGCCGCTCCCCCTGTACGTGATCTGCGAATTGCTCGGCGCGCCCGTGGCCGACCGCGACAAGCTCTTCACCTGGTCCAACCGCATGATCGGCAGCCAGGACCCGGACTACTCGGAAACTCCCGAGGTGGGCTCGGCCGCCGCCATGGAGGTCTACGCCTACGCCAACGAACTCGCGACACGCCGCAGGGACACCCCGAAGAACGACATCGTCACCAAGCTCCTTCAGCCCAACGAGCACGGCGAGACGCTTGACCAGAACGAGTTCAACCTGTTCATCCTCCTCCTGGCGGTCGCCGGCAACGAGACGACCCGCAACGCGGCCTCCGGCGGCATGCTCACCCTCTTCGAGCACCCGGACCAGTGGGCCCGCCTGGTCGCCGACCCCACCCTCGCCAAGACCGCAGCCGACGAAATCGTCCGCTGGGTCTCCCCGGTCAACCTCTTCCGCCGCACCTCCACCACCGACCAAGTGCTGGGCGGGCAGGAGATCAAGGCCGACGACAAGGTCGTGGTCTTCTACGCCGCCGCCAACCGCGACCCCGCGGTCTTCTCCGATCCCGAAGTCTTCGACATCACCCGCGACCCGAACCCGCACATCGGCTTCGGCGGCGGCGGAGCTCACTTCTGCCTGGGCAACCACCTGGCCAAACTCGAACTCCGGGTCCTCTTCGAGCAACTGGCCCGCCGACGCCCCAAACTCCGCCAAACGGGCTCTGCGCGCCGGCTTCGGTCGAACTTCATCAACGGCATCAAGGAGCTTCCTGTCACGGTCGGCTGACCCCTGGCGGCGGCCACCGCAGGGAATCAGCTCCACCCCATGCCACCCCGCTCGCCGCAGCGACCTGTTGGTGGTCAGCACAACCCAACCCAGCCCGGCCCGGCCCGACGTTCCGCCACGAACGCCCCACCAAGGCTCCGGTGTGACGCCCAGCCGACACCGCGGCACGGCACGGCACGGCACGGCACCCAGCTGACACCGCTGCGCGGCGCCCGGCTGATGCTCCGGCGTGGCGCCTGGCTGGCATTTGGGCACGGCGCCAGTCATCAGTCCGGTGTGGGCGCGCGGACGGCGTGCGGGCGCGGACGGCGTGCGGGCGCGGACGTCTAACCGGCGCTCGCGTGGTGGGTTGGAGGGGCGGGTGGCTGATTAATCGGAAGCGGGAGCGGCGGCGGGCGGCTCGGATGCGGCGGAGGATGTGGTTGGTGCGCTCCGGGCCGGGCTGCCAACCGCATTCGATCAAGGCGTTGGCCACGTGATGGAGGAGGTCGGCGATCTGGCCGGGGATGACGTCTCGGCGGACGGCGATCACACGCCAGCCGCGGCGGCGTAGCTCCTCGCGGCGGTCCGCGTCGTGTTGCTGGTCGGCGGGTGAGGTGTGATGCTCCTGGCCGTCGTACTCGACTGCGACCTTGAACTCCTCCCAGCCCAGGTCTAGGTACGCGAACCGGTCGTCGTCCAGCCCGACCCGGATCTGGGTGGTGGGTCTGGGGAGGCCGCCTTCCACGAGGATGACCCGGAGCCAGCTCTCCCTGGGTGAGGCGGCGCCCCGGTCGGCGAGGCCGAGGGTGTCGCGAAGGCGCCAGGAGTTGAGCGGACGGTGCCACAGAGCTTCGAGATCGACGCCCCGGCGTGCGAACTGGTCGAGGATCGCCACCGCCTCCATACGGGGCAACCAGCGGGCGCAGTCGAGGGCTGTGCGTTCCATGGTGGTGAGGCGGACGCCCTTGTGCGTGGTGATGTCTTCCGGAGGGAGCGGTGCCGGATAGGTGACGCAGCCTGGGAGAGCCAGGTGGCCGGGGGCGGTCAGCTCTATGGGCCAGTCGGCTTCTGGGGTGTGCAGGGCGTTCAGACCCCAGATATGGGCGGCTGTCTGGCGGCAGACAACGGCCTGCGGGATCGCTCGGGTGATTCGGGCGGTCCGCTCGGCGAGTGATGGCGGGGTGGGTGGCAGCTCTGCCTTTGGCAGCCCGCGATCGGTCTTTCCCTGAACGGGAGGTGGCTCTTTCAGGGGTGCGGTGCTGGGTGTCGATGTCCCTCTTTTGGGGTCTACAGCTCCGAGGGGCGGTGCCGCATGGGGTGGAGGGCAGTGAGGCGTGGTTACGGCGCTGGGGTAAGCGGGGTCGGTGACGGTGCAATCGGTGACTCTGGGGCCTCTGAGGCTGGAGTCGGTGACGGTGAAGTGGGTGGGGTGATGTGGGTGGTGCATGGCGCACAGGGTGCTATGGCGGGGCTGGTGGCGAGCGGCCGAACGGAGTTCTGTGGAGGCCGTTGAGTTTTCCACAGTTCAGGGAATTGACCTGCGGTTTTAGGACCTATGCTGCTCCGTGGTAGCCGGGTTGGCCGTGAGTAGCCCATCGTTGACGTTTTCGCGGGTTAGCGCGCACGTCGATCAGCCGCATCAGCAGTTCCCGCGCCGGCAAGACCGACCGCGCAATACGAGCCTTGCTCATCGCCGAGCAGATAGCGCCCTCCGAAGTAAGGCGCTCCGGTACCCGTCAGGTCATCACTGAGCTACTTCGCCGGGATCCTCACAGCAAGCTCTCCGGCTTGCGAGAACTCGCCCGTCGCGTCGGCGTCACCCTCTGAAATCGGCGGCTTGCAGCTGGAATTGCAGGTCGGAGGCGCCTGGCGTCTCCAGGACCGACACCGCGATCAGGCCGGCGGCTGCGGCAAGGCTCTCGAATCCCGAGCGGGTATACCAGTGCAGTACCCAGGGGCGGTCCACGACGGTGCTCTCGCCGTCGCGGTACCGCTCGTAACGCAACACCGTCGTCTGCGTCCGCGCGGAATCGCTACGCTCCTCGGACACCACCGAGACACGCAACTCAGCACCGTCGTCCGCCGTAGCGGTGCGCACTCGGCCGATCCGTTCGGCAGGTGTGGGCGACGGGACGAACAGAGGCACCAGGGCGGTGCCGCCCACGGCGAGATGGTTGCGGATGCGGTGGAGGGCAGCCAGAGCGATGGAGTCGTCGGGGAGCAGGTTGAAAGTCGGCCCGGCAAGAAAGATCGCGCGGTAGCGGCGTGGCAGATCGAGCGCCTCCATGCGCTGCTGGTAGACGACGACATCGACGCCTTGCTTCCCCGCCCGGCGACGGCACCGCTGCAGCATGTCCGCCGAGGAGTCGACACCCTCGACGTCCAGGCCGCGCCGACGCAGGTCGAGCAATGGATCGCCGTCCCCACACCCCAGCTCCAGAGCCGGGGAACCAGCCTCTCGGACAAACGCCGCATAGGGCTCTGGATCTTGGGCGACGGACTTCAGCGGCCCATATAACTCGGCGACGATGCCTGTGTAGAAATCAGCAGGATGCACGCCCGCACCTTACGCTTCAGCCGAATGCTCGGCGACATCATTTCCGGCCCGCTCACCAAGTGAACGACACCTTGACGAGCGCACCGGCCATCCGCGCGCTTCACTGGCCTGACCGATCAAGCCCGGCCGGGGTCGAAGAGAGGGCAGGCGATGACACCGGGCCGTCGAACGAACCCGTCTGCCGGCTGACCGGCTGCCGTCGGCTGCGCCGCCACAAACGCCCCAAACCTAAAAGCGCGGTCAAGGGTGCAGGGTGAGGCCCTTCAGGACCTTGTCCACGCCGTTCTTCGGCCCATGGATCGCCACCCCCACCAGCGCCATTTCCTCGGCCTCCACCGCCCGCACGGCCGCTCGGTTGTCCGCGTCGTGTCCCGTCTTGAACATCTCCTCGATGTAGACGGCCACGTCCATCTCCCGGCCCACCGCCTTCTCCCGGACGCCCCGGAGGCCCTCCAAGTCGGCCGTGTAGACGAGAACGGGCTGGCGGAGCATCGGCAGGTACGAATTGCCGGACCCATCCTCGTACGGCTCCCCCATGAGCCCGGGCACCCCGCCCGCCACCGCGCTGGACAGGAAGGCGGTGACGTTGAGCTTCTGCCATGCGGCCAGATCCGCGCGGACCACGATGCCGATCTTGGTGTCGAAACGCATGGTCACGAGTCTCCACGTCCCGCCCCCGCCGTGTCTTGAACGCTGGTGCGGAAGCGTCAGCTCACGAAGACCGGCCGCCAGTCCGGCATCTCGTGGTAGCGCCGCAGCTCCGCGACGCCCGACAGGATCCCGCCCCACGCCGCGTACGGCGGACGTTCCGTGTCGAACCCGCTCTGCACCAGCGTCAGCCGCGTCTTCCCGCCGGAGCCCTCCAGCTCCCACGTGCCGACTCCCGAGGTGCCCCAGTCCAGGGAGAACTTGCGGCCGGGCTCCAGCTCCAGCACCTTGGCCGGGCTGGGGTCGTTGGCCAGGCCGCCCATCGCGAAGCGCCCGCCCACGTGCGGCTCGATCTCGATCGGGTACCCGAACCACTTCGTCACCGTCTCGGAGTCGATCAGCGACTCGAACACCTGAGACGGCGAGGCGTCGATCGTGACCTGGGCCCGCAGGTCCACGGAGGAGAAGTCGATCTTGGGCGTGAGCTCGCGTCCCTCGAGGTGTTCGGCCAGGTTGGCGATGGCCAGGTACCAGTACGTCTGCAGCACGCCCCGGATGCTCTTGCCCGTGATGACGTCCTGGAAGTCGAAGTGCGTCTGCGACAGCGACAGGACGGTCGCGTCCCCGTCCTCCTCCAGCTTCAACTCGGTGGTCGTCTCCTCGCCGTCCAGCACCCACGCGAAGCGCACCGTGCTGTCGTCCGCGTGCAGCAGCCGCTGGTGCGGCGCGTCCCCCTCAGGCGTGGTACGCCCCCAGAATCCGAACCGGTCGGGCAGCTCCACCTCGGCGTGCTCGGCCAGCCAGATCCGCAGCGCGGCCGGGTCGGTGAGCGCGTGGCGCACGTCCTTGACAGGCGCCTGGATGCGGGCACGAAGCGTCATGGGCTCGGTCATCGTCATCTTCTCCTTTGGAGAGTGCGAGTGTGAGTGTGAATGGCCGATCCGCGTAGGCGGTCGCCGGTCGGGCGTCGGCTTCAGGCTGGTTGTGGTCGGTCTCCCCCGCCCGGCCGCCGATGCGGGCCGGTCTCGCCCGTGGGCGCGGGAGGAGCGGTGGGTGCCGGAGGGGCGGGGGCGGCCGGAGGGGTGCCGGGCTCGGGGATGTCTGCGGGAGGGTCGGCGGCGGCGTTCGGGTAGCAGGCGACGGCGAGCTTGAACGCGTCCCCCTCCGCCCCGCCGTACCGCGTGAACAGCCCCTGCAGCATCGTCTGCAGATCGTTCAGGAACTCCTGTCGCTCTTCTGGACGCACGCGGATCTCCCCCGACAACCCGATCGACGGCAGCTCGGGCGCGCTCCTGTCGAGCGCCGCGATGTCCGACTGGACCTCCTCCATGAGATCCAGCAGGTAACCGAGGCTCAGCTCGTCACGCGCCTTGCGCAGCCCGATCCGGCCCACCAGCCGGGGCGACAGCCAGTACGAGCGAGCACCGGCCTGATAGATGCCCTCGTGGATCCCGCGCACCTTGCGCTCGGACACGAGGTCCACCAGGCCCGCCTCGACCAGCCGTTTGACGTGGTAGTAGACCCGCTGCGGTGTCTGGCCGAGCCGTTCGGCGACCTCCGAGCACGTACGCGGCTCGGCCAGCTGCCGCAGCACCTCCACGCGCTGCGGCTTGAGCAGTGCCTCGGCCTGCTCGATCTCTTCCAGGTACAGGACGTCTCTCATCGCAAAAACAATCCTTTACGTAAAAATTTGGTTTGTCAATGGCGGTGAGCACAATGGATGGATGGCACATGACTGGTCCCGATACTGGCGGTCACCCGACCGGCCGGTGGAGGCCATGCATGCCCACTTCGAGCGGCACGTGTACCACCGGCACAGCCACGAGACCTACTCGTTCGGGGTCACCGAGACCGGCGCGCAGTCGTTCACCTGCCGCGGCTCGGCCCACACGAGCTCGGCGGGCATGGTCATGGCGTTCAACCCGGAGGACCCCCACGACGGCCACGCCACGAACGCGTACGGCTTCACGTACCGGATCGTCCACATCGGTCCCGAGCTCGTGTCGAACGCCCTGACCGACGCGACGGGTCGCCACCTGGGCCTGCCCCTGTTCGCCGCGCCCGTGGTCGATGATCCCGTCCTGGCGGGGGCGCTGCGCTCCCTGCACGCGGAGCTCCTCGGCTCCGACGCGACGGCTCTGCGGCGCGACGAGCTGCTCGCGGCCACGGTCGCGGCGATCGTACGGCGGGCCGCCACGACCCCGATCCACCCGGACGGCAGGCCAGGAAGGTCGGTGAGGGTCGCGCGGCAGGCCAGGCAGCTCCTCCATGACCGCCTCAGGGACGATCTCACGAGCGACGACCTGGCGCGGGCCACGGGCGCCAGCCGCTACGCGGTCTACCGGGCCTTCCACGCGGAGTACGGGCTGTCCCCCAGCGACTACCAGCGGCAGCTGCGGCTCAGAGCGGCACGTACGCTGATCGCCGGCGGCACGGCCATCAGCGAGGCGGCCACCGCGACGGGCTTCGCCGACCAGAGCCACCTGACCCGCTGGTTCACCCGCTACTTCGGCCTGACCCCGGGCACCTATCGACAGGCCGTCACAGGTGAACGATGACCGTCACGGCCAGGAGCTGTCCTGGTCGGGATCGCCTCCGTCGGAGAGCAATCGCAGATCCGACTCGACCATCATCGCCACCAGCTCGTCGAACGACACGCTCGGCTCCCACCCCAGCTGCGCCCGCGCCTTCTTCGGGTCCGCGCACAGCAGGTCCACCTCGGCCGGCCGGTGCAGCGTCTGGTCGGTCACCACGTACCGCTCCCAGTCCAGCCCCGCGGCCGTGAAGGCCGCCTCCACCAGCTCCCTGACCGACTTCATCCGCCCCGTCCCGATCACGTAGTCCTCGGGATTGGCGGCCTGCAGCATCAGGTGCATCGCCTTCACGTAGTCGCCGGCGAACCCCCAGTCCCGCCGCGCCTCCAGGTTCCCCAGTCGCAGCTCGGTGGCCAGCCCCAGCTTGATCCGGGCCACCCCCAGGGACACCTTCCTGGTGACGAACTCGGCCCCCCGGCGCGGCGACTCGTGGTTGAACAGGATCCCGGACACGGCGAACATCCCGTACGACTCGCGGTAGTTCTGCGTGAGGAAGTGCCCGTACGCCTTGGCCACCCCGTACGGCGAGCGCGGGTGGAAGGCGGTCCGCTCGTTCTGCGGCGTCTCGCTGACCTGCCCGAACATCTCAGAGGATGAAGCCTGATAAAAGCGGATCTGTCGGGAGGCGCCCGAGCCCCGCGACACGCCCGAGCACACTCGGATCGCCTCCAGCATGCGCAGCACGCCCATCCCGGTCACCTCGGCCGTGAGCTCCGCCTGCTCCCACGACATCGGCACGAACGAGATCGCCCCGAGGTTGTAGACCTCGTCAGGCTGAACGCGTTCCACCGCCGAGATCAGGGACCCCTGGTCCAGCAGATCCCCCCGCACCACCTGCACGTCGGAGAGCAGCTTGCGCATCCTGGACACGCGCGGGTTCGCCTGCCCCCGGGCCAGGCCCCACACCTCGTATCCCTGCTCGAGCAGGTGCTCCGCCAAGTAAGAACCGTCCTGGCCGGTGATGCCGGTGATCAGAGCTCGCCTGGCCAAGGGTCCTCCTGCTATCGCGTATAGCAATCTGTCTGGGACGGAATGTACAGCTAAGCGCCCAGATAGGGCACCAGCCCACCTAGAACCCGTTCCACCGAACCACGCTCGGTTACGGCAACGTCGCAGTTCGCACGACGTTTAACCGCAATTGTGAACAATTCCACCCGACCTACCGAATGGTAGCCTTCTCGGACTAAGGTCATCTTCACGGTACACGCCCATCTCAAGGGCCCTACCGGCGAAGAAAGGGGTGTCGTGGAAGAGCCAGCCCGGCGGGATCGAACGCTGCGAGTCGCGTTGTTGTCCTACCGCAGCAAGCCCACCTGTGGTGGCCAAGGCGTCTATCTTCGCCACCTCAGCCGCGAGCTGGTCGCCTTAGGGCACCACGTCGAGGTGTTCTCCGGGCAGCCCTATCCCGAGCTGGACGAGGGCGTCATCCTGCGTGAGGTGCCCAGCCTCGACCTCTACCGCGACGAGGACCCGTTCAGAACGCCCAAGCTGCACGAATACCGCGACTGGATCGACTGGCTCGAGGTCGGGACGATGTGGACGGCGGGGTTCCCCGAGCCGCTGACGTTCACGCTGCGGGCCTACCGCGAGCTGAAGAAGCGCATCGGCGACTTCGACGTCGTGCAGGACAACCAGACCCTCGGATACGGCCTGCTGGGCATCCAGCGGATGTTCCCCGTGGTCGGCACCATCCACCACCCGATCAGCGTCGACCGCCGCATCGAGCTCGAGGCCGCCACCGGCGGGAAGAAGCTGAGCCTGCGCCGCTGGTACGGGTTCGTGAAGATGCAGTCGCGCGTCGCGCCCCGGCTGAGCCCGATCCTGACCGTCAGCGAGTCGTCGCTGGCCGACATCCACCGCGACTTCAACGTCCCCCAGGCGAACATGCGCCTGATCCCCCTCGGCGTCGACACCCGCTACTTCCACCCGCGCCCGGACAAGCCCCGGCGCAAGGGCTCGATCGTGGCCGTGGCCAGCGCGGACTCGCCCATGAAGGGCGTCGCGACGCTGCTGCGGGCGGTCGCGAAGCTGGCGACCGAGCGCGACGTGCACCTCACCGTCGTCAGCCGCCCCACCCCCGGCGGCCCGACCGAGCAGCTCGTCCAGGAGCTGTCGCTGCAGGACCGGGTACGTTTCGTCCACGGCATCTCCGACGACGAGCTGGGCGAGCTGATCGCCACCTCGGAGATCTCGGTCGTCCCCTCCCTCTATGAGGGCTTCTCACTGCCCGCCGTCGAGCACATGGCCTGCGGCACGCCGCTGGTGGCCAGCCGTACGGGGGCGCTGCCCGAGGTCGTGGGCGACGCCGCCATCCAGGTGGCCCCGGGCGACCCCGAGGAGCTCGCCGCGGTGCTGCGCCGCCTGCACGACTCCCCCGAGGAGCGCGAACGCGTGGGCAAGGCCGGATACGACCGCGTCATGGAGCGCTACACCTGGCACGTCGTGGCCAAGAAGACCGTCGAGGCATACCTCGAGGCCATGGAGAACCACAAGAGGAGAGGCTGACCAGTGCTGACCGTCGACTTCGCCCGGCTTCCCGTCGGCCCCGGCGTGCGCCTGCTCGACCTGGGCTGCGGCGGCGGCAGGCACGCCTTCGAGGCGCTGCGCCGGGGAGCGGACGTGATCGCGTTCGACATGGACCAGGCGGAGCTGGACGGCGTGGCGGCCATGTTCGCGGCGATGGACAAGGCGGGCGAGGTGCCGCCGGGGGCGAGCGGGCAGATCGTCCAGGGTACGGCGCTGGACATGCCGTTCGAGGACGGCAGCTTCGACCGGGTCATCGCGGCCGAGGTGCTGGAGCACATCCCGGACGACATGGCGGCCATGCGCGAGCTCTTCCGCGTGCTCAAGCCGGGCGGTACGGCGGCCGTGACCGTGCCGAGCTTCCTGCCCGAACGGATCTGCTGGGCGCTGGACGAGGCCTACCACACGGCCCCCGGGGGACATGTCCGGATTTATACGTTGGCTGAGCTGTCGGCCAAGCTGAAGTCCATCGGGTTCGAGATCGGCCCCCACCACCACGCCCACGGCCTGCACGCGCCGTACTGGTGGATCAAGTGCGCCGTCGGCGTCGGCAACGACGACCACCCGCTCGCCAAGGCGTACCACGAGCTGCTGGTCTGGGACATCATGAAGCGCCCGGCCGCCACCAGGATCGCCGAAGCCGTGCTCAACCCGATCATCGGCAAGAGCGTGGTCCTCTACGTCAGGAAGCCATGATCTCCCACGCGGAGGTCGTGCGGACGGGCGAGAGCATCGCGGCGATCCAGCAGGACGACGGCGGCGTGCCGTGGCCGGAAGGCCACGTGGACGCCTGGAACCACGTCGAGTGCCTGATGGCCATGTCCGTCGCGGGGCTCGGCGAGCCGGTACGGCGCGGCTACGCGTGGCTGGCCCGCCACCAGCGCCCCGACGGCTCCTGGCCGATGAAGCTGGCCGACGGCGTGCCCACGGAGCAGGGCGGCGAGAGCAACCACGCCGCCTACGTCGCCGCCGGGCTCTGGCACCACCACCTCGTGACCGGCGACCAGGCGTTCACCGAGGAACACTGGCCCATGGTCAAGGCCGCGCTCGACTACGTGGCGGGACTGCAGACCGAGCGGGGCGAGATCGTCTGGGAGCGCGACGCGCACGGCGTCGCCTCGACGCTCGCGCTGCTCACCGGGTGCTCCTCCATCCACCAGGGGCTGCGCTGCGGCGTGCTGCTCGCGGACCACCTGGGCGACCCGCAGCCGCACTGGGAACTGGCCGCCGACCGGCTGGCGCACGTGCTGGCGGCGCATCCCGAGGCGTTCGCGGACAAGAACCGCTTCTCCATGGACTGGTACTACCCGGTGCTCGGCGGCGCGGTGCGCGGGCAGCAGGCGTTCGAGCTGCTGGAGCGCGAGTGGGCCACGTTCGTGGTGCCCGGGCTCGGGATCAGGTGCGTGTCCGACCAGCCGTGGGTGACGGGGGCGGAGACGTGCGAGCTGGTGCTGGCGCTCGACGCGCTGGGAGACCGGGGGCGGGCGGTCACGCTGTTCACGGACGTGCAGCATCTGCGGCACGAGGACGGCTCGTACTGGACGGGCTGGCAGTTCGCGAACCTCAAGCACTTCCCCCACGAACGATCCGGTTACACGGCCGCCGCCGTCGTGCTCGCCGCCGACGCGCTGCTGGCGCTGACGCCGGGGTCCGGCCTGTTCAGGGACATCGTGGGGACGTCGGTGTCCGACCCGGAGACCTGCGGCTGCGCCGCCGGCACGGGCCTGGTACGCCGCGACGACCTCTGACCTCACCCCCGCACAAGCGCTTTTGCGGGTTCTTTGCCCCCGAAATCCGGTGCGCCGCCGATGATCGACGCAATGGGCTTACTAGCTTCTGAGTGACTCGTACGAGGCGTCTTCGGGGGAAGCGTGGGCGACACGGGCACAACTTCGTTCTTGGATCAGGTCAGGACCGAGCCGACACTGTCCCGGGCGAGGGGGCTGCGGAGGTTCCTGGTCAAGGATCCTCTGGAGTCCGATCTGGGCCGGCGACGATTCCGGCTCAGAGGAGGAGCTTCCCGAGCGGTCTTCACCGATGCCGAAAGTGCATACGTTTTCGGCTTCAACGCGGTGATGTCCCGGGAGATTGAGAAGGTCGAGGAAATATCGGCTGAGCAGCGGCCCTTCGGCTACGAAGGGGCGGCCGCCGCCTGCACCGTACTCGACCTGCTCACGCTGACGCGGGGCCGGCGCCTTCACGAGCTACTCACCGGCCCCGCCCAGCATCATCGCCACGCCGCCTACGTCGGCGCCGGGCGCGGCTACGCCCTGCTGCGGCTGCGGCCCCTGAGGGGCGCGCGGCGCGCGCATCCGCTGCTGCGCTGGCTGGCCGTGGACGGGTTCGGGTTCCAGTGGAGCCTGGCCAGGGCCGACCGCATGGTGGGCGAGCGCACGATGCCCGACCTGCTGACCAGGGCGCACTGTGCGGTGTTCGACCAGGGGCTGGGGCGGCTGCTCTGGTACCACGACAGCGCCTCGCCCGACGACATCGCCGCCAGGATCGGTGGATATCCGGCGGGACGCCGGGGCGACCTGTGGAGCGGGATCGGGTTCGCGGCGACGTACACGGGCGGGGCCGACTCCGACGAGCTGTGGTGGCTGACCGAGCACGCCGGGGCCGACGGGTTCCGCGCCCAGCTGGCCCAGGGGTGCGCGTTCGCCGTCGCCGCCCGGCTGCGGTCGGGGACGCTGCCGGACCACACGGCGCAGGCCGTGCCGATCCTGGCCGGGGCCGAACCCGAGGCGGCCGCCTCGTGGACGGACCAGGCGCTCCTCGCGCTCGGGCACGAGGCGCACACACACGAGGACTTCCGGCGCTGGCAGTCCCAGACCCGCCGGTCCTGGAGCCAGCGCCACCGCTGCTGACTAGATTCCGGGGCCGACGCGCTCCAGCACGCGGAGCGAGCCCTCCACCGACACCTCGCTGAAGGCGCCGGACCGCACCGCCCGCTGGTAGACCCGGTACGGCGCCTGCCCGCCATCGGCGGGATCGGGGTAGATGTCGTGGAAGACCAGCGCCCCGCCCTCCATGACATGCGGCGCCCAGCCCTCGTAGTCGCGGGTCACCGGCTCCTCGGAGTGCCCGCCGTCGATGAACAACATCCCCAGAGGCGCCCTCCAGAGAGCGGCGACCTGCTCCGACCGGCCGACGATCGCGATCACCTCGTCCTCGAGCCCCGCGGCCGCGATCGTGGCCCTGAACGTCGGCAGCGAGTCCATCTTGCCGAACCGGGGGTCCACCAGCGTCGGGTCGTGGTGGGCCCACCCTGGCTGGATCTCCTCGGAGCCCCGGTGGTGGTCGACGGTGACGACCACCGACCCGGCCTGCCTGGCCGCCGCGCCGAGATAGACGGCCGACTTCCCGCAGTATGTGCCGATCTCGCAGACGGGGCCCAGCTTCCCGTACTGGCAGGCGGCCTCGTACAGGGCCAGCCCCTCGTTGTGCGGCATGAATCCCTTGGCGTGCTTCGCTGCGTAGAGCAGCTCTGACGGCATCGTCATGGGGATGCAGCCTAGCCGAACCGAATAACATTCCAGGGGACCCTTGCAGCGCCGTTCTGAAACCTGTTCTACTTACAACGTGAATCAGCGCGCTCGCATCACCATGTCGGACGACGACGTCACCGCCTTCCTGGAGAGCTCGCGCAAGCTGCAGCTGGCCACCATCAACGCGGACGGCACACCCCATTTGGTGACGATGTTCTATGGGCTCGACAAGGGACGCATCACCTTCTGGACCTATGCGAAAGCCCAGAAAGCCCGCAATCTTGCCCGCGACTCCCGGGTGAGCTGCCTGATCGAGACGGGCGACGACTACGCCGAACTCCAAGGCGTCCTGGTGTACGGGAACGCGGAGCGGGTGGACGACCGCGACCGCGTCATGGACATCGGTATGACGGTCGCCCGCCGGATGACTCCGGGCGTGCCGGACGAACTGCTGCGCCCGTATGTGGAGCAGACCGGGCAGAAGCGAGTTGCGTACGTCGTGGAGTACACCAAAGTGGTCTCATGGGATCACAGGAGGCTCGCATGAGAGTCAAGGTGGACGAGCTGGTCTGCGAGGCCAACGCCGTGTGCATGGGGCTCGCGCCGGAGGTGTTCGAGGTGGACGACGACGACCAGCTCCACGTCCTGCTGCCAGAACCGCCCCCCGAGATGCAGGACCGCGTCCGCCACGCCGTCCGGTCCTGCCCCAAAGCCGCCCTTTCCCTAGAGGAATAGCCCCGCTAGGCACCAGCCGGAGGAGGAACCCATGCGCGCCGCGATCCTGCACGCCGTAGGCAACGACAAGCTGGACATCCGCGACGACGTCACCCTGGCCCCCGTCGGGCCGGCGGACGTACGCGTACGGATCAAGGCGACGGGCGTCTGCCACTCGGACCTGTCGGCCATGACCGGCGTACTGCCGCAGCCCGTGCCGCTGGTGCTCGGGCACGAGGGCGCGGGCGAGGTGGTCGAGGTGGGCGAGCACGTCACCTCGCTCAAGCCGGGCGACCACGTGGTCATCAACTGGCGGCCCGGCTGCCAGGAGTGCGACCTGTGCCTGGGCGGCCAGCCGTACCTGTGCATCAAGTACGTGGTCGAGGCGTTCAGCAAGGGCAACTTCCGGTTCGGCGGCGACGGGGCGACGGCGTACGGGATGGCCGGGTGCGGCACCTGGGCCGAGGAGATCGTCGTGCCGTGGCAGGGCGCGATCAAGATCGACGAGGACGTGTCGTGGGAGGCGGCGGCCCTGATCGGCTGCGGCATCACGACCGGCGTGGGCGCCGCGATCAACACCGCGAAGGTCCGCCCCGGCTCCACGGTCGCGGTGATCGGCTGCGGCGGCGTCGGCCTGTCGGTCATCCAGGGCGCCCGCCTCTCCGGCGCCCGCATGATCCTCGCGATCGACCCGCTGGAGTCCAAGCACGAGCTGGCCAAGAAGGTCGGCGCCACGCACGCCGTCACCCCGGAGCAGGTCCCCGACACCCTGAACGAGCTCACCGCCGGCGCCGGCTTCGACTACGGCTTCGAGGTGGTCGGCAAGGCGGCCACCATCCAGAGCGCCTGGCAGATCACCCGGCAGGGCGGCGACGTCATCGTGGTCGGGGCGGGCGCGGTGGACGACATGGTGTCGATCTCGGCGTTCAGCCTGCTGTTCGAGGGCAAGAACCTGCTTTCCAGCCTGTACGGCGAGGCGGACGTGCGCCACGCCTTCCCCTACTTCGCCAAGCTCCACAAGGCCGGCAAGCTGGACCTGGAGTCGATGATCAGCGCCCGCATCCGCCTGTCGGACCTGAACGACGCGGTGGCGGCGCTGCGGGGCGGCGAGGTCCTGCGCCAGATCGTCGTCATGGACTGACTCCGTTCCGAGGAGAAGGGGCCGCCGCGGTGGCCCCTTCTACTGCGTCGGCGCCGGCGCGAGCCAGTGGCGATTGAGGTCGCTCACGGCCTCCAGCCAGACCTGCGGCCGCTCCCCGGCGGCGATCGCGTCCGCGGCGCTGTGCAGGACGGTGAACAGGAGCGTGGCCGCGACATGCGGGTCGACCTGGCGGAACGCGCCGTCGTCCATGGCCCGCCGCAGCGCCTTGGCGATGGCGGCGATGATGTCCGGCCCCCCTTCGGGCGCGGGGTTGGAGTGGAAGACCGCGGCGTGGAGCCCGCCGGGCCGGGCGATGGACTCGACGGCCGCCGCGCATTCGGCGTCGAGGGTGGCCCACCAGTCGATCGGCTCGGTGGATTCGGCGAGCCGGTGGAAGCGGTCCACGTAGTCGCGTAGCACGCGGTCCCGTACCGCGGTGACCATCTCCTCCCAGGAGGAGAAGTAGACGTAGAAGGTGCCCTTGGCGGCGTCGGCTTCGGCGGTGACGGCCTGGACCCAGTTGGTCACGTCCTGCCCGGAGTCCAGGAGCCGGATGGCGGCGTCGATGAGTTCGCCGCGCCTGGCCTCGGGGGAAAGACGGCGCCGGCTCCTGGAGGTCACCATCGCATCAGGTTAGCCGACCGTCACGTCCTCACCCCTGCGTGGGAGATGAGGAGCTCGCTGACGCCGCGAAGGTTGATGTGCTCCCGGTACGGCGGCGGATCGGCGACCAGCGCGGGCTCCCGTACGCGCCGGGCGAACGCGGCCAGCGCGACCCGGCCTTCGAGCCGGGCCAGCGGCGAGCCGAGGCAGAAGTGCGGACCGAAGCCGAAGCCCAGATGCCGCACCTGCTCGCGGGCCGGGTCGAACCGGTCCGGGTCCGGGTTCGCCTCCGGGTCCCGATGGGCCGCGGCCAGCAGCAGGATGACCAGGCTGCCCGCGGGCACCTTCGCCTTCCCGACGCTCATGTCCTCCTTGGCGACCCGGGCGGTGAGCTGGACGGGCGGGTCGTAGCGCAGGGTCTCCTCGACGACCGCGGACGCCGTACCGGGGTCGGCGCGCAGGGCGGCGAGGTGGCCGGGGTGCCGCAGCAGGGCGAGCACGCCGTTGGCGATCAGGTTGACCGTCGTCTCATGACCCGCCACCAGGAGCAGCACGATCGTGGAGACCAGCTCGTCATGGCTGAGCGCGTCGCCGCCCTCCTGCGCGGCGAGCAGCTCGGAGATCAGGTCGTCCCGGCGCGGGCTCCGGCGCCGTTCGGCGACGAGGTCGTTGACGTACCGGTGCATGTCGGCCATGCCACCCGCCCACTCGTCATTCCCGTCGCCAGGATTGCCGAACCCGTCGAGCAGCCGGGTGAGCTGGGCGGTCCACCCGTGGAACAGCCGCTCGTCGGCCTGCGGCACGCCGAGCATCCGGCAGATGACCGTCACCGGCAGCGCGTAGGCGAGGCCGGCCATCACGTCGAACGTCTCCCCCTCGGCCGCGCGGTCGAGGCACTCGTCGACCAGCCTCGTGACGGAGTCCTCCATCCGTGCGACGGTACGGGCGGTGAACGCGCTGCTGACCAGACGCCGCAGCCGGGTGTGATCCGGAGGATCCAGGGAGAGGAACCACGGCCGCCGGACCGAGGCGGGAGCGTCCGCGGGGTACGGGTCGGCTGCCCCGTCGGCCTGGAAGAACCGCCACCGCTCGGCGCTGAGACGCGGGTCGCGCAGCAGCGTCTCGCAGTCGCGGTAGCCCGTCACCACCAGCGAGGACATCTCCTCGACCCATAACGGGCCGCGGGCGCGGAACTCGGCGTAGATCGGGTACGGGTCTGGCCTCGACGCGTGGTCGAGAAGCTTGGCGACCAGGTGGAAGCCGGACATCTCACTGTTCGTCGCGTTGGACATCTGCATCCCCTCGATTGTTGACCTCAGGTCATTAGTAAATGACCTGAGGTCAATATGTCAATGGCGAGAGCACGAGACACAGGGGTACGGGATCGCGCAGCCGCGCCAAACTCAGGCTTGACCCGGCCACCCTCCCCGCCGGAGAACGACACGGCGCGGACCTGAGGGCTGCGGCAGCCCTGGCTCTCAGAGATGCGACTTGTACCATATGAGGTGGTAATGCAGAGCTGCGTAGGGAGTGGTCTTGCAGGTCGCGGTCGTCACCTTTGACGGATTCAACGAGCTCGACAGCTTCATCGCCAACGGACTGATCAACCGTGCTCGCAAGCAAGGCGTGACGGCATACATCACCACGCCGACGCCCGTCGTGACCTCGATGAACGGCGTGGAGGTGACCGGTCAGCGGCCGTTGGACTTCATCACCGAGGCTGACGTCGTCCTCCTCGGCAGCGGCATCAAGACGCGTGACGTCGTGGCCGACGACACGCTGCTGGCGCGTCTGCCCCTCGACCCCGCCCGGCAGTTGATCGGCTCACAGTGCTCCGGAGCCCTGGTCCTCGCACACCTCGGCCTCCTTACCGGGCGCCCCGCCTGCACCGACACCATCTCGCGGCCCTGGGTCGAGGAGTGCGGGATAACGGTGCTGGACGCGCCCTTCCACGCGGAGGGCGCCATCGCGACCGCAGGCGGATGCCTGGCATCGGTCTATCTCGCAGCGTGGACGCTGCTCCACACGGCCGGCGAGGCCACGGCGTGGGACGTGATCGAGTACGCGGCGCCCGTGGGCGAGAAGCAGAAGGTCGTCCAGCGCGTCATGTCCACGGTGCGCACGACCGAACCGGCGCTGCGCTGACCGGCCTCGGTACGACGCTCGCGATGAAAGGATAAGTGGCCTTCCCGCACGGCATCTGAGGTCAGTCAAAGGACGACTGCGCCCTCGGCCAGCGCGGGGGGCTCCGGGTTGGGGTGGAGCCTCAAACCCGTCAGACGCAGCCCGAGCGACAGCAAGGACCGCTCGGGGTGGGCTCCAGCAGGCCAAGCCGGTAACCAGGCAACGGGTGGGTGCCGGCGAGCGAAGCGAGCAGGGGGTTGAGGGGCGCGAAGCCCTCCTTGGGAGGCGCTGTCCGGAACTCCGAGGCGTGCAGCGCCCCCCTCGTAAAAGGCCTACGTCGTGGAGAAGGCGGCGTCGAAGGCGGTGGCCGGTGGGGTGATGGAGTTGAGCTTGCGGATGTAGCCGAGCGCCTCCCGAGCCCCATCCAGCCGGTCCATCCCCGCGTCCTCCCACTCGATCGAAATGGGCCCTTCGTACCCGATCGAGTTCAGCGCCCGGAAGCAGTCCTCCCAGGGCACGTCGCCCCGCCCCGTCGAGACGAAGTCCCAGCCGCGGCGCATGTCGGCCCACGGCAGGTGCGAGGACAGGCGGCCCTTGCGGCCGTCGCCCACGCGCATGCGCGTGTCCTTGCAGTCGACGTGGTAGATGCGGTCCTTGAAGTCCAGGATGAACCCGACCGGGTCCAGGTCCTGCCAGACCATGTGGGACGGGTCCCAGTTCAGGCCGAAGGCGGGGCGGTGGCCGATCGCCTCCAGGGTCCGCGCGGTGGTGTAGTAGTCGTACGCGATCTCACTCGGGTGGACCTCGTGCGCGAAGCGCACCCCGACCTCGTCGAAGACGTCGAGGATGGGGTTCCAGCGGTCGGCGAAGTCCTGGTACCCGGCGTCCACCATCGACGCCGGCACCGGCGGGAACATGGCGACCGTGTGCCAGATCGACGACCCGGTGAAGCCGACCACCGTGTCCACGCCCAGCAGGGCGGCCGCGCGGGCCGTGTTCTTCATGTCCTCCGCCGCCGCCTGGCGGACCGACTCGGGGTCGCCGGAGCCCCAGATGCGGGCGGGGAGGATGGACTTGTGGCGCTCGTCGATAAGGTCGCACACCGCCTGGCCGACGAGGTGGTTGGAGATGGTCCAGACCTTGAGGCCGTGCTTGTCGAGCTGGGCGTGCTTCTGCTCCACGTACGACGGGTCCGCCACGGCCTGGGCCACGTCGAAGTGGTCGCCCGAGCAGGCGATCTCCAGGCCGTCGTACCCCCATTCGGCGGCCAGCCTGCACACCTCCTCGAACGGCAGGTCGGCCCACTGCCCCGTGAACAGGGTGACAGGTCGCATGTGTCAGTCCTCCACGTTCATGTAGCGGCTGCCCTCAGCCGCGCTACGCTCGACCGCCTCCAGCACCCGCTGCACCCGCAGCCCGTCGGCGAATGACGGCGTGGGGTCGGCTCCGGTGGCGATCGCCTCCAGGAAGTCGTTGATCTCGTGGGTGAAGGTGTGCTCGTAGCCGAGCCCGTGCCCGGGCGGCCACCAGGCGCCCACGTAGGGGTGGTCGGGTTCGGTGACCAGGATCCGCTCGAAGCCGCCGCCTCCGGAGCTGAACCACAGCTCGTTCATGGCCTCGAAGTCGAACGCCAGGCTGCCGAGCGAGCCGTTGATCTCGATGCGCATCGCGTTCTTGCGGCCGAAGGCGAAGCGGGTGGCCTCGAACGAGGCCAGCCCTCCGCCCGAGAGCCGGCCGATGAACAGGGCCGCGTCGTCCACGGTCACCTGGCCCATGTCGCCGGTGCCGGTGGCCTCCAGGCCCGCGGACGCCGCGGCGACGGGGCGTTCCTTGATGAACGTCTCCGTCAGCGCGGAGACGCCCACCAGCTGCTGCCCGGTGATGAACTGGGCCGCGTCCACGATGTGCGAGCCGATGTCGCCCAGCGCGCCCGCGCCCGCCTTGTCCTTCTGCAGTCGCCAGACCAGCGGGAACTCCGGGTCGACGATCCAGTCCTGCAGGTACGCGGCCCGTACGTGCCTGACCTCGCCGATCCGGCCCTCCTCGACGTACCGGCGGGCGAGCGCGATCGCGGGCACCCGCCGGTAGTTGAAGGCCACCATGCTCTTGACCGAGGACGGCGCCGCCTGCGCGGCCCGGACCATGGCCTCGGCCTCTTCGACGGTGTTGGCGAGCGGTTTCTCGCAGATCACGTGCTTGCCCGCCTGCAGCGCGGCGATGGCGATCTCGGCGTGCGAGTCACCGGGCGTGCAGATGTCGACGATCTGCACGTCGTCGCGCTTGATCAGCTCTCGCCAGTCCGTCTCGACGTCGGCCCAGCCGAGCTGTGCGGCGGCCGCCTCGGTGCTCTCCTTCGACCTGCCGCCGAGCACCGCCATGCGAGGCGCCAAAGGCAGGTCGAAGAAGGCCGAGACGCTGCGCCAGGCCTGGGAGTGGACGCGGCCCATAAAGGCGTAGCCGATCATGCCCACGCCGATGGTGGTCTTGTCTGACATGCAACCCCCGATCAGGATTCGAAGCCGAGCGCCAGGTACTTCTCGACGTTGTCCTTGGTAATGGTCTCGGATGCGAGCGTGATGGACTGCGGAACCTGGTTCTCCACCAGATCACTCATGCCCTTCCCCTGCGCGATCAGACGTGCCAGTTTGATCGCCGAGGAGGCCATCGTCGGGCTGTAGGTGACCGTGGCCTTCAGCACCGACGTGCCCGACTGGATCTCCTTCATCGCGTTCAGCGACCCGGCGCCGCCGACCATGATGAACTCGTTCCGGTTCGCCTCCTTGATCGCGGCCAGCACGCCGACGCCCTGGTCGTCGTCGTGGTTCCAGAGCGCGTCGATCTTCTTGTGCGCCTGGAGCAGCGAAGTGGCCACCTGGTTGCCGGTCTCGACCGTGAACTTGGCGTCCTGCTTGGCCGTGACGCTGAACCCGAACGTCTTCAGCGCGTCGGCGAAGCCCTTGCTGCGGTCCTGCGTCAGCGGCAGCGTGGCGATGCCCTGGATCTCGACGATGACGGGATTGGTGACACCCTTGTCCTTGAGCTGCTTGCCGATGTACTGCCCGGCCGCGACGCCCATGCCGTAGTTGTCGCCGCCGATCCAGGTCCGGTAGGCCAGCTTGTCGGGGAAGACGCGGTCGAGGTTGATGACCGGGATCCCGGCCGCGGTGGCCTGGAGCGCGACCTGGTTCAGCTGCTGGCCGTCGTTGGGCAGGATGACCAGCGCGCTCACCTTGGCCGCGATGAGCGACTCGACCGCGGAGATCTGCTGGTTGATGTCGTTCGTCGGCTCGACCGGCTTGAACTCCACGTCGGAGTACTGCTTCGCGGCACTCTCGGCGTTCTTGGCGATGGCCGCGATCCAGCCGTGGTCGGCGGCGGGCGCCGAGAACCCGATCGTGACCTTGTCGCCCGGCTGGTCGTTGCCGCTGGCCGCCGGGGCGGGCGCGGGCGCTGAGGCCGAGTTGCCGGTCGATGCCGCGGGCTCGTTGCTGGTGCAGCCCGTCGCTAAGAGTACGGCTCCGCCGACGAGGAATCCCCTGCGCGCGACGTTCTCACTCATGGTGCTCTCTCCTTCAAGTTCCGCCGCTGGAGAAGGACGGCGACGACGATGATCAGGCCCTTGGCGATCAGCTGGTCGCTGGTGTTGAGCCCGTTGAGAATGAACAGGTTCGTGATGAGGGTGAAGATCAGCAGGCCCAGGATCGAGCCCACGATCGTGCCCCGGCCCCCGGTGAGGAGCGTGCCGCCGATGATCACGGCGGCGATGGCGTCGAGCTCGTACAGGTCGCCGTGGGTGGACGAGCCCGTCGTCGTACGCGCCATGATGAGGATCGCGGCGATGCCGCAGCAGAGCCCCGACAGGGCGTAGAGCAGCATCGTGTGCCTGCGCACGTTGATCCCGGCGAGCCTGGCCGCCTCGGGGTTGCCCCCGACCGCGTACGTCCGCCGCCCGAACGTCGTGCGGTTGAGCACGATCCACCCGAGCACCACGACCAGGGCGAAGATGTAGACCAGCAGCGGGATGCCGAGCAGGCGCGTGGTCGACAGGTCCACGATGGCGGAGTTGTCGGACTGGAGGAGCTGCGTCTTGCGGTCGGACATGCGCTGCGCCAGCCCTCGGGCGGCGACGAGCATGGCCAGCGTCGCGATGAACGGCACCAGTCGCCCGTAGGCGATGAGTAACCCGTTGACCAGCCCCGCCCCGGTCCCGACGGCGATGGCGCAGATCGCCATCACCACCGGCCCGTACGACTGCGTGGCCAGCGTCGTGGCCCAGACCGAGGCCAGCGCCATGACCGCGCCGACCGACAGGTCGATGCCGCCGCCGATGATCACGAACGTGGCCCCGACCGTGATCACGCCGATCGTGGCGGCCAGGGAGAGGATGCTGACGAGGTTGGAGGTGGTGGCGAAGTTCCCGGGCACGGTGACGAGGCCGACGACGATCAGCAGCGCCAGCGCCGCCAACAGCCCGAGATGTCGCATTTCTCCGAAACTGGCGCGGAAGCCGCCCGGCGACGGGGGCGACCCCACCCCCGCGAGCGGCCGGTCGGTTGTGGGCTCGCTCATCACGCCGCCCTCCCATTCATGATCATGTCGAGTACGCGGTGCTCGTCCAGGCCCTCGGCGTCGCCCTCGTGGATGACCGTCCCCTCGCGTAACACGAGCACCCGGTCGGCCAGGCCGAGCACCTCGGGCACCTCGCTGGAGACCAGCAGCACGCCGATCCCCTGCTCGGCCAGGTTGCGGATCACCGCGTACAGCTCGGCCCTGGCGCCCACGTCCACGCCTCTGGTCGGTTCGTCGAGCAGGAGCAGCTTGCGGCCGCCGAGCAGCCAGCGGGCGAGCACGGCCTTCTGCTGGTTGCCGCCGGACAGGGTCCGGATCGGGCGTTCGGGATCGGGTGGCCTGATGTCCAACATTTCCGACAGGCGCTTGGCCTCGGCCCGCTCCCGCTTGCGGTCGATCCAGCCGAACCTGGCGAACCCCGGCAGGGTGCCCAGCGTGATGTTGGCGGTGACGCTCTGGTCGAGGAGGAGGGCCTGGGCCTTGCGTTCCTCCGGGGCCAGGCCCATGCCGCGTTTGACGGTGCCGACGACGCTGCGGCGCATGGGAGTTCCGGCGAGCAGGACGCGGCCCGAGGCGGGGCGGGCGCCGTACACGGCCTCCAGGATCTCCGAGCGGCCCGAGCCGACGAGCCCGGCCAGCCCGACGATCTCGCCCGCCCGGACGGAGAACGACACGCCCGAGAAGACGCCCGGCGAGGACAGGTTCTCGACCTTGAGCACCTCCTCGCCCGGCGAGCGGCCGGCCCGGGGCGGGAAGACGTACTCGACGTTCCTGCCGGTCATGAGCGAGACGATCTCCCCGGTGGGGGTGTCCCGCGCGGACAGGCCGACGGCGACCGTGCGGCCGTCCTTCAGCACGGTGACCCGGTCGCCGATCTCGCGGATCTCCTCCAGGCGGTGCGAGATGTAGACCACGGCCACGCCCTGGGCGGTCAGCTCGCGGATGATGCGGAAGAGGTTCGCGACCTCGTCGTGGGCGAGGGCGGCGGAGGGCTCGTCCATGATGATCAGGCGGGCGTCGTGGGAGAGCGCCCTGGCCATGGACACGACCTGCTTGGCCGCCGGCGACAGCCGCCCCACCTCGGCCGAGGCGCGGATCTCCCCGTGGCCGAGTCGTTCGAGCACCTCGCGGGCTGCGCGCCTGGCGGCCGCCCGGTTGACGAAGCCGAAGCGGGCGTGCTCGTGGCCGAGGAAGATGTTCTCGGCCACGCTGAGCCCGTCGACCAGGTCGAGCTCCTGGTAGATGGTGGCGAAACCGAGCCTGATGGCGTCGATGGGGCTGCTCGGGCGCACTTCCTGGTCGTTGAACAGGATCGTGCCCTCGTCCGGCTGGTGCGCTCCGGCCAGCACCTTGATCAGGGTGGACTTGCCGGCGCCGTTCTGGCCGAGCAGGCAGTGCACCTCGCCCGCCCGTACGTCCAGGTCGACCCCGTCCAGCGCGCGCACGCCGGGGAACTGCTTGACGATGCCCTTCATGACCAGCATCGGGGAAAGTCCCTTTCAGGCGTTGACGATCCGGTTGATGTTGTCCGGCGACAGATAGTGCTCGATGGCGAGGATCCCCGCCCCGAGCGCGGCCGCGTTGATGCCCGTACGGCTCGGCGTGATCGACAGGTGGTGCGTGGCCAGCGGGAGCGACCTGCGGTAGACCGTCTCCCTGATCCCGGCCAGCAGGTGCTCGTGCACCCGCGACAGCGCGCCGCCGATGACGATGACCTCGGGGTTGAAGAAGTTGACCAGGCTGGCCAGCACCTCGCCGACGAGCCGGCCGGCCTCTCTGACCAGCCGCAGCGCCTGGGTGTTGCCCGCCTGTACGAGCGCCACGACGTCGGCTCCCGACTCGGCCGGCAGGCCCAGCTCGCTCAGCCGCCGCGCGATGGCGGCACCGCCGGCCACGGCCTCCAGGCAGGCGCTGTTGCCGCACCGGCAGCCCGCGTCCTCGTGGCCGCTGACCCGGATGTGCCCGATGTCGCCGGCCGAGCCCTGGGCGCCCCTGTGCAGCTTGCCCTCGGCCATGATGCCGCAGCCGATGCCCGTGCCGACCTTGACGAACAGCAGGTGGCCGGCACCGGGGAACGAGTGACGGTGCTCGCCGAGCGCCATCACGTTGACGTCGTTGTCGACCAGCACCGACACGCCGTCGAAGTACTCGGGGATGGGGTAGTCGTTCCAGCCCGGCATGATCGGCGGGTTGTTCGGTCGTCCCGTGGCGAACTCCACCGGCCCCGGCACCCCGACCCCGATGGCGCGCAGCGCCGACCGGGGCCGCCCCGCCTCGCCGAGCAGCTGGTCGAGACGCTGGTCCACGTGGGCGAGCACTTTCTCCGGCCCCTCGCCGATCAGCAGCGAGTCCTCGCACTCGGCCAGCAGGTTGCCCGAGATGTCCATCAACACGACCCGGCAGTGGGTGGCCCCCAGGTCGACTCCCGCGAAGGCGTGCTCCTCGGTGTGCAGGCGCAGCTGGCGCGGCGGGCGGCCACCGGTGGACTCACCGCTCTCGGTCTCCTCGACCAGCCCGCGCTCGATCAGCGCGTCCACGCGCTGGGAGATCGTGGACCTGGCCAGGCCGGTGAGCCTCGCTAGATCGGAACGGGTCGTGGCCGAACCTGCGCTGATCAACGTCAGCACATCTCCGGCAGAGCCCGGCTGGGGGGTCATGCCGCGACAATAAGATCACCGATGCGGCAAATCAAGAGTGAGTATCGACAAAACTCCGGCGACTTCCGCCGAAGATCGAACAAAGCCCGGTTTTTCCGGCTTTTTGGGCATGTATCGCGGCTTCGTACTTCGGCCTAAGATCCCTCGAGGAGCGGCCACATCGGCGTCTCCCTCTGACAGAAGTCCCTCTGGGAGCCTCGCTTGTTACGCCGGGCACTCCACGTCGCCTTGCTGAGCGCATGGCGGATCCCCGCCGCCGACGTGGAGTGCCCGGCGGCGGGGATCCGCAGGACTTAGAGCATCGCCTTCATCGAGTCGGCGGCCGTGAGCACGTAGGGCTGCTCGGCCATGACGGCCTCCCAGTTGCCGGCGACGGCCTCCGGCGTGAGGTCGTCCGTCTTCCAGCCCGGCCCCTCCGCCACGAACACCCTCGCCACCCGGCCGCCGCCCACGCTGAACACCTCGCCGCTCGCCTCGCACGTCTCGTGCACGAGGTACGCCACCAGCGCGCTCACCCGCTCCGGCGTGAACTTGGCCTCGAACTCGGCCGGCAGCAGCGCCTCCGTCATCCGGGTCCAGGCGATGGGTGCGATGGCGTTGGCCTTGATGCCGTTGCGGGCGCCCTCGATGCCGAGCGTCTTGGTCAGGCCGACCAGGCCCATCTTGGCGGTGGAGTAGTTGGCCTGGCCGAAGTTGCCGAACAGGCCCGCCGGGCTGGAGGTGTTGACGATGCGGCCGTAGCCGGCCGCCTTCATCAGCGGGTACGCGGCCTGGCTGACCAGGTACGAGCCGCGTACGTGCACGGCCAGCACCCCGTCGAAGTCCTCGACCGTCATCTTGCCGAACGACTTGTCCCGCAGGATGCCCGCGTTGTTGACGACGATGTCCACCTTGCCGAACGCGTCCACGGCGGCCTGCACGATGGCCCTGGCGCCCTCCGGCGTGGCGACGTTGTCGGCGTTGGCGATGGCCTGGCCGCCGTTCTTCGTGATCAGCTCGACCACGTCGGCGGCGGGCCCCGTGGAGGCGCCCGTGCCGTCGAGCGCGCCGCCGAGGTCGTTGACGACGACCTTGGCGCCCCGCTCGGCCAGCAGGAGCGCGTGCGACCTGCCAAGACCGTGCCCGGCACCCGTGATGATCGCGACCCTGTCATCGAACCGAAGCATCGAACCTCCCACGCAGGAGAACAACATTCTGTTACGAGCTACGATAGACCGCGTCAGGGCAGGCGCCACAGTTCGGGTTCGCCGGGCTCCCTGCGTACCCGCCCCTTGGCCGCCAGCCACGCCAGATGGGCCAGCGTCTCGTTGTTGGCCGCGCGCCGCATGAACGGCGGGATCGTCTCCCACGGCCGCGACCACGACAGGCGGGTGGCCACGTCCCAGCACGTGACGCCGTCCAGAGAGCCGACGACCTGCTCGATCTCCGCCAGCCGCTCGTCGTGGTGCGCCAGCACGTAATCCACCCGCTCGGCCAGCTCCAGGAACCGGTACTCGTGGGCCGGCAGCACCTCCTCCACGTCCAGCTTGCGCACGGCGGCCAGCGCGTCGAGGTAGTCGGCCAGCGGGTTCGGACCCGACTGGGGGTGGACGGCCACGATGGGCGTGATCTTCGCCAGCACGTGGTCGCCGGAGAACAGCAGCCGGCGCGAGGGCGAGACGAAGCACAGGTGGCCGGGCGAGTGGCCGGGCGTCCAGATCGCCCGCAGGTCCCAGCCGGGCAGGCCGAGCTCGTCGCCGTCCTCGACCAGCCGGTCCGGCCTGGCCATCGAGACCACGTGCCTGATCATCATGGACGCGCCGGCCAGCTCGTCCAGCGTCAGCGGCGGCACGCCGCAGCGGACCAGCAGCGCGCGTTCCCGGTCCACGAGGGAGTCGATGACCTCGTCGTCGTAGCGTTCGCGGATCAGGCGGGCGTCGGCCGGGTGCAGGGCGATCCAGGCGCCCGACATCTCCCGGATGCGCCCGGCCAGGCCGTAGTGGTCGGGGTGGATGTGGGTGACGAGCACGCCCTTGACGTCGGTGATCGCGTACCCGGCCACGCCGAGACCCGCGACGAGCGCGTCGTACGCCTCGTCGGTGTTCCACCCGGCGTCGACGATCACCACGCCGTCGGGCAGTTCGAGGACATAGACCAGCACGTACCGCAGGGGGTTGATCGGGATCGGCACCGGGACCGACCACAGCCCCGGACGCACCCGCTCGACCTCGGGGATCGCCCCGACCACCCACGCCTCCCGCTGCGCCTGGCTCGCGGGAGTCACCACAAATTTCGACACATGCCGAATATAGTTCTGTGTCCGAATCATGTTCTACTGGGGTCATGAAGCTGCGCCGCGAGCTCTCCGAGGCTGGCCGGTTCGTACGGCAGCCGAACCGCTTCACCGACCGCCTCGGCCCGCCCGAACCCGGCCGCTACCGCCTCTATGCCTCCTACGCCTGCCCATGGGCGCAGCGCGTGCTGATCGTCCGGGCGCTGCTCGGCCTGGAGGACGTGCTGGACGTCACGATCGTCGACCCCATCCGCGACGAGAAGGGCTGGCGCGTCCCGGACGGCGACCCCGAGTATCTGTCGGAGCTCTACCACGCGACCGACCCGGACTACACGGGCCGCTACACCGTGCCGTGCGTCTGGGACACCAGGGACAAGCGGATCGTCACCAACGACTTCCCGCAGATCACCCTCGATCTGGAAATGTCATGGGGAACCTCCCCCGACCTCTATCCGGAACGCCTCCGCCCCGACATCGACATCATGAACGACCGCCTCTACCACGGCCTCAACAACGCGGTCTACGAGGCGGGCTTCTCCCGCGACCAGCAGGTGTACGAGGAGGCCGTGGCCCGGGTCTTCACCACGCTCGATTTCCTTGAGGTGCGCCTGGCGGAGTCGGAATACCTCTTCGACGTCCTCACCGACAGCGACGTGCGCCTGTACACGACCCTGGCCAGGTTCGACGCCGTCTATCACGGGCACTTCAAGTGCTCGGTCCGGCGGCTGGTCGACTATCCGGCGCTGTGGGCGTACGCGCGCCGGCTGTACGCGATCCCGGCCTTCCGCGAAACCACCGTCTTCGACCAGATCAAGCGTCACTACTACATCACCCAGACCAACATCAACCCGAGTGGGATCGTGCCCGTGGGGCCGGAGATCGACTGGAGCCTGTAGGCGCGGGCATCCGTACGAACAGCAGGGCCGAGGCCAGCACCACCAGCGCGGCGCCGATCCACGCGACGGCCACCCCCGCCTGCCCGGCCAGCGCGCCGAGCGTCAGGTTGGCCACGACCCCGCCCGCCTGCAGCGACAGCGAACTGGTCGAAGTGACGGTGGTGCGCTCGGCCGCGCTGACCGCGTTGTGGGTCATCTCCAGGCAGAGCAGACCCGCCACCGACAGCCCCACGAAGAGCGTCATGTACGCCAGCCCCGCGCTCACCAGCCCAGCCGGGCCCCTCAGCCCCGCGGTCGCGGCGAGCGCCCCGACGGACAGCGCGGCGAGCACGGTCCCGGCGATCGCGCCGCCGGCCGAGCCGCCGGCCAGCCGCGCCACCCGGGGCGCGAGCGCGCTGCCCGCCGCGCTGCCCGCGAACCCGAGCGCGGAGACCACGGCGTAGGCCAGGCTGCCCCGCTCGGCCGTACCGGCCAGCTCGGCCAGCCGCCCGGGGGTGAGCAGCTCGATGCTGATCAGCACCACGCCGGAGGCCGCCGCGGCGGCCATCAAGCGGCGCAGCACAGGCGCACCGGCCGCCAGCCGGAGGCCCGCCCCGACCGTGGCCGGCACGTCGCGCAGCACGCTGATCAGCGACCTGCGGGCGTGCGCGGGCTCCGGCATCGCGAACACCACCACGACCAGCAGCACGGCCGCCGCCGTCGCGCCCACCAGCGGCGGCGCGGCCAGCGGGAAGATCACCTGCGCCGGCACCAGGAGCGGCAGGCCGCCGCCCGCCAGCACGCCCACGCACAGCGCCACGGACTCCATCGCGCCGCCCCTGGCCAGCCCCGGTTTGAGGTCGGCGTCGCGGCCCTCGATCCCGTGGAGCGTGTCGACGTACCAGGAGGTGGCCGGGCCGCTGGACAGCGCCCTGGCCACGCCCTTGAGCACGCCGCTGATCAGGAACATCCAGAACGTGGTGGAGACGGCGAGCAGCGCGAGCGCGGCCACGGTGAACGCGGCGGAGACGGCCAGGACCACGCGCCGCCCGAGGACGTCGGCCAGGCCGCCGGTCGGCAACTCCAGGGTGGCGGTGACGACCGAGAACACCGTCACCGACAGCCCCACCTCCGCCAGGCTGAGCCCCCGCGCGGTCATGAGCAACACCAGGGAGGCGAACATGAGCCCCAGGGGCAGCCAGGTCAGGAAGCTGACGAGCATGTAGCGGCGTAAGGCCGAGCGTGCGGTCACGACTCCTCCTCCTGCGATCGCGGTACGGCGCCGTGCCAGGCGTGGACCTGCCTGGCCTCGGGATCGCCGGCGTATTTGGCGGCGAGGTCGCGCAGCAACTCCCCGGCCCTGTCGTTGAACTCGCGCACCCCTGCGGGCGGCAGCGAGACGATGTGGTCGCTCATCCCCGCCGCGTCACCCCAGTCGCGCGACCAGCCGTCGAGGTCGAACTCCTCCATCACCCGCCCGACGAACTCGGCCTGCCGCAGGTGCATGATCCGGACCGCCTCGCGGCCCTCGGCCGTGTCGGACAGCTCGCCGGCGTCCCACGAGGTGTAGCGGTGGCGGGCCCGCCAGCGTCGCTCGCGCCCGTCGCGCCGGTCGTCGTCCTCCTCGATGAAGCCGTACTTGAACAGCTCCCGCAGGTGGTAGCTGGTGGAGCCCGAGCTCTCGCCCGCCTTGCGCCCCAGCTCGCTCGCGGTCGCGGGGCCATCCAGGCGCAGCAGGCCGAGCAGGCGCACGCGCAGCGGGTGGGAGACCGCTTTGAGCACCCGCGGATCACTGATCTTGTACTGCTCCTCCATACGTTCCACCGTAAACCGCAAAGCTAATTTTGCAAAGAGATTTTTGCGGTCTCGGCCGCTTCTAGACTGTGGGGATGCTTGACGACATCTGGGTGGACGACTCCGTCTTCGCGCTGCGCCCCGACTTCGCGGTGCTGGTCATGACCGCGCACGGCCTGCGCAACGGGCCCACGGACGACCGGTCCAGGGCCTGGCTGGCGGCGGCCTCCGAGTACGAGGTGCAGACGGACAAGATCGACGCCTGGAAGGACGCCTACCGGGCGTTCGGCGCCAAACCACAGCGGACCAGGCCCTCGGTCGACGCCCTGACCCGCAGGATGCCGCTGCCGGAGATCAACCAGGCGGTGGACGCGTACAACTCGATCAGCGTGAAGCACGCGCTGCCGATCGGCGGCGAGGACCTCGACCACTACGCAGGCCCGGCCCGGCTGCTGCGGGCGACCGGCGACGAGGCGTCCGAGGAGGCGCTCGGCACACCCGAGCCGGGCGAGGTGATCTGGCGCGACGACGTCGGCGTCACCTGCCGCAGGTGGAACTGGCGTCAGGTCGCGCGCACCCGGCTCACCGAAGAGACCACCAACGCGATCTTCCTCCTCGAGCGCCTCGAGCCGATGTCGCTGGAGGAGCTCAAGGAGGCGGGCGAGGAGCTGGCCGACCTGCTGTCCGAGTTGTCACCAGAGGTACGGATTGCTAGCAGATTGGTGTCCGGCGGGAAATAAACCTCCCGTCGTAGTGTTGATACCAAAGAGTAATAATTGCGGCACCACCCGGATTGACTAGGGGGACGTGACCTCTTTGCACTGTCCTGAGAGGATCGTTCGAGGCGGCACGGGCTCTTCGGCGCGCGCTGCCGGTCCGGGCGAGTAGCCTTGGACAGGTTCTCTAACATCAACGCCGATCTGCGGAAGAGGGCGATTTCCGCCGTGTCGTCAGAGTCGTCGCGGACAAACCCGCTGGCAAGCTTTGGTCAGAACGAGTGGCTTGTCGACGAGCTGTACCAGAAGTACCTCCAAGATCCCGAGTCTGTCGACAAGGCATGGTGGAACTTCTTCGCTGACTACAACCCTGATTCCGGAACGGGCCGGGCAGCGCCGGTCAGGGAGGTGGCGAACGGCACCGTGACCGCTCCCGCTCCCCCCCAGGCGCCGCCGAAGGCACCACCGGCTGCCGAGAAGCCGAAGCTGCCGGCCACCCCGGTGCCCAAGGGCGCCGAGGAGGTCAAGCTGCGCGGCGCCGCTGCCCGCACGGCCGCCAACATGGACCTGTCACTGACGGTCCCGACGGCCACCAGCGTGCGCGCGATCCCGGCCAAGCTGCTGATCGACAACCGCATTGTGATCAACAATCACCTCAAGCGGGGTCGCGGCGGGAAGATCTCCTTCACCCACCTGATCGGCTTCGCGATCGTCAAGGCCCTGAGGGCCATGCCGGAGATGAACTACTCCTACACGGAGGTCGACGGCAAGCCGACGCTGATCAAGCCCGAGCACGTGGGCTTCGGCCTGGCGATCGACGTCCAGAAGAGCAACGGCGAGCGCCAGCTCCTCGTGCCCTCGATCAAGGGCGCCGAGGAGATGGACTTCCGCCAGTTCTGGATGGCGTACGAGGACGTCGTCCGCAAGGCCCGCGCGGGCAAGCTGGGCGTCGACGACTTCGCCGGCACCACGATCTCGCTGACCAACCCCGGCACGATCGGCACCGTCCACTCCGTGCCGCGCCTGATGCCCGGTCAGGGCACGATCATCGGCGTCGGCGCGATGGAATACCCGGCCGAGTACCAGGGCGCCTCGCCCGACACGCTCTCGCGCCTGGCCGTCTCCAAGGTCATGACGCTGACCAGCACCTACGACCACCGGATCATCCAGGGCGCCCAGTCGGGCGACTTCCTGCGCCAGATCCACCGGCTGCTGCTGGGCGAGGACGGCTTCTACGACGAGATCTTCGAGGCGCTGCGGATCCCGTACGAGCCGGTCCGCTGGGTCCAGGACGTCTCGGCCTCCCACGACGACGACGTGTCGAAGTCCGCCCGCGTGATCGAGCTGATCCACGCCTACCGCGTGCGCGGCCACCTGATGGCCGAGACCGACCCGCTGGAGTACAAGCAGCGCAAGCACCCCGACCTGGACATCCAGTCCCACGGGCTGACGCTGTGGGACCTGGAGCGCGAGTTCGCCACGGGCGGTTTCGGCGGTCGCGCGCTGATGAAGCTCCGCGAGATCCTCGGCGTGCTGCGCGACTCCTACTGCCGCACGGTCGGCATCGAGTACATGCACATCCAGAACCCCGAGGAGCGTGCCTGGATCCAGGCGCGGGTGGAGAAGCCGCACAAGTCGCCCGAGCGTGACGAGCAGCTCAACATCCTGTCCCGGCTCAACACCGCCGAGGCGTTCGAGACGTTCCTGCAGACGAAGTTCGTCGGCCAGAAGCGCTTCTCCCTGGAGGGCGGCGAGTCCCTGATCCCGCTGCTCGACTCGGTGATCAGCGATGCCGCCGACGAGGGCCTCGACGAGGTCGTCATCGGCATGGCCCACCGCGGCCGCCTCAACGTGCTGGCCAACATCGTGGGCAAGTCGTACGCGCAGATCTTCGGCGAGTTCGAGGGCAACATCGACCCGCGCACGGCGCACGGCTCCGGCGACGTGAAGTACCACCTCGGCGCGACGGGCACGTTCACCTCGCCGGGCGGCAAGACCATCACCTCCTCCGTGGTCGCCAACCCCTCCCACCTGGAGGCGGTCGACCCGGTGCTCGAGGGTGTCGTCCGCGCCAAGCAGGACCTCCTGGAGCGCGGCGAGGAGGGCTTCACCGTCCTGCCCGTGCTCATCCACGGCGACGCGGCCTTCGCCGGCCAGGGCGTCGTGGCGGAGACGCTCAACCTGTCGCAGCTGCGCGGCTACCGCACCGGCGGCACCGTGCACGTGGTGGTCAACAACCAGGTGGGCTTCACCACCTCGCCCGCCTCGTCCAGGTCCTCGGTCTACGCGACCGACGTGGCCCGGATGATCCAGGCCCCGATCTTCCACGTCAACGGCGACGACCCCGAGGCCGTGGTGCGCGTGGGCCAGCTGGCCTACGAATACCGCCAGGCGTTCCGCAAGGACGTCGTCATCGACCTCATCTGCTACCGCCGCCGCGGCCACAACGAGGGCGACAACCCGGCCTTCACCCAGCCGCTGATGTACGACCTGATCGACGCCAAGCGCTCGACCCGCAAGCTCTACACCGAGGCGCTGATCGGCCGGGGCGACATCACGGTCGAGGAGGCCGAGCAGGCGCTGCGCGACTACCAGGCCAAGCTGGAGCAGGCGTTCACCGAGACCCGCGAGGCGGCGAAGAAGCCGGCCGAGGCCGCCGCGATGCGGGTGCCGCCGACCGAGGTCGTCAAGTGGTCGCACGCCGACACGGAGACCGCGATCAGCGACGAGACGCTCAAGCGCATCGTCGACACCCAGCTCAACCTGCCCGAGGGCTTCACGCCGCACCCGCGCCTGGCGCCGGTGCTGCAGCGCCGCGGCCAGATGGTCGAGACGGACACGATCGACTGGGCGATGGGCGAGACGCTCGCCTACGGCTCGCTGCTGATCGACGGCCACCCGGTGCGCCTGGTCGGCCAGGACTCGCGCCGCGGCACCTTCACGCAGCGCCACGCCGTCCTGGTGGACCGGATGACCGGCGCCGACCACACGCCGCTCAAGACCTTCAACCAGGGCACCACGAAGTTCTACATCTACGACTCGCTGCTCAGCGAGTTCGCGGCGCTCGGCTTCGAGTACGGCTACAGCGTCGTCCGCCCGGACGCCCTGGTCGCCTGGGAGGCGCAGTTCGGCGACTTCGTCAACGGCGCCCAGACGATCATCGACGAGTTCATCTCGTCGGGCGAGCAGAAGTGGGGCCAGAAGTCCTCCGTCGTGCTGCTGCTGCCGCACGGCTTCGAGGGCCAGGGCCCCGACCACTCCTCGGCCCGCATCGAGCGGTTCCTGCAGGTCTGCGCGCTCGACAACATGACGGTCGCGCAGCCCTCGACCCCGGCCAACTACTTCCACCTCCTGCGCTGGCAGGTGGAGTCGCAGCGGCACAAGCCGATGGTGGTCTTCACGCCGAAGTCGCTGCTGCGCCACAAGGCGGCCACGTCCAAGGCGTCCGACTTCACCACGGGCACCTTCCAGCCGGTCCTGGGCGACACCACCGTTGACCCGGCCAAGGTCACCAGGGTCGTGCTCACGTCCGGCAAGCTCTACTACGACCTGGCGGCGGGGCGCGAGAAGACGGGCCGCGACGACGTCGCGATCGTCCGGCTCGAGCGTCTCTACCCGTTCCCGGGTGAGGAGCTGGCCGCCGAGCTGTCCCGCTACGGGGCGCAGGCGGAGCTGATCTGGGCGCAGGACGAGCCGGTCAACATGGGGCCGTGGCCGTACCTGGCGCTCAAGCTGGCCGAGGACCCGGAGACGTTGGGCGGCCGCCCGCTGCGGCGTGTCTCGCGCCGCCCCAACAGCTCGCCGGCGACGGGCTCGCACAACTCGCACGACACCGAGCTCGAGGAGATCCTCCACGAGCTGTTCGGCTGATCCAACACCAGAGTGAGCCCCCGGCCCCGGCTGGGGGCTCACTGCCGTTTCAGGAGGACTTGAGAAAGATGTACTTCACCGATCGGGGGATCGAGGAACTGGTCGAGCGGCGGGGCGAGGAGGAGGTCAGCCTGCTCTGGCTCGGCGAGCGGCTGCGCGAGTTCGTCGACCTCAACCCGGAGTTCGAGATCCCGATCGAGCGGCTGGCCACCTGGCTGGCACGGCTCGACGACGACGAGGACGACTGACCCCACCCCACCGCGGCCCCCTTCCCCGCCACGGCGGCAAGGGGGCCACGCGCCGGTAGGGCCAGCCCACCCTCCCCCAAAGGACGACACCTCGACGCGCCAACGCGATACATCTTGAGTTTCCCAAGAACGCGACATATCGTGTTACGTAGGGAGAACATGTCGCCAGAAGGGCGGGGGAACATGCAGCAGTGGACGATCGAGGGCCCAGAACAGCTGACGTTCGGCCAAGTGGAAGCGCTCGACGTGCGCATCGTCGCCGGCCGCCTGGCCGTGCTGGCCAGCGACGGCCCGCCCACAGTCGAGGTGTCCGAGATCGAGTCGGCATCCCCGCTGCTGGTCACGTACGACGAGGACGCCAAGGAGCTCTCCATCACCTACAAGGACCTCACTTGGGACGGCCTCCTCGGCTGGCTTCGGCGCGACCGGCGCAGGACGGTCCTGACGATCACCGTTCCCAAGCACTGCACCGTCAACGCCGGAGTGGTCTCCGCGCCCGCCGTGGTGGCCGGGTTCGAGAGGATGACGCAGGTCAGGAGCGTGTCCGCGGAGATCGTGCTCGACGGCGTCAGCGGCGACGTGAACGCGACGACCGTCTCGGGCCCGGTGGAGAGCCGGGCGATGGACGGCGACCTGGCGTTCAAGAGCGTCTCGGGCGACCTGACCGTGGCCGACGGCACCCCGCGCCGCCTCAAGGCGAACACCGTCTCCGGCCGCATCACGGCGGATCTGGCGCTTCGGCCGACCGGCCATGTGACGCTCAACAGCGTTTCCGGTGACATCCTTGTCAGGCTGCCGGAAAACGTGGAGGCGGACGTGAACGTGAGATCCACCTCCGGCAGGCTGGTCAGCACGTTCCACGAACTGTTCAACTCGAACGGCCCCGGCACGAAGTCGATGTCGGGCAGGCTGGGCGGCGGCATGGCGTCGCTGTCGGCGATCACGGTCTCCGGCGAGGTCGCGCTGCTCAAGGGGGAGAAGGAATGAGCCCTGTCTTCGGTCACGGCCGGCTCCGGCTGTACCTGCTCAAGCTGCTGGAAGAGAGCCCGCGTCACGGCTACGAGGTCATCAGGCTGCTCCAGGACCGCTTCCTCGGCGTCTACTCGCCCTCTCCCGGCACGATCTACCCGCGCCTGGCCCGCCTGGAGGAGGAGGGCCTGGTGACGCACGAGGTGGTCGAGGGCAAGAAGGTGTTCTCGATCACCGACAAGGGCCGCGAGGAGCTGAACGCCCGGCTCGACGAGCTCGACGACCTGGAGCAGGAGATCTCCGCCTCCGTGCGCGACATCGCCCGCGAGGTCAAGGAGGACGTCCGCGACACGGTCAAGTCGTTGCGCGACGAGCTCACGCGGATGGCCAAGGACGTTCGCACGGGGGCCCGGGACGACACCCGGCGGCTCAAGGAGCAGCAGAAGGCGGACTTCAGGCGGCTCAAGGAGCAGCAGAAGCGGCAGTGGATGGAGCACGCCACCCACTGGCAGGACGAGGGCGAGCGGCTCAGCGGGGAGTGGCGCAGGATCTGGTCCGAGGTATGGGCCACGCTGGGCGGCTCGCCGACGAGCCGCGCCGACCTCGACGCGGAGCTGGGCGAGCTGCTGGCCGACTTCATCGCCGAGGCCCGCGAGGAGGCGTCCGAGGCCCGGCTGACGCCGGAGAAGCTGGCGGAGCTGCGTACGACGCTCGACGAGACCCGCCGCCGCGTCCGCGACATCCTCGAAAGCTGACCTCCGTCTATGCCGAGCGGAGGTGCCGTTCCGGGCGGCGCGCGCCGCGGGCGGCCTTGCGGGCGTGGTAGGCGATGGGCATGTACCTCAGGCGTTCGGGCAGGCGCGGCGTCAGCACCGCCACCGCGTGCCCGAGGTGCCGCAACCGCCGCTCCTCCCGCGCCGTCCACGGCAGCCCCAGCTTCCGCCGGATGGCGGGCGGCAACGTACCGACCGTCACGAAGTAGTTGAACTCCCCCGATCCCACTCCCACAGGCGTCCACAGCCGCCGCAGCGGTCTCGGCAGCCCGGGCGGCGCCGGCGTGCCGCGCAGGACCGACAGCACGTCGAGCGCCGTCGGGTGCGCCTCCAGCCGGTCGGCCACCATCGCGTCGAAGTACCGCCAGAACTCCTCCAGGTCCGCGGGCATCTCCCGCTCCGGCACCCGCAGGATCGCGCCGAGCTGCCGCGACTCGGCGTAGAGCCGCCGCTCCTGCGCGACGGTGAACGGGGTGCCGAAATAGCGGTTGAGCACGACGAAGCGCTCGAACAGCGACAGGTGCACCCACGCCCACGCCTCCCCGTTCAGCGCGTGGTAGGGCCTGCCGAGCTCGTCCACCCCGCTGATCTGCCGGTGCAGCCTCCTGAGCCGCGCGCCCTCCGCCGGGCCGTCCGCGCCGCCGTACACCCATTTCTGGATCGAGACGAGCGTGCGGGTGAGCCGCCCCCACGGGTCGTCCTTGTACGTGGAGTGCTCGGCGACGGCCGCACCCACGGCCGGGTGCATCGTCTGCATGACCAGCGCGCTCCCGGCGACGAGCAGATTGCGGTATTCGCCGGTGGTGTCCCAGTGCATCGAACCTGGACCGAAGGGCTGAACCTCCATCATCACGGCCTCCCGGGTGAGACAAGCCCACTCATGCTTGTATCACCCGGAAAGCCGGGAAGTAACCCTTTACTTATTCAGACGGTGAAGACGATCTTTCCGAAGATGTCCCCTTCGGCCATGGCCGCGAACCCGTCCCGCGCCTCCGCCAGCGGCAGCACCCTGTCGACGACGGGCCGTACCCCGGTCTGCTCCAGGAAGACCGCCAGCCGGCCGAGCTGTTCCCGCGTGCCCATCGTGGAGCCGACGACGGACAGCTGCAGGAAGAAGACCCGGTTCAGGTCGGCGGGCGGGACCGCGCCGCTGGTGGCACCGCTGACGACGATGCGCCCGCCCGGCTTGAGCGACTTGAGCGAATGGTCCCAGGTGGCCTGACCGACGGTCTCCATGACCGCGTCCACCCGCTCGGGCAGCCGCGCGCCCGGCTCGAACGCCTGGTCGGCGCCGAGTTCGAGGGCACGCGCGCGCTTCTCCTCTGAGCGGCTGGTGGTCCACACCCGGTAGCCGCCGGCCCGGCCGAGCGCGATCAGCGCGGTGGCGACGCCGCCGCCCGCGCCCTGCACCAGCACGGTGGAGCCGGGCTCGAGCCCGGCCTTGTCGAACAGCATCCGGTACGCGGTCAGCCAGGCCGTGGGCAGGCAGGCGGCGTGCTCGAAGCCGAGCCCGGCCGGCTTGGGCACGAGGTTGCGCCGCGGCACGGCCACCCGCTCGGCGAACGTGCCGTCGTGCACCTCGGACAGCAGCGTGCGCTTGGGATCGAGCGTCTCGTCGGCGCCCGTGCCGATCACGGAGTGCACGATGACCTCGTTGCCGTCCTCGTCCACGCCCGCGGCGTCGCAGCCGAGCACGATCGGCAGCCGGTCCTGCCTGATGCCGACGCCTTTGAGCGTCCACAGGTCGTGATGGTTGAGCGCGGCCGCGCGCACGGAGACGGTCGTCCATCCGTCCGGGACCTTCGGCTCCGGACGCTCGCCGAGCGTCAGCCCGGCGAGTGGGTTGTCGGGGTCGGTCTGTGTGGCGGTTACGGCGAACATGGCCGCACCCTACTTCAGCGTGATCCGAATCCCTTCCAAGGCCCGCTTCCTGAACGACTGTGGCCCCGTGACGGCGACCAGCACGTCGCCCCGGCACACCGAGCCGGCCGACCGCCCGCGCCCCACGATCACACTCGGCATCCCGGCCTTCTTCTTGCAGCCGGGCGTGGGCGCCAGCACGACCATCTCCCCCGCGCCGCCGCCGAACCACAGCTGCGGCCCCAGCGGCTGCCCCTGCGCCGTCTCCCCCGGCCTGGCCAGCCGCACGGGCGACTTGGCCGACAGCACGAGGTAGCCGTCCTTCGTCTCCCTGCCCTTCAGCCCCCGCGCGAGGGCCACCCGCTGGTCGAACGTCAGCCCCTGCCCCCGGTCGTACATCGCCAGCCGCCACCGCCCGAACGCGAACAGCAGCACCTGCCCGTAGTAACCGCTGCCCGCCCGGCGGGGCCAGAGGGTGACGTTGGGCGCGTAGTTCCTGATCGGCCGGCCACCCACGGTCACCTCGAACTCACCGTTGTACGGGGCGGACAACTGCCGATACTGCCCGTCGATCCAGACCCCCTGGTAGGGCCGCGACCCCATGGCGGCAAGACCGAGCTCGGCCGGGTATCGCACCTCGGCCCGCACCCCGTGCGGGAACACCACCTCCATGACCTCCTCACCGCCCTTGGCCGCGGGCCGGACGGTGAGGGCGTTGGGGGCGCTGTCAATCTTGGTGAGGGACCTGATGGGCTCGGAGGTCGGCCCTGCCGGCGGCGCAGGCTCGGGATCCCGGCTGATGAGCAGGCTGACGACGGGGATCAGGACGAGCGCGAGCACCACCACCAGCCCGACCCACCGGCGGCGACCGCGCTCGCCTACCTCGATGACATCGAACCGGTCAACCACGACGGTTCCTAGCCGAGTAGTGCGGGCTTGCGCCCT
This sequence comes from Nonomuraea sp. NPDC003709, assembly GCF_040610775.1. Lineage (NCBI taxonomy): Bacteria > Bacillati > Actinomycetota > Actinomycetes > Streptosporangiales > Streptosporangiaceae > Nonomuraea > Nonomuraea sp. NPDC003709. Next base: position 58,049 of record NZ_JBEXMW010000022.1, on the reverse strand, counting down.
TTCATCCAGTTCAGTTGAGCGGCGACCGCCAGCGCAAGCCCTGGAACCTGGCGAAATCCTTGTCGCAGGTCACAAATTCACAACCGTGCTCAATGGCGAGTGCGGCGAGATAGGCGTCGGGGACGAGGTTGCCGGTGGCGCCCGACTGACGGCACAGCTTGACGAAGATCTCCCAGTGTCTCGAGTCGGGGGCGACCACCGACGCCTGCGGCTGGTTGCGGTAGGTGCCGACGAAGGTCAGCGCGCGCCCCACGTCGTCGGGGTCCTTGTAGACGCGCCGGTTGGTCACCATCCGGACGAAGCCGTTGACGACGAAGTCGCTCACGGCGTAGCTGGAGTCGCCGTTGACCATCCCGTCCACGAAGTCATGGCATTGATCGTGGTCGGAGGACTCCCGCCGGAAGGCGTTGATGAGGACGTTGGTGTCAACCAGCAACATTGGGCAACTCCGGGAAACGCTCCTCGTCGTCGAGATCCCAGGCGATGTGCTCCAGCTTCTCGCCGGCGTCGAGCCGCTCCTGGACCCACGGCTGGAATCCAGCCTTGCTGCTGGAAGTGATCAACTCCACCCGCGGCCGTTCGGCCAGCTCCGTGGAGCGGTTGAGCAGTTGCCTCAAGGCATCCTCCATCACCGAGTTGAGACTGCGTCCGTTACGTGCCGCGTACGCCTTCGCCTCGTTGAGGAGCGTCTCGTCGATGCGCACCGTTGTCCTCCGCATGACTCCAGCGTCCGCCGCTGACATCAAAATGTCAACTCCGTATAGTAGTCGTACGGTCACGGTCTTTGCATCAACTTTGAGTCACCACGCCGCCACGTTGACCTTCCCGTCAGAAGACACCCGCACCACCTGCCCCACCAGCTCCCGCGACTCCGCGTCCGCCAGCAGCCCGGCCTCCTCCACCACCGCATAGGCCCGCCCGCCCGGCACCTCCACCACCAGCACCCCTCGTTCGGCGGCACCGTCGCGCCCGTGCGCCACCGTGTACCCCGCCACCACCCCCTCCCCCGCGCAGGCCCCCACCAGAGGCACCTCCTCGGCCATGAACACCGGCGCGGCGCTCCCCAGCCGCCCTCCCGGCTCGCTGGACCACACCGCATATGTGTGCTTGGTCAGATGCATCCCCACCCCGCTCACCAGCCCGTGCCCGGACTGGGCCCGCAGCAGCCCCGCCATGGTCGCCGTGGAGTGCAGGACGTAGTCGCTGGCCGGCCCGCCCGCGTACGGCAGCCCGCCGGTGACCGTGAGCCCGCGCCGGTCCAGGGGATCGAGCCCGATCGCGTCACACGCCTGCCGCAGCGCCACCGCGAAACAGCTGTACAGGTCGAGCGCGTGCATGTCGCCGAGCCCGAGCCCGGACCGCCGGAAAGCGGCCTCCGCCACGTGCGCGATGGCCCGGGAAGACCCGAGTTCGGGCCGCGCGGCCACCTCCCAGGTGTCCTCCCCGTACGCCCACCCGCGCAGGTAGACCCGCCCCTCCGCCGACACCCCGAGCCGGTCGGCCAGCCGCGAGCTGGCCAGGATGACGGCCGCCGCCTGGTCCACCTCCAGCACGGCCACCGTGTCCCTGGTGTAGGGCCAGCCGACGAAGCGGTCGCCCGTCGCGAGCTCGTCGGGGGTGCGGACGGTCCGGCGCCAGGCGTACGGGTTCGCGGCGGCCACCTCGGTCATGGGGGCCATCAGGCGACCCCTGTCGCGCATCTCCTCCGCGATCGTGAGCCCGGACGCCGCCCGCCGCGCCGTCTCCATGATCGCGTAGGTGTGCACCGGCATGAAGAGCCCGTGGGCCAGCGCGTAGGGGTGCGGCGGGCGCTCCCACCCGTACGGGGGCTTGGGCACGGCGGGGTGGCTCCACGGGACGCGCTCGCCCGCCCGCCGGTACGCCCGGCGCGTCGCCAGCGCCTCGGCCCCCGTGACCAGCGCGGAGTCGAGGTCGCCCGCCGCGATCCTGGCCGCCGCCTCGCCGATGAGCAGCTGCGGGGCCGTACCGCTGACCTTGGAGTACGCACGGTGCCGCGGCGTCGCCCCGAGGCGCTCGGCGAGGCGGCCGACCGGCGAGTCGTACTGCCACGAGTCGGTGTGGACGATCTGGATCGAGTCCAGCCGCTCGACGGGGAGCCGGGCGTCCTCGGCGGCCGCGCGCGCCGTCTCCTCCCATAGATCGAGCGGTTCCGGGCCGGGCTGCTCGCGAATGGTGCGTTGTGCGATGCCGATGAGACAGGGGGTGCGAGGATCCATGAATCCATCTAACCAGAACAAGATTCGGTTGATAAGGAGTGGCATTTGATAATGCCTGTTACCGCTGTTGCGCGAGACAAAAAACGGGCGGCGCGACCTGCGGGGATGCCAATCATGAATACATGCGGTTTCGCTATTTCTATAACGGAATGGAACCGGGCCATGCTTTTTCGCGTCGTTTCATGGCCATCCCCTTGCGCCATTCATTAGCGTTCCGATCGTTTTCCTGGCCCACCGGGGCGCAGTACCCCGCTCTGGGCCGCCGAAAGCCGAAAGGAGCTCCATGTTTTCCCGAGCAAGGCGCATCGCGTTCCCGCTCGCCGGCCTGATGGCCGTCGGGCTGGCCGCGGGCATGGTCGGCGGCACCCCGGCCAACGCCCAAGCACCCTCCGACGTCGTGTCCCAGAACTCCGCCACACCCGCCGAGCAGGCGGTCCAGTTCTGGACCCCCGACCGCGTCAAGCTGGCCACCGACTACGACGCCGGCCTCGACCTGACCTCCAAGGGCGTCAAGGGCAGCAACGACGCACCTGACGGCCCTCCGGGATCCGTCCCGCCGATCGGTGAGGAGAAGACGAAGGCCAAGAAGAGCAAGCACGTCAATCTGCCCAACACGGTCGGCCGCGTGTTCTTCACGCTGCCCAAGGCCGACCCGCGCGACCCGAGAAGCTGGCGGTACTGCTCGGCCAGCTCGGTTCAGGGCAAGTACCGCAACCTCGTGGCGACCTCGGCCCACTGCGTCTACGACACCAGCAAGAACACCTTCTACGACAACTGGATCTTCATTCCGTCGTACTGGGACGGCAACAATGTCTGGGAGGGCAAGGCGCCCTACGGCATTTACGCCGCCAAGACGTTCAACGCGCACGACGACTTCGTGGTGAAGGAGGACTACGACTTCGACTACGCGTTCGTCAACGTCTACAACGGCATCAAGGTCAACTGGGAGAAGGTCGGCAACCGCTGGCAGTGGACGGTCAAGAACGTCGGCCGACTCGGTGACAACGTCGGCGGCCAGGGCTTCACCTGGAACAGGAGCACGAAGCTGGACGTGTTCTCGTTCGGATACCCGGCGGGCGAGCACCCCGACGGCGACAAGCCGTACACCGGCCGCACGATGAAGTTCTGCTTCGGCAAGACCCGGCCGATGCCCGAGGCCAGGAAGTACAACCTGCAGGAGCACATCGGCTTCAAGTGCTCCTTCACCGCCGGCGCGAGCGGCGGGCCGTTCATCTACAACTACAAGAGCGCGTCGCGCACCGGCTACCTGGTCGGCGTCAACAGCGTCGCGTGGGACACCGACGCCAACGACCGCTACGACTACATCTCGTCCCCGTACTTCAACACCGACACGTACAAGGTCTACAAGGCCGCGGCCAACCGCTGGACCGGCAACTTCCGCTGATCGAGGTGGCTTCCGAGGCCCCGGTTCCCCTGGGAACCGGGGTCTTCCACTGAGGCGTACATCACTGGAACGGGCACGGAATGAGTGGAATTCAACAAGCGCCTACACCCACTCCGACCTGCGGAAACGCCCCTTACCAATGATCATTTAGAGATCTGTCTGACGATGTCCTTATAGTGCACAGAGCACTCTTGATCAGGTAACGAATCTCTATCCTGGCTGCAATACCACCAGTACATCTGGAAAAATCCACCCTTACGACCCCAAGAAAGGTTAATTCATGATCCCCCGGGCCAGGCACTTGGTGGCGGCTGCGCTCAGCAGCGCGCTGCTGATGGCGCCTGCCTTCACGGGGATCGCGAACGCCGCGCTCGACAGCAACGCCGCGCTCGACAGCAGGGTCTTCGCCGTCTCGCTGGCCAAGACCGCGGTGGACGTCAAGCGGGTCGCCGACTACTGGACACCCGACCAGCTCAAGCAGGCCGACAGCTACAGCCCCGCGACGCCCGGCACCCAGGCCGCCACCCCGGCGCCGTCGACCTCCGCGCAGGCCTCCAACCCCGCCACGCAGGCCGCGACCACCGTCACGCGGGCCGTCGCCGCGCAGGCCGTGTCGCCCGTGCTGCCGCGCAAGGGCTCGGTCGCCAGGACCATGGGCAAGGTCTTCTTCCGGTTCGGGGACAAGGAGTACTGGTGCTCCGCCAGTGCGGTCGCCGCCAGGAACCGCAGCGTCGTCGCGACGGCCGGGCACTGCGCGTACGACCCACGGCAGGCCAAGGCCGCCGACTACTGGATCTTCGTCCCCAACCCCGGGCCCAACGGCGAGACGCCCGACGGCATCTACGTGGGCTCCTCGATCAGCATTCACGAGGACTGGTCGGGCAAGGGCGACTACGACTTCGACTACGCGTTCGTGACCGTGCACCGCGGCTTCAAGTGGGAGGCCAAGGACGGCCGCTACGTCATGAGGGACGTGGGCCGACTCCAGGACAACGTGGGCGGCCAGGGCATCGAGCTGAACAAGAAGCCGACCACGTACACGGTGGCCGCGTTCGGCTACCCGGCGGGCGCGCAGCCCGACGGCACCCGCCCGTTCGACGGCAAGCGCCTGGAGATGTGCAAGGAAGGCCCCACCCGCTGGACCTCCGCCGTCAGCCTCGACCTGCAGAAGGGCGTGCAGCTGCTCAACTGCGACTTCAGCCCGGGCGCGAGCGGCGGTCCATGGCTGATCGGCTTCAACAAGGACCGCTGGACCGGCTACCTCAACGGCGTCAACAGCCTGACCTGGAACAGAGACGCGAAGGGCTGGTACGACGCGGTGTCGTCCCCGTACTTCGACACCACCGCCGGAGCGGTCTACCGACGCGCCGCCGCGCAGACCACTCCGCCAAATGTGACCTAAATCACTGCAACCGTCCGGTCACTGCTGGTGATCAGCGCATCCTTTGTCTCAGCAAGGTCACGACGCCCTGTTGGAGCGCTGACATGATCTACCCGAAATTCACATGAGCATTGTCAAACCGGTAAGTTCCGGGCTGTCCGTTTGCTGAGTTATGGAGGTGCACCAGGCGCCTCATGTCAGCGCAACCTGGAGTTACCTTGAAGCGAATCCTGCTGCCCGCCGGCGGTGCCGTCCTCGCGACCGGCCTGCTCGCCGTAGGTCTGACCGGTACGGCCCAGGCCGACGGCGACGTCTCCCACGACCCGATGGCCAACAACACCGCCGAGGCCGCCTCGGTCGCCTCCTTCTGGCTCGCCTCGAACGGAGCCGCGCTCCGGCAGGCGACCCAGTACACCTGGGACGCGAACGACGTCCGGAAGGTCGTCTCCAAGGGCGGCTACAGCCCCGACGGCAAGCCCGGCACCACGGCGCCGACCGGCGAGACGAAGTCGAGCGGCGCCAAGGCCCAGAACGTGAACATCCCCAAGACCATCGGCAAGGTCTTCTTCGTCGACGGCTCCGGCAAGTTCCGCTGGTGCTCGGCCACCTCCATCCAGTCGAACTACCGCAACCTGGTCTCCACGGCCGGCCACTGCGTCTACGACACGGACAGCAACAAGGCGCTCCTCGACAACTGGGTCTTCGTCCCCGGCTACTACCAGGGCAAGACCCCGTGGGGCATCTACGTGGGCAAGCAGGCCTTCACCCACTACGACTTCGACACGTACGAGGACTGGGACCGCGACTACGCGTTCGTCACCGTCTACAACGGCATCCAGTTCAACGGCGTGAAGCAGGTGGACCGCAAGGACTACCAGAGCTTCACCGGCCCGAAGCGCGCGTGGGGCGGCCACTACTACATCCTGCTGTCCAAGGACGCCGGTCGCCTCGGCGACAACGTCGGCGGCCAGGGCTTCTCCTGGAACCAGCCCACCGGCAAGCCGGTCCGCGCCTTCGGCTACCCGGCCGCTCCGCACCCGGACGGCAACAAGCCGTACAGCGGCGTCACGCCGAAGAACTGCTACGGCACGACCACCGCCAAGGCGGTCGGCGCCTCCTGGCTCAAGATCGAGGAGCACATCGGCCTCAAGTGCGCCGTGACCCCCGGTTACGACGGCGGCCCCTGGCTCCAGAACTACAGCAACGGCAAGCGTCTCGGTTACGTGAACGGTGTGACGAGCACCTTCGCCGACCAGGACGGTAACGACCGCGTCGACTACATCACCTCGCCCTACTTCGACGGCGAGACGGCCGCGGTGTACAACGCGGCCAAGAACGTGTGGTCCGGCAAGATCGTCGGCCCGAACGGCGAGCTGTACAAGTAAGCCCTTCCAGGGGATAGGCGAGGGTCTCGGTATTCCGAGGCCCTCGCCTCATCTTTTGTCGGGGTACTTCCGAAGACGAAGATCTTTTTTGGATCTGCTGACACAGAGTGTTTACCTTGTCACGATGAGCACATGCATCGTGGCGATCTGACGAACGCCGAATGGGAACGGCTGGCATCGCTGCTACCCCCCGGCGACACGCTTGGAGACCGGTGGGACGAGCACCGGATGATGATCAATGGGGCGCTCTACCAAGCCAGGACCGGTCTGCGATGGCGTCATCTGCCCGGGCGGTTCGGCTGCTGGGTGACCATCTACCGGCACCACCGCCACTGGACGGCCGACGGCACCTGGCGACGACTGCTGAGAGCGATCGAGACCGCCCAGGACGACACGACCACCGATGACGGCGCCGCACCGCCACAACGCCCCGTGCCGGCCCACCACCCGCGGCACGAAGCCCTCGCCCGCGATCCGGTGCTGCTGAGCCTGCGCACCCACCTGGCGGCAGTCGTCCGGCAGAGGGACATCTAAGTCACACCTGGCGAACCGCCCCGTTCGCCCTTCCTCCGACGGCCGAGGAGCACCCCTCCAGCTCCTCGCCCGCCATCACGCACACTGAGGCGGCCAAGGGCGCCTCAGTCCAAATAGGCCAGGCGCGGGGGTGTCTCCCCTACGACGCCACGCCTGGCGCTCCACAGCCGTCCTCGCCGCCCCCTCCCCCGGCGAGGACGGCTTCTTTTCGGCCTCTATAACCCGAACCTGAAGATCACCTGTGAGGATTGGAGCGAGTTAGACGGATTAGGCGCCAATCCGGTTCCTGTGATCTGGGTCACGTTTTGTCGGCTACGTTATGTGGCGAACAGCTAACGGCACACGGGTCCCATCTGCCACAACCCGTCCATACCCAGCGAAAACGTAACTATCCAATCACCGCGCGCGAAGATCTCTGACTGATAACAGCACGGTAACGGCGGTAGGAGCGCCTACCGGATCGTCCAAACCGGGTTCCACCTGCGGAGATCACCACGCTATGTTCCTTGCTATCCCTTTACTGACGCATGGGACGCATGTTGCGACCCACGACAGAGCAAGGAGCAGTTCCCTTGAAGCGCATCCTCATCCCCGCCGGTGGCGCCATCATGGCTACCGGCCTTCTGGCTGCCGGCCTGGCCGGCACCGCCCAGGCCGCCAGCGACGTCGCCAGTGACCCGATGGCGGCGAGCGCGGCGAACGCCAAGGCCATTGCCGAGTTCTGGGCCGACAACAACGGTGCCGCCCTCCGGGCCGCCAAGGAGTCGAACGTCTGGGACAAGGGCGACATCGCCAAGCTCCAGAGCAAGGGCGGCTACAGCGCCGACACCAAGCCCGGCTCGACGGCTCCGATCGGCCAGGAAAAGAAGACGACCGTCAAGGTCCAGAACGTCAACATGCCGAAGACCATCGGCAAGGTGTTCTTCGTCAACAGCAAGGGCGAGAAGAAGTGGTGCTCCGCCACTTCGATCCAGTCCCAGTACCGCAACCTGGTCGCCACGGCCGGTCACTGCGTGTACGACACGGCGACCAACTCGGACGTCATGTCCAAGTGGGTCTTCGTCCCCGGTTACTACCAGGGCAAGTCCCCCTGGGGCATCTACGTGGGTAAGCAGGCCTTCACCCACTACGACTTCGACGTGTACGAGGACTGGGACCGCGACTACGCGTTCGTCACCGTGTACAACGGTGTCCAGCTCGGCAGTGGCACGCCCAAGCAGGTCTCCAAGGCCGACTGGGACAAGTACACCGGCATCAAGGACGCCAAGGACGTCGAGATCAGCCGCGAGGAGTTCCGTAAGGGCAAGCTCGACCCCACCTCGACCGAGGCGTACTGGGTGAAGAGGGGCACGGCGCCTGAGGCGACCGGCCCTGACTACCCGGGTGCCGTGGTCGGCAAGGTCGAGGTCGCCGAGGACGCCTACAAGGCTGCCAAGGTCGGCAAGGGCAACGGCTTCAAGTTCGGTGAGCCCGTCACGGAGATCGTGACGGACAGCGAAGCCGCCGCCTACCAGGAGAACCAGAAGAAGGACGCGGCGAAGTACCCGGCCAAGGTCGTCAAGGACGCCCGCGGCAACTGGACGATCACGCACTACTACGTCCAGCAGTGGTACAAGGCCGGCTCCGAGACGAAGTTCTACAAGACCGTCTTCTTCATCGTCGAGGGCTTCGCCAAGGACGCGGGCCGTCTCGGTGACAACGTCGGCGGCCAGGGCTTCGCCTGGAACCAGCCCACCGGTAAGCCCGTCCGCGTGTTCGGCTACCCGGCCGCTCCGCACCCCGACGGCAACAAGAACTACACCGGCGTGACTCCGAAGTGGTGCTACGGCAACACCACGAAGAAGCTGGTCGGTTCGGCTGCCAAGAAGATCGAGGAGCACGTGGCCCTCAAGTGCGCCTTCACCGAGGGCGCCGACGGTGGTCCGTGGCTGTACAAGTACAGCAACTCCAAGCGTCTCGGTTACCTGAACGGTGTCGTGAGCACCTTCAACGACCAGGACGGCAACGGTCGCGTGGACTACATCTCCTCGCCGTACTTCGACGGTGAGACCAACGTGGTCTACAAGGCCGCTGCGGTCGCGTGGTCCGGCAAGATTGTCTAAGGTGACGGACAGCGACCGGTCTTAGACCGTTCGTATAACCGTTTCCTGCGAAGGGCCCGGCATCCTGCCGGGCCCTTCGGCGTTCCCGCCAAAAGTGAAGGGCCGTTGGACGCATGGGGCGCCCAGACGGTGCCATCAATCCAATGTGATCTGCATCACATAGCCTCTTCGACCGCGATCGAACGGACACTCGGACCCCGCGAACCGCACTGACAACTCTCTTATGTTGATCAGGGCAAACGGTCCCGAAGCAAGCTTTCCTCGACTCCTGCGCATCAGCCGTTTAAACATCACAGAACGGTCACGCCCGTCTTGTCGCCTCTTTTCCTGTCAAAGCGGCTACCCGCGAGCAAGATCCACACTGTATGTTCCTGGCTATCCCTTTACTGACGCATGGGACGCAAGAGGCGTTCCACGACAGCGCAAGGAGTTTCCATGAAGCGCATCCTCCTCCCGGCCGGTGGCGCCATTCTGGCCACTGGTCTGCTGGCTGCTGGTCTGGCTGGCACCGCCCAGGCTCAGGCCGACAACACCGTCGCTAGCGACCCGCTCGCCAAGACGGCGGCCCAGGCGGCCGAGACCCTGGACTTCTGGACCAAGTCCAACAACGCGGCCCTCAAGGGCGCCGTGGCGTTCACGCCCGACGCGCTCGAGGTCTCGAAGATCTCCTCCAAGGGTGGGTATACGAACGACACCAAGCCGGGGTCGACCGCTCCCATCGGCGAGGAGAAGAAGACCACCGTCAAGGTTCAGAACGTGAACCTGCCGAAGACCATCGGTAAGGTTTTCTTCGAGGGCCGCGACGGCAAGCTGTACTGGTGCTCCGGTACCTCGATCCAGTCGCAGTACCGCAACCTGGTCGCCACGGCCGGTCACTGCGTGTACGACCTGGCTGCGAACGACGAGGTCGTGTCCCGCTGGGTCTTCGTCCCCGGTTACTACCAGGGCAAGGCTCCTTGGGGCGTGTACGTGGGTAAGCAGGCCTTCACCCACTACGACTTCGACGTGTACGAGGACCTCGACCGCGACTACGCCTTCGTCACCGTCTACGACGGCATCGGCGGCACGCTCAACAAGCCCAAGCTGGTCGACTGGACCGCTTACAAGGCTTACACGGGCGAGAAGTTCGTCAAGGACGTCACGGTCACCGAGGACGAGTACAAGAAGGGCAAGCTCGACCCGAAGACCACGGAGTACTACGACGTGGACCCGGGCAAGGCCGACGAGGCCTCTGGCCCGGACTACCCCGGCGCCGTGGTTGACCGTTTCGAGGTCAGCAAGGCTGTCTACGACGCTGCTGCGGTCGGCAAGGGCCAGGGTTACAAGTTCGGCGAGCCCATCGTCGAGAACGTGACCTACCAGGAGGCCTACAAGTACTTCCAGGACAAGAAGGCGAACCCTGGCAAGTTCCCGGCCGATGTGAAGCTGGACGAGAAGGGCAACTCCACCCTCACGCACTACTACGTGCAGAAGTGGTACAAGCAGGGTAACGTCGCCCGCTACGTCCGTCTCGAGCCGTACATCGTGGTCCACGAGGTCAAGAGCGTTGGTCGCCTCGGCGACAACGTTGGCGGCCAGGGCTTCGCGTGGAACCAGCCGCGTGGCAAGTACGTCCGGACCTTCGGTTACCCGCAGGGCGCTCACCCCGACGGCAACAAGCCCTTCACCGGTGTCACGCCGAAGTGGTGCTACGGCAAGACCGCCACCAACTACGTCGTGGTGCCGAAGTACAAGGTCGAGGAGCAGGTCGGTCTGAAGTGCACCGTGACCGGTGGCTACGACGGCGGCCCGTGGCTGTACAAGTACAGCAACGCCAAGCGTCTCGGCTACGTCAACGGTGTCACCAGCCTCATCGCTGACACCGACGGCAACAACCGGTACGACACGATCACGTCGCCGTACTTCGACGGTGAGACCAACGTCGTCTACAAGGCCGCTGCGGCTGCGTGGAGCGGCAAGCTCATCCCGTAGTTCGCTGCGGATCGGAACGAAGACTTGTTCGTCGTTCTTTAGCAATACCGAAGGGCTCGGCATCCTGCCGGGCCCTTCGGCCTTTTTGCTGAGAAATCTGGCAACCACCCTTACCAGGGTGACTAAAGGGTCGATAGTGTCTTTACACCCTTTTTGACAACTGTGGAGCCTCCCTTGAAGCGCCTGCTCATCCCCCTAGCCGCCGCCTGCCTGAGTGCCGCCGCCCTCGCCGTCCCAGCCACCGCCGCACCGAGCTGGGCCACCGACAATCTCGCGCCCAAGCCGGCCGACGCGTACGGCGACGCCTTCTTCTGGCTCGACTCCAACGGAGCCGCCCTGCGCAAGGCCACCCAGTACAACCTGGACGCCAAGAACGTCTCCAAGCTGGTGTCGACGGGCAGCAACGGCGCCCCTGACGGCAAGCCGGGCATGACCGGACCGACCACCGCCCCCAAGGCGACGGTGTCCAAGAACATCAACCTGCCCAAGACCATCGGCAAGGTGTTCTTCCTCGACAAGTCCGGCCAGTACCGCTGGTGCTCGGCCACGTCCATCCAGTCCAGGAACCGCAACCTGGTCGCCACCGCGGGCCACTGCGTCTTCGCGAACGGCAAGGACGACGTCTACGACAAGTGGATCTTCGTGCCCGGCTACTACCAGGGCAAGGCCCCCTTCGGGGTCTACGTCGGCGCCTACGCCTTCACGGCGTACGACCTGGACACCTACGACGACTACGACGGCGACTTCGCGTTCGTCGCGGTGCACAACGGATTCTCGCTGGCCGGCGAGAAGGAAGTCTCTCGCAACGACTTCAAGGCGTGGGCCGGCGACAAGTGGGTCAAGCCGCGTGAGATCAGCTCCGTGGAGTTCCTCAAGTGCCAGCTGACCCTCGGCGACTGCTGGTCGGAGGGCGAGGACAAGCCGACCGACCTCGTGGGCCCCGACTACCCCGGCGCCGTCCTGGAGAAGGTCGAAGTCAGCGAGTCCGCGTACAAGGACGCGAAGGTGGGCAAGGGCCAGGGCTTCAAGTTCGGCGAGCCCATCGTGGAGCAGGTCACCAAGCCTCAGCAGGACGCCTACCAGGGCCCCGGGGTCAAGGGCACCGACAAGCTGGGCAACTACATCATCACCCACTACTACACGCAGAAGTGGGTCAAGCCCGGCACGTCGCGTAAGTACTACGAGGCCCACTACATCCTCGGGATCGCCAAGGACATGGGCCGGCTCGGTGACGTCGTCGGCGGGCAGGGTGTGGCCTGGAACCAGCCCCTCGGCCAGCCGGTGACCGTCTTCGGCTACCCCTCGGCCCCGCACCCCGACGGCGACCGCCCGTTCACCGGCGTGACGCCGAAGTGGTGCTCCGGCAAGACCGCCACCAAGAGCTACCAGGTCAACACGTTCAAGGTCGAGACGCACCAGTTGCTCAAGTGCTCCATGACCCCCGGCGCCGACGGCGGCCCCTGGCTCATGAAGTACGACAACAACAAGCGCACCGGCTACGTCAACGGCGTGACCAGCCTGTTCCACGACAACGACGGCAACGGCCGGGTCGACTACATCAGCTCGGCGATCTTCGACGGTGAGGTGGCCGACGTGTACAACAAGGCCAACTACGCGGAGACCAAGAAGATCGTCGGCCCGAACGGCGAGCTTCTCCAGTAGACGGCAGCACGTAGACGGCAACACGAAGGACGGCCCGGGTGACAAGCACCCGGGCCGTTTTTGCGTCATACCGACGTGAGCTCCCGCGTCCGTTCGCGCAGCGCCAGCACGGCCCGCTCGTTCTTGTACGGCTCCAACCGCCGCCGCAGGTCGGCCGCGTACGACCGCGACCGGGTCGACTGCAGCTCCCCCGCCAGCGCGAAAGCGGTGCCCGCGACCGAGCACGCCTCCTCCAGTTCCCCGCACTGCAGCAGCCCGGCGGCCAGCAGCGACAGGTTGAACATCCGTCCGCGGACGTAGCGGGAGTCCATGTCGAGCGAGCGCCGGGCCTGTCGCACGGCCCGCTCCCCCTCCCCCAGGTCACGGAAGCAGTGGGCGAACTTCGCCGACAGGTAGGCCTCGTCGAAGTAGCTGAGCCAGACCGGCTCGTCGTCGGGCTTACGGGCGTCGAAGGCGGACTCCGCCTCGTGCAGGGAGACCCCGCAGGAGCGGGCGTCGCCCAGGCCGGCGTGGGCGTGGGCCTCCAGGACGTGCGCGGAGGCGAGGAGCGTGTGCACACCGGCGCGGCGGGCCGCCATCTGGGCGGAGCGGGCCAGGTCGAGGGCGTGGGAGGGCTGGCCCATGTAGATGGCCTGGTGGGCCATGCCGGCCAGGATCTCGCCGCCCAGGGTGTGGTCGTCGGCGCTCCTGGCCAGGCGGAGCGCCTGGATGAGGTAGCGCTGGGCGAGACCGTGCTGCTCCATGTCGTACGCCATCCAGCCGGCCAGGCGGGTCAGCTCGGCGGCCGCGGCGGCCAGGCGGCGGCCGGTGGACTCGCCGTACAGGCCGTCCTTGAGCAGTGGCGAGACGGCGGTGTCCAGATATTTGACCACGGACGAGCGGACCCGGCCGCTGCCGAAACGGTTGTCGAGCTCACCGAACGATCGGGTGACCTCATGGATGGCGGCGATGTCGGCGCGGCCCACCCGACGCCCGCCCGTGCCGCTCAGCTGTCCCCCGGGTGGGGACGTCAGCCAGCGGATGGCTCCCACGGAGCCCGCTCCTATCGCGAAGGTCGAGTCGATCAGGAACCTCCGCCTCTCCACGTCGGCCCGCCATAGCGCAGTCACGGTCGCGACCCCCTCCTGCCACGTGTGCGTGAACTCCTGACCGAGATCGAGGGGTGTGAGGATCGCCGGCATGCCCAGGTCCTCCGAGGTAACCGGTCGGCCCAGCCGCATCGCGAAGATCTCCGCGAGCAGGTAGGGCACCGGGTCACGTGGCCTCTGACCACCGATCCAGCGCAACACGGAGCTGTGGTCGTATTTGAGGCCCGGAGTGCCACGGGCGGCTCCCCAATCGTTCAGGCACCTGGCCAGTCCTTTGTGGGAGAAGCCCGCTTCTGCGATGAGCTGCTGAAGCAGTCGGTTCGGCTCGCGTTCCATCGCTCTCCTCGTCACAGGAGTTGGGCGCCCACACCTTACAGAGAGCTACTGTTATAGCACCTTGAGTAAAGGTTTCAGGGCGGTTCTCAAAGAGACCACCAACTCCACGACGAAACGGGGGCCTCCCTGATCCAAGGAGGCCCCCGTACGAAGAGGTCAGACGCGGGCGACGCCGTCCGCGCGGGCCTGGGCCGCGACCGCGGCGGTCACGGCGGGCGCGACGCGCTCGTCGAACGGGCTCGGGATGACGTACGTCGCCGAGAGGTCGTCGCCGACGACGCCGGCCAGCGCGTTGGCGGCGGCCACCTTCATGTTCTCGGTGATGGCGGACGCGCGCACGTCGAGGGCGCCCCTGAAGACGCCGGGGAAGGCCAGCACGTTGTTGATCTGGTTGGGGAAGTCGGAGCGGCCGGTGGCCACGACCTTGGCGTGCCGGGCGGCCACCTCGGGGTGGACCTCGGGGGTGGGGTTGGACAGGGCGAAGACGATGGCGTCGGGCGCCATGGAGGCGATGGCCGCCTCGGACACGGTCGACCCGGACAGCCCGACGAACACGTCGGCGCCCGCCAGCGCGTCCTCCGTCGAGCCGGTGTGGCCGGCGCGGTTGGTGTCGCGCGCGAGGGCCTCCTTGACGGGGTTGAGCCCCTCGCGGCCCGCGTAGATCATGCCCTTGGAGTCGGCGACCGCGATGTCGCCGATGCCCGCCTCCAGGAGGATGCGGGAGACCGCGACGCCGGACGCGCCCGCGCCGGCCACGACGGCGCGCAGGTCGCCGAGCGAGCGCCCGGTCAGGCGGGCGGCGTTCTGGAGCGCGGCGAGCACCACGATGGCGGTGCCGTGCTGGTCGTCGTGGAAGACGGGGATGTCGAGCAGCTCCCGGAGCCGGTCCTCGACCTCGAAGCAGCGCGGGGCGCTGATGTCCTCGAGGTTGATGCCGCCGAACGACGGCGCGAGGCGCACGACGGTCTCGACGAGCGCGTCGACGTCGGTGCAGTCGAGGCAGATGGGGACGGCGTCGACGTTCGCGAACTGCTTGAACAGCAGCGCCTTGCCCTCCATGACCGGCATGGCGGCCGAGGGGCCGATGTCGCCCAGGCCGAGCACGGCGGTGCCGTCGGAGACGACGGCCACCACGTTGGAGACCCAGGTGTAGTCGTTGACCAGCGCGGGCGTCTCGGCGATGGCGGTGCAGACCCGGGCGACGCCGGGCGTGTAGGCGAGGGAGAGATCGTCCGCGTCGCGGACGGGAACGGTGGAGCGGACCTCGAGCTTGCCTCCGCGGTGCAGCGCGAAGGCCGGATCGAGATCGAGTTGCTCGACGGGAACGGAAGCAGAAGCGGGCGTGACAGCCACAGCGACCCCTGTAGTCATCGGGAGCGGAAGAAACCTTCGGCGGGCGAGCGCGAGCGGGCTGGCCTCGGTAGCTGCCAGAATCCCCTCGTCGGTCGTCTCAGAGGGGTACGGGGGTCACCCGTCTCCCTATCGTGCCACATGGTGAGATGGACTCGGTGTCAGTGCCGACGCCGTTCCGTTGACGCATCGTTAAATGTCTGATGGCTGACCGGTGCAAAACCCCATTTAAACTGCACAAAACGCAAGTTTCCTGGCTTTTCACATCGAGGAGGCCGTACATGGCCCTCAGCCCCAAGGGCCGCCGTGGCTATGCCGCCGGCGCGCTCGTGTTGACCGCCGCCCTGGCGCTGACCGCGTGCGGGAGCGGTGGCAACAGCTCGAGCTCCGCCACGACCGGCGCGAGCACCTCCGCGGCCGGCGGTGTTCAGCTGGTGCAGCCTGGCAAGCTCACAGTCTGTACGAACATCCCGTACGAGCCGTTCCAGTTCAAGGACGCGAGCGGCAAGATCGTCGGTTTCGACGTCGACATCGTCGACCTTGTCGCGAAGAAGCTGGGCGTGACCCAGGAGATCGTGGACATCGACTTCGCGGTGATCAAGAGCGGTGCCGCCATGGCGGCCAAGAAGTGCGACCTGGCCGCCGCCGGCATGACGATCACGCCGGAGCGCAAGGCGAACATCGACTTCTCCGACCCGTACTTCGACGCCACCCAGGCGCTGCTCGCCAAGAAGGGCACCGGGGCGACGTCGCTGGCCGACGTCAAGGCCAAGAACCTCAAGCTGGGCGCCCAGGCCAGCACCACGGGCCTCGACTACGTCAAGAAGCAGGGTTTCGACCCGACCGAGTACGCCGACTCCGCCAAGGAGCTGCTGGCCCTGCAGGCCGGCCAGGCCGACGTGATCGTCCAGGACCTCCCCGTGGTCCTCACCTGGCTCAAGAAGCCGGAGGTCGCCGCGAAGTTCGAGCTGATCGGCAGCCTGGACACCGGCGAGCAGTACGGCCTCGGCCTGAAGAAGAACGCCGACCCGGTGCTGCTCAAGACGATCAATGAAGAGATCGCCAAGGCCAAGCAAGACGGCACCTACGAGAAGATCTACGTGAAGTGGTTCGGCAAGAAGCCCGGCGAGCTGGGCTGATCCATGGCCGACCAGCCGAAGACGGCTGAGCCCGCGCGCGCCGGGCTCAGCCCTCGGAAGAAGCAGCAGATCAGCCGCGGCATCCAGTATGCCGTCCTGGTCGTCGTGCTCGGCCTCCTCGTCCTGTACGCGGACTGGGGCAGCCTCGCCCAGAACTTCGCCAAGCCCGACGTGGCGAAGGAGACGCTGCCGGAACTGTTCACCATCGCGCTGCGCAACACGGTCATCTACACGGTCACCGGATTCGTCCTCGCCTTCGTTGTGGGACTGCTGCTCGCGCTCATGCGGCTGTCGCCGGTCCGGCCCTACCGGTGGATCGCGATCGTCTACATCGAGATCTTCCGTGGCCTGCCCGCGCTGCTGATCTTCATCATGATCACCTTCTTGCCACTGGCGCTGCCGGGCTTCGAGGTGCCTTTCGGCACATACGGCCAGGTCGCCCTCGGGCTCGGTGCGATCGGCGCGGCCTACCAGGCGGAGGTGTTCCGCGCGGGGCTGCAGGCCGTGCCCAAGGGGCAGGTCGAGGCCGCAAGATCGCTGGGCATGTCCGCCACCCGCGCCCAGTTCACCGTGGTGATCCCGCAGGCCCTCCGCATGGTCATCCCGCCGACCACCAACCAGTTCGTGGCCCTGCTCAAGGACTCCTCGCTGGTGCTGTTCCTCGGCGTGTCCAGCGAGTATGTCGAGCTCGCCAAGTTCGGCAACGACCTGGCCTCCCAGCACTCCAACGCCACGCCCATCATGGTCTCCGGTCTGACGTACCTGATCGTCACGATCCCGCTGGGATATCTGGCGACCCGGCTGGAAGGACGCAAGGGGAGGAACCGATGACGCACGCGATCGAGCTCGCGGACCTGCACAAGTACTTCGGCAACAACGAGGTGCTCAAGGGCATCCGCATGACCGTCGACCCCGGCCAGGTGGTCTGCGTCATCGGGCCGTCGGGCTCCGGCAAGTCCACCCTGCTGCGCTGCGTGAACCTGCTGGAGGTGCCCACCAAGGGCAAGGTGTTCGTGGAGGGCGTCGAGCTCACCGACCCCGATGTGGACATCGACGCCGTACGCCGCCGCATCGGCATGGTCTTCCAGCAGTTCAACCTGTTCCCGCACATGACCGCGCTGCAGAACGTGATGATCGCCCAGCAGCGGGTGCTGAAGCGGGGCAAGAAAGAAGCCGAGGTCGTCGCCAGGGAGAACCTGGACAAGGTCGGCGTCGGCGCCAAGTGCGACGCCTACCCGGCGCAGCTCTCGGGCGGCCAGCAGCAGCGGGTGGCGATCGCCCGGGCGCTGGCCATGAACCCGGACCTGATGCTGTTCGACGAGCCCACCTCGGCGCTCGACCCCGAGCTCGTGGGAGACGTGCTCACCGTCATGCGGAAGCTGGCGGAGGAGGGCATGACCATGCTGGTGGTCACCCATGAGATGGGGTTCGCGCGGCAGGTGGCCGACCGGGTGGTGTTCATGGACGGCGGCGTGATCGTCGAGGACGGCGAGCCGGCGCAGGTGATCGGCGACCCGCAGCAGGAACGCACACGCGCCTTCCTCCACCGGGTCCTGCACCCCGAGGAGTAGGCCCGGCAGGCACGGCGGGGCGCATCCGCCCGTACCACCGTACGGAGCGCCCCGCCCACCGGACTCAGCGCCCCATGTACGCCTCGAAGCGCTGCCCCAGGGCCCTCTTTACCCGCCGGCGCGCACGGCCCCTGAAACGCCTTCTCAGCCGCGCCTGACCGCACTCCCCGCCGGAAGACCCGGCCCCGATCGGCGTGGCCCGTGATGTAATACACCCGCATGGACCTCACCTCTTACGCCGAGTGGGCCGTCCGGCTGGTCAACGATCCCGACCCGCCGCCGGAGCTGAGGCCGCTGCGCGACGAGCTGGCCGCCGCCTTCGACGAGGCCGACGACGAACGGGCCGTGGCCGCGCGGCTCAACGCCCTGCTCGTGCGCTATCCCGTACGCCCCCAGCTCACCGACCACGACGGCGGGGGCTGGCACCTCCACCTGGCCGAGGACTCCGCCGCCTGCGCCGTGATGGGCCTGGCCGCGGTCGTGGCGGAGCTGGGCGCGGACCGGCTCGGCCGGTGCCAGGAGCCGCGCTGCGGCAAGGCGTTCCTCGACACCTCGTCCAACCGTTCGCGCCGCTACTGCTCCTCCCGCTGCGCCAGCCGCGCGAACGTCGCCGCCTTCCGCGCCCGCCGGCGCAACGGCTCCTAACGCCGCCGCAGGAGGGGCCAGTAACGCAGCACGACCCGTCCGACGATGTCGTGGACCGGCCCGAAGTCCCAGCTGTCACGCCGCCCGCTGGCCCGCTGGTTGTCGCTCTCCAGCCACCATCCGTCCTGTCCGTGCCACTGCGCCCGTTTCACGATGAGCTGCTCGGGATCACCGGGAAGTCTCGCCACCACGAGATCTCCCGGGTGCACGGTGGCGCCCCGGCGTACGAGGAGCCAGTCCCCGGGAACCAGCGCGGGGCGCATCGAATCGCCCTCGACACGCACTCTCATGGGCAATGACCCCCTACTCCGCAGGCGTTGGGACCCGAGTAAGGTCGGTTGTGGACCAAGCTGATTCAGCATCAAGGAAGGACTTTCTGATGCTCGCACGACTGCTACGACCCAAGCATGTCGCTTCCGCACACTGCGACCTGCCCTGCGGGGTCTACGACCCCGCTCAGGCCCGCATCGAGGCCGAGTCGGTCAAGGCGATCATGGAAAAGTACGCGGCCAACGAGGACGCGGTCTTCCGCGCCCGCGCGCTGTCCATCAAGGAGGACCGGGCCGAGCTGGTCAAGCACCACCTGTGGGTGCTCTGGACCGACTACTTCAAGCCGCCGCACCTGGAGCAGTACCCTCAGCTTCACCAGCTCTTCTGGGACGCCACCAAGCTCGCGGGCGCCGCCGGCGCCAAGGGCACGGTCGACGTCGCCAAGGCCGAGGACCTGCTGGGCAAGATCGACGAGATCTCCAAGATCTTCTGGGAGACCAAGGCCGCCTAAAACGGCACATAAGGCTCTGTACGGCAGCAGCCGTACAGAGCCTTTTCCGTTGATGGCGAGTCTGAATCGTCCAAGCACCTCCCGGGGGCGGTAAGTTGCAGTTGGCGTCGGAAACGCGAGGAGGAACGTGACCGAGGAAACCGAGACGCGCGCGGAGGGCGTGGCCGGCATCCGCGACGTGGTGAGCATCAGGCTCCCCGCCGCCAGTGCCTACCTGTCTGTGCTGCGTACGGCTACCGCCGGGCTGGCGGCGCGGCTGGACTTCACGCTCGACGAGATCGAGGATCTACGGATCGCGGTCGACGAGGCGTGCGCCATGCTGCTGAGCGAGGCGGTGCCCGGCACCGACCTCACTGCCGAGTTCGAGCTGACCGGGCATGAGATGCAGGTCAGGGTCGAAGTGGCCACGGTCGGAAGCTCCGCGCCCAAACGCGATGACTTCGCCTGGATGGTGCTGACCGCCTTGGCCGACGACGTCGACGCGGTGACCGACTCCCCAGATCGCATGGCTATCGTCCTGCGTAAGCGCCGAGGCGCAGCGAGGCCGGCGTGACGGAAAGGACTGGAGCCATGGCCACCAGCGAACACGCCGTGCCCGACCGGGTGCGTGCCCGCATGCTCTTCGCCGAGCTGGCCGAGCTGGGCCCCGAGGAGCCGCGCCGCCAGCGCATCAGAGACGAGCTGGTCGAGCTTCACCTTCCCCTGGTCGAATACCTGGCCCGCCGCTTTCGGAACAGGGGCGAGTGGCTCGACGACCTGACCCAGGTCGCCACCATCGGCCTGATCAAGTCCATCGACCGGTTCGACCTCAACCGCGGCGTGGAGTTCTCCACGTACGCCACGCCCACGATCGTCGGCGAGATCAAGCGCCATTTCCGCGACAAGGGCTGGGCTGTCCGCGTCCCGCGCCGGCTGCAGGAGCTGAAGCTCTCGCTGACCAAGGCGATAAGCGATCTCTCGCAGCGCGAGGGCCGCGCGCCGACGGTCGCCGAGCTGGCCTCCTACCTCAAGATGACCGAGGAGGAGGTGCTCGAGGGCCTCGAGTCGGCCAACGCCTACTCGACCGTGTCGCTCGACGCGCCCGACTCCGGCGACGACGACGCCCCCGCGGTGTCCGACTCGCTCGGCATCGTGGACGAGTCGCTCGAGGGCGTCGAATACCGCGAGTCGCTGAAACCGCTGCTCGAACGGCTGCCGCCGCGGGAGAAGCGCATCCTGTTGTTGCGCTTCTTCGGCAATATGACGCAGTCGCAGATCGCCACCGAGCTGGGCATCTCGCAGATGCACGTCTCGCGCCTGCTGGCCCGCACCCTCGCGCAGCTGCGCGAGGGTCTGACCGCCGAAGACTAGCCGTCTCCGTAGAGGGCGTGCGTGGTGGGCGGCGCCAGCAGCGTCGCCAACCCCGCCACCGCGATCACGATCAGCGGGATCCCGAGCTGGGGCTGGCCTGACTGGATGAGCGTGACGGAGATCGGCACCATGAAGATCTGCGTCAGGACGCCGGGCGACCGCCCCCACCGCTCCATCCTGAACAGCCCGCCCCACGCCACCCAGAGCAGGCCCGCTCCGACCAGCACGCCGAAGGCCGACTCGGCGATGGCGGTGGTCAGATTGTCCGGGGTGCTGACCAGGGTCTCCACGGCCACGTAGATGCCGAGGCTGAGCGCCACCAAGCCTTCCAGGGCGACGATGGCGGCGGCGATGACGAGGGTGACCGGACGACGATTCACGCCCGTACCCTACCCCTCGGGTCACCCGGTCCGAGAAATAGGACGTTCGGCCGATAACGCCCACAAGTCCAGCGGATACGCTGGCGATATGCGCGCCATGCTCTTGGTGAATCCCAAGGCCACCACCACGAACGCCCGTACGCGTGACGTGCTGATCCGCGCGCTCGGCGCGGCCGTGGAGCTGGCGGTGGAGGAGACCCGCTACCGCGGGCACGCCGCGGCGCTGGCCGCCACCGCGCGGGCCAAGGGATACGACGTCGTGGCGGTGCTCGGCGGCGACGGGACGATCAACGAGACCGTGAACGGCCTGCTCAACCCGGTGAACGGCGGCGACGTCCCGCCCGGCAGCGAGGGCCGGCCCGCGCTCGTCGTCATCCCCGGGGGCAGCGCGAACGTGTTCGCCCGCGCGCTGGGGCTGCCGAACGACCCGGTGGAGTCCACGGGGGCGGTGCTGGAGGCGCTCAGGGACGGCCGGCGCAGGACCGTGGGTTTGGGACAGGCCCTATGGGAAGGCCAGAGCCGCTACTTCACCTTCTGCTCGGGCATGGGGTACGACGCAGAGGTTGTACGGGCCGTGGAAGGCCTCAGGGGAACCGGCCGCAAAGCAACGCCTACACGGTACGTGAACACCGCTCTACGGCACTATCTGGCCACGGACAAACGGCATCCAGCGATGACCCTGACCGGTCCGGGGATCCCGACGGCCCGCGGGCTGTTCATGGCGATCATCTCCAACACCTCTCCATGGACGTACGTCGGCACCAGGCCCGTGCACCCGACCCCGTGGGCGAGCTTTGAGACCGGGCTCGATCTTCTCGGGCTGCGCCGGATGGGACCGATGTCCATGGCGTCAGTGATCCGACAGATTCTCACGGAGAGTGACGCCCTTCCGGGTGGCCGGCACCTCGTACAGCTCCATGACGAGGCCGAGTTCACGCTCACCGCGGAACGCCCCGTGGCCTTCCAGCTGGACGGGGACTACCTGGGCGAATACGAAACCGTAACATTCCGGTCTACACCGAACGCGTTACAAGTTTTGGTCTAGGTGGTTACATTCGGTCATTGTGTGACGCATCCGACAGCCATAACACCCAAAACTTCCCGTCAACCCTCTTGCGTGCACTCAGCGTGGCTGACAGTCTCAAGACTGACGTCGGAACGTAGGACCTTTAACAACCCCAAGGTTCTCCGAGTGTCAGCGGACGATCCCGGTCCCCACAGGTCCGGGTTTTGTTCGCGCGAGTTAGTGAAACTCTTCACAAAGTAGTAGCCGCACGGAGCCGACCAGAGGCTCCATCTACTAAGGAGTGGACGCATGGACTGGCGCCACCGAGCTGCCTGCCGTGACGTGGACCCCGAGCTGTTCTTCCCGATCGGCAACACCGGCCCGGCACTCATGCAGATCGAAGAAGCCAAGCAGGTCTGCCGTTCCTGCTCGGCCGTCGAAGCCTGCCTGAAGTGGGCGCTGGAGTCCGGGCAGGACGCCGGCGTCTGGGGCGGCCTCAGCGAGGACGAGCGCCGCGCTCTCAAGCGCCGCACCGCTCGCCACCGCGCCCGCCTCACCGCCTGACCCGCCACCGCCATCTGATCTCCACCACCATCTGACCCCGCGTCGCCCGAGCCCCGATCGGCTCGCGCGCCGCCGCACCCTCCTCGCCCCGATGCGTCGCCGCCGGCCGCCGCGCCACCCGCCGGACGCGCCAGCGCCCAAGCCGTCACCCCGGCCGACGCACCGCCGCCGTTCGACATGCCCGCACCCGACGCGCCGAGCCCTCGTACTCCCGTCGAACCCCGACGGACGCGTACGAACCGGGATCAGGCCGCCGGGAGCGGGATCGACAGCGTGACCTCCGTACCCCCTTCGAGCCGCGGCTCGATGGACAGCCGGCCGGAAAGCTCCCCTTCGACCAGCGTGCGGACGATCTGCAGCCCCAGGCTGGTGGAAGTGTCGAGGTCGAAGCCGGCCGGAAGCCCGCGGCCGTCGTCCCACACCGTGACGTTGAGCCGGTCGGGCTCGGGCTCGACCACCACTTCGAGCCGCTTGGGCCGCCCGTGCTGCATCGCGTTCTGCAACAGCTCGGTCAGCGCCATGGCCAGCGGCGTGGCGATGAGCGAAGGCAGCACGCCGAAGCCCCCGACGCGGCGCGGCGTGACGGCCACCTCCGCGGCCGACACCTCCCCCGCCATCGCGAACACCCGGTCGGCGATCTCGTCGAAGTCCACGAACTCCTCGGGCGCGTGGGACAGCGTCTCGTGCACGATCGCGATCGACCCGACCCGGCGCACCGCCTCCTCCAGCGCCTCCCGGCCCTCCGGCACCTGCAGCCGCCTGGCCTGCAGGCGGAGCAGCGCGGCCACGGTCTGCAGGTTGTTCTTCACCCGGTGGTGGATCTCGCGGATCGTGGCGTCCTTGGTCATCAGCTCGCGCTCGCGGCGCCGCAGCTCGGTCACGTCCCTGATGAGCACGAGCGCGCCGATGCGGCCGCCGCCGACGATCAGCGGAATGGCTCTGAGCTGCACGATCGTGCCGCCCGACTCGACCTCGGTCTCCTTGGCCGCGCGCCCGCTGGCCACGATCATGAGATCTTCGTTGATCGGCTCGTCGGAGTAGCAGAGCGTCGCGGTGACCCGGCCCAGCTCGGCCCCGACCAGGTCGGCGTGCAGGCCGAGCCGCCGGTAGGCGGACAGGGCGTTCGGCGAGGCGTACGTGACGCGCCCGGCCCGGTCGAGCCGCAGCAGGCCGTCGCCGACGCGCGGCGAGCGCACCAGGATCGGCTCCTCGCCCGAGAACGGGAACCGGCCCTCGGCCACCATCTGCGCCAGGTCGGAGGCGCTCTGGAGGTAGGTCAGCTCCAGGCGCGACGGGGTGCGGGCGGAGGAGAGGTTCGTGGAGCGCTGGATCACCGCCAGGAAGCGGCCCTCGCCGCCCTCGACGGTCCGCCGCACGGGGATGGTCTCCTCGCGCACGGGGACGCCCGTGGACCAGTCGGGATCGCCCTCGCGGCAGATGCGCCGCTCGTTCCAGGCGGTGTCGATGAGGTGGCGCTCTCCCTTGGCGGCGACGCTGCCGACGATGTCGTCGTGGTAGACGGTGGGGCCGGTGGTCGGTCGCATCTGCGCGATCGCGATCCAGCCGCTCTCCCCCAGCAGCGGCGCCCACAGGATGAGATCGGCGAACGACAGGTCGGCCAGCAGCTGCCAGTCGGAGACCAGCGAGTGCAGCCAGTCGAGATCCGCCTCGTCGAGGGCGGTGTGGCGGGCTACGAGGTCGCTGAGAGTCGGCACAGGTGCATCATGCGTGCTTTTCCCCGCAACAACCAAACCGGCTCCCTGGCTGAATGCGCGCCCGGATACGCGGGCAGGACTCCGCATGGCACGGCCGCACACCCGCTCGTTCGCACAGTGACGGCATATACGGCATCGTGCACCAAACTCGACATATCGGGAATCTCATATTGTGAGAACCGTCACACCATGAGAGCTGCTCGAACCGCAGACGGGACGAGTCGGAGGTGATCGACACGGGCAGGTGGCTCCACCCCGACACGGATCACGGACCGGCCTCGGTTGCGATCGCGCTCGCCGCTGTGGATATCCTTCACAATCAGCCTGAGCTGCCCGGATCCGTGCGAGCCGGCTACCGTGCCCGTCCGGTGCCGGTCGGCCGCCACAGCCCGCGGTTGACCGCTCGGGCTGATGTGAGTTCCGATGATCTCGCGGTGATCAGACACGCCTTCACCGCCGTGGCAGAAGTGAAGGTGAGAGCGTGACAGACGACAGCCCCCGCGTGCCCAAGTACTACGACGTCAAACGCAGCCTGCTCGAGCTCACGAAGACCCTGCCCGCCGGCGCGGCACTGCCGCCGGAGCGCACGCTCGCCGTCCGGTTCGAGACCTCCCGCACCACGGTCAGGCAGGCGCTGACCGAGCTCGTGGTGGAGGGCCGGCTGCTGCGGATCCAGGGCAAGGGCACCTTCGTGGCCCAGCCGAAGGTGGCGCAGGTGCTGCAGCTCACCTCGTACATCGGCGACCTGCGCACGGCGGGCCTGGAGCCGGACACCAAAATACTCGAGATCGGCTACATCACCGCCGACGAGGCCCTGGCCAGGCGCCTGGCCATCAACCCGGGCGGCCGCGTGCTGCGCATCCACCGCCTCCGGCTGGCCAACGGCGAGCCCGTCTCCATCGACACCACCCACCTGTCCGCGCGCCGCTTCCCCCGGCTGCGACGGGAGCTGGAGGTGCACGCGTCCCTGTACGAGACGCTGCACAACGCCTACAACGTCCGGCTCACGGACGCCGAGGAGATCATCGAGACCGTCCTGGCCACCCCGTACGACGCCAAGGCCCTCGGCGTCGACGTCGGACTCCCCATGCTCCTCCTCACCCGCCACGCCTTCGACGCCGACGGCAACCCCGTCGAGTGGGCCCAATCCCTCTACCGCGGCGACCGGTACAAGTTCGTCACCCGCCTGCGGCGCCCCTGACCACGCCGGTCCGGCCGTGATCAGCCGTGATCTCTTACGGTGATGCTCATAGGCTGGTGACATGAGCGTCATCGTCATCACCGGCACCGATACCGGCGTGGGCAAGACCGTCGTGACGGCGGCGCTGGCGGTGTTGGCCAGGCGGCGGGGGGCCTCCGTGGCCGTGGTGAAGGTCGCGCAGACCGGGGTCGCACCCGAAGAGGCCGGGGACGTGGATCAGGTGATCCGGATGTCCGGGGTCGGCACGACCTTCGAGGCGCGGCGGTTCGCCGAGCCGCTGCCGCCCGCCGCCGCCGCCCGCGTCGCCGGGGTGCCGCCCGTGTCGCTGGCCGAGGTGGGGCAGCTCGTACGGGAGCTCGCCGAGAGCAACCGGATGGTGGTCGTGGAGGGCACCGGAGGATTGCTGGAGCGCTTCGACGAGGACGGCGGGACCATCGGGGACCTCGCCCGGGCCCTGAGCGCGCAGGTGCTCGTCGTGGTCCGGCCCGGCCGGGGGGCGGTGAACCACACCGCGCTCACCCTGGAGGCGATGGCGAACAGGGGGCTCGAACCGACGGGGATCGTCATCGGGCGCTGGCCCGACGAGCCCGGGATCGTCGAGCGGAGCTGTGTGTGCGACCTGGAGATGCTGGCCGCGCGGCCGCTGGCCGGGGTGCTGCCCGAAGGGGCCGGGGGGATGGGCGGGGAGGAGTTCGCCGAGGTGGCGCGGAGAGGGTTGGGCGTGATGTTGGGGGGATCGTTCGATCCTGCCGGATTCAAGGCGACGCTCTGAGGGTGGGGAAAACCCCACCATTCATCAGCACACCAGGGCTATTTCGCGTCTCACCCGCTGCTCAATACCGTTGAGCCATGAAAGTCCCCCGTCCGTGGTCGGCGCGGGCGTGGCTCGACACGGCCCACGTGATGATCGGTCTCCCGGTCGCAGTGCTGCTCGGCGGGCTGACGCTCGTCCTGGCCGTGTGGCCGCCCCTGCTGATGCGGAGCGTGCCGCGGTTCACGAGGGTGCAGCGGTCCAGGTTCGAGGCGTTCCTGGGCGCGCACATCCCGCCCGTACGCTCCCCGAGCAGCTGGCGCAGCCCGGCCACGTGGCGGCAGATCAGTTATCACCTGCTGTCGCCGTTCGTGGGGTTCGCGGCCGCGGTGCTGGTGGCGGTGGCGTGGGGAGGGGCGATCGTGGGGTTGCTGTCGTTCCTGCCGCAGAAGTTGCAGCCGCCGCCGATGGAGTTCGAGGAGTTCGACCTCAGGGACAGCAGGGTCGTGGCGATCTACATAGCGATCGGACTCGTGCTCCTGCTGCTCGCGCCGGTGCTGGCGCGCGGCATGGCGGCGCTGGACCTGTCGGTGGCGCGTACGCTGCTCGGGCCCAGCCGTTCGGAGCTCGGCCAGCGGATCGAGACGCTGACGGAGAGCCGGGCCGGGGTGATCGACGCGGCCGACGCCGAGCGCCGCCGGATCGAGCGCGACCTGCACGACGGCGCCCAGCAGCGGCTCGTCTCCCTCGCCATGAACCTCGGCCTGGCCAGGGCCACCCTGACCGACCTGCCCGAACCGGCCCGCGAGGCCATCGCGCAGGCGCACGAGGAGGCCAAGCAGGCGCTCAAGGAGCTGCGCGACTTCGTACGGGGCCTGCATCCGGCCGTCCTGAACGACCAGGGCCTGGACGCGGCGCTGTCCGGCGTGGCCGCCCGCGCGCCCTTCCCCGTGAAACTCCACGTCGACATCGAGCGGCGTGCCACTCCGACCATCGAGGCGGTGGCGTTCTTCATCGTGTCCGAAGCACTGACCAACATCGCCAAGCACGCGGCGGCCACCAAGGCCGAGGTGAGCGTGCGGCGCGAGCGCGAGCGCCTGTACGTGCTCGTGTACGACGACGGCTGCGGCGGAGCCCGGCTGGACGGCGGTACGGGGCTGCGCGGCCTGGCCCAGCGGATCGACGCGGTGGACGGGTCGCTCCGGCTGTCCAGCCCGTTGGGCGGCCCTACGACGATCGAGGTGGACCTGCCGTGCGAGTAGTGCTCGCGGAGGATTCCGTGCTGCTGCGCGAGGGGCTGATCAGGCTCCTGGACGCCTCCGGCATGGAGGTGGTGGCGGCCGTGGACGAGGCCGAGGGGCTGCTGCGGGCCGCCGCGGAGCACAAGCCCGAGCTGGTCATCACGGACGTCAGGATGCCGCCCACGCACACCGACGAGGGCCTGCGGGCCGCGCTCGTGCTGCGCCGCCAGCAGCCGGGCCTGGCCGTCCTGGTGCTGTCGCAGTACGTCGAGGAGCGCTACGCCGCCCAGCTCCTCGCCTCGGCCGCGACGGGCGGGGTCGGCTACCTGCTCAAGGACCGGGTGGCGGACGTGGCGGAGTTCATCGACGCGCTGCGCAGGGTGGCCGCCGGCGGCACCGCGCTCGACCCCGAGGTCGTGGCCCAGCTCCTGCTGCGCGGCAACAGCGACCCGCTCGAACGGCTCACTCCCAGGGAGCACGAGGTGCTCCAGCTGATGGCCGAGGGCCGTTCCAACGCCGGCATCGGCCAGTCCCTGGTGCTCAGCGAAGGGGCGGTCGGCAAGCACATCGGCAACATCTTCAGCAAGCTCGACCTGTCGCCGGCCGAGGGCGACCACCGGCGCGTGCTCGCCGTCCTGCAATTCCTCAAGATCAGGAGCCTGCCGTGAGAGTCGCCTGGCTGGCGGCGGGCGCGGTGGCGACCGCGTTCGCCCTGCTGCTCTCCATCGGAGGGCTCTGGCGCGGGGTCGCGCGGGCCAGGATGCCGGAGGAGAACACGCAGCGGTCCATCGCCTTCGAGCACAAGAACGTACGCATCAAGGCGGGCAAGGGCACCCAGGTCGACCTGAGCATCCTGCCGGGCAGGGCGGGCGAACTGCTCATCGCGAGGTCGCTGCGCTGGTCGAGGAACCGGCCGACCATCAACGAGGACTGGGAC
Organism: Nonomuraea sp. NPDC003709; assembly: GCF_040610775.1. NCBI lineage: Bacteria > Bacillati > Actinomycetota > Actinomycetes > Streptosporangiales > Streptosporangiaceae > Nonomuraea > Nonomuraea sp. NPDC003709. The sequence continues at coordinate 29,317 of NZ_JBEXMW010000022.1, read as the reverse complement.
GTCCGTTCCAGCACCCTGCGGCTCGACGCCGTCTGCCCCGGCGGCGAGCAGCCGGACGGCCCCGTCTGCTGGGCCGACTACGTGATCTACGTGCCGCCGGAGACCGACGTCGAGGCCGGCACGGGCAACGGCCGGCTCAGCGTCACCGATCTCTTCGGCAAGGTCCGCCTGTCCTCCGTCGCCGGCGATGTCCAGGTCGACAACCTCTCCGGCACCCTCTGGGCCAGGAGCGGCACGGGCAGAGTCGATGCCACGGGGCTCGACGTCGGGGCGGCCGACGTGGAGATCGGCTCGGGGGACGTCAACCTGTCCTTCGCCAGCGCCCCCACGACCGTCAACGCGGTGGTGCGGACGGCGGGCGACGTCAGCCTGGACCTGCCGAAGACGGCCTACGACGTGACGGTGGAGGGGAACGACACCAATGTCGACGTCGCTCGGAACCCCACCTCACCGCGGAAGATCGTCGTACGGGCGCCGAAGGGCAGGGTGTCCGTCTGCTGCGACTGAAGATCCTTAAGATCTGTTTACTCTGGTGACTGGTTGGTAAGTTCCCGGCATGGAGTCTGCGAAGCACGCCGGTGACGCCGCTGTAGCCGTTTCCAAGGCCTACGGCGTCGAGACCATGTTCACGCTGTCGGGAGGGCACGTCTTCCCCCTTTACGACGGCGCCGTACACGAGGACATGCGCATCCTCGACGTACGCCACGAGCAGAGCGCGGTCTTCGCCGCCGAGGCGACCGCCCGGCTGACCAGAAGACCGGGCCTGGCCGTGCTGACCGCGGGCCCCGGCATCACCAACGGCGTCAGCGGCGTCGCGACCGCCCACTTCAACGGCTCCCCCGTCGTCGTCATGGGCGGCCGGGCGCCCCAGTCGCGCTGGGGCAGCGGCGCTCTCCAGGAGCTGGACCACCCGCCGCTGCTCAAGCCGATCACGAAGCTGTCGTTCACCGCGACCGACGCCGAGTCCATCGGCCAGGACGTCGAGATGGCCTTCCGCACCGCGGTCGCACCCCACCGTGGCCCGGTCTTCCTCGACTTCTACATGGACCACCTGTTCTCCCCCTCGCCCACGCACGAGGTGCGGACGCAGACGCCGTCGCCGCTCGAGCCCGACCCCGACGACCTGGCCGCCATCGCGCGGCTGCTGGCCGAGGCCGAGCGGCCCGTGCTGGTCTACGGGTCCGACGTGTGGATGGACCGGGCCGAGGAGGCCGCCCGCGACTTCGCCGAGACGTGGCGGCTGCCGGTCATCCCCAACGGCCAGGGCCGCGGCGTCCTGCCCTCGGGCCACGAACTGCTGGTCACGCGGGCCCGCAGCCTGGCGTTCAAGCAGGCCGACCTGGTCATCGTGATCGGCACGCCGCTCGACTTCCGCCTGAACTTCGGCTGGTTCGGCAGCAAGGACGCGCTGGCCCGCGTCGTGCACATCGCCGACGCGCCGTCCCAGCTGGCCACCCACATGCAGCCGGTCGCGTCCGCCGCGGGCGACCTGTCCGTGGTGTTCTGGAGCCTCGGCACCGCCTGCGGCGACGCCGGGGTCAAACCCGACGCGTACGCCTCCTGGGTGTCGAAGCTGGCCGACACGGCCGCCGCGGCCATCGCGGGCGACGCCGAGCTGCTGGCCTCCGGCTCCGACCCGATCCACCCCATGCGCGTGTACGGCGAGCTGGGCAAGGTCCTGGCCGACGACGCCGTGGTGATCGGCGACGGCGGCGACTTCGTCTCCTACGCGGGCAAGTACGTCGAGCCGAAGCAGCCGGGCAACTGGCTCGACCCCGGCCCGTACGGCTGCCTCGGCACCGGCCTGGGCTACTCCGTCGCCGCCCGCCTGGCCAGGCCGTCCTCGCAGGTGGTGCTGCTGCTGGGCGACGGCGCCGCCGGGTTCTCGCTCATGGACGTCGACACCCTCGTCCGCCACAAGCTGCCCGTCGTCATGATCTGCGGCAACAACGGCATCTGGGGCCTGGAGAAGCACCCCATGCAGCTCCTGTACGGCTACGACGTGGCCGCCGAGCTCCAGCCGCAGTGCCGCTACGACCAGGTCGTGACCGCGCTGGGCGGAGGCGGCGAGCTGGTCACCAAGCCGTCGGAGATCGGGCCGGCGCTGCGCAGGGCGTTCGACTCCGGCATCCCGTACATGGTGAACATCGCCACCGACCCGCAGGTCGCCTACCCCCGCAGCACCACGGGGGTATGAGACCTACGACTTCGGCGTGGCGCTGGGCGAGGGGCTGCCGGTGCTGTCCTCCGGGCAGACGCCGTCGACGATGACCAGCGTGACCGGTTTGGTCACCTCCTGCACCGTCAAAGCACCCGGCACGGTCCGGACAACCTTGCCACAGCGCATGCCGTTGGAGGTGGAGGTCCGGTCATCGGGGATGATCTCCTCGAAGCCCGCCGCCTCGACCATCTCCTGCGCCTGCAGGAACGGCATCCCGACCACCTTGGGCACGCGTGCCCTCTTGACGTCCGACGTCGGGGTGCTCGTGGGCGTCTTGGTCGGCGTCTTGGTGACGCTCGGCGTGCTGGAGGGCGTCTTGGTCGGCGTCTTCGTCGGCGGCTTGGCTTCCTCGGTCTCCACGGGCCTCGGCCTCTCGGTCGTCGGCTCGGGGTCCGGAGTCGGCTCCTCCACGTGGGTCTTCGGGGGCTTGGTCTTGGGGGGCTTGGGACTGCTCTGGTTGGCCACTGACGAGGCGGTGCTCGTCGGGGCGGGCCCGCTGGGGGTCATGCCCGTCAGCGCGACCGCGGTGGCGCCCGCGCCGAGCACCGCCGCGACGGCGATGCCCGCGATGAGCCCGGTCCTGCGCGGCGCCTTGGCCGCGCGGCGGCCGCCCGGGCGCCGGTCGGCCATGGTCGTCGTCTCTTCGGCGGGGCGCGCCTGATGGGCACCCGTCTGGTACGCCTCCACCGGCGGCGCCATGGTGGCCCCGGTGGCCGGCGCCGGCTGTTCGGGGATCTGGGCGGGCGCCTGCCCGCTCGCGATGGCCTTGGCCGCCTCGCTCATGGCCCTGGCGGTCGGGAAGCGCCTGGCCGGGTCCTTCGACAGCGCGACCTCGACCAGCGTGCGCACGGCCTGGGGGATGTCGGCGGGCAGCGGCGGCGGGGCCTCGCGGATGTGCTTGAGCGCGATCGTGACCGCGCTGTCGCCGTCGAACGGCCGCTGCCCCACCAGGCACTCGTACGCGACCACGCCGAGCGCGTAAATGTCGACCGCGGGCGTGACAGGGGCGCCCTCGGCCTGCTCGGGGGCGCAGTAGGCGGCCGTGCCGAGCACCATGCCGGCGTCGGTCAGCCGGTTGGCCAGGTCGGAGCGGGCGATGCCGAAGTCGGTCAGCACCAGCGTGCCGTCGCGCTGCACGAGCAGGTTGCCCGGCTTGACGTCGCGGTGCACGATCCCCTGATCATGCACGGCCTGCAGCGCCGACGCGGCCTGCGCGATCAGCTCCATGGCCGCCTGCGGCGGGATCCTGCCCAGCCTGGCCAGCAGCCGGTCGAGCGGCTCGCCGTCGACGAACTTCATGACCAGGTAGACGGTGTCGCCGCTGATGCCGTAGTCGTAGACGTCGACGACGCCGCCGTGGTTGATCGTGGCCATCGCCCGTGCTTCCCCCTGAAAGCGAGCGACGAACCCGGGGTCCTGCGTACGACCGGGAAGCAGCACCTTGACGGCGACGGTGCGGGCCAGGACGATGTCCTCTCCGCGCCACACCTCGCCCATGCCGCCGGCGCCGATGCGGGTGTCCAGCCGATACCGCCCCGCCAGCGTCGTTCCTTGGGCCACCATGACTCCCCCGTTACCCCCCTAAACCAGTAACCTCTTGCACCCCGCGGCTCTCCAACAAAGCGAACTTTCGTCGCGGACAGGTCACACAGTGGTCACGGAACTCAGAGAGTGTACGACCCACCTGTTTCACATGCCACTCAAATGTCTTAAGCCGTACCACACCCTATCCTGGGGCCTTATGCCCGCACTTGTCCGCGTTTCCGGGAAGTCAGCTGACCCGTTGGACAGGTGCGACCACCGTAGGCTGACCCCATGACGCTCGCTCCGGGTCTGCGCGCCCAGTTGCTCATCATGGTCGAGGTGGAGGACACCGCGAAGAAGGTCGGCAGCGGGGACGTGCCGGTGCTCGCCACGCCGCGGCTGCTCGCGCTGGCCGAAGCGGCGACCGTACAGGCCCTGGACAAGCACCTCGCGCCGGGCGAGACGTCGGTCGGCACCAGGGTCGAGCTCGAACACCTGGCCGCCAGCCCGCTGGGCACGCACGTGCAGATCGGCGTCGAGCTCACCGAGGTCGACGGGCGGCGGCTGGTCTTCGCCTTCGAGGCCCACGACAAACACGCCGTCGTGGGCCGCGGCACCATCGAGCGCATCGTCGTCGACCGCGCCAAGTTCCTGGCTAGAACACGGCGACCTGCTATTGGATGACGGCGATCAGATCGCCTTCCTGGATCACGTCGCCCTCGGCCACCTTGAGCTGCGCCACGACGCCCTCTTCCTCGGCGAGCACCGGGATCTCCATCTTCATGGACTCGAGGATGACCAGCGTGTCGCCGTCGGAGACGGTGTCGCCCTCCTTGACGACGACCTTCCAGACGTTCGCGACCATCTCCGCGCGTACCTCAGCCACCGGAACTCCCCTCTGTCATCAATGTACTCACCTTAGGCCCGCATCCGCCCAACCAGACCAGTGTCGTAGACACCAGTGACAAACTCCGCGTTGTCCAGCAGCTCCGCGCAGAACGGCAGATTGTTCTTGGGCCCTTCGACGACGAACGCGTCCACCGCCTTGCGCCCCTTCTCCAGCGCGTCGGCGCGGGTCTCGCCGTGGACGCAGAGCTTGGCCAGCAGCGGGTCGTAGAACGGGGTGACCGTGTTGCCCGCCGCGTAACCGGAGTCGACGCGTACGCCCGCTCCGTCCGGCTCCACCCATGCGGTGATCGTGCCAGGGCCGGGGAAGAACCGCTGGGGATCCTCCGCGTAGACCCTGAACTCGATCGCGTGCCCGGTGGTCGCGGGCCGCACCTCGGGGCTCTCGCCGGCCGCGACCCGCAGCTGCAGCTCGACCAGGTCGAGCCCGGTGACCAGCTCCGTGACCGGGTGCTCCACCTGCAGCCGGGTGTTCATCTCCAGGAACACGAAGTCCTGCTGGTCGGCGTCGACCAGACACTCGACGGTGCCCGCGCCGAGGTAGCCGACGGCCTCGCCGGCGCGCACGGCGGCGGCCAGCATGCGCTCGCGCAGCTCGGGGGTGATGCCCGGGGACGGCGACTCCTCGACGACCTTCTGGTGGCGGCGCTGCACCGAGCAGTCGCGCTCGCCCAGGGCCACGACCCTGCCGTCGGGCAGGCCGAGGATCTGCACCTCGACGTGGCGGGCCCGCTCGATGTAGCGCTCGAGCAGCACGGCCGGCCCGTCGAGCGCGTCGCCCGAGAACCTGGCGGCCGCCCTGGCCGCCTGCTCGAACGCCTTGGCCAGGCCCTCGTCGTCGTGGGCCACGCTCATGCCGATGCCACCGCCGCCGCCCGCGGTCTTGACCATGACCGGGTAGCCGATGGCGTCGGCGGCCTTGAGCGCCAGCGACAGGTCGGTGACCGGCTCGCGGGTGCCCGCGGCGACCGGCACGCCGGCCTTCTCCATGAGGTTCCGGGCGTTGATCTTGTCGCCCATCTTGTCGATGGCCTCGGGCGCGGGACCGATCCACACCAGCCCGGCGTCGATCACGGCCCTGGCGAACGCGACGTTCTCCGCGAGGAACCCGTAACCCGGGTGGATCGCCTTGGCGCCGGTCGCGCGGGCCGCCGCCAGCACCTTGTCGGCGTCGAGGTAGCTCTGCGCGGGGTCGGCCGGACCGATCAGCACGGCCTCGTCGGCCTCCCGTACGAACGGCAGGTCGCCGTCGGCCTCCGAGTGGACGGCGATGGCACGCAGCCCCAGCCGCTGGACCGTGCGGATGACCCGCCGCGCGATCTCCCCTCGGTTGGCGACCAGAACGGGTCCGAGCGTCTCAATTAACACGCCGACCACACTAAAGCCGCGACCGCCGCGGCTCCTTCCCCCTAAACCACCGATCCGGCGATCATGATCTGTAGGAACCCCACAATTCCGTACGGGCTAGACCCGCCCGCGGTCGATCACCCGGGTGAGCGCCTCGATCGCGTGAGGATCGTACGCGCTGCCCGACGACAGCCGGATGCGCTCCAGCGCTGCCCCCGCGCGGTCGCGGTCGGTCGAGGGCCCCACCAGGTCGTCGTAGGCGTTGGCGACCTTGATGATGCGGCTCGACAGGGGCGGGTCGTCGGTGATCGGATCGCACTGGCGCCGCACCACGTCGGCCACCCGGTCGAGCACGCCGGTCTGCCTGATCACCTCGGCGCCCAGCTCGGCGATGCGCCGCGCCTGGTCGGGCTCGGTGAGGACGGTGGCGCCGCCGGGGATCGGGTCGCGCAGCGAGAGCTGGCCGATGTCGTGCATCAGCGAGGCGTACTCCAGCTCCAGCAGCTCGGGCTCGGACATGCCCAGCTCTCTGCCGATCGCCACGGCCAGGCGGCTCACCCGGCGCGAATGGCCGGGCTCGACATAGCCGCCGACCTCCGTGACCCGCGACAGCGCGCGTACGGTCTGCAGGTAGGTGGCGCGGATCCCGGCGTACTTCCTGAAGGCCACCTGCGTGACCAGCAGCGGCGCCGCGAACACCAGCAGCGCCACCAGGTCCATGCTGTGCGTGGCCAGCGCGAGCAGCACGCCCGACGAGGCCACGGCCGCGCCCAGCGGGAAGGCCATGTTGACCTCGTCGCGCACGGCCACCCGGAACGAGGTGCGCAGCCGCTCGGCCCGCAGCAGCGCGGCGATCAGCACGTCGATCAGCAAGGTGATCGCGATGAGCGTGACCATCACCGCGAGGGCCGGCCACCAGGTGCTGGTCGGCGGCTTGGTCAGCAGGTAGAGCGGGTCGGCCAGCGGCCGGAACGCGAAGGCCAGCAGCGCGCCGGTGAGCAGCCGCCGCGCCATCGCGTCCAGCCGCGGCGGGCGGCCGACCGCCAGGTGCGGGAGCGCGCCGGCCGCCATGCCGACCGCGATCACGGCGACCACCTGCAGGGCCGAGTGGCGCAGCGGGTTTTGGCTGAGGTCGAGCAGCAGCGTGTAGCCCAGCGCGGCGGCGGCGCCGATGGGCGCGACCTCCCTGTTGCCCGGCATGGTGAGCCTGGCCAGCTCGCCGACCGCGATCAGCGCCCCGAACCCGACCGCGATCTCCGTGCGATCGAGCCCGACGGCCGCGGTGTGGGCGACGCCGGCGATCGCGACCAGCCCCGCCGCGCAGATGAGCAGCAGCTGGCCGGAGTCGAGCCGGCGGAAGACCGTGTTCGCAGAGCGTTCTGCGCGCCTCGGGCGCTCCGTGGTGATCATTGTCCGGTCACGACCTCGATGGGCATGGTCGGGTCGTCGTGGTCCTTGATCGGGGTCTCGTCGGGCGGCGGCGCCTCGACCTTGCGCGGCGGCTGCCACGGCTCCCGGTCGAGCACCCGGATGAAGGCCGCGACCATGACCGGGTCGAAGTGGGTGCCCGCGGTCTTGCGCAGCTCCTCGAGCGCCTCCGGGACAGGCCTGGCGCCCCGGTAGGAGCGGTCGGAGGTCATCGAGTCGAACGCGTCGGCCACCGCGATGACCTTGGCGAACTCGGGGATCTCGTCACCTGCCAGCCCCATCGGGTAGCCGGTGCCGTCGTGGCGCTCGTGGTGGTGCATGATCCCGGCGTAGGCCTCGTCGAGGAAGCCGATGCCGCGTACGATCTCCAGGCCCCGCATGGGGTGGAGCTGGATCGCGGCGAACTCCTCCTCGGTGAGCGGCCCGTCCTTCTGCAGCACCTTGGTGGGCACCCCGAGCTTGCCCACGTCGTGCAGCATGCCCGCGTAGCGGATGGCCCGTACGCGCTCGGGACCCATGCCGATCTCCTGAGCGATCATGGAGGAGGCGAGCGAGACCCGCGTGCAGTGGCCCCGGGTGTAGTAGTCCTTGGTCTCGACGGCCTGGCAGAGCGCGGCGATCGTGGCGTCGTACGAGCGCTGCTGCGCGTGATACTGGCCGAACGCCCACCGCGCCACGAACAGCGGCAGCAGCACCAGCACGGCCGAGATCGACTGCACGGTCGCCCAGAGCCCGGCCACCAGCAGCCCGAACGTGCCGTACCCGAGATAGGACAGCAGGAACTGGGCCATGCCGCGCAGCGGCACCTCCGTGGCCCGCACCCGCGTGGCCAGCCCGATCATGGTCAGCGTGAGCACGATGTTGAGCGGCACGAAGACCGCCATAGCGGCGGCGTAGGGGCCGATGAGATCGTCGAAGGCGTTGACCTGGGGCACGCCGACCTGACCGTGGAGCGCCTCGTAGACCCACCCGGACGCGTAGCCGCAGATGGCGAACTGCGCCCCGTTGAACAGCCGCTTGATCAGCGGCAGCCCGGGCCGCACGCTCACCATCGCGGTCAGCCCCACCAGCGCCGCGCCGTCGGGCCCGATCAGCACCACCGCCGCCAGCGAGGCGGAGAAGCTGACCGACACCGCGAACTGCTCCACGTTGAGCAGCGTCGGCATCGACTCGCACACCAGGAACAGCAGGGCGAGCACGAGAAGGACGTCGAGGTCCTCCGGGGCCACGGGAGCCCCGGAGATCATGACGCTGCGCACCATGAGAGCGACCGCCGCGCCGATCACGGCGAACAGATAGACCCTTGCAGGCCACGGCAGATCACGCATTGCGGCCCCCTACGGACATCAGGTCCAGGACACCCCTGGGGGAAGCACTCCCCCAGCGATCAGCATGACCACAGGAGTGAGCATGACGACGGCCGTGAGCAGTCGGGCGACCATAGACTTGAACATCCACATGCCTCCACGTCGAGTTCTGGGGTTCAACGCTACAGAAGACGACGTCGCCGCATGGGCGGAGTCGGAAATCGCAAGCAAAGCGTAATCAAGCCACTACTTCACGCGACGATTTCGGGCCCATTCGACTGTTTTCTTCACACCTGTCGGCAGGTCCGTACGCGGCTGCCAGCCGAGCCCTTCGTGGGCCGGCACCGGATCGACCGCCATCGCGGGCAGGTCGCCCACGCGCGGCGGCGCGAACCCGGGCTTGTCTTGGGCGCCCGCCGCGTCGGCGATGAGCGAGTGGAGGCGGCGGTCGGTGGTCTGGATGCCGGTGCCGAGGTTGAACCTTTGGCCGTCGCCGCGCTGCCCGAGCGCCTGGACGAAGCCGTCGACCACGTCCTCGACGTAGACGTAGTCGCGGGTCTGGGTGCCGTCGCCGTAGACGACCGTGGGCGTGCCGCCGAGCAGCGCGTCGGTGAAGATCGACACCACGCCCGCCTCGCCCTCGGGCGACTGGCGCGGGCCGTAGACGTTGGAGAGCACCAGAGTGGTGTATTCGATGCCGTGGAGCGCGCGGAACGCGGCGAGGTACGTCTCGCCGCTCAGCTTCGACGCGGCGTACGGCGAGCGCGGGTCGGTGGGCGCGCCTCCGGGCACGGGGATCGTGCCGGGCCTGCCGTAGACGGCCACGGACGAGGCGAACAGCACCTTGCGGGCCCGCCCTTCGTGGGCCGCGGCGAGCACGGACGCGGTGCCCTCGACGTTGATCCGGGCGTCGCGCCTGGGCTCGGCCACGCTCTTGCGCACGCTGATCTGCGCGGCCAGATGGCAGACGACCTCCGGCTGCAGCTCCGCGACCAGGCCGGTCAGCGCGGGGTCGAGCACGTCGAGCACGTGCAGCCGGAAATGGTCGCTGGAGGTGGCCTCTGCCAGGTTTTCCCTGGACCCCGATGACAGGTCGTCGACCACGTCGACCTCATGCCCCTCGGCGAGGAGACGATCGACGAGATTGGACCCGATGAACCCGGCACCCCCGGTGACCAACACGCGCATGGGGGAATCCTAGTCGGCCAGCTCGGCTCTCACCTGTGCGATGCGGGCGAGCACTTTGGAGCGCAGATCGCCGGGGACCGGGTCGCAGCCGCAGTGCTTGTGCACGAGCGCCTTGATCGCCTTGTCCAGGTCGTATTCCTGGAGGCACGGGCCGCATTCGTCGAGATGCACGCGGATCTCGACGATGTCGGTCTCGGTCAGCTCGCCGTCGAGATAGGCGTAGACCTTGTCGAGCACTTCGCGACAGTCGGTGTCATGCGGGTTGCCACAGCTCATTTCGATCCCTCCGCCGGGACCAGACCCCGCTCACGAGCATAGTCCTCAAGGAGGCCCCGGAGCTGCCTGCGTCCTCTGTGCAGCCTCGACATCACGGTGCCGATCGGAGTGCCCATGATGTCGGCGATCTCTTTATAGGGGAAGCCCTCGACGTCGGCCAGGTAGACCGCGATCCTGAACTCCTCCGGCAGGGCCGCCAGCGCCTGCTTGATGTCGCCGTCGGGCAGATGCTCGAGCGCCTCGACCTCGGCCGACTTCAGCCCGCTCGAGGTGTGCGACTCCGCCCGCGCGAGCTGCCAGTCCTCGATCTCCTCCGTGCCGGACTGCTTCGGCTCGCGCTGCTTCTTGCGGTAGCTGTTGATGAACGTGTTCGTCAGGATCCGGTAGAGCCACGCCTTGAGGTTGGTGCCCTGCTGGAACTGGTGGAACGACGCGAACGCCTTGGCGAAGGTCTCCTGCAGCAGGTCCTCCGCGTCCGCGGGATTCCGGGTCATCCGGAGCGCGGCGGAGTAGAGCTGCTCGAGATACGGCATGACGTCGCGCTCGAATCGCTCGCTTCGCTGCTCCAGCGTCTCCGCGCCTGTCGCGGGCACCGGACCCACCCCCCTAAGATCACCGGTGGCCAGCTGTTGCGGAACACCGTACTCAGGGGAGGATACCCGCTGGCCGGTGCCTTGCCGGTCAGTGGGGAGGGGTCTTGCCATAGTGAGCATGCTCGTCGCAACACGCCCGCGCACTTGTCTGTTCCCGCAAGATAGAAGGTACGAAGGACCCGGTGCGGGGAACGTCCATACGTACCGGCTGGTAGCCCTTTACCCGGAACTCAGGAGTCGCGTGTGCTGCCCATTCCGGCCGAGGAACTGAACGGCTCAGGGACGCTTGGGCCGTACTGGACCTTCTACCGCGCCGTCGCCGCCGAACAACTCAACCGCTGGCTCCCCGGCCAACCCTCCGTCGTCCTCGATCTCTCCGGTGGCCGCGGGCGTTGGTCCGGCCAGGTGGCCAGGGCAGGGCACAAGGTGATCGAGGTGCTCGACTTCCGCCGCACCGTCGACGGGCGGTCCGGCCTGCGGGACGCCGACCGGGTCCGGCACGTACGCGCCGACGATCTGGCGTTCCTGCCGGACGCGAGCGTGGACGCCGTGCTCGCCGAGGAACGCGTGATGTCGATCGAGCTGATGGCCGAGTCGGCGATGAGCGACGTGGCCAGGGTCCTGCGGCCCGGCGGGCGTGCGCTGGTGTGCGTCGACTCGCTGGTGCTGGGCATGGCGATCCTGGCCGAGCAGGAGCAGTGGCAGCACCTGCGGCAGACCGGCGAGGTCATGCTCGTGCCGTGGCCGGACGGCAGCATCACGCGGTGCTTCAGCAGCGGGCAGCTGCGCGAGCTGCTGGTAGGCGCCGGGCTCGAGGTGGAGTGGATGCGGCCGCGCACGGTGCTGTCCCCGTCCACGGTCGACCACGTGCTCGGGGCCGACGCACGCGCGCTCAACTACCTGGTCCGTACGGAGCTGGAGGCCCATCCGGACGACGACGACACGGTCGGCATCCATCTGGTCGCCAGCTGCCGCAAAAGCTGACTCCGCCTGGCTGTAGAGAGGTGTGCCGCCGTTCTTCGTGTCCGGCGGCATCCCGGCTCGCTCAGCGGCGCCGCTCCCGCTTGCCCTGGCACTGCACGCACCGCGCGGCCTCCGGACGGGCCTCCAGCCGCCCTTCCGGCACCGGCTTGGCGCAGTCGAGGCACCGGCCGTACACGCCTTGTTCCAGGCGCTTGATGGCCTCGACCACGGCGCGCCGCTGTGATGTGGCCACGGTCAGCATGGCCTGGGCCCGATCGGCGTCGGTCAGGTCAGAACCTGCGTCGGCCGCCGAGTGCTCGCGCACGGCGACGGGGTCGCCCTGGAGGACCCCGATCGATCGGTCCAGTTCCGCGAGCATGTCTTCCAGCCGCTCACGAGCGGTCGTGACGTCCACGAATCCGCACCTCCGGGTGAATCACGGCAGCCCGCGGCTAGGACTCCCCGGTTGTCCCGCCCGGTGCAATTAGGGGCATTTATGGCGGTGACACCGAGTAAACGGATGCATCGCTTTCCTCACCGGATGCCCACTTACCGTGCTTCTTACACCTTTAGAAAAGTGCGGTTTCCTCCTCTTCCGGTAGAGGTTTGATGAGGTCCGGGCCATTGTTTCTGACGTTGTTGACGTCCGTGGAGACCGGATACGCCGTGAGCCGCCCCTGCTCGGCGGGCACCAGCAGCCGAGTGGCCTGCCCCACGTCGGTGACCTTGGGGTCGAGCCACTCGGCCCAGCGTTCGCGCTCGATCATCATGGGCATCCTGTCGTGGATGCGGCCGAGTTCGTCTTCGGCGTCCGTGGTGATGACGGTGCAGGTCACCAGCCATTTGAGAGGATCGTCATCGGCCCGGGACGGGTCTTTCCAGAACTCGTACAGGCCCGCCATCGCCAGCACCCCGCCGTCCTCGGGATGGATGAAGTACGGCTGTTTCTTTTTCTTCTCGCCTTCGACCGGCATCCACTCGAAATAGCCGTCGGCCGGGAGCAGGCATCTGCGCTTGGCGAACGCCTGCCGGAACGACGGCTTCTCGGCCACCGTCTCGATCCTGGCGTTGATCAGCCGGGACCCGATCGACGGGTCCTTCGCCCAGGCGGGCACCAGGCCCCACTTCACGACCCTGAGCTGCCGCACCGCCCGCTGGGCCTCCTTGGGCACCCGGCTCAGCACGGCGTAGACGTTCTTGGTCGGCGCGACGTTGTAGTCGGCCCCGAGCTCCGTGTCGGGGTCGCCGTCCTGCTCGACCTCGAACTCCTCGAGCAACTCGTGTTTCTTGCGCGCCGACGCGTATCTACCGCACATAACCCCACACTGCCACGTACGGTACGGCCTCCGCTCGCCTGCCCGCCTCGGGGCGTCCACAAAAACAGAAGACCCACTCCCGCCGGCACACCTGATGACCGGCGTTGTCCACAGGTGCGACGGCACGCGAGACGCCGTCCACAGGCTGTGACCCTCGCCCTACCACTCCCAGTACTCTTTGACCATGCCCGCTCCGACCACGCCCACGCCGACCACGCCGCACTGGCCCGCGCCCACGGCGACCTCTCCGGTCACCGCCACCGTCCCGCTGCCCGGCTCCAAGTCGGTGACCAACCGCGCGCTCGTCCTGGCCGCGCTCGCCGACGGCCCCGGCGTCGTGCGCCGGGCGCTGCGCAGCCGCGACGCGGACCTGATGGCGTCGGCCCTGCGGGCCCTGGGCGCCACCCTGGAGCCCGCCGACGAGAGCGCCGCGGGGGTCGACTGGCACGTGACGCCGGGCCCGATCCGGGGCGGCGCGAGCATCGACGCGGGCCTGGCCGGCACGGTCATGCGGTTCGTCCCGCCGGTGGCCGCCCTGGCCGACGGCCCGGTCGCCTTCGACGGCGACCCGCACGCGCGCAAGCGCCCGATGGGCCCCATCCTCGACGCCCTGCGCTCGCTGGGCGCCAGGATCGACAACGACGCGCTGCCGTTCACGATCAGCGGGCCGCTGGCGGGCGGCGAGGTCACGCTGGACGCGTCGGGCTCGTCGCAGTTCGTGTCGGGGCTGCTGCTGACGGCGGCGCGGTTCGAGAAGGGCATCACGATCCGCCATGTCGGCCCGCCGGTGCCCTCGCAGCCGCACATCGAGATGACTGTGGAGATGCTCAGGGCGGCGGGCGTCACGGTCGACGACAGCGAGTCCGACGTGTGGCGCGTCGAGCCCGGCCCGATCGCGGCCAGAGACATGACGGTGGAGCCCGACCTGTCCAACGCGGCCCCGTTCCTGGCCGCCGCCCTGGTCACGGGCGGCACCGTGACGATCCCCACCTGGCCGGAGCGCACCACGCAGCCCGGCGACGCCCTGCGCGGCCTCCTCACCGCGATGGGCGCCACCGTGACCCGCTCCCCCGACGGAGCCGACCTGGTGGTCACGGGGCGGCCCACGGGCGAGATCACCGGCATCGACGCCGACCTCCACGAGGTGGGCGAGCTGACCCCCACCATCGCCGCCCTCGCCGCGCTCGCGACCACGCCGAGCCGCATCCGGGGCATCGCTCACCTGCGCGGCCACGAGACCGACCGACTGGCCGCGCTCGCCACCGAGATCAACCAGCTGGGCGGCGACGCGGAGGAGACCGCCGACGGCCTGATCATCCGCCCCCGCCCGCTGCACGGCGGCACCTTCCACAGCTACGACGACCACCGCATGGCCACGGCCGGAGCCGTGATCGGCCTCAGGGTGCCCGGCGTGGAGGTGGAGAACATCGCGACGACCGCCAAGACCCTGCCGGAGTTCGTCCGGATGTGGGACGGCATGTTGGAGGCCCGGTGACCCGGCGGCGCCTGCCCTCGGGTGCGGGTTTCGCACCGGAAACGCCGGGCACGTCGGAAAAGGGCGGTCCGTGAGGGTCCGCCGCCTGTATGGCGAGGAAAAGATCCAGCAGCACGGCGCCATCCCGGCCTGCCCGCGGCGGCGTCCGATCCCCCATCAGCACCGGCCGGCCGACGACGCGTCTCCGGCCTGACCGGGGGCGACCGCGCAGGTCATCGAGCGAAAGCGAGCGAGGACATGGGAGCAGACCGCTGAAGAAGCGGGAGTACGACGAGGACGACGTACGGGTCAGGCCGGGCAAGGGCTCCAGGCCGCGGACCCGGATCCGTCCTGCGCACGAGGACGCCGTGCAGGGCTTCGTGGTGGCCGTGGACCGCGGCCGCTACACGACGCTGGTCGAGCCCGAACGCCCGAAGGGGTCCGCGCAGAAACGCAAGCAGCAGCCGCAGCGGCGCCTGGTGGTGGCCATGAAGGCCCGCGAGCTGGGCCGCAAGGGCATCGTGGTGGGTGACCGGGTGGCCCTCGTCGGCGACGTCTCGGGCCGCCCCGACACGCTGGCCAGGGTTGTCCGCGTGGAGCCCCGCACGTCGATGCTGCGCCGCTCGGCCGACGACACCGAAGACACCGACGGCATCGAGCGCCCGGTCGTGGCCAACGCCGACCAGCTCGTCATCGTCACCGCCCTGGCCGACCCGCCGCCCCGGCCCCGCATGATCGACCGCATCCTGGTGGCCGCGTTCGACGCCGAGATCGACACCCTGCTCTGCCTCACCAAGTCCGACCTCGCCCCGCCCGACGAGCTGGTGGCCCTCTACGAGCCGCTGGGCGTCCCCCACGTCGTCGTGCACAAGGGCGGCTCCCTGGAGGAGCTCCGCGACCACCTGAAGGGCCGCGTCAGCGTCCTGGTCGGCCACTCGGGCGTCGGCAAGTCCACCCTGGTCAACGCCCTGGTCCCGGACGCCAACCGCGCCGTCTCCCAGGTCAACGCCGTAACGGGCCGCGGCCGCCACACCTCCACCTCGGCCGTGGCGCTGGAGCTGCCGGAAAGCGGCTGGATCATCGACACCCCGGGCGTACGCAGCTTCGGCCTGGCCCACGTGTCCATGGAAACGGTCCTGGCCGCCTTCCCGGACCTGGTGGAGGGCACGGTCGACTGCCCGAAGGGCTGCACACACCTGGGCCCGGAGTGTGCTCTGGACGCCTGGGTCGCCGCCGGCAACGCCGATCCCGCCCGCCTCAAATCCCTCCGCCGCCTCCTCTCCAGCCGCGAAGGCACCCTCGACGACACCCCCTGACCCCCAACCAGAGCCCCCGGCCCACCCGGCGACGCCGCGCAGACCTCCACGCACCGACCAGGACGCACCCGCCGAGACCGCAGACATCCCCCTAACGCATTGGCCACGCGCTCCCGGAGGCGTCTGACCGTCCAGCCACCCCGCACCCCACCACCGGGCACCCGGCCGGTGAGACGCCGTGCAGCGGCGCACAACGCAACGCGCCCGCCGAGACCGCCGACGTCCCCTTGCGCGCTGGCCACGGCGCTCCCGGAGGCGCTGCCTGCCCGCCACTCGCGCGGTCGGCGGTCGAAGGGCTTCGGTGCCATCGTCACCGGCCACGCCGCCCGCCGAGAGTGCGCCACGGCCCGCACCGCACCATCGCACTCCACACCGCCACGCCATCGCCGCCGTCCTGCCCCGCACCGCCGCCACACCGACCATCGCACCGCCACGCACCGCCACGCACCGCCACGCACCGCCGCCACACCGACCGTCGCACCGCCGCGCACCGCCGGCCAGCCCAGCACCACCTCACCCCAGCCCCGCGTCGTCGCCGTTCCGTCGTTTGGGGCGGTGGCGACACGCGCGAGATGGACACCGTTACCAGAAAAGGGGCGTTGGTGACTGATGTTCTGTATGGCGGACACGGTAGCGTGGGCGACCGTGCAGGGTTACAACGATGATCTCCGGCTGGCCCACGTCATGGCGGACGCCGCCGATGACCTGACCATGCGGCGGTTCAAGGCGGTCGATCTCAAGGTCGACACCAAGCCCGATCTGACGCCGGTCAGCGATGCCGACCGCACCGTGGAGGAGGCCATCCGGGGTACGCTGCGCCGCGCCAGGCCGCGCGACGCCGTGGTGGGCGAGGAGTTCGGGAAGACCGGCTGGGGCGCCCGTTCGTGGATCATCGACCCCATCGACGGCACGAAGAACTACGTGCGCGGCGTCCCCGTCTGGGCGACCCTGATCGCGCTCATGGAGTACGGCAGGGTCGTCGTCGGCCTGGTGTCGGCCCCCGCTCTGGGCCGCCGGTGGTGGGCGGCGACCGAGGGCGGCGCGTGGACCGGCAAGAGCCTGACGAAGGCGTCCCGGATGCGGGTGTCCTCCGTGTCGCGCCTGGAGGACGCGTCGTTCTCGTACTCCAGCTTCGGCGGATGGGAGAAGACGGGCAAGCTCGACAACTTCCTCGACCTCAGCCGAGCCTGCTGGCGCACCCGGGCCTACGGCGACTTCTGGTCGCACATGATGGTCGCCGAGGGATCGGTGGACCTGTCGGCCGAGCCCGAGCTGTCGCCGTGGGACATGGCGGCGCTCACCGTGATCGTCGAAGAGGCCGGCGGCAAGTGGACCGACGTCTCCGGCGTGAAGGGCCTGGAGGGCGGCAGCCTGGTCTGCACGAACGGCATCCTGCACACCGAGGTGATCGACCGCCTCAACGGCACCTCGATCATCTCCTGAGTCCCGCCCGGGACTGGATGGCGGCGGTGGCGGCGTCCAGCGCGGCGCCGTCCTTGATCGTCACGTTGTCCTCGTAACGGACCCCGCTCGGCGGGTTGTCGTGGCCGATGGGGTCGGCGTCCCAGAAGTTGCCCCGGTAGATCACGTTCTCCAGCGGCGGCCCGACCTCCAGGACGGAGGTGTTGTCGGCCCGCATGACGACGTTCCCCTCGACCGTCACCCACGAGGCGCCGTAGTCGGTGTAGAGCCCGAAGTTGTACGGCGTCCGCGTGTCCTTGATGACGTTCCCCTGGACCAGGGCCTGGTTGTCAGCCGAGTCACCCTGCACCCCGGACAGGTAGATGCCACCCCCGTCGGCCAGCGTCCCCATGGTGTCCACGGTGAGGTTGCGCAGGACCTGGGTCCCCTCCCCTGGGCCGACGGTGATGCCGCAGTGCGGGACGTCCGTGACCTCGTTGTTGGCGACGACGCATCCGTACGTGCCCGTCACGCCGATTCCCGGTGAGCCGCTGTATTCGAGCCCGATGTGGTGAACCTTGTTGTCCTCGACAGAGGCGTTCCGCGTCCCGGACATCACGATGCCGCCGCCCGACAGGGTGTCGAAGTCGCAGGTCCGCACCACGACCTCGGCGCCGCCGGAAACCCCAAGCCCCGTCGCCCCGAGCCGGGTGAACCGGCAGCCCTCGATCTCCGCCCCGACCGCGTCCTCGAACGTCACGCACGCGGGAATCGTCACGGACGCGGTCGGATACGTCACGGATGCGCCCTCGCCGAGCACCGCCGTCTCGACACCGCCGCCCTCGTAGTAGCCGTTCCCGTGATAGTGCAGGAACCCCTCCGGGCGGCTCGGCCGCAGCCACGTCGCGTCCGCGAACACCAGTCCCTTGAACGCCACGTCCCGCGCCCCCGCCACGCTCAGCAGCGTCTCCAGGACCGCCGCCACCACCCGCGTACGAGCGGGATCCTCCCCGGGGAGGGGCAGGTAGAGCAGCACGTGGCGCCCGGGCCGCGAGCGGTCGAGCACGAAGGTCCCGGGCTCGCGCAGGAAGCTCGGGTCGTTCTCGATCCTGGTCGGCAGCCCCGGACCGCTCGACGTCTGCCCCGCCCAGACCGAGTTGTACAGCTCGGCGGCCCACCCGAACGCCGGCTGCGCCATCGTGACCACCGTGTCCCCGGACACCGACGCCACCCCGCAGCGCGCCTCGGTCCACGGATAGACCCCCCGGTGGACGAACTCGACGTCCCCCGGGCTCCGCCACCCGAGCGGCTCGTCCGTGACGTAACCGGTGGCGGTCGCCCGAGCGTCGCCGGGCAGGCCGGCGATCCAGGCGCGCTCGGCCCGGCGGCCGTCCACGTAGAGCTGGCGGGTGTCGAGGTCGCCGACCTCCGCCGTCCAGACGCCGTCCCGCACCTGCCACCCCGTGATCGGCCGGCCGCCGCTCACCACCGCCTCCTCCTGCTCGGGAGTGCCGTACCCGTGCGCCTGGTACACCGTCCCGGAGTCGGCCTCGCCGAGCGAGAACGGCTCCGTCAGCACGTGGATCCCGCCCCGGAGGTGTACGTTGGCGCCGCCGGCCACCTCGCGGGCCGCGGAGCGCGCGCGTTCGAGGGTGGCGAACGGGTGGTCGGCCGAGCCGGGACCCGAGTCGTCGCCTGAGGGTGCGACGTGGAAGTGGAACATCACAGACCGCCTTTGCTGTTTATGCCGTACACGTAGTAGACACCATAAACAAGAGGAGGCGACATGACAACCGACCCCGAAGTCGAACTGCTCTGGGGGGAGCAGGATCGCGAGCCGCGGCCCGGCCTGAGCCTGGGCAGGATCGTGCGGGCCGCCATCGAGATCGCCGACGCGGAGGGCCTGGAGGGCCTGTCGATGCGCAAGGTCGCCGACCGGCTCGGGTTCACGACCATGTCCCTCTACCGCCACGTCCCCGGCCGCGACCAGCTCGTGGACCTGATGGTCGACGAGGCCTACAGCGAACGGGCAAACACCCCCGAAGAGCCCGAGACAGGGCAGGGGTGGCGGATGCGGCTGGAGGCCGCGGCCAGGCAGGGCTGGCAACTGCGCCGGCGGCACCCATGGCTGGCCGAGGTACGCGGCACCCGCCACCTTCCCGGCCCCAACGCCATCGCCTACTACGAGCACACGCTGAGCACCCTCACCGGCACCAGCCTGCGCCCTTCCGAGGTGATCGCCGTCGTGGGCATGCTGGGCCGGTTCGTGGACGCCGAGGCGCTGACCCTGGTCGAGACCCGGCGCGAGGAGCGCCGCAGCGGCGTGTCCGAGCAGGACTGGTGGGGCAGCCGCGACGCCCTCTACGAGCGCCTCAACAGTTTCCCCACCCTTTCCCGTCTCTGGACGGAGGGCGGCTGGGACCACCCCGAGGACTCGTTCGAGTTCGGCCTGCGCCGCCAGCTCGACGGCGTCGAGGCCCTCATCCGAGAGCGTGACGAAAGTCGTGATGAAAGCTCAGGATGCCCCGAGTGTGGCACCCCGCTGGAGCCGGCGCCGTCCGGCCGCCCCCGCGTCTACTGCTCCCGCGCCTGCCAGCAACGCGCCTACCGCAAGCGCAAGAACGGCTAGAGCGCGAGCACGGCCCGGACCGCGTTCATCAGCCCGTCACGATAGGACCCTCCGAACAACACCACATGAACGAGCAGCGGATGCAGCTGGTGCAGCGGCACCCGCCCCCGCCACCCCTCCGCCGGCGGAAACTCCTCCTGGTACGCCCCCAGCACCCGATCGAGGTACGGCAGCCCGAACAGCGCCAGCATGGCCAGATCGGTCTCCCGATGCCCGCCATGGGCCGCCGGATCGATCAGCACGCCCGACCCGCCCGACCACAGCACGTTCCCGTTCCACAGGTCCCCATGGATCCGCGCCGGCGGCTCCGCAGGCCCCGCGACCTCGGCGAACCTCTCCACGGCCCGCTCGACCAGCGCCGCGTCCGAAGCAGGCAGCCGCGCCTGCCGCAGGAACGGCAGCACCCGCCGGGAGGCGTAGAAGCCGGGCCAGTCCGAGCAGGGCGAGTTGTCCATCGGCAGGTCGGCGATGAACCCCGGCCACGGCGCGCCGAAGCCGGCCGCCCCCGCCCGGTGCAGCCGGGCCAGCGAACGCCCGAACCGCTCGGCCGCCGCCGCGCTGGGCGCCTCCTCGCGTACCCATGACAACACCAGCCGATCGGGCCCCACCTCCACCACCTCGGGCACCACGGCGGCCTCCCCCAGCCACCGCAGCCCGGCCGCCTCCGAGGCGAACACCTCGGAGGCGGCCCCGGTCTTGGCGAACACCTCACGCCCGTCGTCCAGCACACCCTTCAGCAGCCGCCGGCCGTGCGACGAGCCGAGTTCCGCTGTCCAGTTCATCAGCCGATCTCATCGGCGATGTGCTTGGCCAGCCCCTCGGAGGCCGACTCGACCAGCGCGAGCACCTCCTCGAAGCCCTCGGGGCCCCCGTAGTACGGATCGGGCACCTCGGCCCCCTCCTCCGCCGCGGGATCGAACGACCGGAACAGCCGCACCTCCGCCCCCACCGGCGCCATCCGCCGCAGATTGGCGAGGTTGTCCTGGTCCATGGCCAGCACCAGGTCGTACCGGTCGAACCAGTCCTTGGTGAACTGCCGGGCCCGGTGCGCCGAGCCGTCGTAGCCGTGCTGTCCGAGGATGGCCAGTGCCCGCTCGTCCATGGGGTCCCCGGCGTGCCAACCGCCGGTTCCGGCGCTCTCCACGGTGACGCGGTCGCCCAGCCCGCGCTCGGCGAGCGTCTGGCGGAGCACCACCTCCGCCATGGGGGATCGGCAGATGTTGCCCATGCACACCAGGCATACGCGATAAGTCATAACTCCCATCATGGGGGCGACCGGGCCCGTTCACCGAACGTTCACCCTTGTCAGGGGGCTGCGGTCACCTTCGGTGCATAGCTTTCATGGCGACTAAGGACCAAGTGGGAGGAAACCCAACCGTGAAGTATGCAGGCCGGCTCGCCGCCGTAGCCGTCGTCGGCGCGCTCTCCCTCGCTGCGTGCGGCACAGACAACAATGCCCCCGCTGGCAGCACGACCTCCGCCAGTGCACCCGCCGCGGGCAATGACAATGGTCTGAGCGGTACGATCAACGCCGCGGGCTCCTCGGCCCAGGCCAACGCGATCACCGAGTGGACGAAGAACTTCACGGCCACGAACCCCGGTGTCACCCTCAACTACCAGCCCAGCGGCTCCGGCGCGGGTGTGCAGGCGTTCATCCAGGGCACGGTGGCCTTCGCCGGCTCCGACTCGGCGCTGAAGGATGACCAGCCCGCGCAGGCCGACGCCCGTTGCAAGACCGGCAAGGCCATCAACATCCCGATGGTGACCGGCCCCATCGCGGTGGTCTACAACCTGCCCGGCGTCGAGGGCCTGCAGCTGTCGCCGAAGACCCTCGGCGGCATCTTCGACAGCAAGATCACCAAGTGGGACGACGCCGCGATCAAGGCGGACAACCCCAGCGCCAAGCTGCCCTCCACCCCGATCCAGGCGTTCCACCGCTCGGACGAGTCGGGCACCAGCGACAACTTCACCAAGTTCCTCAAGGCCACCGCCGGCTGGGCCTACGAGCCCGCCAAGGCGTGGCCCGCCGAGGCCAAGGGCCAGGGCGCCAAGGGCTCCGACGGCATCGCCTCCTCCGTGAAGGACACCGAGGGCGCGATCAGCTACGTCGAGCTCTCCTACGCCGAGAACTCGTCGCTGCAGAAGGCCAAGGTCTCCAACGGCGCCAACGAGTTCGTCGAGCTCACCCCCGAGAGCGCGGCGAAGACGATCGAGACCGCCACGATCAAGGGCACCGGCAACGACCTCGCCCTGTCGATCGACTACGCCACCAAGACCCCGGGCGCCTACCCGATCGTCCTGGTGACCTACGAGATCACCTGCGAGAAGGGCCTGTCGGCGGAGGAGACGAAGCTGGTCAAGGGCTTCCTCACCTACACCGCCAGTGACGAGGGTCAGGCGGCCCTGAAGGAGCTGGGCTACGCCCCGCTGGCCGGCGACCTGCTCACCAAGGTCCGCACCGCTGTCGAGGCGATCTCCTAGCCGCCGATGGCCAACGATCTGAAGACCCGTGACGGCGGACCGGCCATGAGCCGGTCCGCCTCGCGGCGCAGCCATGGTGAAGGCCCCTTCCGCTTCCTCTCCACGGCGGCGGGCGTCCTCCTGCTGGCGATCATGGCGGCCATCGCCGTGTTCCTCATCAGCGAGGCGATCCCCGCCCTGCAGGCGAACAAGGCGTCCTTCTTCTTCGAGCTGACCTGGGACCCCAACGGCCAGAAGGTGTTCGGCATCGCCGCCCTGGCGTTCGGGACCGTCCTCAGCTCGACACTCGCGCTCGTCATCGCCACCCCGATCGCGGTCGGCGTCGCGCTGTTCATCTCCCACTACGCGCCCCGCCGCCTGGCCTCGGGGCTCGGCTACCTGGTCGACCTGCTCGCCGCCGTGCCCAGTGTGGTCTACGGCCTGTGGGGCCTGGCGTTCCTGGTGCCGCTGATCCGAGAGCCGTCCCAGTGGCTCAACGAGACCTTCGGCTGGTTCCCGCTGTTCGCCGGAGAGGGCGCCATCGGCGGCAAGACCATGCTCGCGGGCTCGATCGTGCTGGCGATCATGATCCTGCCGATCATCGCGGCGATCTCGCGTGAGGTGTTCCTCCAGGCTCCGAAGATGAACGAAGAGGCGGCCCTGGCGCTCGGCGCCACCCGCTGGGAGATGATCAGGATGGCCGTGCTGCCGTTCGGCCGCCCGGGCGTCATCAGCGCCGCCATGCTCGGCCTCGGCCGCGCCATGGGCGAGACCATCGCGGTCGCGCTGATCTTCCCCGCGACCTTCGACATCACCTTCGAGATCCTGACGCCCCACGCCAACAGCATCGCGGCGAACATCGCCAACGGCTTCGGCGAGGCGACCCAGATCGGCCGCGGGGCGCTGATCGCCTCCGGTCTGGTGCTGTTCGTCATCACCCTGCTGGTGAACATGGGAGCGCGCCTGATCATCAACCGCCGCAAAGAGTACTCGAGGGCCGGCGCATGACAGCAATCCAGCACATCTCGACCAGCCGCCGGGTCAAGGACAAGATCGTCCAGGGGCTGGTCTACCTGGCGTTCGGGCTGGCCGTCGTGCCGCTCATCTCGGTGCTCTGGCTGGTCATCTCCAACGGCCTGGCCCGCTTCGACCTCGAGTTCCTGACCCACTCGATGCGCGGCATCGGCGCCCGTGACGCGGGCGGCGGCGCGTACCACGCGATCATCGGGACGCTGGAGCAGGTCCTGCTCGCCTCGGCCGTCTCGGTCCCCATCGGCCTGCTCACCGCGATCTACCTGGTCGAGTACGGCAACGGCGGCCGGCTGAGCCGGTCGATCAGCTTCTTCGTGGACGTCATGACCGGCATTCCCTCGGTCGTCTCCGGTCTGTTCGTCTTCGCGTTCTGGATCCTCGTCCTGGGCTTCCAGTTCTCCGGCTGGGCGGGCGCGCTCGCGCTGTCGATCCTGATGATGCCGACCGTGGTCAGATCGGCCGAGGAAATGCTCCGGCTCGTGCCCAACGACCTGCGAGAGGCCTCGTACGCGCTGGGTGTGGCCAAGTGGCGCACGATCATGAAGGTCGTGCTGCCGACGGCGCTCACCGGCATCGTCACCGGCGTCATGCTGGCCGTGGCCCGCGTCGCCGGCGAGACCGCGCCGCTGCTGATGACGGTGTTCTTCACCAACTCCATCAACAACGATCCGTTCACCGGACCGCAGATGGGCCTGCCGCTCTTCGTGTTCGACCAGGCGGCCCGCCCGAACGACACCGCCATCGACCGGGCGTGGACCGGCGCCCTCACGCTCATCCTGATCGTCATGCTGCTCAACCTGGTGGCGCGCCTGATCGCCTGGTGGCGTGCGCCCGCCAGGGGCCGATAGGGGGTAACCGCCGCAATGTCCAAGCAGATCCAGGTCTCGGGTCTCGACGCGTACTACGGGTCGCACAAGGCGATCGAGGACGTGTCGATGACCATCGAACCCCGTTCGATCACCGCGTTCATCGGCCCGTCCGGGTGCGGCAAGTCGACGTTCCTGCGCACGCTCAACCGCATGCACGAAGTGATCCCGGGCGCCCGGGTGGATGGCAAGGTCCTGCTCGACGGCGAGGACCTGTACGCCCCCACCGTCGCGCCCGTCTCGGTGCGCCGGATGATCGGCATGGTCTTCCAGCGCCCCAACCCGTTCCCCACGATGTCGATCTACGAGAACGTGGCCGCCGGCCTCAAGCTCAACGGCCGGGTCGGCAAGTCGCAGCTCGACGGGGTCGTGGAGGAGTCGCTCAAGGGCGCCAACCTCTGGAACGAGGTCAAGGACCGCCTGAACAAGCCGGGCGCCGGCCTGTCGGGCGGTCAGCAGCAGCGTCTCTGCATCGCCCGGGCCATCGCGGTCAAGCCGCAGGTCCTGCTGATGGACGAGCCGTGCTCGGCGCTCGACCCGATCTCCACGCTGGCCATCGAGGACCTGATGGCCAAGCTCAAGGACGAGTACACGATCGTCATCGTCACCCACAACATGCAGCAGGCCGCCCGGGTGAGCGACAGGACCGCGTTCTTCAACCTCGCCGAGCAGGGCAAGCCCGGCAAGGTGATCGAGATGGACGAGACGTCCCGCATGTTCACCAACCCGTCCCAGAAGGCAACAGAGGATTACATCACGGGGCGCTTCGGCTGATGACCCAACAGCAGGCGGCATCCACGGTGATCGGGGACGCGCGGACGAAGCCCGTACTGCTCATCGCCGACCCCGACGGCGCGGTCGTGGAAGACCTCGCCACGGCGCTCGAACGGGAGGGCGTGTCCGTCACAGGCACGCCCGACGGGGCTCAGGGCCTTCTCCAGGCGGGAGCCCTGCAGCCTGACGTGGTGCTCGTCTCGGCCACGCTGCCGGTCATAGACGCGGTGGAGTTCGTCCGCGCGGTACGGCTGGCGCGCGCCGTACCCGTCCTGCTCGGCGTCGGCGAGGGCCACGCCGAGCAGGCGGTACGCGCGCTCGCCGCCGGCGCGGCCGCCTGCGTGGCCCGGCCCTACCGGGTGGCGGAGCTGCTGCCGTTCATCCAGGCGGCCTCGCCCGGCGGGCGCCAGGTGCTCGCCGTGGGCGGGGTCGAGCTGGACGTGCAGGCCTACCAGGTACGGGTGGGCGGGCGAGCGGTCCACCTGCCCCTGCGGGAGTTCGAATTACTGCACTACCTGATGCGCAACGCCGATCGCACGGTGACCCGCGAGCAGATCATGCGCCACGTGTGGCACGCCGCGGCCAACACCTCGACGAACACGATCGCGGTGCACGTCAAACGCCTGCGCGCCCGGCTGGGCGACGAGGACGACCAGCTCATCCAGACCGTCCGGGGCGTCGGCTACCGCCTGGTCACGCCTGGCACGTCCGGAAGTCCTGCATAATCCGCTTCGTCACGCCTTCGACCGTCGCTATGCCGTACCCCACCTCGGGACTTCCCTCGGTGAGTACGGCAACGGCGTAGGCGTGGCCGTCGCCCCTGATCAGGCCCACGCTGACCGTGGCCCAGAGCTTGTTCGAGACGTGCTTGAGCCAGCCGTTCTTCAGCGCCACGCGGTTGCCCGCGCACGCGGCGGCGCTGATGCCCCAGTTCTGGCCCGCCACGACGTGACCCATGAGCTTCAGCACCTGATCGCGGTCCTTGGCCTTCAGCGGGCTCTTGCCGGACACCAGGGCCCGCATGAGGCGGATCTGGTCGTCCACCGACGTTCGGGTGATTCCCCAGCAATACAGGTCAACGCACTCGCCTGGGACGCCCTGGGTGTGTTTGAGGCCCAGCTTCCTGCCTGCCTTGGTGAAGCCGGGCGCGCCGCCGATGCGTGACCAGAGGCGGTCGGCGGCGTGGTTGTCGCTGTAGCGGATCATGATGTCGGCGTCGTGCCGGACGGCCGCCGGCAGCCTCTTCCACGAGGTCCGCAGCAGCAGCGCCATGAGGATCTGCACCTTGGCCGTGCTGGCGGTGATCAGGCGCTCGCCCGGGTGGTAGCGGTAGAGCCGGCCGGTCGTCAGATCCTTGACCATGGCGGTGACCTGCCCGGACCGGCCCGCGAGGTAGTGGTCGAGCCGCTTGCCGATCCGCTCGGCCGGGATCGGCGCCAGGTTCTCCTCGGCCGCGACCTGCTCCAGCCGCGCCCCGAAGGCCGCCTCGCGTACGCCCAGGACCGCTTCCCGCCGGGCGGGAGCGGGCGGCTGTGCCCGGACCCGGGCAGGCGTCGGTAAGAGAGCTGTGAGCAGGGCGAGGGCGATGACCGCTCGTGGTATCGCCTGGCCGCGGCCCGCGATCATTGACGCATTATCACGAAAAATCGTGACAGGCCGCTAGATGTCGGCGGCGATCAATTTCGCGATCGCATCGTCGTCGCACGTGGCCCAGAAGTCCCCTACGACATCCTCCAGGTGCTGGAGGGACTCGGCCCGGAACAGCACGTCCTGATATTTCGTGATGTCGTAGTGCGTCGTCCCCATGGCGGATAGGTCCAGCGGCCTGACGTCCATGCCGCGGAACTCCTCGATCTCCCCGTACGACGAGAGGATCCCCGCTCCGTACGCTCTGAGCTCGCCTCCTTCCGCCATGACCCCGAACTCCATCGTGAACCAGAAGACCTTCGACACGAACTCCAGCGCCTCCTCGGACTCCACCCGCCGCGCGGCCTGCCCCGCCAGGTGGTACAGGGCGGCGTACCGGGGGGCGGCCAGCGCGTTGGCATGGCCGATCACCTCGTGGACGACGTCGGGCTCCGGCGTGTAGAAGGGCACGGAGTGGTGCCGGATGTACTGCGTCGAGTGGAAGAACCCGTCGGCCAGCACCCCGTAGAAGTCGCGCAGCGGCACCAGCCCCGCGGCGGGCAGATACCGGAACCCGGTCAGCGGCTCCAGCAGCCGCGAGACCTCTTCGAGTTGCGGGATCCGCTCCTTCGGCAGCCCCAACTGCGCGGCGCCGTCCAGGTACTCGGCTGTGGCGTACTTGGCGTGCTTGACCGCCAGCTCCCTGGTGACCAGGGCCCAGACCTCGTGCTCCTCCTCGGTGTACTCGGCCGCCGGAATGGGCGTCCCCCGCCGGTGGTTGACGGCCAGCCCCGCGATCGCGTTCCGCCGCGCCCGGTAGACCGCGTCCGCGAACCCCGGATGAGACGCGGCCAGCTCCACCACCACCGACCCGTCCTCCTGGGCTGCGACAGGGGCGAAGTACTGTGCTTCCTCGAACATGCTCCAAATGACAGCAATTCCGCGTTCTCTTGACAACAGCGACCAGTTTTGCTGCGCGATACGCTTGATTTCGCCTCCCCAAACTCACATCTTCTGCTCGAATCGCACAGTTCAGGGAGGGTCCGCCATGGACGATCTCGACGCCAGGTTGCTGGTGACCATGCGCGTCCATCCCCGCGTCGGCCTGACGGAGCTGGCCCGGCTGCTGGGGGTGGCGCGCGGCACCGTACAGGCCCGGGTGGAGAAGCTGACGGCGAGAGGCGTGATCGAGGATTTCGGCCCGACCGTGTCACCGGCCGGCGCCGGCTACCCCATCCTGGCGTTCGTGTGGCTGCAGATCGCCCAGGGGCGGCTGTCGGAGGCGGTGGAGGCGCTGCGTGCCGTACCTCAGATCCTGGAGGTGCACGGTACGAGCGGCCAGCACGACCTGCTGTGCCGGGTGGTCGCGCACACCACCGAACACCTGCAGGAGATCATCGCCAGCATCCTGGCGTCCCCGGCGGTGCAGCGCACGGACACGACCATCGCCCTGTCCACCCAGGTCCCCTATCGCATCGAGCCCCTCCTCGAAAACCGCTAGGACCTCGGCGGCATCCAACCTGATGGAGGGGTGCCATGAAGAAGCTCATAGCGATCGCCGCCGTGGTGGCGGCCGGCGCGGCCCTGGTCCCGCTGTGGACCACCGTCCGCGCTCCGGACCAGCGGCCCCGCCCGGCTCCTGGCGAGGCCGCTGCCTACGCGTACCTGTGCGACAACGCCGAGGACGAGGGGCCGCACGACGAGTGCGCCCACTGGTCCGTGGTGACGTCCGGCGGGAAGACGTGGCAGCTCACGGACGCGGTGGAGCGCGGTTACGTGGACCTGACCGCGGACGGCCGCTACCTGGCCTACCAGCGGGCCGGCGACGGCCGCCTCGTGGTCCGGGACCTGGTGGGGGGAACCGTCCGTGCGGTCCAGGAAGCCGCGCCCGGAGTGGACGGGGACCGGCTCGCGTACCGGCCCGCGCTGCTGGGCAAGGGGCGCTGGCTGTACGTGGACTACGTGGCGGGCTGGGACGGCGTGGACGAGCCTCCGAGCTTTGTCGTGGACGTCGCCACCGGCCGCACGGTGTGGCGGCTGCCTGAGGGCTCCTGGCTGGACCGGCTGGACGACGACGGATCGAGGCTCATGGTGGAGGACGACAAGTCGTTCTCGGTCATGGACGCCTCGGGGACCACCACGAAGCCGCTGCCGGCCCGCCTCCGCGCCGTCGAGGCGACCGGCGCCCTGACCCCGGACGGGACGGGCCAGGCCGCGCAGGTCGTCTCCAGGAACTTCCCGGCGGGCGGCGCCGACATCCGCCCGGCCCGGCTGGTCACCATCGACACCGGGACCGGAAAGGCACTCCATGACGTACGTCTCTCGCTCCCGTTGAAGGACCGGGCGAGCAGTTGCGACGTCAGCCGGTGGGCCGGCTCTCGGGAGGTTCTGCTGAAATGCGGGACGGCCGAGCTGTTCCACGAAATCATCTTCCGCGTGGACACCCGGACGGGGCGCCACACCAAGGTGGGAGAGACGCGGCCGCCCAGGTCACACCTGGCCGAGCTGGTGCGGGCGGCGGATTAGCCCGCAAAACAAGAAATGGCCCCACGCACCGGCGTGGGGCCATTTCTATAAAGATTGTCCGGCGGCGACCTACTCTCCCACACCCTCCCGAGTGCAGTACCATCGGCGCAGAGAAGCTTAACTTCCGGGTTCGGAATGTAACCG
>NZ_JBEXMW010000021.1:0-254124 GCF_040610775.1 Nonomuraea sp. NPDC003709 | reverse complement strand
ATGGTACTGCACTCGGGAGGGTGTGGGAGAGTAGGTCGCCGCCGGACAATCTTTGGAGGGGGTTCGACGCCTTGTGCGTCGGACCCCCTTTTTTTTGTGCCGTCACGGCCCCCGGTCGGGACCGCTGCCGGCGGTCAGTAGGGTTAAGGGGTGGATTATCGTGCGGTAGAACGCGCGATCATGGAGCGCGGCGTCGAGTGGGATTTCGAGCCGACGCTCGACAGGATCGCGGCCCTTCTTGATGTGCTCGGTTCGCCGCAGAGGGCGTACCCGGTCATACACATCGCGGGCACCAACGGAAAGACGAGCACGGCCCGGCTCACCGAGGCTCTGCTCAAGGAGCGCAATCTCAGAGTGGGGCGGTTCACCAGCCCTCATCTGGTGTCGGTGCGCGAGCGGATCACGGTGGACGGAGAGCCGCTGAGCGAGGAGCGGTTCGCGGAGGTCTACGAGGAGATCATCCCGTATGTCGAGCTGACCGACACCCAGGGGCGGCGCATCCAGTTCTTCGAGCTGCTGACCGCCATGGCCTTCGCCGCCTTCGCCGACACCCCGGTCGACGTCGCGGTGATCGAGGCCGGCATGGGCGGGTCCTGGGACGCGACGAACGTCGCCGATGGCCTCGTGTCCGTGATCACGCCCATCTCGCTCGATCACACTGACCGTCTGGGTCCCGACATCCCCAGCATCGCCGGTGAGAAGGCGGGCATCATCAAGCCCAGTTCGACCACCGTGCTCGCCCAGCAGGAGCTGGCCGCGGCCGAGGTGCTCATGCGGCGGGCCGCCGAGGTCGGAGCGGTCGTGGCCCGTGAGGGGCTCGAGTTCGGCGTGCTCAACCGGGAGGTGGCCATCGGCGGGCAGCTGCTCACCCTGCGCGGCCTCAAGGGGGTCTACGACGAGGTCTACCTGCCGCTCTACGGCGCGCACCAGGCGAGCAACGCGGTCTGCGCGCTGGCCGCCGTCGAGGCGCTGACCGGCGGTGACGACCCGCTCGACGTCGATCTCGTACGGCAGGCGTTCGCGCAGGCCGCCTCGCCGGGGCGGATGGAGGTCGTGCGGCGGACGCCGACGGTCGTGATCGACGCGGCCCACAACCCGGGTGGCATGCAGGCGACCCTGGAGGGGCTGCACGAGGCGTTCGACTTCGCCAAGGTCGTCGGGGTCCTCGCGGTCATGCGGGACAAGGACGTCGACGCGCTGCTCGAGCTGCTCGAACCGATGCTCGACGAGATCATCGTCACGCGTAACTCCTCGCCCAGGTCCATGTCGCCGGAGGAGCTGGCGTCCCTGGCCGAGCCGCTGTTCGGCGAGGAGCGCGTACACGTGGTCGAGCGGCTCGACGACGCCATCGACCAGGCTATCGGCGTCGCCGACGCCGACGGCGAGTTCAGCGGCACGGGCGTGTTCATCACCGGGTCGGTCGTGACGGCGGGTGACGCGCGGCAGCTGCTCAAGGCGGATGGTTCACGATGAATTTCCAGGTGACTCCAGGTATGCGCAGGCTGGGCGCCAGCGTGCTCGGCATGGAGGCCATCGTGGCGGGGCTGATCACGCCCGTGGCGATCACCGTGGGCGGGGTGGCGCCCGCGCTCGCGGTGACCGCCGGCATCGGGCTGGCGGTGCTGTGCGTGGTCGCCGCGGGCCTGCTCAAGCGGCCGTTCGGCTACATCCTCGGCAGCCTCGTACAGGTGCTGGCGATCTGCACGGGCTTCCTCGTGCCGATGATGTTCTTCCTCGGCGCGATCTTCGCGGCGCTGTGGATCACGGCGATTATCGTCGCTCGGCGTGTTGAGGGCGCTACTTCCCGCTAAAGTCGGCGCATGACCGTCCCCCCGATTCAGCGGTCGGCCGGGCCCAGGGTCCCATGGCTGCTCGATGTGACGCTCGGGCTGCTTGTCGTTGCCGCCTTGCCGCTGGCGATCGTCACCGTTCCCAATACGCTCTCCGTCGTCGCCAAGCTGCTGCCCGGCGACGTCGACCAGGTCGGGCTGATGCGCACGCACGGGCTCGCCCTGCCCGCGCTGATGCTGACCGTACCGCTGGCGGCGGTGGTGCTGCGGCGCGTGCAGGTGGTTCACGTGGTGCTGCTGGGGCTGGCCCTGGTGGCCCTGTCCGACGTCGCCGGTGGGTACGCGGGCTCGGAGCTCCTCGCCGGAGTCGTGCGGGTGCTGCGCGGCGTCGGGGCGGGCCTGGTCGTGCCCGCCACGCTGGCGGCCGTCTGGGGCCGGGCGCTGGTGTTGCGGGCGCTGTGGGTGGGCGTGTTCAGCGTGAGCCTGCTCGCGGCCGAGGCGCTGGCGCTGTGGCCGCTCGACAAGGCGAGCAGCTGGAAGGTCACGCTGCAGCCGTACCCGATGCTGACGGGGATCGCGCTGGCCCTGGCGGGCGCGTACCTGCTCATCTGGATCCTGCTCGGGCGGCCGGCCACGCCGATGCTCAACGACGGGGAGCGGAGCCGGCTGCTGCTGGCCGCCGTGCCGGCGGCGGGCATCGCGGTCGTGGCGATCAGCACCGCGACCGAGGGGTGGCGGGCCATGCCGGTGATCGTGCTGGCGGTGGTCGCCGTGGCCGGGCTGCTGGGGCTGGCCACGATAGGGGCTACGGAGAGCCGTACGCTGGCGTACTCCATGGTGGCGGTCGGCGTGGTGCTGCTGCCCAGCGCGGCGCAGGTCACGCTGGTGGAGATGGGCGGGCTCGGCGGGCCGGGGCTGCGGGGGCTCTGGGTGCCGTTCGCGGTGGCCGGGCTGCTCGCCGTCGGCGCTGCCGCGGCCGTGCGGCGGTTCGCGCCGGCCCCCGGGCGGTGGCTGGTGCCTTTCGGGTTGCTCGCGATGGTCGTGGGGCTGTCCTCGGTGCGGCTCGTCGTGCCGTCGGCCGACGGGTTGGTGCTGGCCGTGCCGTTCACGCTGCTCGCGGTGGGGGCAGCGGTGGCGTTGACGTCGGCGCTGCAGGAGGTGGGGGTCGGGACGGCCGTCTTCGGGCTCTCGCTGTGCGTCGCGGGGGTGCTGGCGGGGTTCCTGCTCGGTACGGGTGTGCAGATGGCGATGCTGGACGGGGTTTCGTCGGCCCAGGAGCTGGTGGACAGCTTCGTCGGCGCGCTGCACTCGTGGGCCCTGATCGGCGGCTTCCTCGTGGTGCTGGTCATCGTGCTCTCCACCGTGATGGCCCGGCGGGGTGCCGCCAGGCCCGAAGAGCCGGCGTCCGCGTCGCCTGCGGAGGAGGCGGAGGATGAGGACGAATCTGCCGGTTCGGTGCCCGCCGTGCCGCCGCAGGGCCAATCGCCCGAGGACACCACCTCTCCATGACGCCGTTCGGTAGGAAAACGAGGGTGGGGGCGCGGGACGGTAAGCTGAGGCCCAAGCCACGGCGACGCGTGGGCCCGTCCCCCGCGAAGCATCCCGCGGCCGGGCCGGGCGCCCGTGATCGCGATCCTCACTCTGTTCGAAGGAGAACTCCAAGTGTCCGAGCGCACTCTTGTCCTGATCAAGCCCGACGGGGTTAAGCGCGGCCTCATCGGTGACGTGATCGCCCGTGTGGAGCGCAAGGGCCTCAAGGTCGTGGCGATGGACCTGCGCACCCTCGACGCCGACACCGCCAAGTCGCACTACGCCGAGCACTCCGAGCGGCCGTTCTTCGGTGAGCTCGTCGAGTTCATCACGTCGGGGCCGCTCGTCGCCCTGGTCCTCGAGGGCCCGCGGGCCGTCGAGGCGTTCCGCGCGCTGGCCGGCGCCACCGACCCGGTCAAGTCGGCCCCCGGCACGATCCGCGGCGACCACGCCCTCGAGATCGGCGAAAACGTCGTCCACGGCTCCGACTCGCCCGAGTCCGCCGCCAGGGAGATCAAGATCTTCTTCCCTGACCGTTTCTAGGCGATTCGCCTCGCCAATCCGCGCCCGCGCAGCATGTCGCTGCGCGGGCGCGCGTTTTTGTCGGGCGCCTGTCGTAGGGTGGCGAGGTCTTGGTGTGCGGGGCCGATTCGTGGGCGTGGCGGGGGCGGGATTTTGTCGGCGCTTCCGCGTACGGTTGGCAGGGTCGATACGTGAGGCCTCGAGCCGATGGGCGTTTTGGATCGTTCCAGCAAGCCTTTGGGTGTTGTGGTGCAATCCGGGCAAAATTGCGGTTGAGGTAGGGGCTGGAGATTTTTGTGGGGCGCGAGGGCTCATTGCGCCCATCGGTGGGTACGTCACGTTACGATTCGAATTCGATCCGTAATCATTCGCGAACGACGTTACGGAGGGCTCCGTTCCCCATGGGCAGCAAGCTCGCGTTTCTCGGCCGTGACATGGCGGTCGACCTGGGCACCGCCAACACGCTGGTCTACGTGCGCGGCCGGGGCATCGTGCTCAACGAGCCCTCAGTCGTAGCGATCAACACCGCCACGGGCAAGATCGTGGCGGTCGGCATCGAGGCCAAGCGGATGATCGGTCGTACGCCTGGCAACATCGTCGCCGTCCGCCCGCTCAAAGACGGCG
This sequence comes from Nonomuraea sp. NPDC003709, assembly GCF_040610775.1. Lineage (NCBI taxonomy): Bacteria > Bacillati > Actinomycetota > Actinomycetes > Streptosporangiales > Streptosporangiaceae > Nonomuraea > Nonomuraea sp. NPDC003709. Next base: position 249,658 of record NZ_JBEXMW010000021.1, on the reverse strand, counting down.
TGATCGCCGACTTCGATGTGACTGAGCGGATGTTGCGATATTTCATCCAGAGGGTGCACCGACGTCGGCATCTCGCCAAGCCGCGCATCATCATCGCCGTGCCGAGCGGCATCACCAGCGTGGAGCAGCGCGCGGTGAAGGAAGCCGGGTACCAGGCAGGCGCCAGGAAGGTCTACATCGTCGAGGAGCCCATGGCCGCCGCCATCGGGGCCGGGCTCCCGGTGCACGAGCCGACCGGAAACATGGTGGTCGACATCGGTGGGGGCACCACCGAGGTGGCGATCATCTCGATGGGCGGCGTGGTCACCAGCCAGTCCATCAGGATCGGCGGCGACGAGCTCGACCAGGCGGTGATCGCGTTCGCCAAGAAGGAATACTCGCTGATGCTCGGCGAGCGCACCGCCGAGGAGATCAAGATCGCCATCGGCTCGGCCGGCCCGACCGGCGAGGAGTCGCACGCGGAGATCCGCGGGCGCGACCTGGTCAGCGGGCTGCCCAAGACCATCGTCGTGTCGAGCGAAGAGGTCAGGAAGGCCATCGAGGAGCCGGTCAACGCCATCGTCGACGCGGTCAAGACCACGCTCGACAAGTGCCCGCCCGAGCTGTCGGGCGACATCATGGACCGCGGCATCGCGCTCACCGGCGGGGGCGCCCTGCTCAAGGGGCTGGACGAGCGCGTCAAGGCCGAGACGGGCATGCCCGTGCACCTGGTCGAAAACGCCCTCGACTCGGTCGCCATCGGCTCCGGCAAGTGCGCCGAGGAGTTCGAGGCGCTCCAGCAGGTCCTGGTGCCGGAGTCGCGGCACTGATGAGAGACTCTCGCCATGCGCGGCTGATCCTGGGCGGGCTGCTGACGGCAGCCCTGATCATCCTGACCGTCGACCATCGCACTGGCAACAGCTCGCCGCTGCGGCCGCTGCGAACGGCGGCGGCTTATGTGTTCGGCACAGCGGAACAGTTCGGCGGGGGGCTGGTGCGCCCCGTCAGCGGGTTCGTCCGCGCTCTTGTGGACGCGCCCGGCGCCCAGGACCGCATCAACGCGCTCAAAGCGGAGAACGCCCAGCTCCGGGCCGGCCTGGTCGCCAGCAAGCTCGACGCGACCCGCTCCAAGGAGCTCAAGCAGTTGCTCGGCCTGTCGGGGTCGGGCGGATACAAGGTGGTCCCGGCCAACGTGGTCGCCCGGCGCGGGCTGCCGGGCTTCGAGGACGCCGTGCAGATCGACGCCGGCACGAGTGACGGCATCCGTACGGAGATGACCGTGCTGAGCGGCGACGGTCTGGTCGGGCGCGTGATCAACGCGGCCCCGCACAGCTCGACGGTGGTGCTCCTCAGCGACCCGGCCTCGGCCGTCGGGGCGCGGCTGGAGGGGGGCAAGGAGATCGGTGTGGTGCACGGGGTGGGGGAGAACGGGCGGCTCGTCCAGTTCCGGCTCCTCGACTCCACGGCCCCGCTGACCAGCGGCGCGCGGATCGTCAGCTTCGGCTCGCAGAACGGCAGCCCGTACGTGCCGGGGGTGCCTATCGGGGTGATCGAGCGGGTGGAGTCGACGCCGGGGGAGCTGACCCGGATCGCGTACGCCCGTCCGTACGCGGATCTTTCTTCGCTGGACGTGGTCGGGGTGGTGGTGGAGGCTCCGAAGCGGGATCCGCGTGACGCGGTGCTGCCCGCCAAGGCGCTGCCTGCCACGGAGGGATCGCGATGATCGGGCGGCGGGCGGTTCCACGGCGCCTGCCGATCAATGGGCTTGGTGATCCGGGTGCGCGCGGAAGCGCTGGCTGTCTGGGTGAGAGGTGCGCTGCCGACGCGTATCTGACCGCGTGGGGCGATGCTGGCACCTATCTGGCTGCGTGCGGCGGTGTTGGGGCGTATCTGGGCGCACGGTGCGGTGCTGGCCGGTGTCTTGGCGTGTGGGGTGCTGGTGGGCGTGCGGACGTGACATGGCGTGCTGATGGGCATGCAGGCGCGCGGCGCGGTGCTGGCGGGAGCGTAGACGCGAGATGGGGTGCTGGCGGGCGTGTGGGCGCGTGTCAGGGCGGCAGCGGTCGTCTGGAGCGTTCCATCGGAGGTCGGCGCTACGCGTCTCTGAGAGCGCTTGTGGCGGCGTCTGGCGAGGGTTGGGCGCGGGCGGTGCGGAGGCCTTCGGGGTGGATCGGCCCGCGAGCGCCGCGCGGAAGCTCGGCTCCGGGGTGGCAGTCGGTGAGGTCGTCGGCTTGGGTGTCGGGCTCGCGTGGGCTCCGGTCGCCGGCCCGGGTCCGGTCGTCGGCGCGGGTCCGAGTGGCCGGCGGTGGCCGGTGGGCGTCGGTGGTGGCCGGGGCGGATCGGTGGTGGGTGTCGGTGTCTGCTCGGCTGGATCGCCGGTGGGCGTCGGTGGCGGGTGGGTCGGATCGTTGGTGGCTCGGTTCGCTGGAACGGCTCGAACGACCTGGCCGGGCTCCATCCGGCGGGTCGGGCATGGGGCGGGCGTGCGGGGCGGGGCGGATTGTGAGGGATTCCCGGGAGGGGGCGCGGTGATCGGCGGGTTGTCCGTGTTGTTGGCCTTGCTGGCGCAGGTCATGTTGGTCAACCGATTTCCCCTGCCGGCCGGGGGCTCGCCCGATCTGGTGCTGCTGGCCGTGATCGGGGCGGCGTTGGGGCGGGGCGCGTCGTCCGGGGCGGTGCTCGGGTTCAGCGCCGGGCTGCTCGTCGATGTCATGCCGCCGACCGCGCACCTCGTGGGGCAGTACGCGTTCGTGCTGGCGCTCGTCGGTTACGTGGCCGGGCGTGGCGCGGGTGGGCCGGTCACCACCGTGGTGTTGTGCGTGCTGCTGGCGCCGTTGCTGGCGGCGGTCGTGAGCGGGCTGATCGCCGATCCCCGGGTGACGATCTCCACGCTGACCGAGCAGGTGCCCGTCACCATCGTCTACACGCTGGTCGTGTCCCCCATCGTGATCTGGCTGACCACACGGGGCAGGGAGGCGGGGTTCTCGACATGATGCGGATGCGGGCCAGGCTGCTGCTGGTGCAGGTGCTCGTCGTGACGTTGCTGGTCGTGCTGGCCGTGCGCCTGTGGCAGGTGCAGGTGGTGCGCGGGAACGAGTTCGTGACGCGGGCGACGGAGACCAGGACACGGGCCGTGATCGTGCCCGCCGTGCGGGGGCAGATCCTCGACTCGCACGGGCGGCCGTTGGTGCGCAACAAGACCGCGTTGGTCGTGTCCGTGGACCGGACCAGGCTGACCAGGATGAAGGACGGCGGGCTCAAGGTGCTGAGCAAGCTGTCGGCGGTGCTCGGCCGGCCGGTCGCCGATCTGCAGCAGCGCATCACGCCGTGCGGGCCGGGAGTCCGCAAGCCCTGCTGGACGGGATCGCCGTACCAGCCGGTTCCGCTCGACGAGAAGGTGGATACTCGGGAGGCGCTGCAGATCCTCGAGCGGCAGGAGGAGTTTCCCGGGGTGACGGCGGAGATCCACTCCGTCAGGCAGTACCCCGGCGGGCGCGACGGGGCGCAGATGCTCGGCTACCTGCAGCCGGTCACCGAGGCCGAGCTGGAGAAGCGCGAAGGGCTGAAGGCCAGCTTCTCCGGGGTGGACCTGGCGGGGCGTGACGGGCTCGAGTACGTCTACGACGAGGCGCTGCGCGGCAAGTCGGGGCTGCGCAGGGTGCAGGTCGACAGGATGGGCAAGGCGCTCGGCGTCGAGGAGCAGATCACCCCGATTCCCGGCGACCACCTGGTGACCAGCATCGACTCGCGGGTGCAGTCCGTGGTGGAGAAGGCGCTGGCGAAGGCGATGAAGTCCGCGCCGGCGGCTGACGGCGGCGCGGGGGTGGTGCTCGACGCGCGTACGGGACGGGTGGTGGCGCTGGCCAGCGCTCCCGGATACGACCCGGCGGTCTGGGCGGGCGGGATCTCGACGCGCGGATATCAGTGGCTGCTGTCGGATAAATCAGACATGCCGCTCGTGTCCCGGGCGATCAACGGCCAGTTCGCGCCGGGTTCGACGTTCAAGATCTCGTCGGTGTCGGCGATGCTGCGGTCCGGATACCCGCTGAACGGCACGTACGAATGCCCCGGCTCCTACATGGTCGGCGACCGGGCGTTCAGCAACTTCCGCGGCGTTTCGCTCGGCTCGCTCAGCCTGCACACCGCGCTGGTCAAGTCGTGCGACACGATCTTCTACAAAGCCGCGTATGAGCAGTACCTGAAGGACGGCGGGCGCAACCCGAAGAAGGCCACCAAGGAGATCTTCGCCAACACGGCCAGGGCGTTCGGGTTCGGCAGGCCGACCGGGGTGGACCTACCGGGCGAGTCCTCCGGGCGCATCCCCGACCGGGCGTGGAAGAAGGACCTGTGGAACCGCATCAACGCCGTGAGCTGCGAGCGGTCGCGCAAGGGATACCCGGAGGTCAAGGACCGGGCGCGGGCCGACTTCCTCAAACGGCTCGCGCTGGAGAACTGCACCGAGGGGTTCCTGCTGCGGCCGGGCGACTCGGCCAACTTCTCCATCGGCCAGGGCGACGTGCTGGTGACGCCGATGCAGCTCGCGCGGGCGTACATGGCACTGGTGAGCGACGGGAAGCTGCGCAGCCCGCGCATCGGGTGGGCGCAGGTGCGGCCTGACGGCAAGGTCGTCAGGACCATCCCGGTGCCGGTCGTGGGCAAGCTGCCGATCAGCGAGAAGGAACGGCTCTACATCAAGAACGCGCTGAGCCAGGTCCCCTCGGACGGCACCGCGGCGGGGGCCTTCGCCGGGTTCCCGATGGACAAGGTGCGCATTGGCGGCAAGACCGGCACCGCGGAGGTCTGGGGCAAGCAGGACACCTCGTGGTTCGCGTCATTCGCGCCCACGAAGAATCCGCAGTACGTGGTCGTGGTCATGGTCTCGCAGGGTGGCATGGGCGCGCAGACGGCGGCGCCTGCCGTGCGGGAGATCTACGAAGGGATCTACGGCATCAAGCGGCCTCCCGCCGTGCCCGGTGGGAAGCTCACGACGAGGTTGCCCAGCTTCTCGCCCGACGGAACGGTGGCCGGAGGATGAGCGCCCAGAGCCTGGAGCCGGGTGCGGGCGGTCGGGTGGCCGGTGCCGCCGGTGGTCGTGGGAGCCGGTCGGTGTCCGCTCGGCTGGATCGCCGGTGGGCGTCGGTGGCGGGTGGCGGCCGGAGGCGTTGGTTGGCGGTGGGGGATCGCCGTGGAGGCTGGCCCGTCGCGGGTGGTGCGGGTCGGGGTCGGTTGGTGGGCGGCGCGCGCAGGGGTTGGCCCGTGGTGGGCGGTGGGCGGGGTGGGGTTCGGCGGCCGGGCGGTGGGACGGCGGGCCGGTGGGTGGTCGGCCGCGTGGCCGGAGGGGTGATCGGCTGCGCGGACGCGTGGGTGGTCGGTCGTGAGGGCGGTGGGGTGATCCGGCGTGCGGGCGGGCAGGTGATCGGCCGTGAGACCGGAGGGTTGATCCGCGGTGCGGGCGGGTGGGTGGTCGGCCGCGTGGTCGGAGGGGTGGTCGGCTGGGCGGCCGGGTGGGTGATCGGCTGTGTGGTCGGGTGGGTGACTGGCCGCGTGGTCGGGTGGATGGTCGCTGGGATGGAGGTGCGGAGGTGATCGATCGAACGGTGGCCGTCCGGCGGCCGTCGCTGTTCCGCCGAGTCGCCGGTGAGAACTCGACGGTGCGCAGGCTGGATGCCCTGATGCTGGTCGCGGTGGCCGGGCTGTGCGTGATCGGCACGCTGCTCGTCTGGTCGTCCACCAGAACCTGGGCCCCGGGCTCGACGGGGCTGGTCAAGAAGCACGTCTTCAACGAGATGATCGGGATCATCCTGTGCGCGATCGTGGCGACGGTCGACCATCGCGCGATGCGGGCATACGCGCCGCTGGTGTTCCTGGTGTCGCTGATAGGGCTGGGGCTGGTCATCACGCCGCTGGGTGCGACGATCAACGGGTCGCACTCGTGGATCCTGCTCGGTGGCGGGTTCGCGGTGCAGCCGTCGGAGTTCGCCAAGGTCGGGCTGCTGCTGATCATCGCGATGCTGCTCGCGCAGCCGGCCGAAGGCAGTGATCGGCCGCGCGCGCTGGACATATGGCTGGCGCTCCTCGCCTCGGGGGTCACGATGGGGCTGGTGATGCTCCAACCGGACCTCGGGACGGCGCTGGTGCTGGCGGTGATCACGGCCGCCGGGCTGATCATCGCGGGGGTGCGCAAACGGTGGATCGCGGCGCTGACGCTGGTGGCGGCCGGCGGGGTGTTCTCGGTGTTCTACTTCCAGCTGCTCGAGCCGTACCAGGTGGCCCGGTTTACGGCGTTCGTCGATCCGAGCGTCGATCCGCGCGGGGTGGGCTACAACAGCACGCAGTCGATGATCGCGATCGGCTCCGGGCAGCTCCTGGGAAAGGGGCTGCTGGGGGGCGGGCAGACGACCGGGCGGTTCGTGCCCGAGCAGCACACCGACTTCATCTTCACGGTGGCGGGGGAGGAGTTCGGGTTCCTCGGGTCGGTCACGGTGGTGCTGCTGCTCGGGGTGGTGCTGCTGCGCGGGCTGAAGATCGCCAGGCAGTGCGACGACAGGTTCGGGACGCTGGTCGCGGGCACGATCGTGTGCTGGTTCGCGTTCCAGACGTTCATCAATGTGGGCATGACGATCGGGATCATGCCGATCACGGGGCTTCCGCTGCCGTTCGTGTCGTATGGCGGTACGGCCACGTTCGCGAATCTCATTGCGATTGGGCTTCTTCAAGCCATCAGGGTGCGAAGACAGTCGTTTAATTAGAGACATGTTCTTGGCCTATTGCGATGAGTGCGAGGAGCGCTTTCTGCTGCCCGCGAACCACGTCGTCGGCGTGCACAATCTGGCGAGCGGCGTGATCGCCGTCGAGCTGACCTGCTACGAAGGGCACCGCCTCCTGGTGCTCATCGGCAACGACATCGACATCCCTGGACCTGCCACCGTCTGAGCGCCGCTACCCTGGACCGTATGTCTGTCGAGTCGCTGTTCCCCCGCCTGGAAGCGCTACTGCCCAAGGTGCAGAAGCCCATCCAGTACGTCGGGGGTGAGCTCAACTCGACCGTCAAGGACTGGGACTCCGCCGACGTGCGGTGGGCGCTGATGTACCCGGACGCCTACGAGGTCGGGCTGCCCAACCAGGGTGTGGCGATCCTCTACGAGATCCTCAACGAGCTGCCCGCCACGCTGGCCGAGCGCACCTACGCGGTGTGGCCGGACCTCGAGGCGCTCATGCGGGCCGAGGGCGTCCCGCAGTTCACCGTCGACGCGCACCGGCCGGTGCGCGCCTTCGACGTGCTCGGGGTGTCCTTCTCGACCGAGCTGGGCTACACCAACATGCTCAACGCGCTCGATCTGGCGGGCATCCCGCTGCTGGCCGTGGACCGGGGTGAGGACGACCCGATCGTGCTCGCCGGCGGCCACGCGGCCTTCAACCCGGAGCCGATCGCCGACTTCCTCGACGCGGCCGTGCTCGGCGACGGAGAGCAGATCTCCATCGCCATCTCCGAGGTCATCCGCGAGTGGAAGGCCGAGGGCAGACCCGGCGGGCGGGACGAGCTGCTCATGCGGCTCGCCGAGTCCGGCGGGGTATATATCCCGAAATTTTACGATGTGGACTACCACCCGGACGGTCGCATCAAGCGCGTCGCCCCCAACAGGGCCGACGTGCCGTGGCGGGTGCACAAGCACACCGTGATGGACCTCGACGAGTGGCCCTACCCGAAGAAGCCGCTGGTCCCGCTGGCCGAGACCGTGCACGAGCGGTTCAGCGTGGAGATCTTCCGCGGCTGCACCCGTGGCTGCAGGTTCTGCCAGGCGGGCATGATCACGCGCCCGGTGCGGGAGCGCTCGATCACCACCATCGGGGCGATGGTCGAAAACGGCATCAAGGAGTCCGGCTTCAACGAGGTCGGTCTACTGTCGCTGTCGTCGGCCGACCACTCCGAGATCGGTGATGTCGCCAAGGGCCTGGCCGACCGCTACGAGGGCACCAACACCTCGCTCTCGCTGCCGTCCACCAGGGTCGACGCCTTCAACATCGACCTGGCCAACGAGTTCTCCAGGAACGGCAGGCGTTCCGGCCTGACGTTCGCGCCGGAGGGCGGCTCCGAGCGCATGCGCAAGGTGATCAACAAGATGGTCACCGAGGAAGACCTGATCCGCACCGTCACCACGGCCTATTCGCAGGGGTGGCGGCAGGTCAAGCTCTACTTCATGTGCGGCCTGCCCACCGAGCAGGACGAGGACGTGCTGGGCATCGCCGACCTGGCCAAGAAGGTCATCCAGGCGGGCCGCGAGGCGACCGGCAGCCGCGACATCCGCTGCACGGTCTCCATCGGCGGCTTCGTGCCCAAGCCGCACACGCCGTTCCAGTGGGCCGCGCAGGCCGACCACGAGACCGTCGACCGACGGCTCAAGCAACTGCGCGACTCGCTCAGAGGCGACAAGCAGTACGGCAGAGCCATCGGCTTCCGCTACCACGACGGCAAGCCCTCGATCGTGGAGGGCCTGCTCTCGCGCGGCGACCGCAGGGTCGGCGCCGTGATCCGCGCCGTCTGGCAGGACGGCGGCAGGTTCGACGGCTGGAGCGAGCACTTCTCCTACGAGCGCTGGATGGCGGCCGCCGAGAAGGCGGGCGTCGACGTCGACTGGTACACCACGCGCGAGCGGGCGGAGAACGAGGTCCTGCCATGGGACCACCTCGACGCCGGGCTCGACCGTGAGTGGCTCTGGCAGGACTGGCAGGAGGCCGTCTCCGGTGGCGAGGTCGAAGACTGCCGCTGGACTCCTTGCTACGACTGCGGCGTCTGCCCGACGATGGGCACGGAAATTCAGATCGGCCCCACGGGGCGAAAACTCCTTCCTCTTACGGTGGTCTAGCGCGCTCAGTGGGCAGCCGGTGCCTCGGCGTACACGTACACACGCCAGGGCGGCTTATCCTGAGACGAAGGAACTCTTACAAGGGAAGGACGACAAGCTCTGAAACCTGTTCCCGAAGGGCCTCCGCCCGCGCCCACGGTGCAGCGCCTTCGCGTGCGCTACGCCAAGCGCGGTCGCCTGCGCTTCACCAGCCACCGCGACATTTCGCGGGCCGTTGAGAGAGCGGTTCGCCGTGCCGGCATACCGGTGGCCTACAGCGCAGGCTTCTCGCCCCACCCGAAGATCTCCTACGCGGGCGCGGCGCCGACCGGCGTCGCCAGCGAAGCCGAATATCTCGAGATCGGTGTCACCACGCCGTGCGATCCCGAGCAGGTGAGACAGGACCTGGACGGGTCGCTGCCGCCGGGGCTCGATGTGCTCGACGTTGTGACAGCGGGCCCGGGTGGGCTGGCTGACCGCTTGGAGGTCTCCGACTGGGAGGTGCGGCTGCCCGGTGCCGATCGCGAGCTCGCCGAGGTGGCGGCGGAGAAGTTTCTCGCGGCAGGCGCTGTGGAGGTCGAACGCCTCACCAAGAAGGGCCCCCGTCGCTTCGACGCGCGGGAGGCCGTCCTGGGGCTCACGGTGTCCGAGGGAACAGACAGAACTGCAGCTCAGGTGCTCGGAGGGCCGTGTGTCATACTGCGCATGGTTGTTCGGCACATGACGCCTGCCGTTCGACCCGACGATGTGCTCACAGGGCTGCGCCTTGTGGCCGACTTCGCGCCGCCGGTTCCCCCCGAGGTGACCAGGCTGGCGCAGGGGCCGCTCGACGTCAGCACTGGTGCGCTTGCCGATCCGCTCGACCTGGACCGCGACACCACGCGCGGCGGCGAGGCGGGACCGGCGAGTGAGCACGTCGCCGGTTGAGGAGGTGTCCCGCGCGAGCGGGGCACGACCGCTGACAGGACTTGGCGCCGACACCCCCACCTTGGGGGCGTTGGCGGACAACGAGACACGAGGGCTCCTGCGCGGCGCGGCGACGCGCCCGGGAGCTGACGGGAGAGCGCCCGCATGCTCGAGAACGAGCCCAACGCCGGGGCCATTGGCCCTGACGGGGAGACAATTGAACAGCCAGAGGTGACCCCACGTCGCCGCTCCGCCAGCCGCCCGGCGGGTCCGCCGCCGGAGCCGGAGGAGCCTGCCCACGTTCCGGTCACCACTGCGGCGGCGCAGACCGCGCCGTCGGTGGCTGACGTACAACCGGTGCAGAGCACCGCCGCGCAGCGCGCGGCGGGAGAGCCCGCGCCTCAGATCCGCACCGCCGTGCCCGAGCCGGAGGCCGCTGCGGCGACCGCGCCGGAGAGCCCGGTCGAGGCGGCCGTGGCCGAGACCGTTGCCGAGACCGTTGCCGAGGCCGTCGCCGAGGAGAAGCCCAAGAGGACCACGCGGACCCGGTCCACCGCCACGACGACGCGGCGCCGTACGACGAAGAAGGCCGCCGAGGCCGAAGCCGAGGCTGCTCCCGTGGTGGAGGAGCCGCCCGCTGAGACCGCCGAGCCGGTGAAGCGGCGCAGGACGCGCAAGAAGGTGGAAGAGCCCGTCGAGGAGGCCGTCGCAGGCGCTGTGGGGGCGGTGGCCGACTCCGAGAAGGCCGCCGCGAGCGAGGGCCTGGCCGGCAAGGCCGCGACGACGGAGCCGACCGCCGAGGCGGCGCCCGCCGGTGGTGTCGAGGCGGCCGAGGATGAGGACATCCTTGAGAGCCTGCCCGACAACGAGCCCCTCGACGACGAGCCCGCGGGCGAGGACCTCGACGAGGAGCCCGCACGGGCGAGCCTGCTGTCCGACCCGTTCGGGTTCGCCGCGCGCACGCCGGCCGAGCCCGGCACCGCGTTCCAGCGGCCGGCGGCCATCTTCGCGCCGCTGTTCCAGGCGCCCGACCCCAGCCAGGCCAAGCCCGCCGTCACCCGGCGGGCCGAGGCGCCGCAGCCCGCTCCCGAGCCCGAGGAGGTCGAGGAGCCGGTCGACGAGTCCGCGGTAGAGGACGAGACCGACCTCGACACCTCCGACGACCAGGAGGAGGAAGAGGGCGCGGGCCGTCGCCGCCGTCGCCGGCGGGGCGGCCGGGGCCGCGGCAAGTCGCGCGAGCGTGACGAGGGTGAGGAAGGCGACGAGCAGGACGAGGAGGCCGAGGAAGAGCAGGCCGAGGAGGGCGCCGCTCACGACGAGGAGTCCTCTACCTCGCGCCGTCGCCGTCGCCGTCGCCGCCGGGGCTCCGAGGAGGGCGCCGAGCCGGCCAGCGACGACCCGCCGAACACGGTGGTGCGCATCCGCGCGCCGCGTGCGGGCCGCAGCAGCGGGCTGGAAACCGCGACCGACGGTGTGCAGAGCGTGCGCGGCTCCACCCGCCTCGAGGCCAAGAAGCAGCGCCGCCGCGAGGGGCGCGAGCTGGGCCGCAGGCGTCCGCCGATCATCACGGAGTCGGAGTTCCTGGCCCGCCGCGAGTCCGTCGACCGGATGATGGTGGTACGCCGCCAGGGCGACCGTACGCAGATCGCGGTCCTGGAGGACGGCGTGCTCGTCGAGCACTACGTCAACCGCGAGGCCAGCCAGTCCTACGTCGGCAACGTCTACCTCGGCAAGGTCCAGAACGTGCTGCCCTCGATGGAGGCGGCGTTCGTGGACATCGGCAAGGGCCGCAACGCCGTCCTGTACGCCGGTGAGGTCAACTTCGACACCGCCGGGCTGGAGGGCCAGCCCAAGCGCATCGAGGCGGCGCTGAAGTCGGGCCAGTCGGTGCTCGTACAGGTCACCAAGGACCCGATCGGGCACAAGGGCGCCCGGCTCACGTCCCAGATCAGCCTGCCCGGGCGATACCTCGTCTACGTGCCGGACGGGTCGATGACCGGCATCAGCCGCAAGCTGCCCGACAAGGAGCGCACGCGGCTCAAGAGCATCCTGAAGAAGGTCATGCCGGAGAACGCCGGCGTGATCGTGCGTACCGCCGCGGAGGGCGCCTCCGAGGACGAGCTGGCGCGTGACGTGGCCCGCCTGTCCGCCCAGTGGGAGAGCATCCAGAAGAAGGCCAAGTCGGCCAGCCCGCCCGAGCTGCTGTCCGCGGAGCCCGATCTCACGATCCGGGTCGTGCGCGACGTCTTCAACGAGGACTTCACCTCGCTGATCGTGCAGGGCGCCGACGCCTGGGACACGGTGGACGACTACGTCAAGTACGTCGCGCCGCACCTGGGCGAGCGCCTGGCGCGGTGGGACGGCGACCAGGGTGACGTGTTCGAGCACTACCGGATCGACGAGCAGCTCGGCAAGGCGCTCGAGCGCAAGGTCTGGCTGCCCAGCGGCGGCTCGCTGGTGATCGACCGTACCGAGGCGATGACCGTCGTCGACGTCAACACCGGCAAGTTCACCGGGCAGGGCGGCAACCTCGAGGAGACCGTCACCCGGAACAACCTCGAGGCGGCCGAGGAGATCGTGCGCCAGCTCAGGCTGCGCGACATCGGCGGCATCATCGTGATCGACTTCATCGACATGGTGCTGGAGTCCAACCGCGACCTGGTGCTGCGGCGGCTGCTGGAGTGCCTGGCCCGCGACAGGACCAAGCACCAGGTGGCCGAGGTCACCTCGCTGGGTCTGGTCCAGATGACGCGTAAGCGGGTCGGACAGGGGCTGCTGGAGGCCTTCTCCACGCCGTGCGAGTGCTGCAACGGGCGTGGCCTGCTCGTCTCCACGGAGCCGGTCGAGCCCAAGCCCGAGCCGCGCGGCACGCAGGGGAAGATGGCCATCGAGAAGGCGGTCTCCGACAAGGTTTCCGCGGCCAAGGACACCTCGAGCCGTGATACGGTGACCGGTGCGCTTGAAGACGTCCCGACTGAGGACGACCAGGCCAGCCAGACTTCCGGCAGAGGGCGGCGACGCTCGCGCCGAGCCAAGTCGTCCGAGTAGTTCTCGGCAGGCTTCCGACGTTCCGTCCGGTTCGCCTAGGGGACCGTTAATCCGGTACCCTGGTGTATCGGTGCGTCAGGTGACGTGCCCTGTTGGCGCGCTTACTCGGTTCGTCGGTTTGAGACAGGCCGAATGACAGGCGCAGCATTCGGCGGCCGCCTCTCGATGAGGCGGCTGATGTACGAGACAACAGTGAGTCAGAAGGGTTCCGCGGTGTACGCGATCGTTCGTTGCGGCGGCAGGCAGCAGAAGGTCTCCGTCGGTGACGTCCTCGAGGTGGACAAGGTCGCCGGCGAGGTCGGCTCTTCGGTTTCGCTGCCGACGGTGCTCGTCGTCAACGACGGCGATGTGACCACGGAGGCGGGCAAGTTCACGGTCAGCGCCGAGATCCTCGGCGAGACCAAGGGCCCGAAGATCCGGATCCTCAAGTACAAGAACAAGACCGGTTACAAGAAGCGCCAGGGTCACCGTCAGCGGTACACCCAGGTGAAGATCACCGGTATCGAGCAGGCCTGAACGGGAGTTTGAGAGATGGCACACAAGAAGGGCGCGTCGTCCACCCGGAACGGTCGTGACTCCAACGCTCAGCGCCTGGGCGTCAAGCGCTTCGGCGGCCAGCTGGTCAACGCGGGCGAGATCATCGTCCGTCAGCGTGGCACCCACTTCCACCCCGGCGACAACGTGGGGCGTGGCGGCGACGACACGCTGTTCGCGCTGGCGGCCGGGCACGTGCAGTTCGGTGTCAAGCGCGGCCGGCGGGCCGTGAGCATCGTTCCCGTCGCGGAGTAGGGGTTCTTCCTCTCCGTAGACCTTGGGTTTTCTTGCCAAAGGGGTGGATCGCGGTGTCGATCCGCCCCTTTGCTTTTGGCTGACTTCCGCCGGTGGGCGGTGTGTGTGGAGGAGTGCAGAGTGCCGGACTTTGTGGACCAGGTGGTCCTTCATATCGGTGCCGGTGACGGGGGAAATGGGTGCGCCTCCATCCATCGGGAGAAGTTCAAGCCGCTCGGCGGCCCCGACGGCGGCAACGGCGGCCGGGGCGGTGACGTCGTCCTCGAGGTCGACCCCAACACGGCGACGCTGCTCGAGTACCACCGCCGGCCGCACCGCAAGGCCGAGAACGGCAAGCAGGGGCAGGGCTCCAACCGGGACGGGGCCAACGGGCCGGACGTGATCCTGCCGGTGCCCAACGGCACCGTGGTGAAGAACGCCTCCACGGGTGAGGTGCTGGTCGACCTCGTGGGTGTCGGCACGCGGTACGTCATCGCCGAGGGCGGGCACGGCGGCCTGGGGAACGCCGCCCTCGCCTCGACCAAGCGGAAGGCGCCCGGGTTCGCGCTGCTCGGGGAGCCCGGGGACGCGCTCGACGTCATGCTGGAGCTCAAGAGCGTGGCGGACGTGGCGCTGGTCGGGTTCCCCAGCGCCGGCAAGTCCTCGCTGATCGCCGCCCTGAGCGCGGCCAAGCCCAAGATCGCGGATTACCCGTTCACGACCCTGATCCCCAACCTGGGGGTGGTGACCGCGGGGGAGACCGTGTTCACCGTCGCCGACGTGCCCGGTCTGATCCCCGGGGCCTCGCAGGGGAAGGGGCTCGGGCACGAGTTCCTGCGGCACGTCGAGCGGTGCGACATGCTCGTGCACGTCATCGACTGCGCCACCATGGAGCCCGGACGCGACCCGATCACGGACTACGAGGTCATCGAGTCGGAGCTGCACGCGTACGGGAAGCTGGAGGACCGGCCCCGGCTGGTCGTGCTGAACAAGGCGGACGTGCCCGACGCGCGGGAGCTGGCCGAGCTGGTCAGGCCCGAGTTCGAGGCGCGGGGGCTGCGGGTGTTCACGATCTCCGCCGCCACGCATGACGGGCTGCGGGAGCTCACGTACGCGATGGGCGAGTGGGTCGCCGCGGCCAGGGCCCAGAAGCCGGTGGAGGAGCCCACCAGGCTGGTCATCAGGCCCAAGCAGCTCGGCGAGGCCGGGTTCCGGGTGCGGCGGGTCAACGAGAACCTGTTCCAGATCACCGGTGAGAAGCCGGAGCGGTGGATCAGGCAGACGGACTTCACCAATGACGAGGCCGTGGGCTACCTCGCCGACCGGCTCGAACGGCTCGGCGTGGAGGCGGAGCTGGCCAAGGCCGGCGCCACTGCCGGCGCCGAGGTGGTCATCGGGTCGATGGAGGGCGGCTATGTCTTCGACTGGCAGCCCACGCTCAGCGCCGAGTCCGTACGGCAGGGCCCGCGAGGGTCCGACAACCGCTTCTGACAGGAGCGCCACGGGCGCAGGACGGCCTCGGCGTCGATGACCTGAGCGCCGGGCCGGCCGGCGTCGACCCTCCCTGAACTGCGGCGCGTGGAGGTGGCCGTCGTCATGCGCCGGGGGGGCATGTCTTCGGGCCGTATCTCGCCGGGCTCCGGGACCGAAGGGCTCTCGGGGCTCGGATAGGCTGCCAGACGTGCGGGAACAGATCAGCTCAGCGTCGAAGGTCGTTGTCAAGGTCGGCTCCTCCTCGCTCACCACCCCCCAGGGCACGATCGACGTCGATCGGGTCGACGCCCTTGTGGACGTGCTGGCGGCGCGGCGCCGTACGGGGACCCAGATCGTCCTGGTCTCCTCCGGGGCGATCGCGGCGGGCCTCGGCCCGCTCGGGCTGACCGCGCGACCACGCGACCTGGCCACCCAGCAGGCGGCGGCGTCCGTCGGGCAGGGTGTGCTCGTCGCCCGCTACACCTCCTCCTTCGCCCGCTACTCCCTGCGCGTGGGCCAGGTGCTGCTGACCGCCGACGACATGATGCGGCGCGCCCACCACGCCAACGCCCAGCGCACGCTCGCGCGCCTGCTGGAGCTGGGCATCGTGCCCATCGTCAACGAGAACGACACCGTGGCCACCGACGAGATCCGCTTCGGCGACAACGACCGGCTGGCGGCGCTGGTGGCGCACCTGATCCACGCCGACGCGCTCGTCCTGCTGTCGGACGTCGACGCCCTGTACGACGGCCCGCCCAGCCGCAGCGGCTCCCAGCGCCTGTCGGAGATCCGCGGGCCGGAAGACCTGGTCGGCGTCGAGCTCGGGAAGAACGGCGCGGCGGTGGGCACCGGCGGCATGGTGACCAAGGTGCAGGCCGCCAGGATCGCCACGGGGGCGGGCGTTCCCGTGGTCCTCACGGCGGCCGCTCACGCCGCCCAGGCGCTCGGCGGAGCCGATGTCGGCACCTACTTCCACCCGGGTGGCCGCCATCCCGGCACGCGGCTGCTGTGGCTCGCGCACGCCACCACCGGGCGCGGCCGCCTCCACCTCGACCAGGGGGCGGTGGAGGCCATCGTGGGGCGGCGCAAGTCGCTGCTGCCCGCGGGGGTGACGTCGGTGGAGGGTGAGTTCGCGGCGGGCGATCCGGTGGATCTGTGCGGGCCTCAGGGGCTCGTGGTGGCTCGCGGGCTGGTCAACTTCGACGCCACCGAGATCCCGGGCCTGCTCGGCCGCTCCACCAGGGAGCTGGCCAGCGCGCTCGGTCCGGAATATGAGCGTGAGCTGATCCACCGTGACGACATCGTCATACTGGAAGCTCACAACTAGTCCCCATCCCTAGGGCGACGAGCGTGCTGGGAACGTAGGGAGCGGAGCGTAGCCATGAGCACAGAGTTCTTGAAGGTCGCCCAGGCGGCGCGAGAGGCCGCCGCCGAGCTGGCCCCGCTGCCGCGGGCGCCGAAGGACCGGGCGCTGCGTGCAGTGGCCGACGCCCTGGTCGCGCACGCGGCGGAGATCGTCGAGGCCAACGCCAAGGACGTCGAGCAGGCCAGGGCGCAGGGCACGTCCGAGGCGATGATCGACCGGCTCCGGCTCGACGAGGCGAGGGTCGGCGCCATCGCCGAGGCCGTGCGCCAGGTGGCCGACCTGCCCGACCCGGTCGGCGAGGTCGTCCGCGGCGCCACCCTGCCCAACGGGCTGGAGCTGCGCCAGCTCAGGGTGCCGCTGGGTGTCATCGGCATCATCTACGAGGGCCGCCCCAACGTCACCGTCGACGCCGCCGCGCTCTGCCTCAAGAGCGGCAACGCGGTGCTGCTCAGGGGCTCCTCCAGCGCCTACTCCTCCAACACGGCCCTCGTGAAGGTCATGCAGGACGCGCTGGAGGGCACCGAGGTGCCCGCCGGAGCCGTCCAGCTCGTGCCGGGGCAGACCCGCGACTCGGTCAAGGAGCTCATGCGCGCCCGCGGCCTGGTCGACGTGCTGATCCCGCGCGGCGGCGCCTCGCTGATCAACTCGGTGGTGGAGGAGTCCACGGTGCCGGTGATCGAGACCGGCGTCGGCAACTGCCACGTCTACGTGGACGACGAGGCCGACGTCGACCTGGCCGTGCAGATCCTGGTCAACGCCAAGGCGCAGCGGCCGTCGGTGTGCAACGCGGCCGAGACGTTCCTCGTCCACGAGGACGTCGCCGACGCGTTCGTGCCGCGGGCGCTGGCGGCGCTCGCCGAGGCGGGCGTGACCGTGCACGGTGACGAGCGCATCGCCGGGCACGGCTCGGGCGTCGTGCCCGTCACCGAGGACGACTTCTACGCCGAATACCTCTCGCTCGACATCGCCGCCGCGGTCGTCGGCTCGCTGGAGGAGGCGGTGGCCCACATCAGGAAGTACGGCTCCGGCCACACCGACGCCATCGTCACCAGGTCGCAGCGGGCGGCGCGCAGGTTCGTGGCGCTGGTCGACTCGGCGGCCGTGGCGGTCAACGCCTCGACGAGGTTCACCGACGGCGGGGAGTTCGGGTTCGGGGCGGAGATCGGCATCTCCACGCAGAAGCTCCACGCGCGCGGCCCGATGGGGCTGCCCGAGCTCACGTCCACCAAGTGGATCTACACCGGTGAGGGGCATTTGCGCACGTCAGAAGGCACGGTGGTGGCCGGTTGATCGGCGTGTCGGCCTGACCGGCGCCGTGGAGCGCAGGTTGACTGAGAGGCATGGAGATTGTCATCGCCCTCGTCTTCTCGGCTGCCGTGCTGTTCGGCGCCGACCGGTTGCTGCTCTGGCTCGAGAGCCGCGGACACGTCCACTGGCGCAGGAAGGGGCGCAGGCAGCTGTCGGACGAGCCCACGGCCCGGCTCGACAGCATGCTCTCCGATCACACTCGCCGATAATCCTTCGGCGTGCCTCAAGCGCCGACAGGGGTCCCAGCGCTAAGGTTAGGTCCCTTATGGGCGGGCCGGGCGGGGAGAGACGGTGAGCAAGCTCGGCAAGATCGGGCCGTACACCCTGGTCGAGCGGCTCGGTCGCGGCGGCATGGGCGAGGTTTACCTCGCGACCACCCGCCGGAGCGAGAGTGTCGCTCTCAAGGTCCTGCACGACCTGGCCGAGGATGAGACCTCCCGTGTCCGGCTGGAGCGCGAGGTCCGGGCGCTGCGCAGGGTCGAGAGCCCGTACGTGGCCAAGGTGCTCGACGCCGACCTGAGCTGTGCCCGCCCGTACCTGGTCATGGAGTACATCGAGGGCGCCACGCTCCTCGACCGCGTCCGCCAGAACGGCGCACTCGATGTCGGCGACCTCGTGGACCTGGCCCAGGGCATCGCCGCGGCCCTGGCGATCATTCACGCGGCCGGGGTCGTGCACCGGGACCTCAAGCCGGGCAACATCATCATGGGCTCCGAGGGGCCCGTGCTCATCGACTTCGGCATCGCGCAGGTGCTCGACGCGACCCGGCTCACCATGACCGGCACGTTCCTCGGCACACCCGGCTACACCGCGCCGGAGATCTTCGCCGACGAGCAGGTCGACTCGCCCGCCGACGTGCACGCCTGGGCGGCGACGGTGGCGTTCGCGGCGACGGGGCGGCCGACGTTCGGGCGGGGGACGGCCGAGGCGCAGATGTACGCGGTGCTGAACGGGCAGGCCGACCTCAAGGGCGTGCCCGTGGAGCTGCTGCCGCTGGTACGCGCCGCGCTCAACAGGGAACCGGGCAAGCGCCCCACGGCGGCGTTGCTGGCCGATCGGCTGTCGCGGCTGGCCAGAGCCACCAGCGCGGCCGAGCCGGAGCCCGCTGCCGGGTCCTCGGAGGAGGCCAAGACAGGCCGCGCCACCCCTGAGGAGAAATCCGCCCGGAGCCGGGCAAACACGGATAGTAAGGTGCCCGCACCGCGTACCCGTGCGAACCCCGACACGAAAGGCTCGCCGGTCCGCGCCGACGGCAAGGGCGCCGCGGCGCGCAGCCGTACCGGCACGGATGGGAAGGGCGCCGCGGTCCGCAGCCGCACGGAGGTGCCCGCGCCGCGCGGGCGCACGGGCGCGGCGGACGGGAAGTCCGCTCTCGCGCGCTCCAAGATGACCGCGCCGCGCCAGCGTGCGGCGGCGGCCGTCCGGAGCCGGCCTCAGGTGCGCAGGAAGGCCGGGCTCAGAGCAGAATCGACCACCACGCTGCCTGCAGGCAACGGCGCCCTGCTGATGCTGGCCGTGCTCGCGGTGCCGTGCGTGGTGACCTCGGTGATCTGGCCGATCGCCTCCATCGCGATCACCACGGTGTTCGTGGTGCTGACCAGGACGCTCTGGATGAGCCACTGGCTGGTCAGAAACCGCAGCTCGCGGCGTACGCGGGTGGCGTTGCGCGTGCTGCTCTTCCCGGTCGCCCTGGTCGGGGCGGCCGCCACCGCCGGCGTGTGGCCGGGCGTGCCGGTCGCGCTGGCGTCGGGCGGCGCGCTCTGGGTGACCGGCGGCGGAGTGATCGACTCCGACTGGTGGCAGCAGCCCGCGCCCGTGACGGTGGCGGGCGTGGTGTTCGGGATGCTGTGCGGTGGTTTCGCCGGGCGTGAGATCGAGCGGATCGGGCATCGGCTGCCCGATCTGCGCAGGGAAGGGCTGCGCGCACTGGCCGTGCTGGGCGGGTTCGTCGCCCTGTGCGCGGCCGCCGTGCGCGCTATCGCTCTCCTGCTCTGACCTGCCGCTCTCCAAGGCAGGCCGAAGCTGCCCCTCGGGGTTCGGAACCCGCCGCTCGTCGCCGATCGCGGTGGGTTTCGCGGCCGATCAAGCTGATCGGCCGCGTACGGCGGTGCGGCCGGTCAGCCCTGGCCGCCGTCGCGGCGCGAGAAGCGGTTGAAGATGCGCTCGCCCGCGTTGACCGCGCCCTCGGCCACGTCGCGCAGGACGCCGATGAACGGGTCCTGCGACTGGGACCAGGACGCGCGGTAGGACTCGGCCGCGGCCTTGATCTCGTCGGTCACTCGTGCGTTGGGGTCGTCCTCCCTGCGCGGGTAGTCCCCGCCCAGGATGCGCTCGTACTCGCCGCTGCGCTGCCACTTGTCCAGCTCGGCCACGCGCACCACCGCGAACGGGTGGGTCGTGCCGAGCAGGTTGAGCACCTTGAGGAAGCCGTCGCGAAGGTCGCCCGCGGTGTCGTATTCCTGGTACTGCTCCAGGAACGCCTCGATGTTCATCTCGTGGGTGTAGTCGCCGCCGGCGAGCTTCATCAGCGCCCTCTTGGCCGCCTCGGGGTCCTGGCCGACGAGCAGGCCGCCGCGGTCGGAGGACAGCTCCGACTTGCGGTACCACTCCTCCAGGCCCGCGACGATCGCGCGCAGGCCGATGTAGCCGAGCGGGATCCAGGCGACGCGGGTGGCGAGGCGGGTGAGGATGTCGAGCATCGTCCGGTAGACCGCGTGTCCCGACAGGATGTGGGCGGTCTCGTGGCCGATGACGAAGCGCTGCTCCTCCTCGTTCATGAGGTTGAGCAGGCCGGTGGTCACGACGATGAACGGGTCGTCGAAGCCGATGGCCTTGGCCTGGACCTGCGGATCCTGCTGGATGTAGATCTCGGGGATCCGGTGCAGGTCGAGCGTGTAGGCGGCGTCGCGGCCCATGTCGTAGATGGAGCGGAACTGGGTCTCGCTCACGCGTACGGCAGACGCCAGGTACATCAGGCGCAGCCGGCGCTCGCTGATGAGGCCGGACATCTGCTTGAGAACCGTGTCGAACCCACTCAACTTACGCAGAGCGACCAGGGCGGACCGGTCTGCGGGGTGTTCGTAGGCTCGGGACGAGATGCCGGGCAGTTGGACGCGGTTGCGGTCCGGGGTGGTCGTCATGCCCGGCATGCTACGTCCGCAACGGGAGCGATGCGCGGTCATCACCAAGGGGGGTGCCATCATGTTGTGGTACAAGGTCCACGTAAGGTCCGTTTCATGATGAATGCGCCTGGTGTGCAGGGGAAGCGGCGAGTCGGAGTGATGGGTGGGACGTTCGATCCCATCCACCATGGCCACTTGGTGGCCGCCAGCGAGGTGGCCCACCACTTCGACCTGGACGAAGTCGTGTTCGTGCCGACCGGGCGGCCGTACCAGAAGGCCGAGCGCGAGGTGTCGGCCGCGGAGGACCGCTATCTGATGACTGTCATCGCGACCGCGTCCAATCCCCGGTTCTCGGTCAGCAGGGTGGACGTTGATCGCCCGGGGTCGACGTTCACCATCGATACTTTGCGTGATATTTCGGAAATTTACGGTCCTGGGGTTGAGCTGTATTTCATCACCGGCGCGGACGCGCTCGGCGCCATCCTGGACTGGCAGAACGCGGACGAGCTGTTCGAGCTCGCCCATTTCGTCGGCTGTACCCGTCCGGGGCACACGCTCCACGATCCCGGGCTGCCGGAGGGGCGGGTGACGTTGCTGGAAATTCCCGCACTGGCCATCTCGTCGTCCGAGTGCCGGCAACGTGTCGCCAAGGGAGAGCCGATTTGGTATCTGGTGCCGGACGGAATCGTCCAGTACATCAACAAGCGGGGGCTGTATCACGCGGAAGGATGACGGCCTCCGTGCCGTAGGTGAGGGGTTTCGGCCCGGAAGGGTACCCTCAACGTATAGGCATGCTGCCGACACAGGAGGACAGACCCGCATCGTGACCGCATCCGACAGATCCGTCCAGCTCGTGCGCATCGCCGCGGAAGCCGCGGCGGACAAGCTGGCCGATGACATCCTCGCATACGACGTGAGCGAACAGCTCGTCATCACCGACGCCTTCCTGCTCTGCTCCGCCACCAACGACCGCCAGGTACGCGCCATCGTCGACGAGATCGAGGAGCGGCTGCGCACCGAGGCCGACGCCAAGCCCGTGCGCCGAGAGGGCGAGCGCGAGGGCCGCTGGGTGCTGCTCGACTACATCGACATCGTCGTGCACGTCCAGCACGAGGAAGACCGCACGTTCTACGCGCTCGAGCGCCTGTGGAAGGACTGCCCGGCCATCTCGCTGCCGGAGAGCGTCATGCAGGCCAACCTCCAGCGGGCACGCGCGTGAGCGGGCTCCCCCATCTCGAGTCCGAGCGTTCCGCATGAGCAAGAGGATCGTCTGCCTCCGGCACGGGCAGACCTTGTGGAACGTCGAGCAGCGATTCCAGGGACACTCCGACATCCCCCTCGACGAGACCGGCATCGCGCAGGCCGCCAGGGCGGCGTCGTTGCTGGCCTCCCTGCGGCCCACCCTGGTCGTCTCGTCCGATCTCCAGCGCGCCAACGACACGGCGCTGGCGCTCGCGCGGGTCGTCGGGCTGGACGTGAGCGTGGACAAGGACCTCCGCGAGCGCGGGGGCGGCGAATGGGAAGGGCTCACGCGCGACGAGATCGCGTCGCGCTGGCCCGAGGAATACGTGGCCTGGGAGGCACCGGGTGGAGAGCCCGTCGCCGACGTGGCCACCAGAGTGGCCGGCGCCATGCGGCGCTGGGCGGCCAAGCTCGACGACGACGGCCTGCTGGTCGTGGCCTCCCACGGGGCCGCGCTGCGGCTCGGGATCTGCGAGCTGCTCGGGCTGCCCGAGCAGCTCTGGCCGGCGCTGGGCGGGCTGGGCAACTGCTCGTGGTCGGTGTTGCAGGAGGGGCGCAGGGGATGGCGGTTGCTGGAGCACAACGCCGGGACGCTGCCTGAGCCCGTCCGCAGCGATGACCGGCCGGAGGCCGAGGCATAGCGAGTTCGTACGGCTCGGGGGCCGTACGACCAGCGCGCTCCGATTAGGCGAATCGGCGCGGATGGCTATATGCTCTCGGAGCGCCGCAACGGGTGGACTCGGAGCGGTGACCAGGGGCTATAGCGCAGTTGGTAGCGCGCCTCCATGGCATGGAGGAGGTCTGGGGTTCGAATCCCCATAGCTCCACAAGCGGATTCGATCAGCGGCGGTGTCCTTCGGGGCATCGCCGTCTTTTGTGCGTTTGGGGCAAGGCCTGGTCAATGATGCCCGTGCTGGGAGTGGACACCGCAAACGATCATGGTGTCGTACTATGGCGTGGTACGCCGAGGTACGATTGAGCCATGGATGCTCCAATACCTCGTTCGACCGAGGTGAGCGTGCGCCAGTTCGTCAACGACTCTGGTGGCGTCACGCGCGGCCTGCGTGAGGGAAAGCGGTACATTCTGACGCTCAACGGCGAGCCGCTCGCCGAAGTGAAGCCGATCAAGCGTCGCCGGTTCGTTCCCACAGCTGAGGCGCAGGCCGTGTTCGCCACCGCCCCGGCTATTGACTGGGACGAGGTACGGACTGATCTGGACGCGATGATCGATGACGAGCTACGCGATCCGCTCGACGGGACCGGCCTGTGACCCGGCATGAGCGAGGCGTTCTCGACACGAACATCGTGGCTGCTTTCAAGCTCTTCGATCCCGCCGAACTGCCCGCAGAGTCGGCGATCACCGCAGTCACGCTTGGCGAACTGTCGCGTGGACCGTATGCCACCGATGATCCGGTCAAGCGTGCGGGAAGGGTCGCGGTGCTCCAGTATGCCGAGGCGGCGTTCGGTGATCCGCTGCCGTACGACGCCGAGGCGGCCCGCGTGTTCGGGCAGATCTGTGCCGTCGTGTACATGCAAGGTCGACAGCCACGAAGCCGGACCGCCGACCTGATGATCGCTGCAACGGCCGCCGGTAACGAGCTGCCGTTGTTCACCGCGAACCCCAAGGACTTCGACGGCCTGGAACGGCTTGTGAACGTGGTCGCTGTGACACGACCTCACGGCGCGACGGGCTAGCCTCGATGAAAGAAGCCCGGCTTCCGTGATGGAGCCGGGCTTTTTGCTGTTCAGGCTTGATCGCTGTGGGCGCCGGGATGGCGGGAGATGCTGCTTCCGGGCGTCCCGGCCGTCGCGCAGATCCTGCGCTGGACACCGCACGTCCCAGGGCTCCTTCCGGCGGCGAGCACGGTGATCGCCTTCGCCGCCCTCAGCTCTCGCCTCGCACCCCCGTGGGCCCTCGGCGGTGCTGGGCGTCGGGACAGTCGACAACGCTCTGCTGGGCCTCGGGACGGTCGGTGGCGCTCTGGTGGCGGTGCTGGTCGCCCTGCATTCGCCGGCCGTGCGCCGTACGGCCGGGTTCGCCGCGGCCGGGGGCGTCTGCGCCGTCCTGGTCGTGATCGGGACGGCTCTTGCCGCTGGCGCGCCGGTGAGGACCGTCGCGGGACTCGCTCTCCAGGCCGCGGGCCTGGCGGCCGTCGTCTGGGTGATGGGCGGGTCCCGGCGGCGCGGACAGACCCGCAGGGCCGCTGCCGCCGCGTATCGCGCGCTCCTCGTCGGTGCCTCGCCTGGCCGCGCGAACGCGGGTCACGCCATCGCGGGCGACCGACCCGACGCCTGCACCCGCCTCCTGCGGACCTTCCTGACCGAACGGTAGTGTGCGGGAAAACATGATCGAAAGGTATGAACCTTGGCAGCCTCCCTCGTCGCTTTAGCGCTTGCCTCGTTGCTCACCGCTCCGTCCTCCGCACTGCCCGCGTGCCCGCTGATCTTCGGGCACGGCGGCTACCCCACGGGCGCCAACGCCTGGGAGCGGGACCAGGTGCGTCAGCCCAACAACCCCACGGCCATCCGCCGCTACCAGTCCTGGGGCGCGTCAGGCGTCGAGGCCGACCTGCAGCTCACCAAGGACGGCACCAAGGCCGTCATGTGGCACAACACCTCTACCTGGGGCCTGACGGGCACGAAGAAGAACATCACCGACATCTGGTGGGCGGCGGGCGACACCGCGCTCAAGGGCCGGACCATCAACCGCGGCATCTTCGAGGGCGAGACCGTCTACACCTTCCGCGAGTGGCTGGCCGAGATGAAGAGCGCCGGCATGATCGGGCTGGTCGAGATCAAGCCGGAGGCCCGGCAGTCGCTGCTCAGCTCCAACGCCGCGATCAAGGCGCGGGCCTGGGCCGAGGTGCTCGACCCGGTCAAGGAGCGCTACCAGTCGCAGGAGATCATCCTGTACTCCCACAACAGCGAGATCGCCGCCGAGCTCAGGAGCCGGGTGAGCGCCGCGGGCATGACCAAGGTGCTGAGCGGCGGGCCCATCTGGCCGGAGGTCACCAAGTGGGAGGAGCCGCCCCCCTCGTGGACGCTGAACGAGAGCGCGTGGCAGGGGGCGCTCGATCGCGGCGCCAAGCGGGTGGCCACCGACTACACGCCCCAGTTCAACGCGTGGCTGAAGGGGAAGTGCCAATGACCCGGTGACGGGTCCGGCCTACCGGTGTCGTCCGGTGGCCGATCAGTTGAGGGCGCCGTTGCGGGCCTGCCAGCGGGTCCGGTGGCGCTCGGCGGCACCCTCGGCCAGGGCCGTCGCCGCGGCGGGCACCGGCTCGGCGGCCCAGGAGCCTAGCCGGCTCTCCATCCGGTCCACGAAGGTCACCCCGTGCTCCGTCAGCCGGCCGCTGCTCAGGAGGGTGCGGGTGACCAGGTGGGCCGCCGCCCGCCAGCGGGCGAACTCGGCGCTCGCGCGGATCTCGTCCTCGCCCGACTCGTGCTGCCGCTGCCGCCGCCAGAAGTCCGTCACACCCAGGTACGCGTACGCGCCCTGGAGCAGCCCGCCGGCGGGCCTGGGGTCCTCGCGCCAGGGCGCGTAGTAGCGGGAGCCGTCGTCGGGGGCGGTCAGCGGCACGATGTCGAGCAGGGCCGAGAGCTTGGCGTGCTGGGCCTCGTGGGTGAGGGTCTCCGCCAGCGTGCGGGGGTCCGGCGGGTCGGAGAGGGCGATGCAGCCGTAGGCGTCGCGCGAGGAGGCGCTGGACGAGCCCGTCGAGGGTGCGGTCAGCGGCGTGAGGACCGTGATGCCGGCCGACACCTCCTCGGCGATCGGCTCGTGGTGGCTCACCAGGAGCTGCCAGGATTCGTCCAGGAGGCGCTGCCAGCGGGCCGCCTCCGCGTCCGTGAGCCGCCCGTGCAGGTCGGTCGCCCCCGGCAGCCGGTGCGGGTCCAGATCGTCGATGAGCACGTTCAGGCTTCTGCCCCGGGACTCGGCGGAGAGGGCGCGCAGCCGCTGCCAGCCGGGGGCGTCGTCGCGGATCTCGACCACCAGGTCGCCCGCGCTCACCTCCGCGCCCTCCGGCCAGCAGTGCACGGTCGCCATGGTCACGCCGCCGGGGAAGGCGACCTGCCCCAGCGACGGCAGCATGGCCCTGCCGGCGAAGACCGGAACGTCCACCTCGCACGTCGTACGGGCGTGGATGGCCGCCGCCGCGGCGAGGGCGGCCAGCTGCTCCGGCGAGCGCCGGGAACGGATGGCGTGGCGGGCCCAGGCGCCGACCGACGGGTGCTGCAGGACCCGGCCGACCGCCTCCGGATGGCTCGTCTGGAGCGTGGCGAGCAGGTCGTAGGCGCGCCGCGTCCGCGCCCAGGAGGTGTGGCCCAGGTCGCGGGCCACGTCCAGGACACCCCTGATGAGCAGCAGGTGCTTGCTGTATTGGGCGGCCTTGAGCCGCCGCACGGCGCCGCCGCCTCCGCCGCCGTTCGCGAGGGCGTCGAACGCGTCCGCCGGGATCCGGTGGTCAGTGAGGTTCATCGGGGATCCTTAGTACGGCGACGGACGTCGGCCTGCACGGTCCGGCCAACGTGCTTGATCAGGCTCAGCAGGTCGGCGCAATAGACCGAGGGGTTGTGGAAGCCGTTGCCCGCTCTGTAGCGGTGGGCGAACAGACCGCCACCGCAGATCATGCCCACCTCGCACGCGGCGCACTCCGGCGCGGGGTCGAGGCGGGCGATCTGGCGGGCGGCGGTGAAGGGCAGGAGCAGGAGGTCGTCGAAGGAGTCGCGGGCCACGTGCAGCCCGGTGCTCCCGGCGCCCTCGAACGCCGACTTGAGCAGGTCGGACTGCTCGATCTCGCCGTCGGTCTCGATCACGATCATGGCCGCGGGCGAGAGGCCGATCTGCTCGGTGGCCGACTCTCCGCCGAGGAGCAGGTGGATGATCTCGTCGAACAGCCGGACGCGGGTGGCGTGGGACGGGGTGGCGTACCACTGGTCGAAGACGGTCGCCAGCCAGGTCGCGTACGGGGTGTCCGGCGAGCCGGGGACCCTGCCGGGCGGCGGCTCGGACCAGTTGCCGTGGGGGAGCAGGAAGTCGATCAGTGGCGGGTCGAAGCCCAGGAGGGCGGTGTAGGTGCCCAGGGGGTCGTTGCGGAGATCGACCGTGCACAGCAGCCCGTGGAACAGGTGCCGGAAGTCCTCGGACGTGAGGAGCTCCAGCGCGGCGGCCACCCGGTGGTAGCTGCCGCGGCCGTCGGCGGTGCGGCGGGAGCGGTCGTGGTCGGCCTGCCCGCCGTCGAGGCTGACCCCGACGCCGATCTCCAGCTCGTCGAAGAGCCGCAGGAAGCGCGCGTCGAGGAGCGTCGCGTTGGTCTGCACGCTGACGTCCACGCGGACCGGCACGGCGGACCTGACGACGCCCACGAGGTCGCGGATGTCGTCGTGGCCGGCCAGGAGCGGCTCACCGCCGTGCAGGATCACGTCGACGCTGTCGAGATCGTGTGCCTTGGCGTGTTCGGCGATCCTGCCCGCGGTGGCCTCGACCGTTTCCCGAGACATACGTTTTGGGCGAAATCTCCAGCTTTGATCCGCCATTTCGTACATGTAGCAATATGTGCATGACAAATCACATCTGCTATGTACTTTCAGGATGAACTGCCGGAACGGCGTCGGCCGCCAGCCGCGGACCAGCAGCGCGTCGACGTCCAATGTCGCTGGCCACTCTGACACCGCGGATCAGCCTCCACATTGAGACTTGCGAGGTGCCCAGCATATGACGTCATTCCGATAGTCGAAGCATCTCGTTGGCCCTTTCGAGCGCCTCGTCGGTGAGCAGGGGAAAGATGCCGTGAACCACGGCCGCGGCGGCTCGGGGAGTGCCCGAACGGTGAAATGCCTCAGCTAGTGCCATTTGTGCGGATATGTCATTCGGTGCGAGGGTCACTGCCGCGTTGATCTGCTCGATCGCTCGGGTGAGATCCCCATGGGCCAGGTGCCAGCGGCCGTCGATGGTGAGCGCGCGGGCGACCCCGTCGAAGCGCCCGCGCTCGGCGTACAGGCTCACCGCCTCGTCGCAGTAGCGGCGTACCTGCTTGACGTCGCCCTGGGCGAGCGCCGCGTCGGCGTGGATCTCGGCGACCTCGGCCCGCACCCAGGAGTCGTCGGGCTCGGCCGCGTGCCTGGCCTCGTCGGCGAGCCGGGCGGCGAGCGGCCAGTTGCGCTGGGCCCGCGCCGTGCGGGCCGCCTCCAGGTAGGTCGCGGGCGAGCCGCGGTGCGAGACCGGGCCGATGAGCCGGTCGTGGGCCAGCTCGTACCAGCGGCTGCCCATGCGGTGCTCGCCGCGCAGGATGTGCCGGTCATCGAGGGCGCGGGCCACGGCGTTGGGCATGCCCATGGTCTGCTCGATGCCCTCGTACGCGATGTTGCGGGTGCCATGGTCGGTGATGAACGTACGGCGCAGCCAGAGCAGCAGCTCCCCCACGGGGACGTCGAACTCGCGCGCCACCTCCCCGACCGCGCGCTTGAAGAAGTCGAACAGGAACTCCTCGACCACCGCGTACACCCGCACGTGCTCCTCGCCGATCTCCGTCACCTCGTCGGGCAGCGAGTCCCACAGCGCGGAGCAGACCACCTGGAGCTGGACCGGCTCCACCAGATCCAGCTCGACGGTGGACGGGTTGCCCCACGCGTCCTTGACGGTGGCCGAGCGCAGCTCGCCGACCAGGAGCCGGGTGGCGGCGCTCGTGATGGTCCTGGACGTGCGGTCCAGCGGCCGCTCCACCGCCTGCCTCGCCGCCTCGGGGGAGAGCGGCTGCAGGTGGAAGCGGGCCCGCGAGCCCTGGCCGAACGGGCGCTCGTAGGGCAGGACGAGGAACAGGTACTCCTCGCGGAGCGAGAGCAGGAGGTGCAGGCTGGGGTGGTCGCGCATGGCCTGTACGAGCTGGTCGACGAGCTCCTTGCGGTCGCGCTGGCGGGCCAGGTCGCTGTGGAACAGGGTCTCCGCCTGGTCGATGGCGGCCAGGACGGGCAGCGGGTCGCCGTACTCGTCCTCGCGCCCGGGGCGCTCGGTCAGGAAGCGCGTGATGGTCAGGCCCGCCAGCGAGCCGGGCGAGGCGTCCGGAGCCCAGGCCGACAGCAGCGCCATGACGTACGGGTTGCCGCCCGCGATCGGGAGCGGGGTGTGCGGCGAGATCCTGGCGACGGGCAGCACGTCGGCCCGCTCCGGATCGATCCTGGGCAGCACGCCCGCGTTGAGCAGCGAGGTCTTGCCCACGCCGGAGGCGCCGTAGAGCACGGTCAGCCCGGCCGCCCGCCAGAGCGTGGCGATCTCCCGCGACTCCTGCTCCCTTCCGTGGAACAGGTCGCTGTCGGCACGGCCGAAGGGGCGCAGCCCGACGAACGGCCGGCCGGCGGGATCGGTCACGGTCATAGCGGCGTCCTCGCATTCCAGTCGAGCAGTTCCTTGAAGAACGCGGACGTGGTGCCGACGTAGATCGAGATCTTCAGGTCGGCGTAATAGCTCTTCAGGTATTCGCCGGCCAGATTCTCCGCGTCGGTCAGCGACGTGTTCAGCTCCGGCAGGAGTTGCACGCTGATATGCCGGCGCTGTCGGGTGGAGGGAATGGATTTGATCAGCCCGTGAAAGAGCACCCGGAAGTTCCAGTCCTGGAGGCTGTAGCCGAGGAAGAGCAGCGGGCTCGAGGTCATGGCGTCGAGCACCGGCTCGGGAATCGGGAGGAGTTGGCGGCCGTTCGCGTCGTCGACGTCGCGCAGATTGAGGAGATACTGCACGTAATCGTTCTCGGTCAGCACGATGGAGGAGGGGTCGTCCCAGTTCCCGTGCAGATGGTAGATCAGCGGATGGTCGGGATCGGGGTCGGGCACGACGGCCCGCTTCGTCGGCTCCCACCACGTCGACCTGCACACGTTCGGGGTGCGCGGACCTTTGCGGCAGTGCTGTAAAGCCTGGAGCATGAAGTCGTCGTAGTTGGTGGTGAGAAAAGTCTTGATCGGGAACTCGGCCAGCACCGTGTGCGGGTCGAGCGGGTCGATGGCGCCCGCCGCGCGCTGTTTCAGGTATGCGCAGACTTCCACTTTGAGATCAGTGGGATCGTTATGCACGTGAGCCGCGTACTGCATCACGTGCGCGAGATTTCCGTGGTCGGCGAACGGAAAGCCGTACTCCTTCGCGAAGTGCTTGCTGAGCTCCTTGCCGGTCGGAAGTCGCCCATAGCAGGCGCCCGCCCCGAGAAGCGGGGTACAGTCGCCTCTGCGGAGCTGTCTGACCAATCGCACCCAGTCCGCTTCGTTCACGCGCCACCCCACCGGCAGGACCATTCTTGTGCTGAGGAGTATATGACCCGGGACGGATGGAAATATGTGAATGTTTTCGGGCTGGCCTAAATGTGGGGGAAGTGCCGGCCCGCAGGTCAGGCGTGGCGGCCGACCCGCGGGCTGACTCAGATGGAAGACTGGAATTTGGCCACGGGCGTCACGCCGGTCTCGTCGAGAAGGCGGTCTATGGCGTCCTTCAACCGGGAGTCGTCGATGTCTTTGAGCTCCTCCAGGGTGCGCCCGCTGACATCAATGAGCCCACCGCCGTACCCCTGCACTGCTTCCTTGTTCATCGCTCTCCCTGGACCTGATGGATCTAGCGGATCCTATCTATCTCTGGCTTCAATATGCTGTCTATGCTTGTCTCAGCTGACGTGACGACCGGCCGACTCGAGGCGATATCGTGACAAATTCGCACTCGCAACACGATTCCGGCCATGCGCCGTCCGTATGGGGCAAAGTCCCCCAGCGGAACAAGAACTTCACGGGTCGGGACGACCTCATCGAGAAGCTCCGTACGGGGCTCCAGTCCAAGGTCACTGCCGTCCTCCCCCAGGCACAGGACCAGTCTCAACCCGCGCCGCACGCTCTGCAAGGACTCGGCGGCGTGGGCAAGTCGCAGCTCGCGATCGAGTACGCCCACCGCTTCAGGCACGCCTATGACCTGGTGTGGTGGGTGCCGTCGGCGCAGACGATGCTGGTGAAGTCGTCGCTGGCCGGGTTGGCCCGGGAGTTGCATCTCAAGGTCGGTCCCCACAGCGTCGAGGACGCGGCCGAGGCGGCGCTGGACGCGCTGCGGCGCGGCGACCCGTACCGGAACTGGCTGTTGATCTTCGACAACGCCGAGACCCTGGACATCAACGACATCGTCCCGCGCGGCCCCGGCCACGTGCTGATCACCTCCCGCAACCACAGCTGGCAGGGCGTGGTCGACACCCTTCCCGTGGACGTGTTCGAGCGCGAGGAGAGCGTCGCGTTCCTGGTCAAGCGGGTGGGGCGGGCGATCGACCACGAGCAGGCCGACCGGCTGGCCGAGGCCCTCGGCGACCTGCCGCTGGCCCTGGAGCAGGCGGGCGCGCTGCAGGCCGAGTCGGGGATGTCGACCGATGAATATCTGCGGCTGCTGAAGAGGCAGACGACCCGGCTCCTGGGCGCCAACAAGCCGTCCGACTACCCGCTGTCGATGACGGCGGCCTGGGCCACCTCGGTGTCGCAGCTCAAGGCCAGGCTGCCCGACGCGGTCGAGCTGCTGCGCTGCTTCGCGTTCTTCGGGCCCGAGCCGATCCCGCGCGACCTGCTGGACGAGCTGCCCGAGGCGTACGCGGCCGGATCCAAGATCGCCGGCCTGCTGGCCGACCCGATCCAGCTCAGCCAGGTCATCCGGGAGCTGGGCAGGTACGCCCTGGTGCGGATCGACTCGGAGAGCCGTACGGTCCAGGTGCACCGGCTGGTCCAGGCGCTGCTGCGCGACGAGCTCGACGGCGACGAGGCCGACGCCTTCCGCCGCGAGGTCCACCTCCTGCTGTCGGCCTCGGTGGCCGACTACGAGCCGGACGACACCACGGCCTGGCCCCGCTACGCCAACCTCCTCGGCCACATCACCACGGCCGACGTCAAGGGCAGCCGCGACCCCAACGTCCGCAAGTTCGCGCTCAACATCATCCGCTACGTCTACACCTCGGGCGACTTCGCGTCGGCCCGCGAGCTGGTGCAGGAGTTCCTGGAGGCCTGGCGGGAGGACGGCGGCGAGGACGACCGCCACGTGCTCACCGCCCAGCGCCACTACGCGATCATCATCCGTGAGCTGGGCAGCATCGACGAGTCGTTCGAGCTGAACAAGGCTCTCATGGAACGGATGCGGCGCGTGCTCGGCGAGGGCGACGAGGAGACCCTGCTGCTCACCAACAGCCACGGCGCCGACCTGCGCAACCGCGGCGAGTTCGCGGAGGCGCGGGAGCACGACCAGGAATCGCTGAGCCGGCACGAGGCTGTCTTCGGCCGCTCGCACCGCCGCACCCTGCGCGCCATGAACAACCTCGCCCTCGACCACCTGCTGCTCGGCGACTACAAGGAGGCGCAGTCCCTGCACGCGCGCGTGCTCAAGCTGCAGCGGCAGGCCGGGTCGGGCGCGAGCCGCGCCAACGTGCTCTCCTCGATGAACAACCTCGCCCGCGTCGTACGTCTCCAGGGCCGCTACCGCGAGGCCTGCGACCTCGGCCAGGACGCCTACGACTTCGGTCTCCAGGAGCTGGGCCAGGAGCACCCCTGGACGCTGCGCTGCGCCAAGGACCTGTCGATCGCCAAACGCCGGGCGGGGCTCATCGAAGAGGCGCTCGAACTCGCCGACCGCACCTTCGAGGTGCAGAAACGCGGCACCAGCATCGACCACCCCGACACCCTGGCCGCCGCCCTCTGCCTGGCCAACGCCCAGCGGGCGGCCGACCAGGTGGACGACTCGCTGCGGCTGCTGCGGGACATCGTCTCCAGGTTCGCCAGCATGTACGGCGACGAGCACCCGTTCAAGTACGGCTGCGACAGCAACTTCGCCCTGCTGCTGCGGGTGAGCGGCAGCAAGGAGCAGGCTCGGGAGATCGACGAGGCGGCGCTGGCCGGGTTCGACCGGCGGCTCACGCGCAAGCACTACTTCTCCCTGACCTGCGCCATCAACCTCGCCAGCGACCTGGCCGAGGTGGGGTTGCACGAGGAGGCGCGGGTGCTCGGGGAGCAGACCCTGCTGGACCTGCGGGCCCTGTTCGGCGACGATCACCCGGTGACGCTGGCCGCCGGGGCCAACCTCGTCGTCGACCTGCTCGCCACGGGGGCCACGGAGGAGGCGGCGGCGCTGCGCGAGGACGTGCTGGATCGCTACGACCGGGTGCTCGGCCCCAACCATCCCGACGTGCTGGTGTCCCGCCGGGGCAACCGCCTCGACTTCGACTTCGACCCACCCGTTCTCTAGCCAGGGCCCGGGCTAGGCGGAGGGGGTGGGGACCGCGATCGCCGTCACGATCAGGCCGCCGCTCACCAGCCAGCGGCCCTCGAAGCGGGTCGGCCAGCCCGGGCCGTGGACCGCGATCTCGGCGGCGAAGGTCCCGGACGCGGCCGGCGGGTCTGGTGAGGGGGATGGGGAAGCAGTGAAGGTGACCGTGGCGTCCAGGAAGCCGAGCCACTGGCCCGTCAGCGGGTGCCACGCCTTGTAGATCGCTTCCTTGGCGCTGAACAGCAGGCGGCCCGGGTCCGGGATGTCCAGGAGGTCCAGGGCGGCGGCTTCCGCGGGGGTCGCGGTTCGTTCCAGGACGCCGCGGGGCATCAGGAGGTGGGGTTCGGCGTCGATGCCGATCGACAGGGCGCCGCACGCCACCGCCGCCGCCCGGTAGCCCGCGCAGTGCGTGATGCTGCCCACGACCCCGGGCGGCCAGGCGGGAGCGCCGCGCTCGCCGCGGAGGACGGGGCGGGGGGCCACGCCGAGCCGCCGTAGTGCCAGGTGGGCGCAGTGACGGGACGTACGGAACTCGCGCCGCCTCTTGTCCGCCGAGTCCGAAACGAGGGCTTCCTCCTCAGGGAAGAGCGTGATGTCCGGCGGGTCGCCGAAGAGCTCGGCGGTGGCGACCCACGAGGGCAGGATCTCATCGAGCATGGTGAACGCATTATCGTTCACGGTCTCGGCCGGGTCGCCCGGGCGAAGCGGTCGGTGAGGGCGCGGATGCGGTCGAGGAGTTCGGGCGGGTCGAGGACTTCGAAGTCGAACCCGGTGAGTCCGACATAGAGGGCGATCTCGTCGAGCGAGTCGGATCCCGTGTGCAGCAGGCAGGTGCGCTGGTCGATCGCCTCTATCCGGCCCGCCGTGGGGGACATGCCGGCGGCCGCCCGCTCGGCGGAGGTGTGGAGCAGGATCCGGGCCTGATGGCGGTACGGAGCCGACGCGACGGACTCGGAGACGTAACCCGCGACATCCTCGGCCGGCGCCGGGCGCGGGGTGAACCGCGGTCCGGAGGACGGCCGGCTCCCGATGCGGTCGACCCGGAAGGTCCGCCAGTCCTCGCGGCCGGTGTCCCAGGCCACGAGATACCAGCGGCGGGGGGTGTGCACGAGCCGATGGGGCTCGACGACGCGGGTGCTCGCCGTCTCGTCGCGGCTGCGGTAGGCGAAGCGCAGACGATCGTGATCGCGGCAGGCGGCGGCGATCGCGGTCAGCGTCTCCGGGTCCACCGTCGGTCCGGTGCCGGGCAGGGAAACGGTGACCGATTGCAGCGCCTCGACCCGGCGGCGCAGCCTGGACGGCAGCACCTGTTCGAGCTTGAGCAGCGCGCGTACCGACGTCTCCTCGATCCCCGCGACGGTGCCGACCGCGGCGCCACGGAGTCCGACGGCGACCGCCACGGCCTCCTCGTCGTCGAGCAGCAGCGGTGGGAGGGCCGCACCGGCGCCGAGGCGGTAGCCGCCCGCCGTGCCCGACGTGGATCCCACCGGATAGCCGAGGCTGCGCAGCTTGTCGATGTCGCGCCGGACGGTTCGTACGTCGACGTCCAGGCGCTCGGCGAGGTCGGCGCCGGACCAGTCGCGTCGCAGCTGAAGCAGCGACAGGAGCCGGAGCAGGCGCGCTGAGGTCTCCAACACAGTTCTCAGTCTGACGCCCCTTGAGGACAATAATCGTCCGCAAGGCGAATTAACGTCTGGCCCATGCACACCGAGAGCACCGAAATCCGGCCGTTCCGCATCGATATCCCGCAGTCCGACCTGGACGTCCTGCGGGACCGGCTGGCGCGTACCCGCTGGCCCGACGAGCTGCCCGACGTCGGCTGGACCTACGGCGTCCCCGTCGGCTACCTGAAGGGGCTGGCCGAGTACTGGCAGACCTCCTACGACTGGCGCGAGCACGAGAAGAGGCTCAACGACTTCCCGCAGTTCACCACCACGATCGACGGACAGAACATTCACTTCCTGCACGTCCGCTCACCCGAGCCGGACGCATTGCCGCTGATCATCACCCACGGGTGGCCGGGTTCGATCGTGGAGTTCATGGACGTCATCGGGCCGCTCACCGACCCCCGTGCGCATGGCGGCGACCCTGCCGACGCGTTCCACGTCATCGCCCCGTCCATCCCCGGGTTCGGCTTCTCCGGGCCGACGCGCGAGACAGGATGGGACATGTCCCGGATCGCCCGTGCCTGGGCGGAGCTGATGAGCCGGCTCGGCTATCAGCGGTACGGCGCCCAAGGCGGCGACACCGGCTCCGTGGTCTCTCCGGAGCTGGCCCGCATCGACTCCGAGCACGTCGTGGGCGTCCACGTCAACGGCAGCCTCGGATTCCCCACCGGGGATCCGGCAGAGCTGGCCGCCCTGAGCGAAGCCGAGCAGGAGCGGCTCGCCCGCCTGCAGCGGCAGATGGAGGAGGGCGCCGGGTACGCGATCATCCAGTCGACCCGTCCGCAGACACTGGGATTCGGGCTCGCCGACTCGCCGGTCGGGCAGCTCGCCTGGATCGTCGAGAAGTTCAAGGAGTGGACCGATCCGGCCGCCGAGCTCCCCGAGGACGCCGTCGATCGCGACCTGCTGCTCACCAACGTCAGCGTCTACTGGCTGACCGGTACGGCCACCTCGTCCGCCCGCCTCTACAAGGAGGGCAGGGCCGCTTGGGGGCGGCCGGCGACACGCTCCGAGGTGCCCGCCGGGGTGGCGGTGTTCCCCGGCGACTTCGGAGTCCGCTCCATCGCCGAGCGTGACAACAACGTCGTCCACTGGTCGGAGTTCGAGCGGGGCGGCCACTTCGCGGCGATGGAGGTCCCCCGGCTCCTGGTCGGAGACGTAAGGACGTTCTTCCGAGACCTCCGGTGACCCTTCGGAGAGTACTCCAAGGGATCAGGCCAGCGACTTCGTGAGTTCGTCGTGGACCCATGACGACAGCGTGGTCGGGGTGGTGGTCGCGGCGGTGCGGTCCTGCTCAGGGACGAAGCCGTCTCGCAGGCCGGTCGACATGCCCAGTACCGCTTCGGCAAGGCCGGGTGGCATACCGGCTTCGAGGTACTGGTCGTACATCGCCTGGTCGCTGATCTGCTCGACGGTGATGGGGCGTCCCAGCTCGGTGCTGAGGATGGACGCCACGTCGTTCCACGTCAGGTCGGCGAAGCCGTGGACCGCTTGGACGTGGCGACCGGACCACGCCGGGTTGAGGAGCACCGTCGCGGCGACCTCGGCGATGTCGCGCGGAGCGACCCAGCTCATCGGTGCGTCGAGAGGCAGGGCGACCTGCAGGGTGCCGGCGCGGAGGGCGTCGATCTGAAGCAGCAGGTTGGTGAAGAAGTAGCCGCAGCGCAGGTGGGTCACGTCGACGCCGGTCTCGTTCAGGGCCACTTCGGTGCCTGCCAGCCCGTCGATCTCACCGGCTCCGTGGCGCTTCTCCGCCCCGACGCTGCTCTGGAAGACGACCCGGCCGATGCTGTTACGGGTGACGGCCGCCGTGACGGCTTCGGTGGCGCGAGCGTAGCCGGCCAACGGATCGGCACCCGCCGCGGTGGGGTCAATCCAATAGATCGCCTCCACCTCCCGGGTCGCGGCGACGACCAGTTCCGTGTCCCAGGAGTCGGCCCGCACCACCTCGACGAAGTCGCGCAGGTCCGCGGGCAGACGGTCGGGTTGACGCATGAGTAGCCGGGGGCGGACACCGGCGCGCACGAGCGCGCGCGTCAGGTGCCGGCCGACGTTGCCATTGGGGGCGGTCACAGCAATCCGCATGAGCGGCCTCCTTCTGCATTGGGGCAGGTTGGAACGCTACGAGCAGAGGCGGCCTGTTCCCGTCCTCGTCTCCCGGCAGGATGGTTCCCATGGACGAGACACCGACGGCGCGCACCCTCCATCTGTTGTCTCTGCTTCGGAGCGGCGGTGACTGGCCCGCCGCGGACCTGGCGCAACGCCTCCGCGTGAGCGTCCGGACGGTGCGTCGTGACGCTCAACGTCTGCGAGAGCTCGGTTACGACGTGCGAGCCCGTCCCGGCCCCGGGAGTGCTTATCGGCTCCATCCCGGTGTCAAGATCCCACCGCTGCTCTTCACCGAGGACGAGATCAGCGTGATCATCGCCGGTCTCCGCGTGCTCGAGGCCTGGGTCCCCGACGACCCGGCCACATCGGCGGCACTGCTCAAACTCGACCAAGTGCTCCCACGAAGGCTGCGTCGACGGGCCGCCGCCACAGCCCTGGTCACCGAGGTCCTGCAACAGCCTGCGGCCGTCATCACCTCGGCCACGATCGGCGTCCTGGCCGACGCCGTCGCCGACAACACCCGGGTGCGGTTCCGATACACGGACCGGAACGGCGACCGATCGGAGCGCCTGATCGAGCCCTACCGGCACATCCTGCGGAATGGGCGCTGGTATCTGGTGGGTTTCGACGTGTGCCGAGCCGATTGGCGACTGTTCTGTATCGACCGCGTCCGCGACCTCACGCCCGTGCCCGGTGACTACGAGCCGCACACCTTTCCCGACCTCTCGATCGAGCGCTGGCTCACCAGCGACTTCGGGCGCGCCACTCCTACTGGGACGCGAACCGAATAGCCCGAGGCCATGTCCGGGGGATCGGGGACGGCCAAGGAGGGTGGTCCTTGGCCGTCCCGTGGTGTCATCGCAGGGCGTAGGCCCGGTTGACGGTCTGGGTGGTCGAGCCGCCCGCCGTGTCCGACGCCGTGACCCGCAGCGACACGAACCCGCTGGTCCGCGCCAGGGCGGGATGCGCCAGCTCCACGCGGAACCGCCCGTCGCCGTGCTTCCTGACCCGCGTCGCGGCCCGCCAGGTGGCCCCGTCGTCGACCGAGAACTCGACCGTGACCTGGTTGACGGCGGCCGCCCGGCGCACGGCCGAGTGCGCGCCGGCGCGCAGGTCGAACGCGAACGGCTCCCCGGCCGGGGCCCGGTTCAGCAGGTCGAGGGGCAGGTCGTAGGTGACCTGGACGGCCGGCTGGAACGCGCACCCCGCCCCGAACGAGCACGCGTACCCCCGGGGAGCCCCCGAGGACGGCGGCGGGGAGGAGGCGAAGCGCGCGGTGGTCGTGACCTTGCCGGACAGGGTGCGTCCCGAGGTGTCCACCGCCTCCACACGGTAGGACCCGGCGGCCCCCGTG
Source organism: Nonomuraea sp. NPDC003709 (assembly GCF_040610775.1). Lineage (NCBI taxonomy): Bacteria > Bacillati > Actinomycetota > Actinomycetes > Streptosporangiales > Streptosporangiaceae > Nonomuraea > Nonomuraea sp. NPDC003709. The sequence continues at coordinate 211,219 of NZ_JBEXMW010000021.1, read as the reverse complement.
AAGAATCGGGGACGCCAGCCCTGCGGGGCCAGCTCCTGATCGGCCGCGAACAGCCGGGGCGCCGAGGTGACCGGGCTCAGGTCGCTGTAGTGACGGGGGTCGGAGTCGCGCCACTGCTCGAAAGGTACGAACCGGTCGGAGTCCCGGCACAGCGCGCACGGCACCTTGACCGGGTACCCCGACGGCACGTCCGCGGCGCCAGGCACCAGCGGCGCCTTGAACCACTGCTCGGAGACCCGCCGGTCGTCACCGGCGAACCGGTCGTCGGAGTGCAGGACCAGCCCGTCGTTCGTGATCGTGCGGGACCACACCACGTCGTCGGACACGGGCCCGAAGTACTCGGTCCGGGTGAGCGGCATCCGCAGCGACCCGCCGTACGCCATCCGCCCCGGCTCCTCGCCGGCCGTCGACTCGCCGTACTCCCAGCCGCTGGTGTCCGGTTTGTCGGCATGGTAGGCGGCGTCGATCCGTACCAGCCGCCCCATGTCGACCTTGACGGGCCGCGCGGGCACCCGGCCGCGCGAGTCGAAGCGGAGGTGGTAGATCGCGCCCGGCCCCGCGTACGGTTCGAGCCGCAGCGACACCGGCCCCTTGGCCAGGGCGGACCGCAGCGAACGCCCCTCGGCGGCGTCCAGCCCCAGCCGCAGGGACCAGCCCTGTGGCACGCGGGCCCGCCCGCCGTCCACGTCGAGGAAGCCGATGACGCCCGCCGCGCCGCGCAGGGAGGCCTCGCGGCCGGCGTCGTCCATCTGGACGCTCGCGTTGACGTAGCCGCTCTCGACGGGGATCCCGACGAGCACGATCTTGCCGGAGACCTCCACCCCCGAGAAGTCCTCCGGCCGCCCCCTTCCGACCGAAACGACGGGGTAGGACGTGGTGGAGGTCAGCCTGCGCTGGGCCTCCACGTCGTAGGCGGGATGCAGGGCCAGCCCGCCCGCGGTGGCCGAGGTGAGCACGGGGGGCTCCAGGTTCCACTGGTGCGACAGCCGCACCTTGCCCGCCTTCACCGAGGACACCGGCGTGACGAACAGCTGCTGCCCGCCGCCCTGGACCCCGCCGTACAGCGAGACCGGCTGGCTGCGGTCGGTGAACGTGCGCACGTAGTACGCGTTCCCGCCCCCGTCCAGCGCCTTCGGCGTCCTCGGCCGGATCGGCGCCGTCCTGCGCGCGTCCAGGGTGACGGTCCGGTCCCCGTCGAGGTGGACGTTCTCGATCACCCAGCTCATACGGTTGCTGATCCGGGTCTCGTTGGCGACGCCGATCACCTCGTAGTCCCCGGCGGGCAGGGAGAACTCACCATTGCCCGAATAGTCGGTTCGCAGGTAGTAGTACCCGTACGGGTTGAACGGGTCCTCCGCGCTGTTCGCCCGCTTCAACGGGATCGCGTACACCAGGGGCTCGGCCTGGTAACCCGGGAAGAACTCCTTGGTCCCGTACGAGTTGACCAGCGACACCCCCAGCCGGTGCGTGGCGGGACCCGTGTAGTAGCTGAACGGCGTCACCAGCCGCACGTCGCCGCCGCTCGCCGTCACCCAGCCCCCGTACGCGCCGATCGGGCCGGCCGACGGGTCGGCGGTGAGGGAGACGGCGGCGGTGCCGTTCGCGGGCACGGTGACGCTCTGCGCGCCCAGCCTGACCGCCTTGTCCGGCGCGGGCCTGCCGCTCCAGCCGCGGGTGACGAGCGAGACGGCCAGCGTGACCGGCTCGGAGCCGAGGTTGCGGTACGTGACCTGCCTGGTGGCGGGCTTGCCGAGGAGCCGGAAGTCCACCACGGAGGTGGCGAACACGCTCTGGGTGACGGCGCGGGCCACGTCCACCCGGCCGCTGCCCTGCTCGAACCAGTTGTGCCCGTCGTTGCGCACGGCCGTCGAGGTCAGCGCGTCGCGCAGCTCGGCGGCCCGCCAGCCGGGATGCTGCTGGGCCAGGATCGCGGCGGCCCCGGCGACGTGCGGGGTGGCCATGGAGGTGCCGCTGAAGGTCGTGTACTTGTCGTCGCCCGGGATGCCGGGCAACGAGGAGTCGGCCGAGCGCGCGGCGACGATGTCCACGCCGGGGGCGACGATGTTCGGCTTGACGGCGGCGTCGTCCAGCCGCGGCCCCTTGCTGGAGAAGTCGGCCAGGGTGGTGCCGGTCTCCTTGTCCACCGCGCCCACGGCCAGCGCCTCGTCGGCCGCGGCCGGGACGCTCACGGTGAGCGGGTCCTCTTCGTTCCCGGCGGCCGTCACGAAGAGCGTGCCGTACTTCTTCGTGAGCTCGTTCAGCGCCTGGCTCATCGGGTCGGTGCCGTTGCCGCAGCAGGAGCCCAGGCTCATGTTGACCACGTCGGCGCCCTGCGCGGCGGCCCACTCCATGCCGGAGATGGCCCACGACCAGTCGCCCTGGCCGTTGTCCGCGAGGATCTTGCCGACCAGCAGGGACGCGGCCGGCGCCACGCCCTTGTACGTCGGGCCGGCGCCCGCGATCGTCGAGGCGACGTGCGTGCCGTGTCCGACCTTGTCGGTGATGCCGGCGGAGTCGGAGAAGTTCTCGCTGGCGAGAATGCGTCCGGCGAAGTCCGGGTGGGCGGCGTCGATCCCGGTGTCGAGGACGGCGACCTTGACCCCCTTGCCGTCGAACCCGCGCTCCCACCCGGCCGGCGCGCCGATGAGGGGCACGCTCTTGTCGAGCGAGGCCCGCGTCTTGCGGTCCAGCCAGATCTTGGAGATCGCGCCGCCGGTCAGTCTGGCGCCGGTGTTGAGCCCGGCCCAGAAGTCGTCGGCCCGGTCGGCGCGTACCGTGAGCGCGGCGCCGTTGACGCTGTCGAGCACCCGTACGTTCTCGCCGGCCGCCAGGGACCGGGCGGATCTGGCGAGCGCGGCGGGGGCGGGGTCGCCCGGGTAGGTGACGAGCAGCGGGATCGCCTCGACGCGCCGGTCCCGCGCCAGCGTCTCGACGTCGAACAGCTCCTCGTCCAGCGTCCCGGCGGCGACCATGGGGGCCGCGTCGGAGGGCAGGACCAGATATCCGCCGTCCTTGCCGGGCAGCGTGGCGAACGTGACGTCCGCGCCGTCGGGCCTGGGCGCCGGCCTGATGGCGATGGAGGGGACGCCGCCCTGCGACGGCGCGTACTCGACGACGTCGCCGGTGATGAGGGTGAGGGTGACCCGGGCCGGCTGGGTCTCAGCGGGCTCGGTGACCGCGGCTGCCGCCTGGTGGAGCGGCGTGAGCCCGGCGGCGAGCACGAGCGCCGAGCCCGATAACACCGCCGATAACCGCGTGTGAAATTTGGACAAGTTATGCCCTTTCGGTTGAGCGAGAGCACTTTCGGGAGCGCTCCCAAATTCTCCGAGAAGGGCCAGTATCCATCAGATGATCACACCGGGCTCAGGGGGGTCCGAGCCCGGTGGATCGAGCGGTCAGGTGCAGGTGGCGCCGTTGAGGGTGAAGGCCGGCGGCTTGGACGTGTTCCCCGTGTGGGTGGCCTGGAAGCCGAACGAGGCGGACGCGCCCGGGGCGACCGTGCCGTTGTAGCTGACGTTCCTGGCCGTGACCTGGCCGCTCGCGGGCGAGATCGTGGCGTTCCACGCGGAGGTGACGCTCTGGCCCGCGGGGAGCGTGAAGGTCAGCGCCCAGGAGGTGAGCTGGCTGGTGCCGGTGTTGGTGAGCGTGACCTCGGCTGTGAAGCCGGTGTTCCAGGAGTTCATCGCGTACGTGACCCGGCACGCCCCGGTCCCGGGCGTCGGGGTCGGTGTCGGGGTCGGCGTCGGGGTCGGCGTGGGCCCGCCGCCGCCCTGGTCAAGGCCGAAGAACGCGATCGCGGCGGCGGCCATCCCGCTCATCGGGACGTTGTGGCCGACGCCCTGGAGGCTGATCGCCTCGACGGGGGGCGTCAGGCCGGTGCCGCCGTACCTGGTCCTGTTCCAGCCGGACCGCGGCTGGTCGGTGCTGCTGGGCGTCTGGCTCAGGCCGTGGACGTTGGTCCACTGCTTGATCTCCTCCTGGAAGTTCGGGTACTGCAGCGTGGTGTCCGCGGTGCCGTGCCACACCTGCATGCGCGGGCGGGGGCCGCTGTAGCCGGGGTACGCGCCGCGTACGAGGTCGCCCCACTGCTGCGGCGTCTTGCTGACCTGGCCGTTGGCGCAGGCGCTGTTCCACATCGACCCGTCCGTGGTGGCGAAGCAGGCGAACGGCACCCCGGCGAACGCGGCGCCGGCCTTGAAGACGTCGGGGTAGTCGCCCAGCAGCACGTTCGTCATCATGGCGCCCGACGAGGCCCCGGTCACGAACGTGCGGTCGGGGTCGGTGCTGTAGCGCTGCTGCACGTACCTGACCATCGAGATGATGCCCACCGGGTCGCTGCCGCCGTCGTGCCGCAGCGCCTGCGGCGAGGAGACGTCGAAGCAGGAGCCGCTCCTGGTCGCGGACGGGTAGATCACGATGAACTTGTACCGGTCGGCCAGCGAGGCGAACTCCGTGCCGGAGTAGAAGGCCGGACCCGATCCCGTGCAGTAGTGCACGGCGACCAGGAGAGGTGGTCGGGTCCCGACGCCGTCCGGGACGTACAGGTGCATGCGCAGGTTTGTCGGGTTAGTGCCGAAGCCGGTCACCTCCGTCAGCTGTGCCGACGAGGCCGGTGGCGCGGTGATCAGCCCCGCGACGATGAGCGTCACGGCGGCGATCAAGGCACCCACGATCCGAGCTCTCACGTTCATCGGGTTCCTCTCGTTCGCCTGAAACATTGCGAGTGTGAAGAGAAACTTTCACGAACGCAATCGTTGCTGGTGGTGACCCGTCAGGTTAGCCAGGTGACCTGCGGCTAAGGATGAGGGCGGGTTGGCCGGGCGTGAAAGTTTCGGGCAGGTATGGCGCAAAAGAAATTTTCTAAACATGCGCCTAGGAAGAAAATAAATTCCCGAATCATCTTGACCTTGCCCGTTGACCATGGGAAAGCTGGGACCGGAGAGCCAAAGGTGAAAGGACCCCGATGGTCACAGTCCGCGCCTTCGCGTCCGGTGACGAGGTCTCCCTGGTGGACGCCTGGAACCGCAGCATGCCGGCCGATCCCGCCACCTCCGCCTGGTTCCGCGACTGCGTGTTGCTCGACCCCAACTTCGACCCCGAGGGCCTGCGCGTGGCCGTCTCCGACGGCCGGGTGGTGGGCTGCGCGTACGGCGTGCGCCGCCTGACCCCCCTGGCCCCGGGCACCGACCTGGAGCCGGACACCGGCTGGATCCCGTTCTTCTTCGTCGGCCCCGAGCATCGTGGCGGCGGGCTCGGGAGGCGGCTGGTGGGCGAGGCGCTGGCGTTCTTGGAGCGGGCCGGCCGGACGAAGGTCGATTTTTCGTCCTATACGCCGAACTATGTGCTCCCCGGGGCCGACTCCGAGCTCTACCCCGACGGTTACCGGCTCCTGAACGGGCTCGGCTTCCGGACCCTGTACTCGCCGGTCGCCATGGACCGGACGCTCGTCGGCTACGTGACCCCCGACGAGGTACGCGAGCTGCGCGCCGAGCGCGAGAGCGAGGGGTACGCTTTCCGCAACCCCACCGACGGCGAGCTGCCCGAGCTGATCCGCTTCGCGGCCGACGCCTTCAACCCTGACTGGGGCGAGGCGATCCGCCTGCACCGCGACCCCCGACGCATGGTCATCGCGAAAAAAGATCAAATAATGGGATTCGCTCTGTACGCGGCCTACCGCGGCATCCCCGAGCGCTTCGGCCCGTTCGGCGTCGACCCCGAGCAGCGCGGCACCGGCCTCGGCAAGATCCTCCTCCATCTCACCATGACCATGATGCGCGCCGAAGGGCTCCACTCGTCGTGGTTCCTCTGGACCGGCGAGGCGAGCCCGGCCGGCCGCCTTTACACCAAGGCGGGCTACCAGATCACCCGGCGCTTCCACGTGATGAGGAAGTCATGACCCACGTCCTGGCCATCGGGGCTCATGCGGGCGACCTGGACCTGACGGCGGGCGCCGTGCTCGCCCAGCACGTCCTGCGCGGTGACCGGGCCACGCTCCTCCACCTCACCCTCGGCGAACGCGGCCATCCCCGCATGCCCGTCCCCGACTACGCCAGGCAGAAGCGCGCGGAAGCCGAGACGTTCGCCGAGCGGATCGGCGCGGGCGTGCGCTTCCTCGACTACGAGGACGGCCTGCTGCCCGAGGACGAAGAGGTCAAGCTGCGCGTCGGCGACCTGATCAGGGAGCTGCGCCCGGACGTCATCCTGACCCATTGGAGCGCGTCCATCCACAAAGATCACGCTCGTACCCACCGGATCGTCGAGGACGCCCGCTTCTACGGCGGGCTCAAGACGCTCGAACGCGAGCACCCGGCCTACTGGGCGAGCGAGCTCTACTACGCCGACAACTGGGAGGACGCCGAGGGGTTCGTCCCTGACGTGTTCGTCGAGCTGACGGAGGAGGCGTACGAGCTCTGGTCACAGGCGATCACCGGGTACGCCTACGCCAGAGGCGAGACCTACGGCTTCCCGTACGTCGAGTACTACCGCGCGCTGACGATCGTGCGCGGCGCACCAGCCGGATTCGGCCGCGCCCAGGCCTTCGCCGCACCGAAGGGCTCGCGCGACCTCCGGACGAAGTATTTCGGAAAGGCCACCCCCCAATGAAACGCTGTCTGGCAGTACTCCTCGCCCTGGCCCTCGCAGGCTGTTCGAGCAGCGGCGGCCCCACCGGCAAGAACAGCACGAGCGCGCCCCCGCTGGTGATCCACGCCGTGGACGCGGGGACGTTCCAGGAGGACTTCAACCCGTACCACCTCGAAGGCGTGAACTTCGGCACGAGCGGGATGATCTACGAGACCCTCATGTACTTCAACAAGCTCAAGCCGGGAGAGATCGTCCCGTGGCTGGCGCTGAAGTACGAATGGTCGGACAAGGGCAAGTCGCTCACGTTCACCCTCCGCCCGGGGGTGAAGTGGACTGACGGGCAGCCCTTCACCGCCGACGACGTGGCCTTCACCTTCCAGATGCTGAAGGACCACGCGCAGCTCAACACGTCCGCGCTGGAGATCAAGGACGCGCGGGCGCTGGCTCCGGACAAGGTGCGTGTCGACTTCAAGACCACCTCGTACGCCAAGCTCTACAACATCGCCGGCGGCTCGCCCATCGTGCCCAAGCACCTGTGGGACAAGCAGCAGGACCCGGCGACGTTCACCAACGCCAAGCCGGTCGGCACCGGGCCGTACAAGCTGTCGAAGTTCTCGGCGCAGCTCTACGAGATGGAGAAGAACCCGTCCTACTGGCAGCCGGGCAAGCCGGAGGTGCCGCTGCTGCGCTTCCCGGCGTACACGGCCAATGCCCTGCAGACGGCGCTCCAGCAGGGTGAGGTGGACTGGGCGGGCGCGTTCGTGCCGGACATCCAGAAGATCTTCGTGCAGGGCAAGCCGGAGCAGAACAAGTTCTTCTTCCCGCCGGAGGGCCTGGTCTCGCTGCTGCCGAACCTGACCAACCCGGTCCTGGCCAAGCCGGAGGTACGGCAGGCGATGAGCCTCGCCATCGACCGGGACAAGATCGTCAGGGTGGCCGAGCGCGGCTACACCAAGGTCGCCCACCCGACAGGCGTGCCGATGCCGGGCGGCGAGGCGTACGTGCCGCCGCAGTACAAGGACGCCGCGTTCCAGGTGGACGTGGCCAAGGCCAAGGAACTGCTCAAGGGCGTGAACCCGGCCGAGCTGAAGTTCACGCTGCTGGTGCCGTCGCCGTTCACCGACTGGGTGAACGCCGCCCAGCTCATCAGGGAGGACCTGGCCAAGGTCGGCATCACGGTCGAGACCAGGGGCGTGGCCTTCCAGGACTGGGTGTCGAAGGTCGGCAAGGGCGACTACGAGCTGTCGATCAGGGGCGCCGAGGCCGGCCCGACCCCGTACTTCCAGATGCGCTTCATGCTCTTCGGCGGCCTGGCCAAGCCCGTCGGCGAGGCCGCGAGCGGCAACTACGAGCGGTGGAAGGATGCCGAGACCGACCGGCTGATCGAGGAGTACGCCGCCACCGACGACCTGGCCGAGCAGCAGAAGGCCACGCAGGGGCTGGGCCGGATCATGGTGGAGAAGCTGCCCCAGCTGCCGCTGTTCTACAGCCCGGGGTGGGCGCAGTTCCGGACCACCAAGTATGTCGGCTGGCCGTCGGAGCAGGATCCGTACGCGATGCCGTCGCCGTACGCCTCGCCCGACGCCGCGGTCGTGCTGCTGCACCTGAAGCCGGCCGTCAAGTGAGGTTCCTGGCCCGGCGGCTCGGCTTCTACCTGCTGACCGCCTGGGCCGCCGTCACGCTCAACTTCCTGATCCCCCGGCTCATGCCGGGGGACCCGGTGGAGCTGCTGGTGGCCCGGATGAAAGGCAACGTCGACCCGGCCGCCATCGACGCCATGCGGCGGGCGTTCGGCATCAGCGACGCGAACCTGTGGCAGCAGTATCTGGACTACCTGGGCAATCTCGCACAAGGGGAGCTGGGCCGCTCGATCACCTTCTTTCCCGCCGAAGTGTCCACGGTCATCGCCGGCAGCCTGCCGTGGACGGTCGGGCTCGTCGGGGTCGCCACCCTGATCAGCTACCTGATGGGCACCTCGCTGGGCGTGCTGATGGCGTGGAAGCGGGGCACCTGGCTCGACGGTGTGCTGCCGGCGGCCACGTTCATGCACGCGGTGCCGTACTTCTGGGTGGCGCTGGCGCTGGTGTTCGTCTTCGGGGTGACGCTGCAGTGGTTCCCCGTGTCGAGGGCGTACGGGCTGGACGTGATGCCCGGCTTCACCGGCGAGTTCGCCGGCAGCGTGGTCTACCACGCGGCGCTGCCCGCGGTGACGATCGTGGTCGCGTCGATGGCCGACCGGATCCTCGGCATGCGCAACGTCATGGTGACCACGCTCGGCGAGGACTACGTGGTGATGGCCGAGGCCAAGGGGCTGACCTCCAGGAGGGTCATGTGGGCGTACGCCGCCCGCAACGCGATCCTGCCGAACATCACCAGCTTCGCCCTGTCGCTCGGCTTCGTGGTGGGCGGCTCGGTGCTGACCGAGATCGTCTTCTCCTATCCCGGGATCGGGTCGATGCTCCTCAAAGGGGTGGAGAACGAGGACTTCCCGCTCATGCAGGGCATCTTCCTCGTCATCTCGCTGGCCGTGCTCGTCGCCAACTTCCTGGCCGACCTGGCGTACGTGGTGCTCGACCCGCGTACCAGGCAGGAGTCCGAATGAAGATCAAGATCGGCATCGGCATCCTCGTCTTCTTCACGCTGATGGCCGTGCTCGGGCCGCTGCTCATCGGCGCCGACCCGGCCGCGACCGGCGACGACGGGCTGCAGGGCCCGTCGGCCGCGCACTGGCTCGGCACCACGCAGACCGGGCAGGACATCCTCACCCAGATCGTGTACGGCGCCCGCGTCTCGATGGGCGTCGGCCTGCTGTCGGCGGTCATCGCCAACGTGATCGCGGTCGCGGTCGGCCTGGTCGGCGGCTATTTCGGCGGCGCGGTGGACGAGGTGCTGTCCGTGCTCACCAACATCTTCCTGGTGTTGCCCGCCCTGCCGCTGATCATCGTGCTGGCCGGCTACCTGCCGCAGCGCGGGGTCGCCTCCGTGGCCGTGGTGATCGCGGTCACCGGCTGGGCCTGGGGCGCGCGGGTGCTGCGGGCGCAGACCCTGTCCGTACGGCGGCGCGACTTCGTCCAGGCCGCGCGGGCGAGCGGCGAGGGGGGATTGCGGATCATCTTCTTCGAGATCCTGCCCGTGCTGCTGCCCGTCATCGCCACCAGCTTCCTGGCCACCGTGGTCGCGGCGATCCTGGCCGAGGCCGGGCTGTCGTTCCTCGGCCTGGCCGACCTGTCCACCGTGAGCTGGGGCAGCATGCTCTATTTCGCGCAGAACGGCCAGGCGCTGCTCATCGGGGCCTGGTGGTGGTTCATCCCGCCCGGCCTGTGCATCGCGCTCATCGGCACCGGGCTCGCGCTGGTGAACTTCGGCATCGACGAGATCGCCAACCCCCGGTTGCGAACGGTCAAGGTGAAGGCCCGCACATGAACGTCCTGGAGATCCGCGACCTGAGCGTCGACTACCTGTCCGGCAGCGGCACCGTGCACGCCGTCGCCGACGTCTCCCTCGACCTGCGCCGCGGCGAGGTGCTGGGCCTGGCGGGGGAGAGCGGCAGCGGCAAGTCCACGCTGGCCAACGCCGTCGCCCGGCTGCTGCGGCCGCCCGCCGCGATCACCTCGGGCTCGGTCGTCTACCGCCGCCAGGACGGCTCGTCGGTCGACGTGCTCGGGCTCGGGAAGAGCGAGCTCAGGGCCTTCCGCTGGAAGGAGCTGGCCGTCGTCTTCCAGAGCGCCATGAACGCCCTCAATCCGGTCAGCACCGTCGGCGCCCAGATCGACGACGTCCTGCGCGTCCACGTTCCGGGGATGTCGCGCGGCGACCGTACGGAGCGGGCGGTCGAGCTGCTGCGGCGCGTCGGCATCAGCGCCGACAGGCGGCGCTCCTACCCGCACGAGCTGTCCGGCGGCATGCGGCAGCGCGCCGCCATCGCCATCGCGCTCGCGCTCAACCCCGAGATCATCATCATGGACGAGCCGACGACCGCGCTCGACGTGGTGGTCCAGCGCGACATCCTCCACGAGATCAGGGAGCTCAGGCAGGAGTACGGCTTCGCGGTCGTGTTCATCACGCACGATCTGTCGCTGCTCATGGAGATCTCCGACCGGATCGCCATCATGTACGCGGGCCGGGTCGTGGAGACCGCGTCCGCCAAGGCCATCCACAAGTCGCCGCGGCATCCGTACACGCTGGGGCTGCTCCGCTCGTTCCCGCGCCTGCACGGGCCGCGCGAGGAGCTGCTGGGCATCCCCGGCAGCCCGCCCGACCTGAGGTCGCCGCCGCCGGGATGCGCGTTCCACCCGCGGTGCGGGGTGGCGGTGGCGGCGTGCTCCTCGGTCCTGCCCGAGCTCGAAGGCGATGTCGCGTGCCTGCTGAACGGCGGCCGCGGTCTGGAGGACGCGTCATGATCGTCCTGGAGGGACGGAACCTCACCAAGCATTTCACCGCGGCCCGAGGTCCCCGAGGCCGCTTCGGCAGGCGGCCGCCGGTGCGGGCCGTCGAGGACGTGTCGATCGCGCTGCGGGCCGGGACGGTGTCGGCGCTGGTGGGGGAGAGCGGCTGCGGCAAGAGCACCGTGGCGCGGCTGCTGGCGCAGGTCTATCCGGCCACGTCGGGCGAGGTGCTGCTGCGCGGCGAGCCGGTGCGCGCCCACCGCGGGGCGGCGTTCAGGGACTTCCGGCGGCAGGTGCAGCTCATCTTCCAGGACCCGTTCGCCTCGCTGAACCCCTTCCACCGGGTGCGTTACCACCTGGCCAGGCCGCTGCGCATCCACGGACACGTCCGCTCGGACGCGGAGGAACGCGCACAGGTCGCCGAGCTGCTCGAACGCGTCAGCCTCACGCCGGTCGAGCAGTTCATGGACAAGCTGCCGCACGAGCTGTCCGGCGGGCAGCGGCAGCGGGTGGCCATCGCGCGGGCGCTGGCGGTGCGGCCCGTCGCGCTGATCGCCGACGAGCCCGTGTCGATGCTGGACGTGTCGATCAGGCTCGGGGTGCTGCGGCTGCTGGAGGGGCTGGCGAGGGAGAGCGGGCTGGCGCTCCTGTACATCACGCACGACATCGCCGGCGCCCGCTACTTCGCCGAGGACATCACGGTCATGTACGCGGGACGGCTGATCGAGAGCGGGCCGAGCGAGGAGCTCACGCAGTCGGCGCGGCACCCGTACACGCGGCTGCTGCTGGAGTCGGCGCCGGATCCCGACCGGGTGGCGGCGCCGGAGGTCACGCGGCACGGCGAGCCGCCGAGCCTGATCGATCCGCCGGGCGGGTGCCGGTTCCATCCGCGCTGCCCGGTGGCGCTGCCGGTGTGCTCGGAGGAGGCGCCCGCGCGTACCGCGCTGGGGGACGGCCACTGGACGCACTGCTGGCAGGTGGAAGCGGCGGCTCAGGCGGGGAGATAGGCGCGGCGGCTCAGACGGCGGGGAGCGACGGCTCAGGTAGAGCGGCGGCTCAGGCGTGGCGGTAGCGGGCGGCGAGCTCGGTGGCGGTGGCGGCCATGCGGTCGCGCAGCTCGGCGGGGGCGAGCACCTCGGCGTCCGTGCCCAGCCGCAGGAACTCGGCGAGCGCGTGCTCGATCGACTCGATCGGCACCGTGACCCGCGTCCAGCCCTCCTCGTCGGGCGGCTGCGCGCTCTCCCTGGCCGCCGCCACCACGCCGGGGGTCATGAGGTTGGGCACGCGTTCGACGCCGCGCGGCGACAGCCGGAGCACCGCCTCCCCCCGCCGCAGCCGGGCCTCGAACTCGGCCAGGTACCCCTGCCAGTAAGCCGCCAAGTCGAAGCCGTCCGGCCTGGTGAAGCCCTCGGGGAGCGGGTGCAGGTCGAGGATCTGCGAGACGCGGTAGGTGCGCACGTCCTCGCCCGCCCGCGCGACGAGATACCACCGCCCGGCCTTGACGACCAGCCCGTACGGGTCCAGCCGCCGCTCCACCTCCTGGGGCGCCTTCCAGCGGCGGTATCTGACCTGGATGCGGCGCTCGTTCCAGACGGCGTCGGCCACGGCGGGCAGGTAGGTCACCGGCTCCTGGTCGCGGTACCAGGTGGGCGCGTCGAGATGGAAGCGCTCCTGGATGCGCCCGGCGCGGTCGCGGAGTTCCACGGGCAGCGCCGCCATGAGCTTGAGCTGCGCGGCCGTGACCACCGCGCCCAGCCCCAGCTCCGCCGCCGGACCCGGCAGGCCGGCCAGGAACAGCGACTCGGCCTCGTCGGTCGTCAGCCCGGTGAGCCGGGTGCGATAGCCGTCGAGCAGCTGGTAGCCGCCCTTCGGGCCCGCGTCGCCGTACAGGGGGATGCCGGCGGAGTGGAGGGACTCGACGTCGCGGTAGATGGTGCGTACCGAGACCTCCAGCCGCTCGGCCAGATCCTGCGCGGTCATCCGGCCGCGCGTCTGCAGGAGCAGGAGGATCGAGACGAGGCGGGAGGCACGCACATTCACTGACACTACCTGTCAGTGACCACCGCCTAGCGTCGCCCGCATGAACGATTTCGACTTTTTCGCCGGCCACTGGAACGTCGACAACCGCAGGCTCGTGAAGGCGCTCGCCGGCAGCGACGAATGGGACGAGTTCCCCGGCCGTTCGGTCGCCAGCCGGCACTTCGACGGGGCGGCCAGCTTCGACGAGATCACGTTCCCGACCAAGGGGTCCAGCGGGCTGACCGTGCGCGTGTACAACCCCGAGTCGCGGCAGTGGGCCATCTACTGGGCCAGCAGCACGAGGGGCACGCTCGACAGCTCGCCCATGGTGGGCGAGTTCGAGGGGGGCCGGGGCGAGTTCTACGGGGAGGAGACGTATGAGGGCAGGCAGGTGCGGTGCCGGTTCATCTGGACGGTGCTCGGCCCGGACGCGGCCCGCTGGGAGCAGGCGTACTCGGCGGACGACGGCCTGACCTGGGAGACGAACTGGACGATGGACTTCAGCCGGGCCTAGGCGCCGGAGCGGGCCCACAGGATCGCCGCCACCGCGACGGCCGCGATCAGCAGCACCAGCGACCCGGCCACGATCGCCCAGCACCAGGCCGATCGAGGCGGCTTGGTCTCGTAGTGGGACACGTCGGGCAGCATGTCCGGCGTGTAGGGGAGCCGCTGCGTGGAGGGCGGATCCTGCGGACGCCCGGGCCGGGGCACGCGCACGGTCGGCGGAGCCGGGGGTGGCGGCACGCGCACGGTCGGAGGGTCCTGCGGGGGCGGGTGTCCGTGCCGCGGTGGCGGGACCTGTCCGGGAGGTCCCTGCCGGGTGGGCTGGGTCGGGAAGGGCGGGCGGTGCCTGATCGTCTGGTGGGGGTCCTGGCCCTGCGGGTCAGGTTGCTCTCGAGTCATGATCTCCTCAGGAGCCGCTGCGGAGCGTGGGGGCGTGCCCTCCCATTGTCACACTTCGCCGGGGGACCCGTCCCGCGGGTTCGTCAGCTCTGGCCCTGACCCTGGCCGTAGGGCGGCTGCGGCGGGTTCTGCCACCCGGGCTGCTGCTGGTACGGCTGCTGCGGATAGGGAGGTTGCTGCGGCCAGCCGGGGCCCTGCGGCGGCTGGGCGGGCTGGCTCGGCTTGCGCCGGGCCACCACGGCCCAGATCAGCAGGGCGGTGCCGCCCGCGTCGAAGAGCAGGGAGACCAGGCTGGTGACGGCCACGGTCGTCTGGATGTCCGTCGATGAGGTCATCTGCGGGAACAGCACGTACGAGCGGAAGATGTTGAACAGCAGTCCCAGCAGAAGCAGGATGCAGCCCGCCATGCCGATCATCGCGGCCGAGCCGTGCTCGCGCCGGGCCATCGCGGTCATGACGACGCCGAGGAGCAACAGGATGCCCATCACGGCAAAGGTGAGGATACCGGCGATCGTAGATATCACAGGGAACTCCGTTCGGGGACAACTCGATGACGCTACGGGGATTCGAGTAGATCGTCCACTGCCTTGCTGATCGACCCCTCGTCCAGGCGGCCCTGGTAGCGCACGCCGTTCAGGAAGAGCGTGGGGGTGCCGCGCACGCCGCCGTCGCGGCCGGACTCCTCGTGCAGGGCGATCCGCGCGGCGTGGCCCGGCACGTCGGACCAGGGGTCGATGCCCAGCTCGGCGGCATAGTGCTCAAGGTCGGCGTCGGTGAGGAAGCGCTGGTTGTCGTAGAGGATGTCGTGCATCTCCCAGAACCTGCCCTGGTCGGCCGCGGCCTCGGAGACGATCGCGGCCGACGCGGCCCGGGGGTGCAGCGTGCGGATCGGGTAATGCCGGAAAACCATCCGTACATCAGGATTTTTCCGGAGGATCTCCTCCAGGACCGGGTGCAGTCGCCCGCAGTACGGGCACTCGAAGTCCCCGTACTCGACGATCGTGATCTTGGCGTCCTCGGGCCCGCGCACGTGGTCCGTCGGCCCGACCGGCACCGTGAGCCGGTCGGGCAGCTCCTCGGGCGGCTCGGCCTCGGGTGGCGCGCACACCCCGCCCCGATCCCACGCCAGCCGGAAGATCACCCACCCCAGCAGGGCGGACAGCAGCGACCCGGCCAGGATGCCGATTTTGGCCTGGGCGTGGACGGGCGACCCGTCGAAGGCCAGGTCCACGATGAACAGCGCCACCGTGAACCCGATCCCGGACACGGCCGCCCCGCCCAGCAGCTGGCCCCACACCAGGTTGCCGGGCAGGATCCCCCAGCCGAACCGCAGCGGGAGCCACGTGCCGAGGGAGATCCCGACGAACTTCCCGACCACCAGACCCAGCGCCACCCCGATGGAGACGGGCGAGGTGAGGGCGGCCCGCAGGGTCTCGCCGTCGAGCCGCACCCCGGCGTTGGCCAGGGCGAAGATCGGCACGATCACGTAGCTGCTCCACGGGTGCAGGCGCAGTTGCAGCCGCTCGTTGACGGAGACGGCCCGCTGGACCCGCCGCGTGGCCTCCCTGGCGGCCCGCGCGCTCGGCTCGCTGGTGAACTCCTGCACGGCCTCACCGGCCAGCAGCAGCTTCTGGTCCGTGGGCGCGTAGACGAAGACCAGCAGGCCCAGCGCGATGCCGACCAGCGTCGGGTGGATCCCGCTCTCGAGGGTGGCCACCCAGAGCGCGAACCCCAGCACGACGTAGGCCGGCGCCCGCCAGATCCTCAGCCACCGCAGGGTCACGATGGCCGCGAGGAGCACGACGGCGGTGATGAGCGCGGGGATGGAGAGGCTGGCCGTGTAGAAGATCGCGATGATCATGATCGCCAGCACGTCGTCCACGATGGCCAGCGTCAGCAGGAACGCCCGCAGCGGATCCGGGCACCGGGCCCCCACGACGGCGAGCACGCCCAGCACGAACGCCGTGTCGGTGGCGATGGGCACGCCCCACCCGCCCGCGCCCGGCCCGCCGAAGTTGAGCAGGAGGTAGACGCCGGCCGGCACCAGCATCCCGCCCAGGGCCGCGACGGCGGGCACGGCGATGAGCCGCCGGTCCCTGAGCTGGCCGAGCCGTACCTCGTACGAGACCTCGAGGCCGATGAGGAAGAAGAAGACGGACATCAGCCCGTCGTTGACCCAGTGCCGCAGGTCCAGCGAGAAGTCGGCGTCCCCGAAGGAGATGCCCATGGGGGTATGCCAGAACGCCTCGTAGGTGTCACCCCATGGCGAATTGGCCCAGAGCAGGGCAAGCACCGTGGCCACCAGCAGCACGGTCGTGCTGCCTGCCTCGGTCCGCAGGAACGCCCGCAACATCACAGATCTCCCCCCGAAGATCCAGCGGAGGCATCCGATCCTACGGTGTCCGGAAGAACAGATAGAACGCCGCATCTCGGGCGAGCAGGAACCCGACGATGGCAAGGCCCCAGCTCAGGGCCGATGCCGCGTGCTTGCTCATCCAGGCCCGCAGCCGCTCCAGCTTCGGCTCCAGCCAGGCTCCGGCCACGGCGCGCAGCCCCATGAGCGCCAGCGGCGGCAGGATCATGACGAGCACGTACGCGCCCAGCACCGGCACCCACTGCCCGACGGTCAGCCCCGCCGTGGTCATGATGCCGACCGCGGCGAGGTAGGGCACCATCGTCGCCACCTCCAGCGCCCCGGCGGTCAGCCCCAGCAGCACCATCACGCGCGGACCGCCCACCCGGGGCTCGAAGCGGCGCTCGGGCTTGCCCAGCTTCGCGCGCCGCTTGGGGTCGAGCCTGAAGCTCAGCGCGAACAGCCCCACGCCCAGCACGAGCTGCACCCAGTACGCGGGAGTGCTGCGCAGGACGTCGCCGAAGCGCTCCATCGCCGTGGACAGCCCCAGCATGAGCGCGACCCCCACCAGGAAGTAGAAGAGCGCGACGGTGGCCAGGTAGACGAGCAGCCCGCCCGACCGTTTCGAGGCCAGCAGCAGGTAGACGGGGATGCCGAGGGTGCCGAAGCTGGTGCTGTCGACGAGGGCCAAGGCGGCGAGGGCGAGCAACAGTCCAATCGTCATGCTATCGATCGTGCTGGGTCACGACCGCCGCCTCCTCCTCCAGCGGGCTGAACCGGGCGTACATACTTCTTCGTACGGCGCAGAAAAGGCCGGGTCGCGCCCGGCCTTTCCGGCTACAGGTTCCGCAGGTACGCCAGCGACGGCGCGAAGAAGTACTCGCCGCCCTTCATCGTGACCGTCTGGGCCACCTGGGCCTGCGGCGCCGACAGCTCCGGCTTGCCCCAGACCTTCGGGAACGCGACCTTGATGTCCCGATCGCCCTGCCCGATCACCGGGTCGTGCCCGGTGGCCGGGTTCTCGAAGTCGGGGTTGTCGGCCCACGACTGCTGCGTGAACTCGAACTGGCTCAGCAGGCTGCCGTTGAACGCCATGAACAGCAGCCCGACCTCGCCGCTCGGCCGGGTCTCCGGCGGCGAGTCGTCCCACGGCTCGTCGGTCCGCTCCCCGTACGTCTGGCCGCGCCGCGCCATGAGCACCTCACGCCCGAACGAGCGCGGGTTCGTCTTCCTGATGTGCCCGCTGAACGGGCACTTGCTGCCGTCGTCGCCGTCGAAGGTGAAGTCGTTGGTCACCGGCCCGCCGCCCGCCTTGGGCTTGCTGGTCAGGGGCGTGCCGTCCCTGAACCGGCCGACGATCATGGCGCCCGCCCGGTCGCGGTCGGCGCCGACCAGGCCCAGGCCGTCGGCCAGCTCCTGCTCGATCGTCTTGAACGCCCGTACGTTCTGCTCCAGCTTCCGGAACACCAGGTAGCTGCCGTGGTGGCGGACGGGGTTCGGCGCGAAGGGGTCGGGCACGAGCACGTTGCTCAGCGGGAACGCCGGGTTCCAGTGCTTCTTCGGCTCCTTGTCCACCTCGTCCTTCACGAACAGCGGCTGGCTGCGGCCGTCCACGTATCCGAAGTGCTCGATGCCGTCGCCGGCGGGGTTGCGCATGCCCTGCCCGGTCTCCTCACCGAGCAGCCGCGCGCTCTCCGGCAGCTCGCCGAGGATCTCCTCGCGCAGCGCCGCCACCGGCTCGGGCTCAGCGTCGCCGATCAGGATGACGGCGTGGATCTCCCGCTGGTACGCGCGCTCCCACGTCTCCACGGGCGGGTCGGCGACCTCGGCGACGCGGCGCTTCATGCCGTCGCGGAACACCCGGTCCTCGAACTTGCGCACGTCCTCGACCGAGTGGCCGAGGTCGCGGTAGCCGGCCTTGCTGATGCCGATGCCGACGTACGGCGTGCCGCGGCTGCCTTTCGCGTTGAAGTCGTGCACCTCCTGCAGGTGCCGGCGGGCCGACTTCATCTTGGTGGTCGCGACGTGCCGGAGGAACGCCTTTCCTTCCGCCGCGTCGTTGAACCGGACGAACAGCACGGACAGGTGCTCGCGCACGTGGGCGCGCAGGATGTTCGGCTGGAGATTGTCGAGCATCGCCTTGGTGTCCGCGTCGAGCGTGGCCGAGTCCCAGGCCAGAGGTTGTGCGTTGTTCAGGTCGACAGGCATTGCCGAGTCCCTTCCCCGTTTCGATGTGAAATCGGGCCCCCTATCGCGTCGAACGAGGAACGGCGAATCCCCCGTATTCCAACGCGCCCCACCTGTACGACTCCTGGGAACGCGAGAAGGTTTCCGGGAAAACGGTCGGGTTGCTTTCCCGATCAGCCGACGGTGAGAGCGGTACGCGCCACGCCGCCGTTCTCGCAGCGCACCGTCACCCCGAACCGGCCCGCCTTGACCGCCTTCAGGGCCGACGACCAGGTGGCCGTGGGCGCGGTGGGGCGGTTCCGGACGGTGGCGAAGGCGTTCGAGGTCACGTCACGCACCGTCGATCCGCCGCAGACCGCTGTCACCCTCACCTGCTGGCCGACCTTGGCCGCGGCGGGGGCGACGCCGACACCCGCGTTGACGGCCGGCACGTCCCCGGACGGCTGCGTGGGGGCGGCCGTGGCCGTGGGGGTGGGCTTGGGGGTCGCGGTGGGGGTGCCGGTGGGCGTGGGGGCCGGGGCGGGGTTGGCCTGCCCGAAGACCACGTCCGAGCAGGAGTAGAACGCCTCGGGGCTGTCGCTGCGCTGCCAGATCGCGTAGATCAGGTGCCGTCCCTGCCGGGCGGGCAGCTTGGCGTTCATCGTGTAGAAGCCGTCCGTCACCACCGGGTTCTGCACGGTCTGGAACGGCTTGGCCTCCAGGTCCGACCACTTCAGCGGCCTGGCCGGGTCGTAGCCGTCCTTGGTGATGTAGAGCTCGAACGATCCCTTGTGCGGCGCGGTCGCCCGATACCTGAACGTGTGGGACGCGCCGCTCGCCAGGGTCGTCGCGGGCCAGTCTGCCCGCGCCTGGTCGAACCCGCGGTATTTGTCCCGCCCCGCGCTGCACAGCTTCCCGTCCGGGATGATCTGGCGGTGCCGGCCCGCCGCGTCGGCGATGTTGACCTCGTTCCAGTCGTAGAGCGGCTGGGTGCCGCCGATGGCCACGGCCTGCTTGCAGGCGGCCGACTTCGGGTTCTCCGGGCCCTCGCTGTAGCAGACCATGGTGCGGCTGGGCGGGTTGCTCATGGTGCCGTGCGCGGAGGCCGTGCCGGGGGCGACGGCGAGCACGAGGAGCGTGGGGGCGGCCAGGGTGGTGGCGACGAGCGCCTTGCGGGTGATCTGCATGTAGATCACCTTGATGCACCCGAAAGAGCGAAACTTCGGGCTTAAGTGTCCTTTAAGGCTGGCTTAGCTGCTATTTCAGTACGCAGCCACACCTGCACCTGGGCCCCGCCCATCGACGAGCGGTCCAGCCGCAGCCGGCCCCCCGTCGACTCGGCGAGCCTGCGCGCGATGTCCAGCCCGAGCCCGGTGGACCCGCTGCCGCTGCTGCCCCGCTCCATCGCCGAGTCCGGGTCCGCGATGCCGGGCCCCGCGTCGGCGATCAGGATGCCGACGGTGTCCTGGCCCTCGTGCAGGGTGACGCCGAACGCCGTGCCCTCCGCCGTGTGCCTGAACACGTTCCCGAGCAGCGCGTCCACCACCGCCGTCAGCTCACCGGCCGGTACGGGCACCCGTACCGGAAGCGTGGCCCCGACCAGCTCCCACGGGCGCCGCTGGTCCTCCGCCAGCGCCGACCAGAACGTCAGCCGCTCGCGCAGCACCTCGGCCGCGTCGCACGACCTGGCCGCCCGCGACGGCCGCCGGGCCGCCGCGATGATCGTGTCCACCTCGCCCTCCAGCCTGGCCAGCGCCTGTCTGCCGGGCTCCGCCTGCGGGCCGAGCTGGTCCAGGCTGAGCTTGAGCGCGGTGAGCGGGGTGCGGAGCCGATGGGAGAGGTCTGCGGCCAGCTCCCGCTCGGCGGCCACGAGCTGGGTGACGCGGTTCGCCATGGCGTTGAACGCGGTCGCCGCCGCCTTGAGCTCGGGCGGCCCGTCGGGGTAGACGCGTTCGCTCAGGTCACCGGCTCCCAGCGCGGTCGCGGCGGTGCCGAGCCGCCGCGCCGAGCGTACGACCCGCGCCCCGAGCCGGTCGCCGACCAGCACCGAGCCGAGCACCAGCGCCACGGCCACCCCGGTCAGCACCGCCCATGACGTGAAGACGCCCCGGTTGAGGTCGGCGGCCGGGACGAACACCTCGATCACCGCGCCCCGGTCCTCGTCCAGCGCGACCGGGCGCAGCAGCACGTATCCGCCGTCCAGTTCGACGGTGCTCGCCCTGGTCTCGCGGGCGGCCCCGGCCACCTCGGCGGCCGGCGCGCGGGAGGTGCCCTGCGTCGCGCCGCCCTTGACGTGGACGGCCAGCAGGCCGCGCCGCCCTGCCTCGGTGCGGGCCATGGCGTGCCCGAGGTCGTCGCTCCTGGTCGTCAGCGCCAGCACCGGGACCAGCGCGGACGCCTGCCGTTCGGCGCCCGCCAGCGCCCTGGTCTGCGCGGTCTCCTTGACGATCAGCGCCAGCGGCACGAGGAAGGCCAGCGCGACCATCGAGGTGACCGCGACCATCAGCACCGCCAGGGTGCGCCTCATCGGGATGCTCTCATCGGGGCACTCTCGTCGCGCGCTCTCATCGGGGTGCCGACAACATCACGCCGACGCCCCGGACGGTGTGCAGGTAGCGCGGCTGGGAGGCGCTCTCGCCGAGCTTGCGCCGCAACCACGACAGGTGCACGTCGATCGTCTGGTCGTCGCCGTACGACTGCCGCCAGACCTCGGCCAGCAGCTCCTGGCGGGTGACGACGCGGTCGGCCCGGGCGGCGAGGTAGGCGAGCAGGTCGAACTCGCGCCTGGTCAGCGAGAGCGGACCGCCGTCGAGCGCGGCCTCGCGCCGGCCCACGTCCACCTCCAGGCCGCCCACGCGGAACATCTGGGGCGCGGACGCGGACCTGGCCCTGCGCAGCACGGCGTCCAGCCGGGCGCTGAGATGGTCACCGGAGAACGGTTTGACCAGGTAGTCGTCCGCGCCCGCCCGTAACAGCCGGACGATCTCGGCCTCCTCGTCGCGGGCCGTGGCCACGATGACCGGCACGTCGGAGACGCCGCGGACCATCCGCAACGCCTCGGACCCGTCCAGGTCGGGCAGGCCGAGGTCGAGGACGACGGCGTCCGGCGGGCGCTGCGAGATCTCCCTGAGCGCGTCGAGCGCGCACCCGGCGCTGCGGACGGCGTGCCCGCGCCGGCCGAGCTCGTGGATGATCGCTGATCTGACGAATTCATCGTCTTCCACTACGAGAACCGTCGCCATGCGCCCAACCGTACCGACGTACCGTACATAATTCGTCTCATGCGTCGAGCCCTTCGATACGCGGCGATCTGGTGCGGGGCGACCGCGGTGGCCGTGTCGGTCTCGTGGTTCGGCGTACGGGGTGTGCTGCGGGACGAGTTCGTGGACGACGTGGACGTGGAGCCGTTCGTCGCCCAGACGATCGCGGCCGAGGAAGCCCCGCTGACCCTCACCAGCCCCAGCCCCACCCCGACCGCCACCCCCCGCCCGAGTCCTGCGCCGAGAAAGCCGGTCAAGAGCCCGGTCGAGAGCCCCGTGAAGAGCCCGGCGAAGAGTCCCGCGCCGAGGAAGCCGCTGAAGGTGGTGAAGGTGAGGGGCGGCGAGGTGGCGTTCACGCTCGGCCCGGAGGGCTGCCGCCTGGTGTCGGCCACCCCGGTCAGCGGCTACACCGCCAAGGTCGCCCACGCGACCGGCTGGATCAGGGTGGACCTGGTCAAGGGCGAGCACGGCACGGGGGTGTTCTGCATCAGCCACGAGCAGCGCACCGACACCTGGGAGTACTGACGAGCGGCGGCCGCCGGGCTACGGCGGGCGTGGTATCCGCACCGCCTCCCTGGGGACGATTCGCCGGCCCGCCCCGGGTGCGAGGGTGGATCACATGGACGCACTTCGCAGGGCCCTGGGCTGGCTCTCGCTGCTGTACGCGCTGATCTTCCTCTCGTTCGGGCTGCTGCACGCCGGGATCGCGTTCGGCCCGGTACGCGAGCCCATGATCGTGCCGGCCGCGATCGTGGAGACGTTGTGCGCCGGGGCCACGTTCGCCGGGGCGTACGGCGTGCTCGCCAAACGCGCGTGGGCCTGGGACGGGCTCATCTACGGCCATGCGGCCGCGCTCGGCGGGGTGCTGATGGGGATCCTGTCGCTCGCGCTCGGGGCGGGCCCGGCGAGCACGCTGCTGAGCTGGTATCACAGCGTGATCGCGGTCCTGCTCGCCACCGGGCTGGCGGGCTCCTTCTACGCGTCCAGAGTGCGCGGGGTCACGGCTCCAGGGTCCGCAGATAGTCGGCGGCCTCGTCGACCTGGTCCTCGGTGAACACGCGGATGCCGTGCTGCTCCAGCAGTGCTGTCGTGACGCCCTGGCCGGGGCCGCGCCGGCCGCTGAACGTACCGTCGTAGATCGACAGCGCGCCGCACGACGGGCTGCCCTCCTTCAGCACCGCCAGCCGGATGCCGTACGAGCGCGCCACGGCCAGCGCCGACCGCGCGCCCGCCAGGAACTCGGCCGTCACGTCGGACCCGTCGCTCGCCAGCACGCGGGCGGCCCCGGA
Organism: Nonomuraea sp. NPDC003709; assembly: GCF_040610775.1. NCBI lineage: Bacteria > Bacillati > Actinomycetota > Actinomycetes > Streptosporangiales > Streptosporangiaceae > Nonomuraea > Nonomuraea sp. NPDC003709. Next base: position 188,262 of record NZ_JBEXMW010000021.1, on the reverse strand, counting down.
CAGGACGGCCGCCCCGCCCGCGCCGCCCTCGATCTCGGCGGCGGGACGCGGGATCGGCAGCCCGCCCGACACCTCCGGGCAGTGCGGCACCAGCCGCCCCTCCTCGCGCCACGCGGCGAGCCGGGCGTCCGAGCTGGTCTTGGCGCGACCGTCGTAGCGGACCCGGCGGCCCATCAGGCAGGCGCTGACGAGGATCCTCTCCATGCCTTCGATCCTATGAGCGCGATCGGCACCAGCGAGACGGCCGCCAGCGCGATCGCGACGCCGAACGCGTACGTGAAGGGCCGCTCCACGCCCGTCCTGGTGAACACCTGCAACAGCACGGCCAGCACCGCCACCCCGAACGGGGAGGCGAGCCGCACCGCGATCGTGCTCAGCGTGGTCGCGGCCGGGATGGCGACCGGCTCCAGCGTCTTGAACGCGGCCGCCATCGCCGACGCCGACACCAGCCCGTGCCCGAGCCCCAGGACGAACATCGGCACGAGACCCCCGAACGCCGCGAATCCCGCGATGCCCGCCACCGCCACGACCACGCCCGCCGCGCCGACGCCGCGCGGCCCCTTGCTGTCGGTCAGCCTGCCCGCGACCGGCATCGTGATCGCCGCGCCGATCCCCATCGGGGCCAGCAGCAGGCCCGCCTCCAGCGCGCTCCCGCCCTGCGCGAGCTGGCTGTAGAGGGGCACGAGCACCGTGAAGCCGAACATGGCGGCCGAGTAGCACACGAGCGCGCCCACCGCGGCGGCGAACTGCCTGTTCCCGAACAACCGCAGATCCAGCAGCGTGCCCGTCGTCCGCAGCGCCCGCACGGCGAACGCGGCGACCAGCGCCACGCCGATCCACAGCGCGGGGTGCAGCGGGGAGGCTCCGTCGCCGATCTCGGACAGCCCGTAGACCAGCGCGGCCAGGCCGGGCGAGAGCACCGCGAGACCCAGCACGTCGAGCCCCTGCGGGTTCGCGCCCGGTTCGCGGGGGAGCAGCAGGAACGCCGCCAGCAGCGCCACCGCGCAGAACGGCACGTTGATCAGGAACAGCCACCGCCAGCCGAGACCCTCCACGATCACCCCGCCCAGCGGCGGCCCGAGCACCGGCACCAGCATCGCCGGGAGCGAGATCATGGCCATCGCGCGGCCCATCCGCTCCTGGCCGGCCGCCCTGGCCAGCATCATCTGGCCGACCGGCAGGAGCAGGCCCCCGCCCAGCCCCTGCACCGCGCGGAAGGCGACCAGGCTCCCGACCGACCAGGCGGCGGCGGTGAGCGCGGAACCCGCGACGAACAGCACGAGCGAGACCAGCCAGACGTTCCTGGCGCCGAACCTGCCCACGGCCCAGCCGGTGACCGGGACCGTCATCGACAGGGCCAGCAGGTAGCCGGTGACCGCCCACTGCATGGTGGCGAGCGTGGTGTGGAAGTCGCGGGCCAGGGTGCCGAGCGCGACGTTGACGATCGTGGTGTCGAGCATCGTCATGACGACGCCCAGGAGGACGACCAGGCCCGTTGTCCGGAGTGAACTTCGTACGCTGTATCGCATGTCGTACACCGTAGCACTTTCGTACAGTGTCTAAGATCTGGGCGTGAGTTCGATCTGGTCCCGTCCCACGCCGCCCCGCCGCCCGGTCCTGACCCGGGAGGCGATCGTGGCCGCCGCCATCGCCGTCGCCGACGCCGAAGGGCTGGCCGCGGTCTCGATCCGGCGGGTGGCCGCCGAGCTGGAGGCGCGGGCGATGACGCTGTACTCGTACATCGAGCGCAAGGAGGACCTGCTCGCGCTGATGCTCGACGAGGTCAGCGCCGAGGTGCTCGTCGAGGAGCCGCTGCCGTCCTCCTGGCGCGAGGCGCTGCTGCTGATGGCGCGGCGGGAGCGCGAGCTGGTGCTGCGGCATCCGTGGCGGGTGGAGCTGATCTCGCAGCGGGTGGCCGTGGGGCCCAACGCGCTGCGGCACGTGGAGCAGAAGCTGGCCGCCTTCGACGGGCTGGGGCTCGACGGGCTGGCCCGGTGGCGGTTCCTGGCGGTGTTCAACGACTACATGACCGGGTTCGTGGTGCGGGAGGCGCAGGAACGCGGGGCGCCCCGGTCGGAGGGGATCAACGAGGCGGAGCGGACGGCCGTGGCGGAGCCGTACATCAAGGAGCTGGTCGAGTGCGGCGAGTTCCCGCGGCTCGCGCCGATGATCGAGCAGGGGGTACGCGGGGCGGACGACAACTTCGAACGCGGCCTCAACTGGGTCCTCGACGGCATCGAACGCGCCATCCCGGAGCGGTAGCGCCGCCCTCGCTTCCGGCCGCCGCGAAATGGGGACCGGGACACTCTGGGGATAGCCTTAGCCCCGATGAACACCGTCATCTCCACGATCGTCATCGTCGTCTCGCTGCTGCTCATGCTGGCGAGCCTGATCGTCGCCGTCCGCAACCGGCCGATGGGCATGGTGCTGCTGGTCGGGTTCGCCGTGCTCGAGGTGGCCGTGCTGGTGCAGGCGGGCTTCGTGATCGCGGCGGTGGCCGGGGGGCAGGGGCCCGCCGAGAAGGTCACGCTCTTCGGCTACGTCGGAGGCCAGGTGGTGATCCCGCCCGCAGGCGTGTTCCTGGCGCTGGCGGAGCGGAGCAGGTGGGGGTCGGCGATCCTGGTCGTGGCGGGGTTCGCGATCGCGGTGATGACGGGGCGGATGCTGCAGATCTGGGCGGGGGGCGCGTGACCGCCTCCATCAGCACCGGGCCCGGACGTGCCCTGATCGCGGTCTACGGGCTGTTCTCGCTGGCCGCCGGGGCTCGCGCGGCGGTGCAGATCGTCTCCAAGTTCGACCAGGCGCCGCTGGCGTACTCGCTGTCGGCCTTCGCGGCCGCCGTCTACATCGCCCTCACCGTCGCGCTCTGGCGCGGGGCACGGCTCCTGGCGCTGGTGGGGCTGGGGATCGAGCTGGTCGGAGTGCTGGTCATCGGCACGCTCAGCCTCCTCGACGCGGCCGCCTTCCCCGACGCGACGGTGTGGTCGGCGTACGGGAAGGGGTACGGGTTCATCCCGCTCGTGCTTCCGGTGGTGGGCCTCTACTGGGTGCTGCGCCACAAACGCTGACCCCCGGTCGAGCCGTGCGTGCGCCGTCCATTGGGTCGTCGTGCTGCCCGCAACCGACACAGCCAGGAATAAATGCATATTTCGGTCCTGTTAAGATGGCGATTCGTCCTATGACTTGATGAGTGGAGGACCGCCCCCGATGAGCGTGCTGACCCAAGAGGCACGAGGCCGTACCACCGGACCCCTCGCCTGGCTCCTCGTCCTGGGGATCGTCCTCGCCGCCCTCAACCTCCGCACCGCCGTCACCAGCGTCGGCCCCCTCCTCGACCAGCTGACCGGCGCGCTGGGCATGTCGAGCGTCGGCACCGGCCTGCTCACCACCCTCCCCGTCCTCGCCTTCGCCAGCGTGGGTGCGATCACGCCCACCCTGGCCCGCCACGTCGGCGAGCACCGCCTGCTCCTGCTCGCCCTCGTCACGCTGGGCGTCGGCATGCTGGTCAGGTCGCTCGTCGGCTCCGCCCCCGTGTTCCTGCTGAGCAGCGCCGTGGCGCTCTCCGGTGGCGCGGTCGGCAACGTGCTCATCCCCACGCTGATCAAGCGCCACTTCCCGGCCCGCACCGGGATCATGACCACCGTCTACACCACGGCCCTGGCGGTCGGCACCATGCTGGCCGCCGCCGCTACCGTGCCGATCGAGCGCGCGTCGGGCGACTGGCACATCGCGCTCGGCGTGTGGGCGGCCCTGGCCGCCGTCGCCGCCATTCCGTGGCTCGCGCTCCTGCGCAGTGAGCCGGAGCGGGACGCGGGCAGCCGGGACGCGGGCCTCCGCCGCCTGCTCGGCAGCAAGCTGGCGTGGATGATCGCGATCTACTTCGGCACCCAGTCGATGATCGCGTACATGATGTTCGGCTGGCTCGCCACCATGCTCACCGACAGCGGCTTCAGCACGTCGGAGGCCGGGGTGATCCTCGGCGTGTTCACGGCGCTGAACATCCCGGTCTCGATCGTCGTCCCCATGGTCGCCTCCCGCTTCCGCGACCAGCGTCCCGCCGTGGTCGGGCTCGTCGCGTTCTACGCGGCCGGGTTCCTGGGGCTGTGGGCCGGGCCGGCCGACCTGGCGCTGCTCTGGGTCACGCTGGTGGCGGTGGGCATGGGGTCGTTCCCGCTGGCGCTGATGATGCTGGCCCTGCGCACCCGTACGGCGGAGGCCACGGCCGCGCTGTCGGCGTTCGGGCAGAGCGCGGGATACCTCATCGCCGGTGCCGGTCCGCTGCTGGTCGGCGTGCTGCGCGACGTGACCGGCGGATGGACGCTGCCGTACATGCTGATCTTCGTGGTGCTCGTCGTGCAGCTGTTCACCGGCCTGTACGCGGGCCGCAACCGCTACCTGGAGGACGAGCAGGCGGTCCCTGCGAGAATGACCGGATGAAGTCCACCATCGTCACCTTTCCCGACGGCCGGACCAGCGGCCGTTCCGAGATCGTCGGGGCCGTGCCGGTGGGGGACCGGCACGGTCTCGTCGTCGCCGAGACGCCGTTCCACCCCCTTGACCACACCTGGCCCGACCAGCCCGCAGACCGGGGCACGATCGGAGGCCTGCCGGTCATCGACTGCGTCACAGGGGCCCAGTCGAGCACCGGCGAGGTCTTCGTCGGCGATGCCATCCCGGTACGGCGCGGCACGGAGGGCTGGGAATGGCTGGTCGTCCACAGCACCGAGACGCCGCTGCCCGTCGGGGCGGAGGCCGAGCTCGAGGTGGACGCCGGATTCCGGGCGGCGCTCTCGGCGGGTCACACCGCCTGCCACCTGGCCGCGCTCGCCGTGAACGCGGCCCTGGCCGGCCACTGGCGCAAGGAGGCCACGCCCGACCCGCTCGGGCACCCCGACTTCGACCAGAGGGCGATCGTCTCGTCGCGGATCGAGCCGTACGGCAGCGTGGACGTCTACCGTCTGGGCAAGTCGTTGCGCAAGAAGGGGTTCTCCGCCGAGGGCCTGGACTTCGAAAAGGTCGCCCAGCACGCGAACGAGCAGCTCGCCGCGTGGGTGGCCGCTGACGCGCCGGTCCGGCTGGACATTCCGGGGCCGGGGCTGACCGCCCGCCGCACGTGGCACTGCTCGCTGCCGGAGGGCGAGGCGTCCATCCCGTGCGGCGGCACCCACGTGGGGAGCACGGCCGAGCTGGGACGGGTCGAGGTCGCGTTCTCGCTGGAAGAGGCCGCCCTGACCATGCGCACCACCTGCGGCGCCCCGAGCTAGCCGATCAGCGGCTCGCCGGGAAGGCGAGCACCCGCGTCCAGACGTCCCCGCAGGCGGCCGCCACGCTGCCCCGAGCGGCTCTGATCGTTGTGTCAGCATGTGTTGACAAGCGGGTGCTTGTCAGCACATGCTGACACCATGGAAGTCACCGAGCTGGCCGAGGCGGCCGCCGATCGCGATCCCGGAGTGGGGCTGGCGGCCGTGGCCGCGCTCAGGGGCCTGCTGGAGGAGCTGGAGGCGACGCACGTGTCGAACGCCCGCGCCCAGGGCTGGTCGTGGGAGCAGATCGCCGACGCGCTGGGCGTTCGGCGGCAGTCGGCTCATCGCAAGCATGCTCGCAGGACGGGGAGGTAGCCGCGTGTTCGCCAGGTTCACCGAGGGGGCCCGCAGGGCCGTGGTCAAGGCCGGGATACTCGCGCTCGACGCGGGCCGGCCCGCGCTCGGCGCCGATGTGCTGCTGCTGGGGGTGGTCGAGGTCCGGCCGTTCTCGCTGGCGGCGTTCACCGCCTCCGAGGCCGACGTGCGGGCGCGGGTGGACGTGCGCGACGCGCGGTCACTGCTGGCCACGTTGGGGATCGACCTCGACGCCGTGCACCGGCGCACCAGGGCGGGCCTGGACGCGCCCGGGCTGTGGAGCCTGCGCCGGTCCCGGGTGCGCCCGCTGCGGGTGACCCTGTACGGGCCGCTGGGGGAGATCCCCCTGGCCATGCACTCCAGGAAGGCGATCGAGGTCGCCATGTGGCGCCCCGGGCCGGTCACGGGTGAGGACCTGCTGTGGGGACTGCTCGCCGACCACGCGAACGGCGCCGCCGCGATCCTCCGGGACGCCGGGGTGGACCTGGCCGCGCTGATCCGCGAGGCCCGCGTCCCCACCCGGCGCACGGCCTGATCGCAGCGGCGTCAGACGGGCTCCAGGTGCGCGATCTTCTCGGGATTCGCGATGAGGTAGATCGTGTCGATCTTGCCGTCCGAGATCAGCAGCGAGGCGACCGTGATCACCCGTCCACCCGCGGAGATGACCATCGCGGGGGCGTTGTTCATGGTCGCCAGCCCGATGGACAGGTCGGAGATCCCCGCCATGCCGATCGAGGCCATGAAGGCCGCGATGTTGGCGGGGGTGTTGATCGACAGCAGCCAGCGGCTGACGTTGTCGGCGCCGGTGATGACCCGCAGCGCGGCCCGGGCCTTGCCGCCGCCGTCGCTGACCATCGTGACCTCACTCGCGAACAGCTCGATCAGCCCGTCGAGGTCGCCCTCGGCGGAGGCGCTGATGAACCGCTCGGTGATCCGCCGCCGCTCCTGCCTGTCCACGTCGAACCGGGGCCGCCTGTCCCGCACGTGGTCCCGCGCCCGCCGCGCGAGCTGCCTGGTCGCCGGCTCGGCCCGCCCGATGATCTCCGCGATCTCGGAGAACGGCAGGTCGAACGCCTCCCGCAGCACGAACACGGCCCGTTCGAGCGGCGACAGCGTCTCCAGCACCAGGAGCAGCGCCAGCTCCACCGACTCGGCCAGCTCGGCGTGCTCGGCGACGTCGGGCGCCGTGCTGATCGGCTCGGGCAGCCACGGCCCCACGTACGACTCCCGCCGCGACTTCGCCCACCGCAGCCGATCGATGGCCAGCCGCGAGGTCACCCTGACCAGGTACGCCTTGGGCTCTTCAACGGTCGTCTCGTCCACCCCCGACCAGCGCAACCACGCCTCCTGCACGACGTCCTCGGCGTCGGCGGCACTGCCCAGGATCCGGTACGCGACCCCGGTCAGCAGGCTTCGGTGGTCTTCAAAGGTCGGCATGAAACCATAGACGTATCACAGGGCTCTCGGTGTGACACAGGGGCTCCCGATCTCCGATACACTTGGTGATCGCAAGGGGCTATGGCGCAGTTGGTAGCGCGCCTCCATGGCATGGAGGAGGTCTGGGGTTCGAATCCCCATAGCTCCACCCTCATCAGACCGCCTCTGACCTGCCGAAACGGCTCAAGGTCGGGGGCGGTTCCGCGTCTGGGGACGCGCGCCGGATGCCGGTCAGAGCCGGGTCTTGTCGTCCATCAGCGCGATCTTCTTCAGGACGTCTTCTGACGGGACGCCCTTGGCTCCGCTGAGGTCGGCGCCGCGCAGGTCGATCTTCCCCTGGCCGCTGGGCCATTTCGCGCCGGTGAGGTCGGCCCCACGGAAGTGGGTGCCCGTGAAGTCGACGCCGCCCAGGTCGACGCCCGTGAGGTCGGCACCGTCCAGGTCCGCGTACCGGACCTTCGCGCTGACGAGATTCGCGCCGGGAAGCCGCGCCCCGCTGAGGTCGATGTTCGTCAGGTCGGACCCGGCGAAGTTCGCCCCGGTGAGGTTCGCCCCGGACAAGGACACCCGGATCCAGGTCGAGTAGCCCACGTCCGCGTAGGAGAGGTTCGCGTGGTCGAGGAAACTGCGAACCCACGTGATGGAGCCGTCTGCCTGCTTTATGTATTCGCGGTGGCCGAAGTCGGTGTAGGTGAGGTCCGCGCCGGACAGGTCGGCGTCGACCAGCGTCAGGGCCGTGGCGCGGATGCCCGACAGGTTCACCCAGTGCTGCGCGGACCACGGCGGCCCTGTCGGCGGCGACGTGCCGGCGGGCTTGTTCCTGGCGATCACCGCGAGCGCCGCCTGGATGTCCGCCGGGATGCGCGGCTCCTTCTCCTTGGCCTTCTTCGGGGAGCGCTCGCGTACGTACGTGGCGAGCACGTCCACGACGGTCCGCTGATCGCGCGGCGAGTCGCGGGAGATCCTCTCCAGGGCGTAGATCGCGCCGACCCTCCCCTCCAGCGTGTCCGAGCCGATCTGCTCGATGGCCCGCGTGTAGCGCTCGGTGATCTGGCCTTCCTGGGTGGTGTCGAGCGAGCGGGCGGTGTAGAACAGCCCCGCCGCCGTGAACAGCAGCCCCAGCAGCACCCCTGACGTGGAGAGCAACTGCATTCTGTTCTGCGTGGCGAGCGCCCTGATCTCGATGCGCTCCTTCACGGGCAGCGCCTCGAACTCCGCGCGGGACACCCCCTTGATCGACGGGTCCCGGCCGTCGGAGAAGGTGCGCTCAAGACCTTCGATCAACCAGCCCGCGAGCGTGCGCATGCGCTGCATGAAGCAAGTAAAGCCCGACAAGGGCCAACGTGGGGATGGTCTGCCGCACGCGTGGCCGGACGCCTGCCTGGCCGATTCCGCGGGCGTCCGGCCATGCGACCTATTCGTGGCCCGTGGTTACGGTTAGGCGCCGCACATCTGGCAGGAGCAGCGAAGGCAACTCGTGTGGCCGTCGTCGTACCGGTAGATGCACATGCAGGAGTCGCAGCACCCGATCCACGTCGCGGGCAGGGCGTGGGCCTCCTTCCTGGGGACCAGCAGTCCCAGCATCGCGTCACTGACCTTGCCGAACAATCTGTTCATGGTGTACCTCCAGGTACGGCGCGGATGTGTTCGGATTCGACCGTAGGGGTGCTGCCGATAGGGCTGATACACGAATGTGTATGCGTGCCCTTCGGGAAATGTCCGCTCAATGTCCGGTGGCTGACCTTGTTGCGGGCCTTTTCGTTTCCGAGGATTCGAGGTGATGACCCCTGGTTCAATGGAATTCACGGTGCTGGGCGGGCTGGCGATACGGGCGAATGGGCGGTTGCTCAGGCCGGGAGCCCCGAAACAACGCACACTCACGTCCCTTCTGCTGGTGCGGGCCAACTCGCTTGCCCCGCTTCACGAGATCACCGAGGAATTGTGGGGATCGGCTCCCCCCAAATCCGCCATCGCCAATCTCCGTACTTATGCGGCGCGGCTTCGAGCCGCGTTTCCGGCGGCGGAGCGAGATCGCCTGGTCGTCCGGCCGCTCGGCTATCAACTGCGGGTCGATACAGCCGAACTCGACCTGAAGGCGTTCGAGGACAAGGCCTCGTCCGGTCGCGCGGCGCTCGAAAAGGGACGCGCCGAGGAAGCCCTGCGGCAATGCGAAACGGCGCTCGCCCTGTGGCGCGGGCGGCTGCTGGAGGACGTCCCCCACGGGCCGGTCATCGCCGCCCGCGAGGTCGCGATCGACGAGCAGCGCCGAGCGGTCCAGGAGGACCGCTGCGAAGCGCTCCTGCTGCTCGGCCGGCCGGCACCCGCCATCTGGCCTCTTCGTTCGCTCGTCACGGAGCTGCCGCTGCGGGAGCGGGCGTGGGCGCTGCTGATGCGTGCTCTGTACGCCGACCACGACGTCGCCGGGGCGCTCGACGCGTACGAGCAGGCCCGCATCGCGATCACCGGGTCCCTGGGCATCGAGCCCGGCGAGGACCTGCGGCGCCTCCACCAGGCGATCCTGCGCCGGGACCTGCGCCCGCCCCGCGCGGTCGCCTCGGCCTCCCCGCCGTGCCGGCTACCGCGGAAGCCGGTCATCGTCGGTCGCGAGCCGGAACTCTCCTTTCTCACCCGGCGACTCGGCGCCGCCGCCGGTGTGGTGGTGGTGCACGGCCCAGCGGGAGCCGGCAAGTCCTCGTTGGCCCTGCACGCCGCCCACCTGATCGCGGATTGCTATCCGGACGGCCAGCTGTACGTGGACCTGCGACCGCGCCGCCGGCCCGTGAGCGATGCCGATACCGCCCTCGCGCGATACCGGTCGCTCCTGGCGGAAGGCCGCATGCTCGTGGTGCTGGACAACGCGCCCGAGGTCGCGCACGTCCGTCCGTTCCTCGCGGCCGCCCGACTCTGCACGTTCCTCGTCACGAGCTGTCCGATGCTCACGACGCTGGACGGCGCGCTGCACCTTCGGCTGGACAGGCTGGGACGGCAGGAAGCGCTGGCGTTCCTGGCGCACCATGTCGATCCGGAAAGGCTGCGGGAAGATCCCGGCGCCGCCGCCGAGGTGGTACGGCTGTGCGACCGGCTACCGCTCGCGCTGCGCATCGTCGCCGCCCGACTGGTCGCGCATCCCGGCTGGTCCGTCCGCGAGCTGCTGGAGCGGCTGGCCGACGACCGGCACCGGCTCGACGAGCTCCAGACCGGTGACCTGTCGATGCGGGCCAGCATGTACGCGCAGGTCGAGCACCTCATGGCAAGTGAGCACCCGATGGATCGGCTCGCCATCGAGGTGTTCCGGCAGGCCGGCTCGCTTCCCGCCGCGGAGATCAGCGCGGCGGAGGCCGCCCGGAGGCTTCATGCGCCTGTCAGGAGAATCAGCCGGGCACTGGATCGGCTGGTCGAGATGGAGCTGCTCGATTTCCACGCGCGTGACCGCTACCGGATGACGGAGCTGCCCCGGCTCCTGGCCCGGGACATCGCCACCGTGTCCCGGGGCGCCTTGAGGCTCATGCCCGGCGTTTGACCGTCGTCCCGAGCAGGCTCTCGCCGTCGAAGAAGCCCACCGTCCGGGAATCCAGGCTCCAGTCGGAGTTGTCGCCCCGCACGATGAACTTCCCGGCGGGGATGGGCGTGCCCGCGGGCCGGCTGACGGCGGTCGCCACGTCGGCGGGGATGGGGTCACCGGCGACCCCCGCCACCCGTTTGATCAGCAACAGCGGGATCGAATCCGTCGCCGCCCACCGCACCACGACGATGTCGCCCCGGCGCAGGCGGTCGACTCCGGCGCGTACCACCAGCACGCGTTCACCGCCGCTGTAGGTGGGCGCCATGCTCGTGCCGGTGATGGTCACGGCGACGAACCGCCGCCTGACGTACGCGAGGCCGAGCGCGACGGCGCCGCCGACGACGGCGAGAATCCAGCCGTTCACGACGGCACGCTCTGCTCGTCGGCCCGGTATCCCCGCGCCTGCCTGGTGAACAGCCGCGCGTAGGTGCCTCCCAGCGTGAGGAGCTCCTCATGGGTTCCGTACTCGGTCACCTGCCCGTCCTCCAGCACGGCTATGGCGCTCGCGTCCGTCATGGCACCGAGCCGGTGGGACACGAGCACGCTCGTGCGGCCCGCGCGATAGCGCCGCAGCCGCTGGTGGATCTCGTGTTCGGCGTCGGCGTCGAGCCCCGAGCTCGGTTCGTCGAGAATCATCAGGTCGCACTGGTCGCGGAGCATCGCACGGGCGAGCGCGACGCGCTGCCACTGCCCGCCGGACAAATAGACTCCCGTGCTCGCGTCGGTCTTGTCGGCCTCGCTGAAGAACAGCCGCGAGAGCAGGGTCTCGTAGCCGTCGGGCAGACCGGCGAGCAGGGAATGGGCGCCCGCGTCGCGTGCGGCGGCCTCGATGCGGGGCCGGTCCTGGAGCGCGCGGACGTCACCCAGGCCGACATTCTCCGCGGCCGTCAGGTCATAGGCCATGAAGTCCTGGAACACCGCGCTGATCCTGCTCCGCAACGTCTCCGGCGGCACCTCGCGGATGTCCACGCCGTCCCAGAGGATCACGCCCCGGTCGGGGTCGTAGAACCGGCACAACAGCTTGACGATCGTGCTCTTGCCCGCGCCGTTCACACCGACCAGTCCGAGTACGGAGCCGTACGGAATGAACAGGTTGACGCCCCGCAGCGCCCAGGGATGCTCAGGCGAGTACCGGAACCAGACGTCGCGGAGCTCGATCCCCTGCCGCAGCCCCGCCAGCGGACGCCGGCGCGATGGCGCGGGGAGGTCGGGTCCGGCATTCACGACGGCCCGATAATGGTCGAACATCAGGAGCTGGAAATGAGCCCCCGCGACCTCGGTGACCAGGCGTCCGAGCGCGAGCCCCACGCCCGCCACCGCGGCCGCGAACATCGTGACGTCGCCCACGGAAAGCTGCCCCGAGCCGGCTGCCCGGACGGCCCAGACGAGGCCGGCGCCGGACACCGTCGCGCTGACCAGGCCGAGGCCGCCCTGCGTGAGCATTTCCCGTCTGCCGGTGCGCCGCTCGGCGGCGTTCGCGGAAAGCCTGTCGGCGCGCATCAGGCCGCGCAGGTGACCGCCGATGCCGAACAACCGCACCTCCTTGGCCGCGTCCACGCTCCCGAGCAGGTCCCCGAAGAAGATCTCCCGCCTCTGCAGCGGCCCGATGTGCCAGAACATCTGGGCCCGCCGCCGGGACAGCAGGAATTCGGCGATCGTCATCGGAACCGCTCCCATGAGCACCGCTACGACCATCAGGGGACTGATGACGATGAGCGAGCCCAGAAAGCCGGCGACGCTGATCGCCGCCTGGACGAGGGAGAGCACCGCGGCGACGACCCGCCCCGGGGCGACCCCGCCCGACTGTTTGGCCATGCGCAGCCGGTCCAGGAAGGCGGGATCCTCGAAGCGCCCGAGCCCGGCGAAGGAGTTGACCACCGCGTACAGGCGATCATCGGCCAGCAGCGCCACGGAGCGGCCCAGCTCCTCGGTGACATATTGGGCGGCACGCGGCAGGACGGTGACGACGGCTCCCGCGGCCGCCAATCCGGCGCCGAGACCGGTCAGCGTCGTCGCGTCGGCGTGGCCGGTGGCGATCTGGTCCAGGATCAGCTTCGTCAGCCACGAGACGGCGACGGGGACGGCGCCGCTCACCACGGTGAGGCCCACGTACACCAGCAACGTCGCCGGCCCGGCCCGCCAGGCCAGGCCGAGGGCGTGGCCGACACCCCCCAGACGAGGCAGCCGCACCGTCAGGCCGTTGCGACGTCGTGCGGCAGCAGCGCGGCGGGGGCCGACTCGGATCGGAGCACCTGACCCGAGGAGTCCACCACCCCGAAGAGCGGGTACGCCGTCACGCCGAACCCCGTGGCGATCGGCCCGTCGGGCGCCTCGCCCACGACCCTCGCCACGGGGGTCAGCCGCTCGACGTACTCGGTGGCGCGGTCGCGTTTGCCGATGACGACCACCAGGGTGTTCTGCCTGCCACCCGGCCACTTCTTCGCGGTTTCGACGAGGTGGGGCAGGCTTTCCTCGCACGGTTCGCAGCCGGGCGTCAGGAAGGCGACGAGGGTGTCGCCCGCGAGCAGCGCCCGCGCGACCGGCTCCCCGTCGGTCGTGGTGGCGGCGAAGTCCCCGACCTGGCTGCCCACCGGCAGAGAGGGTGCCTCGCCCGTGATCGGGGTCGCCCGGCCGGCGAGCAGCTCCGTGTGCTCGCGGAGCCGCCGGATCACACCGAACGTGAGCAGCAGATTGAGCACCGTCAGCACGCTGACGAACGCAAGGATCGCGACGAGACCTGACATGGGGGTCCTCTCCCTTTCGCCGTGGCCGGGCATCGGAACCCTAGGAACCGCGGCGATAGGCCCCGCATACGCACTCGTGTATCGGCCCGATCGGCGGCCTCTCTACGGTCGGCTCCGAGAACCGTCGGCGTTCCGCTTGGAGGCGGGAATGAACAGATTGTTCGGCAAGGTCAGCGATTTCATGCTCGGCCTGGTGGTGCCGAGGGCCGAGGCGGCGGCGTACGCTCCTCCCCCGGAGTGGATCGGGTGTTGCGACTTCCAGATCTGCAAGTTCCGGAGCGGGAGCGGCGTGATCGCGTGCGCCCAGTGCCTGGACCCGCGCTGCCGATGACCGCGTAGGCGCGAAGGCCCGTCCGGACGGGCCTTCGCGCCTGTTCCGTCCGCCTTACGGCAGGGCGGGCACGGCCGGCTCGGCGTTGGTCCAGCCGGCTTGGAGCACGGTCTGGGTCATGGTCTTGTTCGGGAACACCTTGCCGTCCTTCAAGGTCGTCTGGCTCTCGGACAGCAGGAGCATCGTGCCGGTGTCGACGACCAGGTCGGTCGTGACCTTGATCGTCTCCTTCTTCTGGCCGGCCGGCTCATAGCCGATCGAGACGGCCGCGCCGGTTCTGCCGGTGCCGTCCACGGACTTTCCGCGCGAGCTGACGCCGGGCATCGTCAGCAGGGCCTGGTAGGCCGCGGCACGGACCTCCTTCGGCGCCGGGAGTTGGTGGAGCAGCATGGGCAGCTCCGAGGTGACGTACCTGTCCACGCCGTTCTCCGGCACCTGTGAGACCCGCGCGGCCTGCGCGAGCCAGGACTTCAACGCGTCCGGGTTCGCGGGCAGCCGCTGGACCTCGTCGTACGTCAGCCGCTGCCCGATCAGGAAGAACGTGTTGTCACGCCGTACGGGGGTGACGTGGCCCTTGGTGGGCGTGGTGGACAGCGACACGGTCTGGCCGTTGGCGGTGCGGGTCCACTTGGTGGGGGAGCCGTCGCGGCGCCACGCCGCGCGGTCCGCCGCGCTCTGCGGGTACGCCCCCAGCTCCCGCGATCCGACCCAGCGTCTGCCGTCGGGCGCGGTCCATTCCTCGGTGAGCGACTGCTGGACCACCGAGTAGCGGTTCGCGCCGCTGCCGACCTGACGGGGCTCTGGGCGCTGCGACAGCACTCTCGTATGCCAGTACGCACCCTCCGGCGGAGCCGACGCGGCGGCCGTGAGCCGGGCCTCCGGTGCCTTGGTGAGGCTCGGCAGACCCAGCAGGGCGGCGGTGCCCACGGCGGCCAGGCCGGCCCCGAGGGCGATCAGCGGCCGGGCCGGTGCGGTCGCGCGCTTCATGTGCTTCCTCCAGAAATCCGGTTCGATGTCCTCAAATACGCCCGGGCGCCGGGCAAGGTTGCCCGCGGGCGCTTGGCAACTGTTTGGAGCGGCCGAGGCGTATTAGGAGGCGTGAAACTGGACAGACAGCCGTGAGCGGCGCGGAGCATGACTTCGGCGCGTTCGTGGCCGCAAGGGCCACGACCCTGTTGCGGGTCGCCTATCTCGCCTGCGGAGACGAGGCGGAGGCGGAGGACCTGCTGCAGACGGCGCTGGAGCGTACGTACAAGAACTGGGACCGGGTGCGGCGCGACACCGTCGAGCCTTATGTGCGCCGCGTCATCATCAACACCGCCATCAGCCGGGCCCGGCGCCGGGCGATCCTGCACATCATCCCGATGCGCGTGCCGCCGGAGAGAGCGGCCCGCTCGACCGACGTCGACCTGCGTCACGTGCTCATGGACGCGCTGCGCGGCCTGCCTCCCCGGCAGCGCGCGGTGGTCGTCCTGCGGTACTGGGAGGACCTCAGCGAGACGCAGACCGCGGAGGTGCTCGGCTGCACGCTCGGCACGGTGAAGAGTCAGGCGTCGAAGGCGATGGCCAAGCTGCGGACGGCACTCGGCGAGGAAGCCGTGGAAGGAGTGATCGGGAATGCCCATGCTTGAGGACCAGCTCCGCCAGATCATGGCGGAGGAGACCGCGCGACTGCACGCCGCGCCCGACCTCGTGGAGCGGGTCGTCCGGTCCTCGCGGCGGAAGCGGATCCGCGGCCGGATCGCGACGGCGGCCACGTCGCTGGCCGTGGCCGCGGCGGTGCCCCTCTACCTGACGGCGGCCCCGGGCGCCGTGCAGACGTCCGTCGTCTCCGAGACGCCGGATCCATCCGCCTCCGAGACGCTGGGTCCGCCCGCCATCGACGACACCCCGCCGGTGCGGTCCGAGCCCCCGAACCTCGGGGACCTGGGCGACGGAAGGGCGTTCAAGCACGTCAGGGTGGGTTACCTGCCCGACGGCCTGCGGTGGTCCAACTGGTCGCTGGACTTCGGCGAGAGCTACACGACCTCGTGGAACTACGACGGCGACAAGACCGGCTTCTACTGCGTCCAGATCTACGTGTACGAGGGCAAGACCGTCCAGGAGGTCGACGACCGCGTGCAGGTGCACCGCGACGAGGGGGAGGGCGAGGAGGTGACCGTCGGCGACCGGACCGGATACCTGATCGTCGAAGGGGTCGGCGAGGACGGCATGAAGGGCACCCCCACGCTCTTCCTGAACATGGGCGAGCAGCGGAGGGCCGAGATCATGTTCAGCCCGGTGTACGTGAAGAAATTCCGCGACGCCAAGGCCGTCGACCGCGAGCTGATCAAGATCGCCGAAGGGCTCACCGCCGCCGACTAGGGGCTTGAGCTACCAGCGCAGCGGGAGGGTGGCGATGAACTCGCCGAGGCGGTCGGCGATGATCCGGTGGTCGTGGACGGACGGGTGCCAGTGGCAGCCGAGGTAGTCGAGGCCGGATTCGCTGTAGTACCAGTAACGGATCCGGTCGTCGCCCCTGCTGTTGCGCTCCTGGACGATCTGCCGCGCGAGCTCGGCGAACACGGTGGTGTTGGACATGTGGGTGGCGCTGACCACGATGGTCGTGCGGGGGCCGTACCGTGACCGGAGCTTGTCGAGGAAGCCCTGGTATGCGGTGCGATAAGCAGCGGCCAGAGTGTCCGGCGTCCACGGTTCGCCCGGGTTGATGGCGGTGGAGAAGTCGTTGATGCCCAGGCCGATCACGACCAGCTGGGGATGCCAGGTGCCCGGGTTCTGCCAGACGTCGCCGGCGACGTTCAGCAGGGCCCGGTCGTAGTAGGTGCGGTAGTCGGTGCCGGGGTCGCTGCCGTTGTAGTTGCGTACCATGCCGCGGCCGGAGAAGGCGTTGAGCTGGTAGTCGGCGTTCAGGCGGCGCGCGGTGAGGGCGCCGAAGCTGAGGTTCGCGTCGGTGGTGCGGGCGACTTTGTCGGTGGTGCAGTCGCGGCTGTCGGAGCGGTTGCCGTAGCCGACGGTGTAGGAGTCGCCGATGAACTCGATCTGCCGGTGGCGCGCGGCGGGCCTGCCGAGGATCGCGCCGCCCGGGGCGGCGACGAAGCCGCCGAAGGCGCTCGTGGCCCACGGGCTCTCGGTGCGTTTGACCAGCCGTACGCGGTGCACGCCCCGGGTCAGGCCGTTGACCCAGTACGTGGTCCGGCCCGGGGTCACCAGGGTGGCGACGGTCGAGCCGTCGACCTCGACCTCGTAGTCGTTGTCGGAGTCGTCGAGGACGATCCCGACGCCGGTGCCGCGGAAGCGGCCCTCGAAGTAGACGCCGGGCCAGCTGTACTGAAGGGAGTCCCCGCCGGCCTTGACGCGTCCGGCGGTGTGCACCTTGGCGATGGCGCCGGACAACGGGGTCGCGCTCGCGACGCCGGGCAGCACCAGGGCACCCGTCAACGCGGCCAGGACTACGGTCACACGCACAGTTCGCACGGCTTCTCCTTCGCGGCTGGGCGATTGTAACGAGCGCTTGCCCGGATGCCGCAAGATCTGATTCCGCCCCCTGTGCGCCGACCAGGCCTTTCACCGTCAGCCCGATGAACGGATCCTGAAACTAACCACACTCTCCCGAATCCGGCGGCCCGAATAGGCTGGAAAGCGTCGACTTTATACAGGGGAGTCCCATAAGTGGTGAGCATCGCTCAGGAGACGTCGTTCGACGAGGCCGAGATCTTCGAGCTGTACGACTCGGTCGGCTGGCAGCCCTGGACCCGCGACATCGCCAAGGTGTGCCGGAGCCTGGTGAACTCGCATCTCGTCCTCGTCGCCAGGGACGCGGACGGGCGGCTGCTCGGCCTGGCCCGGACGGTGTCCGACGACGAGATGGTCTGCTACGTGCAGGAACTGCTCGTCAACAGGAGATCCCACGGTCAGGGGATCGGCCGGCTGCTGCTGGAGCGGCTGAAGGAGCGGTACGCGCACTGCCGCTACTTCGTGCTGACCACCGACCACGAGTCCACCCCCGAAGGGGTCGCCAACCATGCCTTCTACCGGCGGATGGGCCTGATCGAGCACCACGAGCAGGGGTTGTCGGCCTTCGGGCTGAAGGTCGACAACTCCTGAGCGGCCCCGTCACTTGGCGAGCACGTCCAGGTAGTGCTGGTTGTACATGACGCCGAGGATGTTGCCGAACGGGTCGATCACGGACGCGGTGACGAACCCCTCGCCGTGCTGCCTGATCGCCTGGTGCTCCTTGGCCCCCAGGGTGACGAGCCGGTCGAGGGCGGCCTCCAGGTCGTCCACGTGCCAGTACGTGATCGAGCCGGCGGGCCCGTCGGTCGCGCCCGCCGGGGCGAAGCGGGCGTCGATGATGCCCAGCTCGTGCTGGTGGTCGCCGACGCGGAACTCGATGTAGCCCGGCACCTGGTAGTAGGGCTCGATGCCGAGCAGCTCGGTGTACCAGGCCTTGGCCGCCTCGAGGTCGGCTGCGTAGAAGCTGATCGTGGCGAATCCGCGGAGCATCTGTGTGGTCCTTCCTTCCGGGTGATGTCTATGATTCTTCCGGTCAAAGTGCTCATCCAATG
Organism: Nonomuraea sp. NPDC003709; assembly: GCF_040610775.1. Taxonomy (NCBI): domain Bacteria; kingdom Bacillati; phylum Actinomycetota; class Actinomycetes; order Streptosporangiales; family Streptosporangiaceae; genus Nonomuraea; species Nonomuraea sp. NPDC003709. Next base: position 170,005 of record NZ_JBEXMW010000021.1, on the reverse strand, counting down.
AGCACTTTAATGAGGAGAATTTCCAGCCATGCGAGCCGATCGACTTGTGGCCGTCCTGCTGCTCATGCAGTCGCGCGGCCGGGTGACCGCGGCCGAGCTGGCCGCGGAGCTGGAAGTGTCCGTGGCCACCGCGCGCCGGGACCTCGAGGCGCTGTCCGCGGCGGGCGTGCCGGTATATCCGCAGGCCGGGCGCGGGGGCGGCTGGTCCCTGCTGGGCGGCGCCAGGACCGACCTCAGCGGCCTCACCGCCAACGAGGCCGAGGCGCTGTTCCTGCTGGCCGGCCCGGCCGCGTCCGCCACACCCGAGGTCAAGTCCGCGCTGCGCAAGCTGGTGCGGGCCCTGCCCCAGACGTTCAGGGACGACGCCGAGGCCGCCGCCGACGCCGTGGTGATCGACCCCACCGGCTGGGGCGAGCGCGACCCCGACCGGCCCGAGCTGGTGCGGGTCCTGCAGAGCGCCACCGTGAGACGCCGCAAGGTCAGGCTCGGGTACGAGGGCCGCTCCGGCGAACGTACGCACCGGCTCGTCGACCCCTGGGGCCTGGTGGACAAGGACGACGTCTGGTACCTGATCGCCGGCACCGAGGCCGGGCAGCGCACGTTCCGGGTGGACCGGATCGCCGAGGCCGAGGTGACGGAGCTGACCTTCGAGCGGCCGGAGGGGTTCGTGCTGTCGGAGGCGTGGGGGAAGGTCGTGGACGAGATGGAGCGGCGGCGCTCGCTGCTGTCCGCGACCGTGCTCATCGCCGAGCGGTTCCTGCCGGTGCTGCGCCACCAGTTCGGGCGCCACTGCGAGGTCGAACGCGTCGAGGAGGACGGGCGGGTCAGGGCACGCGTGGCGGCGCCGATGGCGTTGTCGATCGCCGAGCAGCTGGCCGGATGGGGCGCGACGGTGGAGGTCGTGGAGCCGGAGGAGGTCAGGGTCCAGCTGGCCAGGATCGGGTCCGAGCTCGTGGAGCGCTACCGCGTCTGAGCTGTGAGGGCCTGAGCTGTGAGGGCCTGAGCCGTCAGGGGAGCGTGGCCGACAGGGCCGCGTGCTCCCACCGGATCTGCTCCCACGCCTGCTCCACGTGCCGCCGCTCCGTCGCCACGCCGCCGATGGCCATCCGCAGCACCACCCGGTCATCGATCCTGGTGTGCGTCATGTACATGGACCCGCCGGCGTTGAGCAGCTCCAGCAGCCGCATCGTGGCCCGGTCCGCCTCGTCCGCCGCCAGGCCCGGCCACACCGGGCGGAAGCACACGAGCCCGAGCGGGTGCGGCTCGTGCACCTCGAAGCCCGGGTCCGCGGAGATCCACGACGCCAGCTCCTGCGCCAGCGCCACCCCCTTGCGAATGTGCGCGCGCAGCCCCTCGGCCCCGTACCAGCGGATCGCCGACCACAGCTTCAACGCCCTGAAGCGCCGGCCCAGCGGCACCTGCCAGTCCCGGTAGTCGACGACGGAGCCGGTCGCGGTGGCGGGGTTCCTGAGGAACTCGGGCATGACCGACAGCGCGTCGAGCAGCGGGGCGCGGTCGGCCGTCCAGAGCAGGGTGCAGTCGAAGTTGGTCAGCAGCCATTTGTGCGGGTTCGTGGAGTAGGAGTCGGCGTACTCGGCCACGCCCTCGTTCAGCCACCGGAGCTCGGGGCAGATCGCCGCGACCCCGGCGTAGGCCGCGTCCACGTGCAGCCAGATCCCGCGTTCGCGGCACAGCTCGCCGATCGCGGGCACCGGGTCGACGGCGGTGGTGGAGGTGGTGCCGACGGTGGCGCACACCATGACCGGCACGGCGCCGTCCGCTTCGTCCTGGTCCAGCAGGGTCCGCAGGTGGCCGGGGTCCATGGCCAGCGTACGGGGATCGACGTCCACCACCCGTACGCCGGCCGCCCCCAGCCCCGTGATCCGGGCCGCCCGCTCCAGCGACGAGTGCGTCTGGGACGACACGTAGATCGTGTACCTCCGGGTGACGCCGTCGGAGGCGACCCGGCCGCCGCTCGCCCGGTGCAGCGCGGCCAGCAGCGCGACCAGGCAGGCACTCGACGCCGAGTCCTGGATGACGCCGCCGCCCGCCCGGTCCGTACGGAAATGCTCCGGCAGGCCGAGCAGCCCGGCCAGCCAGTCGACCACCACCGTCTCCAGCTCCGTGCACGCCGGGCTGGTCACCCAGAGCATGCCCTGCACGCCGAGCCCGCCGGACAGCAGGTCGCCCAGGATGGCCGGGCCGCTGGCGTTGGAGGGGAAGTAGGCGAAGAAGCCGGGATGCTGCCAGTGCGTGATGCCGGGCAGCAGGATCCGCCCCAGGTCCGACAGCACGGCCTCGAACGGCTCGCCGTGCTCGGGCGCCGCGGCCGGCAGCGCGCGGCGGATGTCCCCCGGTCTCACCTGGGACATCACGGGATGGGACTCGATGCCGGCGAGATAGTCCGCGATCCAGTCGACGACCTGCCTGCCGTGGCGGCGGAACTCCTCGGGGCTCATGTGACCGCTCATCCGACCACTCTGATCGCCTGGCGGGCGTCGGGAAAGGGGACGGGCCGGAGGCTTTGCCGCCTCCGGCCTGTCTATGTCGAGCGGTCGATCGACCGCCTTGGGTCAGTAATGTCCGCGGTGGCGCCGGCCGCCGAACGACTTGCCGAGGTGGAAGCCGCCGGGCAGGTGCACGGAGACGTGGCGGCGGCCGTCGGGAGTGGTCGTGACGTGGAAGCGGCGGTTGCCGTAGCTGTGGCCGACGCCGCGACGTGACAGGTTGATCCGGAACGGGCCCACCTTGATGGTCTTGCGGTAGTGCCAGCCCATGTCCCTCCTTCGCCGTTTGTGCGCTCACTCTGACAACGGACGGGGCCGCCGTCAGGTTCCGGCGAGTACTCGGGCCAGGGCTTCGAGGGCGTGGGGGTAGGCGCGTTCGGACGCGGCGGCGTACCCGACGAGCAGGCCGCCGGGGCCGTCGCCGCGCCAGAGCGGGGAGGCGGCGCGCAGCGCGATGCCCCTGCGCTCGCACTCGGCCAGCAGGTCCCCTTCGGCGGGACCCTCCTCCGGGAGCAGGAGGAGCGCGCGCAGCCCCGCGGCCACCCCGGGCAAAGCGACGCCGGGCAGCGGCTGGCCGGGCCCGGGGCCGAGCCGGGCAAGCAGCAGCTCGCGGCGGCGGCGGTAGCGCAGGCGGGCGGCGCGGATGTGGCGGTCGTAGTCGTGGGTCTCGATCAGCCTCGCCAGCACGAGCTGGCCGAGCACCTCGGTGTGGGTGTCGGTGTGCAGCTTGGCCTCGGCCACGGGGCCGATCAAGGAGGGCGGCACCGCCATCCAGCCCAGGCGCAGGGCCGGGGCGAGGGACTCGGAGGTGGTGCCGACGTACACGACCCGATCGGGCGCGGTCCCCTGGAACGCGCCGACCGGCTGCCGGTCGTAGCGGAACTCCCCGTCGTAGTCGTCCTCCACGACGAGCCCGCCCCACTCGCGCAGCGCGCGGCGGCGGGCGGGGTGCAGGGGCACGCCCGTGGGGTACTGGTGCGCGGGCGTGACGACGGCCGCCGCGGTGGCGCCGGTGAGCGTGTCCACCTGGGCGCCCAGCCCGTCCACGGGCAGCGGTACGGTCTCGCGCCCGGCACGGCGCAGCACCTCGCGGTAGAAGTCGTGCCCCGGCTCCTCCGTGGCGATCGGGCCGTCGATCACCTGGACGAGCAGGTTGAGCGCCTGGACGAACCCCGTCGTGACCACGATCAGGTCCGGCGTGGTGATCACCCCGCGCGTCCTGGCGAGGTAGCCGGCCAGTGCCGCCCGCAGCTCGATCCGGCCGCGCGGGTCGCACGGGCCGAGGACCTCGGCGGGTGCGGTGGAGAGCACGTGCCGGGTGGCCCGCAACCACGCCCGCGCCGGAAACGCCGACAGGTCGGGCTGCCCGGGCCGCAGGTCATGGAGCGGCGTTACAGAGGGTCCGGCCGGCAGCCGCAGGTCATAAAGCGGTGCCGCAGAGGGTCCGGTCGGCAGCCGCAGGTCATGGCCCGGCCCCGGGGAGGGCTCGGACGGCGGTTCCGGACGGGACGATGGGGTGGGGGACACGTCGGCGACCTCGGTGGCCGAGCCCGGGCGGGTGGCCAGGTAGCCCTCGGCGACGAGCTGGTCGTAGGCCGCGCTCACCGTGCCGCGCGACAGCCCCAGCTCCGCCGCCAGCGACCGCGTCGAAGGCAGCCGCGTGCCGCGCGGCAGCCGCCCGTCCCGGACCGCCTGCCGCAGCGCCTCCTCCAGCCCGCGCCGCCGCCCGCCGCCGGTGGAGACCTCCAGATGCAGGTCCACCCCGAAACCGGCCCAATCTTTCCGCACAGAACCGGATCTTACGCATGGTCCGGTACCGGGGCCTACGGTAGGTGAGCAGGCAGAACCCGGAAGGACGACGTCAACATGATCGTGATCGCTCACCTGAGCGACATCCACATCGGCGCGACGCCCCAGAGCGTCGACCGCGCCACCTCCGTCATGCGCTACCTCGACGCGCTCCCCGCCGACCTCGACGCCGTGCTCGTCACCGGCGACATCGCCGACCACGGCCTCCCCGAGGAGTACGAGGAGGCGCGCAAGCTGCTCTCCTCCCGCCACCCCGTCCTGGTCGGCCCGGGCAACCACGACGTGCGGGAGCAGTTCCGCCGCGTCCTGCTGGGCGACCGGAGCGGCGGCGCGGGCCCGATCAACCAGGTCCTGCGCACGGACAGGGCCGTCTACGCCATGTGCGACTCCTCCATCCCCGGCGAGGACTCGGGCCACCTGGACGACGAGACGCTGGCCTGGCTGGACGACGTGCTCGCGGGCGCGGACCGGCCGGTGTTCGTGGCCTTCCACCACCCGCCCACGCTGCTGCACAGCCAGGTGGTCGACGGCATCAGGCTGCACCGGTCCGAGCCTCTTGGAGAGCTGCTGGGGCGGCATCCGGACGTGCCCGCCGTGCTGGTCGGCCACGCCCACACGGGCGCCGCCACCACCTTCGCCGGCCGCCCGCTGCTGGCCGCCCCCGGCGTCGTGTCCACGCTGAAGCTGCCGTGGGAGGGCGGCACGACGTTCGCCAACTGCGCGGACTACGACCTCCCGCCGGCGATCGCGTTCCACGTGCTCGACGACACGGGCCGGATGACCACGCACTACCGGGTCGTCGCGTAGCCGCCGGGCGGGCCTCCAGGAGGAGGCCCGCCCGCGCCGTCATCGCTCGGTCAGCCGTACGAACGTCACCGAGTGCGCGGGGAAGTCGTAGGTGAAGGCCGAGGAGAAGCCGTGCACCTGCCGCTCCACCGGCGCCACCCGCTCCGGCTCGGAGAGCGAGTTCGTGTCGGACGGCGAGCCCGTCAGCGTGGTCACCGTGGCGACCGGCCGGAACCGCGCCGCGCCGAGGTCCACACTGCCGCGGACGGACGTGTCCTGCACGTTGACGACCTTGAGCGTCACGGACTTCCCGTCCCTGGACACCACCTGGTAGAGCGGCTCCACGACGGCGTCGTCCACGAAGTCGTTGATCTTCTGCCCGTCCAGCCAGGTCGTGATCCGCCGCCCGCTCACCTGGATCTTGACCCGGTAGTCGCGGCCGGTCTCGATCGTGGTGGCGGAGGTGGCGATCGACGACTTGGCGCCGTTGGCGGCCTTCTCTATGGCGGACTGGGTGTTGCCCCAGCCGCCGAGGTTCCACCAGTAGAAGTTGCCGGTGTCCTTGACCCCGAACATGATCAGGAAGCCCTCGGCCCCGGCGGTCTTCCTGGCGGTGACCTCCATCGTGTAGTTCGACCAGCCGGCCGAGCCCGCCGTGGACCTGGCGTCCGTCACCTGGGCGGTCTGCGCGTAGGCGCCGTCCTGCACGGCCCAGGTCCCGAGACCGGGGGTCCACCTGCCGGCTCCGGCCGAGAAGTCGTCCGCCAGCAGCGTGGTCCCGTCGGCCGCGGTGACCTGCACGTCGTCGTACCGGACGGCGGTGTTCCACGCGCCGAGCCCCACCGCGCCGCCGATGTCCTCGACCGTCCTGCCCTCGCCCGTGAAGGTGCTGGGCAGCACCCGGTCGCCGACGTTGGCGGAGAAGAGGCGCTGCACGTAGTAGTTCGGCGAGCCGTAGACCTGGTCGTTGTCGAACCAGATGAGGTCCGGCGTCCAGTCCACGTAGTCCACGTTGGCCAGCAGCGGCGCGTACGACGCCAGCCGCACGACGTCGGAGTTGCGCTCCAGGCCCGTCATGTACGACGCCTCCGCCAGCGCGTTGTGCCACGTGTTGCCGCGCGAGGCGTACTCGCCCACGAACACCTTCGGCCCGCCGCGGTCATAGGCGTCGTAGCGGTGGTTGTTGGTCAGGAACCACTCCGGGCTGTTGTAGTAGTGCTCGTCGACGAGGTCGGCCTTCTGGTCGCGGGCGAACTGCCACATCCGGTCGAACCAGGCGCCCTGCGACGTCTGCCCCGCGTTGCTGATGATCTTGACGTCCGGGTACCTGGCCCTGATGGCGTCCGCGAACTTCGGGTAGTTCGCGAAGAACTCGGGGTAGATCTCCTCGTTCCCGAGCCCGATGTACTCCAGCCCGAACGGCTTCGGATGCCCGAGCCGGGCCCGCTTCCCGCCCCACTCCGAGGTGACCGGCCCGTTGGCGAACTCGATCAGGTCGAGCGTGTCCTGCACCCACCGGGCCAGCTTGGCCTCGTCGGTCAGTGGCCGGTTCTCGCCGCACCCGTTCACGCCCACCGACAGCACCGGCAGCGCCCGCGCCCCGATGTCCTCGGCGAACTGGAAGTACTCGTAGTAGCCGAGGCCGTAGGACTGGTTGTAGCCCCAGAAGTTGAAGTTGGTCGGCCGCTCCTCGACCGGGCCGATCGTCTCCTTCCACTGGTAGATGCGCCGCCGGTCCTGGTTGTCCGCGTACGGGTCGTACGTGCCGACGTTCGTCACGCACCCGCCGGGGAAGCGCAGGAACCTGGGCTTCAGGCCCGCGACCATCCTGGCCAGGTCCGTCCGCATGCCGTGCCCCTTGAACGTGTCACGCGGGAACAGCGACACCATGTCCAGGTCGGTCCGGCCGCCCGGCGCCAGCACCACCAGCCGCCCCGCGTCCGTCGTCCCCGAGGCCGTGAACGACGCGGTGTACTTCGTCCAGCCGCCGGCCTTCACCCGCAGCGTGGCCGTGCCGAGCACGGTGGAGCCGCTCTCCACCGAGACCGTCAGCGGCCCCGCCGCGTCACGCCGGGCCCAGAGCGACACGTCGTACCGCTTGCCCTGCTTCACGGGGATGCCGCGGTTGAACCCGGCGTTGCTCGCGCCCGCGGTGCCGTCGCCGGTCACGTCGAGCCGCAGGTAGTTGCGGTTGTTCGCGTTCAGCGGCCGGTCGGCGCCGATTGCGAGCTCGGCGGTGGCGCCGCGTTCGGCCTTGGACCACGCGGTCAGGCCCGTGTAGGAGCGCTCGTCCACGCTGTTGAACTCGAACGAGCGGTTCTGCACCAGTTCGGCGTAGAGCCCGCCGTCGGCGGCGTGGTTGATGTCCTCGTAGAAGACCCCGTAGAGGTCGGGGCTGACCTCGGTGCCCTTGGCCCCGGTGTCCACGGCCAGCTTGCCCGAGCTGTAGCCCTCGACCCTGAACTTCGTGATCGCGCTCCCCACGACCAGGGTGCCGTCGCCGACGGAGATGTTCTGGCCGCCCGAGGAGAGCACGACCTTGCCCCCGCCCGCGTCCTTGAGCCGGAAGACCGACGCGGTCCCGCCCAGCCGCACCTTTCCGGCGGCGACCCGCAGGAACTCGCCGCTCGCCACGTCCTTCAGCGTCACGCCGTCACCGGCGGCCGTGGCTGTGAGGGCCAGGCTGGTCATCCCCGCCTTCGCCGACGCCCGCACCACCCCCGACGGGCCGGCCGACAGGTACGGCAGCGAGCCGGAGCGCAGCGTGAACGCCCCGGACGGCACCACCGGCCTGCCCTCGCTCGCCTTGATCGCGATGTAGTCGAACGCCGCCGTCATCGACGTGCCGTTCTGCGCCGACAGCGCGAACAGGCCGAGCTGCTTGACGTCCAGCTTCGCGCTCACCTTGGCCGCCTGCACCCAGGCTGACCCGTCCCAGTACGAGGAGACGAACTCGTCCCCGGTCCTGGCCAGCTTGACGATCTCGCCGGTCGAGCCGGGCCGGGCCGCGAAGCTCGCGTTGAACGAGGCCCCGACCTCGGTGTCCGTCTCGATCACCGGCCCGCCCGCGGACCCGACGTGAGCGAGCCCGGCGCGTACGTAGTTGTCCCAGTCCTGCCAGGCCAGCAGGCCCGCGCTCTGGTAGTCCAGCGCGACCGGGGCGCTCAGCTTGGTGACCACCTCGAAGTCGCCGGCGGAGACGTCCACGAGGAAGAGGTTCCTGGCGGTGTTGGTGCCCTGGTACATGTCGCCGGTCAGGCTCTCCACGCGCAGCGCGCCGCCCGACAGCGACCAGCGGGAGCTGTCCGGCGACAACACCGTCCAGTCCTCGCCGAGCGTGGTGCCGTCGAACTGGTCGACCACCGCGCCGTCCGGGATGGGCTCGGCAAGCGAGGCCGCCGCGGTCGCCGGCGGTGGCGCCACCAGCGAGGCCGCCAGGAGCAGGGCGGATAAGGCGATTCGCGTCATGAGCGGGGGGCTCCTCAAGGTTGTTAGCGTTAACAAGGCAAGTGAGCGTTAACAACGGCGATCCGCGACAAGTTAAGGACTGGCCCAGACCCTCGTCAAGGCCCAGCCCGTGTGATCCGACCGTAATCAGGCGGCCCCTTGACGAGACCGGTTGTTAACGTTCACAGTCGGGGCGAGCTCACCAAGCACTTCAAGACGCTCGTCAGCATCCTCAGCGCATCGAAAAGGTAGGCGTCGGCAACGCCCTCGGGGACCAGCGCGGCTGGTGCGTATGCCGTACCGCAAGGCAGGAAGGCGCAGGCGTCCCGCTCTGGGATGTTAGCGCGAACATCAGAAGGGACCCCCCACGTGTTAAAGAGGATCTCGGCTCTGGTTCTCGCCGGTTTGACCGCGATGTCGATGACCGCGTGCGGCAGCGGTGGCGGCGGTGGCGGTGGCGGCGGCTCGATCACCATGGGCTTCTCCCAGGTGGGCGCGGAGAGCGGGTGGCGTACCGCGAACACCAAGTCCGTGCAGGACTCGGCCAAGACCGCGGGCATCACGCTCAAGTTCTCCGACGCCCAGCAGAAGCAGGAGAACCAGATCAAGGCCATCCGCTCCTACATCCAGCAGAAGGTGGACGTCATCGCCTTCTCGCCGGTGGTGGAGTCCGGCTGGGACACGGTGCTCAAGGAGGCCAAGGACGCGAAGATCCCGGTCATCCTGACCGACCGGGCCGTGGACTCCAAGGACACCTCCCTCTACAAGACCTTCCTCGGCTCGGACTTCGTCGAGGAGGGCAAGAAGGCCGGCCAGTGGCTGGTGAACGAGTACAAGGACGCCAAGGACCCGGTGAACATCGTCGAGCTGCAGGGCACGACGGGCTCGGCCCCGGCCAACGACCGCAAGTCCGGCTTCCAGGGGGTCATCGGGGCCGATCCCAAGTTCAAGATCATCGCCTCGCAGACCGGCGACTTCACCAGGGCCAAGGGCAAGGAGGTCATGGAGGCCTTCCTGAAGTCGAACCCGGACATCGACGTCCTCTACGCCCACAACGACGACATGGGCCTGGGCGCGATCGAGGCCATCGAGGGCGCGGGCAAGGTGCCCGGCAAGGACATCAAGATCATCACCGTGGACGCCGTCAAGGACGGCATGCAGGCGCTCGCCGACGGGAAGATCAACTACATCGTCGAGTGCTCGCCGCTGCTCGGCCCGCAGCTCATGGACCTGGCCAAGAAGGTCGTCAAGGGTGAGCAGGTGCCGGCCCGCGTGGTGACCGAGGAGACCACGTTCACGCAGGAGCAGGCCAAGCAGGTCCTCTCCTCCCGCCAGTACTGACCCGCCTTCCGGCTGTGCGCCTCCGTACTCCGGCCGGGGTCCCTTGGGATGGAGGGAGCGGCGAAAGCGCCTCCGTACTCCGGCTGGGGTCCTGGGCACTTCCACCAGCCGGGGTGCGGGGGCGCGGCCGTCCTTCTGGACGCCTCCGGGCCCTGGACCGGGGCGCAAGGGAGGCGTAGTGACGAGGCAAGGCGGCGGTTTTCCTGCCATATGAGGAGAGACATGGTCACACCCGCGCCGGTCCTGACGATGAGCGGGATCGGCAAGCAGTTCCCTGGCGTGAAGGCCCTGGACGGCGTCGACCTGCGGCTGCTACCGGGCGAGGTGCACGCGCTCATGGGAGAGAACGGCGCGGGCAAGTCCACCCTGATCAAGGTGCTCACGGGCGTCCACCCCGCCGACGCGGGCACCATCGAGCTGGGCGGGGCGCCCGTCGCGTTCGGCAGCCCCCTGGAGGCGCAGCAGGCCGGCATCAGCACGGTCTACCAGGAGGTCAACCTCTGCACGAACCTCTCGGTGGCCGAGAACATCTTCATCGGCCGCGAGCCCCGGAAAAGGGGCCGCATCGACTGGAAACGGATGCGCACCAGGGCCGCCGAGCTGCTGTCCCGGCTGGAGCTGAGCGTGGACGTGTCGGCGCCGCTGTCGACGTACTCGCTGGCCGTCCAGCAGATGGTGGCCATCGCGCGGGCGATCGACATCGAGGCGAGGGTGCTCATCCTGGACGAGCCCACCTCCAGCCTGGACGCCGACGAGGTCGAGCAGCTCTTCCGGGTGATGAGGCGGCTGAAGGAGGAGGGCATCGCCATCCTCTTCGTCTCCCACTTCCTCGACCAGATCTACGAGATCTCGGACCGCATGACGATCCTGCGCAACGGCAGGCTCGTCGGCGAGTACCTCACCGATCGGCTCCCGCAGGTCGAGCTGGTCGCCAAGATGATCGGCCAGGAGCTGGCCGCGCTGGAACGGCTGCACGGTGAGGCCAAGGTCTTCGACCGGCCGCTGGTCGAGGCGCGCGAGCTGGGCCGGCCGGGAGCCATCGAGCCGTTCACGCTCACGATCCACGAGGGCGAGGTGGTGGGCCTGGCCGGGCTGCTCGGCTCCGGCCGTACGGAGATCGCGCGGCTGCTGTTCGGCGCCGACCACGCGGGCACGGGCGAGCTCGCGGTCAGCGGGACCCCGGCGTCGTTGCGCACGCCCCGCGCGGCCATGAACCACAAGATCGCGTTCTGCTCCGAGAACCGCAAGGCCGACGGCCTCATCCCCGACCTGACCGTGCGCGAGAACATCATCCTCGCCCTCCAGGCGACCAGGGGCTGGACCAGGCCGGTGCCGCGCGAGCAGCAGGACGAGCTGGTCGGCAGGTACGTCAAGGCCCTGAAGATCAGCCCGCCCAACCCCGAGCACCTCGTACGCAACCTCAGCGGCGGCAACCAGCAGAAGGTCGTGCTGGCCAGATGGCTCATCCTCGAGCCGCGCCTGCTCATCCTGGACGAGCCCACCCGGGGCATCGACGTCGGGGCGAAGACCGAGATCCAGCGCCTGGTGGCCGAACTGTCCGACGGCGGCATGGCGGTGCTGTTCATCTCGGCCGAGCTGGAGGAGGTGCTGCGGCTCAGCCACAAGGTCGAGGTGCTGCGCGACCGGCGGCTGGTGGCCGAGCTGCCCAACGACGACGAGCTCACGACGGACGTGCTCATGGAAACGATCGCGAGCGGAGGCCGGACCTCATGAGGCGGCTGCTCTGGCCGGTGGTGGTCCTCGTACTGCTGCTGGCGCTGAACGTGTTCTTCACGCCCAGCTTCTTCTCGATCCAGGTCAGGGAAGGCCACCTGTACGGGAGCCTGATCGACATCCTGCGCTTCGGCGCCCCGCTGATCCTGGTCTCGCTCGGGATGACGCTGGTCATCGCCACCGGCGGCATCGACCTGTCGGTTGGCTCGGTGGTGGCGATCTCGGGCGCGCTGGCCTGCCTGCAGATCAGCGAGGACGCGAGCGTGTTCACCGCCGTGGCGGCCGCGCTCGGGCTCTGCCTGGTGCTGGGCGCCTGGAACGGGTTCCTGGTCGCGACCGTCGGCATCCAGCCGATCATCGCCACGCTCATCCTCATGGTGGCCGGGCGCGGCCTGGCCCAGCTCATCACCGACGGGCAGATCATCACCGTCAACAGCCCGGCGTACAAGGTGATCGGCGGCGGCTACTGGCTGACCGTGCCGTTCGGCATCATCATCGTGCTCGGCGTGCTGGCGATCACCGCGTTCCTCACCCGGCGGCTGGCGCTGGGCATGCTGATCGAGTCGGTCGGCGGCAACGCCGAGGCCAGCCGGCTGGCGGGCATCAGGGCACGCGGGATCATCATCATGGTGTACGCGTTCGCCGCCCTGTGCGCGGGCGTGGCCGGGCTGATGATCAGCTCGAACGTCTCCAGCGCCGACGGCAACAACGCCGGCCTGTGGATCGAGCTGGACGCCATCCTGGCCGTCGTGATCGGCGGCACGTCGCTGTCCGGCGGCCGGTTCTCGCTCGGCGGCACCGTGCTGGGCGCGCTGATCATCCAGACCCTGACCACGACGATCTACTCGATCGGCGTGCCACCGGAGACCACGCTGCTGTTCAAGGCGCTGGTCGTGACGGCGGTCTGCCTCATCCAGTCCCCGTCCTTCCGTGAGAAGGCGTTCCGCAGACGCGGCCGCGCCGCGCCCGCCGGTCCGGTGGCCGAGGAGAAGGTGCGAGTGACCACATGAGCACGCTGACGATCGGGCGGGCGAGCGTGCCCGCCAAGTATTTGCCGGTCCTCGTGACCGGGTGCCTGTTCCTGGCCATGTTCGTGGTCGGCGGGATCCGCTACGAGGGGTTCGCCAGCGGGCAGGTGGTGCTCAACGTCTTCATCGACAACGCCTTCCTGCTGGTGGTGGCCGTCGGGATGACGTTCGTGATCCTGACCGGGGGCATCGACCTGTCGGTGGGGTCGGTGGTGGCGCTGTCCACGATGATCTCGGCCAGCCTCATGGCGGGGCCGGGGTGGCCGCCGTACCTGGTGATCCCGCTGGTGCTGGTCATCGGGTCGGGGCTGGGGCTGGTGATGGGGTACATCGTGCACGCCTTCGACATCCAGCCGTTCATCGTGACGCTGGCGGGCATGTTCCTGGCGCGGGGGCTGTGTTACACGATCGGCACGGACTCGATCCCGATCAACGATCCCACCTTCACGGCGTTCGCGCAGGCGAGGATCGACCTGTTCGCCGACATGTGGATATCACCCAGTGTGATCGTCGCCGTGGTGGTCGTGCTGGTGGCGGCGTACGTGCTGCACTACACCCGGCTCGGCCGCGCGGTGTACGCGACCGGCGGCAGCGAGCAGTCCGCGCTGCTGATGGGGCTGCCCGTGGGCCGGACGAAGATCGCGGTCTACACGATCAGCGGGTTCTGCTCGGCGCTGGGCGGCGTGCTGCTGTCGTTCTACATGCTCTCCGGCTACGGGCTGCACGCCGTGGGCATGGAGCTGGACGCGATCGCGGCGGTCGTCATCGGCGGCACCCTGCTGACCGGCGGCAGCGGCTTCCTGCTGGGCACCGTCCTCGGGGTGCTCGTGCTGGGCCTGATCCAGACGATCATCAGTTTCGAGGGGACACTGTCCTCATGGTGGACCAAGATCTTCATCGGAATGTTGCTCTTCGTCTTCATCTTGCTGCAGCGCCTGTTTTCGGCCCGTGCGAGGCGCTGACCTGCGGTGAAAGTTACCTGAAAGTTTCCGGTAGGTTATGCGCGCCCGTTGACATGAGCGTTGTTAGCGATAACAATCGGCGGAAGCGAACGAGAATTATGTTCTGATTCGTTACTTTCTGTAATCGAATTCCTCGCTCTACCGGCAGTTGCCGCGTCCAGCGCTGCCGGACCCCCATCGCAAGGAGATGACATGAGATTGGGACGAATCGGGGGCGTGGTATCCGTCATCGCGCTCGCCGCGACGATGACGGCCTGCGGGTCGAGCACGAAGACCGTCGACGCCCAGGCTTCCGCCTCGGCCTCCGCCGGAAGCGGGGGCGCCCTGATCGGCGTCACCATGCCCACGAAGTCGTCGGAGCGCTGGATCCACGACGGCGACAACGTCAAGCAGCAGCTGGAGAAGCTGGGCTACAAGGTCGACCTCCAGTACGCGGAGAACGACATCCCGACGCAGGCCAACCAGATCGAGAACCAGATCACCAAGGGCGCCAAGCTCCTGATCATCGCCTCGATCGACGGCACCGCCATCACCTCCCAGCTCCAGCAGGCCGCCGACAACAAGATCCCGGTCATCGCCTATGACCGCCTGATCCGCAACAGCCCGAACGTCGACTATTACGCCACGTTCGACAACTTCAAGGTCGGCGTGCAGCAGGCGACCTCGCTGCTCAAGGGCCTCGGCGTCGAGGACGGCAAGAAGGGCCCGTTCAACGTCGAGCTGTTCGGCGGCTCGCCCGACGACAACAACGCCACGTTCTTCTGGAACGGCGCCATGTCGGTGCTCAAGCCCAAGATCGACGACGGCACCCTGAAGGTCGCGAGCGGTCAGACCGACTTCAAGCAGGCCGCCATCCTGCGGTGGGACCCCGCCACGGCGCAGAAGCGCATGGAGGACATCCTCACCAAGACCTACGGCGGCAAGAAGGTGGACGGCGTGCTGTCGCCGTACGACGGTCTGTCGATCGGCATCCTGTCGGCGCTCAAGAGCTCCGGCTACGGCACCAGCGGCCAGCCGTACCCGATCGTGACCGGCCAGGACGCCGAGCTCGCGTCGGTGAAGTCGATCATCGCCGGTGAGCAGTACTCCACCATCTTCAAGGACACCCGCAAGCTCGCCGAGCAGACGGTGAAGATGGCCGACTCCGTGCTCAAGGGCCAGAAGCCCGAGGTCAACAACGAGAAGGACTACGACAACGGCAACAAGGTCGTCCCGTCGTACCTGCTCGACCCGGTGATCGTGGACAAGAGCAACTACAAGGAAGTCATCATCGGCGGCAACTACTACACCGAGGACCAGCTCAAGTAAGGGCCAGAGCCCCGGGGACCCCAGGGGTCCCCGGGGCTTCCTCTCTGAGCGAGGGAAATATGACCGAGCACATCTTGCGGATGAGCGGGATCACCAAGACGTTCCCCGGCGTCAAGGCGCTGCAGAACGTCAACCTGTCTGTCCGGCGGGGCGAGATCCACGCGATCTGCGGCGAGAACGGCGCCGGCAAGTCGACGCTGATGAAGGTGCTTTCCGGGGTCTACCCGCATGGCGAGTACGAGGGCGAGATCACCTTCGAGGGCAGGACGGTCGAGTTCGGCGGCATCCGCGACAGCGAGCACGCCGGCATCGTCATCATCCACCAGGAGCTGGCGCTCAGCCCGCAGCTGTCGATCGCCGAGAACATCTTCCTCGGCAACGAGCGCGCCAAGCGCGGCTTCATCGACTGGAACCGCACCAACTACGAGGCCGGCGAGCTGATGAAGCGGGTCGGCCTGCGTGAGAACCCGACGACGCCGATCGCCGACATCGGCGTGGGCAAGCAGCAGCTCGTCGAGATCGCCAAGGCGCTCTCGAAGGAGGTGAAGCTGCTCATCCTCGACGAGCCGACCGCCGCCCTCAACGACGACGACTCGGCCCACCTGCTCGACCTGCTGCGCGGCCTGCGGGACGAGGGCATCACCTGCGTGATCATCTCTCACAAGCTGAACGAGGTCACCGCCATCGCCGACTCCGTCACGATCATCCGCGACGGGCAGACGATCGAGACCCTCGACATGGCCACCGACGACGTCACCGAGGACCGCATCATCGCCGGCATGGTCGGCCGGGCGCTCGACAACCGCTTCCCGCCGCACGAGCCGACCATCGGCGACGAGGTGCTGCGCATCGAGGACTGGACGGTCTACAGCCCCAGCCAGCCGGGCCGGAAGGTGGTCGACGGCGCCGCCCTCACGCTGCGCCGGGGCGAGATCGTCGGCCTCGCGGGGCTGATGGGCGCCGGGCGCACCGAGCTGGCGATGAGCGTGTTCGGGCGCGCGTACGGGGTGCACATCTCCGGCAAGATCTTCAAGGACGGCAAGCCGATCGAGATCCGCAACGTGCAGGACGCGATCAAGCACGGCATCGCCTACGCCACCGAGGACCGCAAGCGGTACGGCCTCAACCTCATCGAGGACATCAAGCGCAACATCTCGGCGGCCGGGCTCCCCGGGCTGTCCAAGCGCGGCTGGGTCAACGAGAACGAGGAGTACAAGGTCGCCGAGCAGTTCCACAAGAGCATGAACATCAAGGCGCCCACGGTCAACAGCATCGTGGGCAAGCTGAGCGGCGGCAACCAGCAGAAGGTCGTGCTCTCCAAGTGGATCCTGACCGAGCCGGACGTGCTCATCCTCGACGAGCCCACCAGGGGCATCGACGTCGGTGCCAAGTACGAGATCTACACGATCATCAACCGGCTGGCCGACCAGGGCAAGGCCGTGCTCGTGATCTCCTCTGAGCTGCCCGAGCTGCTCGGTCTGTGCGACCGCGTCTACACCCTCTCCGAGGGCCGGATCACCGGCGAGGTGCCGCGCCAGGAGGCCACCCAGGAACACCTCATGTACCTGATGACCAAGGGACAGGAAAAATGAGTAGCATCACGCCCACCGACGTGGAGGTCGGCGCCAAGGGCGACGGAGGAGCTCCACGGCAGCCGGGCAGGGTGTCGCTCGGCGGAGTGTCGCTCAACCTGCGATCCAGCGGCATCTACATCGCCTTCGCGCTGATCGTCGTGCTGTTCTCGGTGCTGACCGACGGCGCGATGCTCACGCCGCAGAACATCTCCAACATCATCGTCCAGAACTCCTACGTCCTGATCCTCGCGATCGGCATGATCCTGATCATCATCGCCGGGCACATCGACCTGTCGGTCGGCTCGGTGGTGGCGGTCACGGGAGCTCTGGCGGCCGTGCTCATGGTGAACATGGGCTGGCCCTGGCCGCTGGCCCTGCTCGTCACGCTGGTGGCCGGGGCGCTGATCGGGGCCTGGCAGGGCTACTGGATCGCGTACTTCGGCATCCCGGCGTTCATCGTGACGCTGGCCGGCATGCTGCTGTTCAGGGCGCTGACCCTGACCGTGCTGGGCAACCAGGGCATCGGCCCGTTCCCCGACCAGGTCCGCACGCTGGCCAACGGCTTCACCAACGGCTACCTCAGGAACATCGGCCTCGGCCCGCTCGGCGGCGCCGACCTGTTCAGCCTGCTGATCGGCGTCGTGGCCATCGCCGGCATGGCGGTCTCCCAGTGGCGCACCCGCAACGCGCGCCAGGGCTACGGGCAGGCCGTGGAGCCGATGGCGCTGTTCGTGCTGAAGCTAGCGGCCGGGGCCGCGCTGATCCTCTTCCTGGTCGTGCAGCTCGCCCGCTTCAAGAACCTCCCGTGGGTGCTGGTGCTGCTGGCGGTGCTCGTGCTCGGCTACTCGCTGATGGCCAACCGCACGGTCTTCGGCCGGCAGATCTACGCCATCGGCGGCAACCTCCAGGCGGCCGTCATGTCCGGCGTGAAGGTCAAGTCGGTGGTCTTCTGGATCTTCGTCAACATGGGCGTGCTGTCGGCCATCGCCGGCATCATCTTCGCCGGCCGGCTCAACCAGGCGGGTCCCACCGCCGGTAACAGCTTCGAGCTGGACGCCATCGCCGCGGCCTTCATCGGCGGCGCGGCCGTCCAGGGCGGTGTCGGCAAGGTGGTCGGCGCCATCACCGGCGGTCTGATCATGGCGGTCATCAACAACGGCATGTCCCTGATCGGCTCGCCCAGCGAGCGGGTCATGCTCGTCAAGGGAGCGGTCCTCCTGGCGGCCGTCGCGTTCGACGTGTGGACCAAGCGCAGGGCAGGTGCCGCGCGTTAGCTAAGATCCCCTGAGCCCAGCGAAAGGAGAGACCGTGACGACCCCCAAGCGCCGCCTGCCGGTCATGGCCGATGTGGCCAAGGAGGCGGGCGTGTCGCACCAGACGGTCTCCCGGGTGCTCAACGACCACCCGAACGTCCGGGCGGACACCCGCGCCCGGGTGGAGGAGGCGATCACCCGGCTGGGCTACCGACGTAACCTGGTCGCCCGCGCCCTGGTCACCAAGCGGTCGAGGACGCTCGGCGTGGTGAGCTTCGACACCACGCTGTACGGCCCGGCCAGCACGATCTACGGCATCGAGCAGGCGGCCAGGACCGCGGGCTACTTCGTGAGCATCGTCAGCCTGAAGTCCATCGACGCGACCAGCGTGCGCGACGCCATCGACTACCTCGCCGAGCAGGGCGTGGACGGGGTCGTGGTGGTCGCGCCGCAGCGCTCGGCCGGGCGCGCACTGGAGAACCTGCCGAGCGGCATGCCGGCGGTCGCGGTCGAGGGCACTCACGCCGCCGACGTGTCGGTGGTCTGCATCGACCAGGTGCAAGGCGCCAGGCTCGCCACCCGCCACCTTCTGGAGCTGGGTCACGAGACCGTCTGGCACGTCAGCGGCGCCCCCGACTGGCTGGAGACCGAGGGCCGGATCGAGGGCTGGCGCGCGGCCCTGGAGGAGGCGGGCCGGCCGGTGCCCGAGCCGCTGGCCGGCGACTGGAGCCCGCGCGCGGGTTACGAGGCCGGCAAGAGCCTGGCGGCGATGGAGGGCGTCACGGCCGTGTTCGCCGGCAACGACCAGATGGCGCTCGGCGTGCTGCGCGCGCTCAGCGAGGCGGGCGTGCGGGTGCCCGACCAGATCAGCGTGGTGGGCTTCGACGACATCCCCGAGTCGGAGTTCTTCTCGCCGCCGCTCACCACGGTCAGGCAGGACTTCGACGTGGTGGGCAGGCACTGCATCGAGGTGCTGCTGCGCCAGATCGACGCCGGGCCCACCGCGTACGAGCGCCTGGTCGTCCCTCCCAGCTTCGTCGTGAGGTCGAGTACCTCGGCTCGGCGGTAGATGATGTGCAGGCCACAGAAAAAATCCCCTGGAGTGGAATGTGAACGCTAACAGTTACGTGGTCGGAGTCGACTTCGGCACGCTCTCGGGGCGTGCCGTCGTCGTCCGCGTGAGTGACGGCGCGGAGCTGGGCAGTGCCGTCCACGAGTACGCCCACCGCGTCATCGAGCACAGCCTGCCGGGATCCGACGAGAGGCTGGGCCCGGACTGGGCGCTGCAGTCGCCGCAGGACTGGATCGACGTGCTGAAGATCGCCGTACCCCAGGCGGTCGCCGCCTCGGGCGTCGCGCCCGAGCAGATCATCGGCATCGGCACCGACTTCACCGCCTGCACCGTGCTGCCCACGACGGCGGACGGCACGCCGCTGTGCGTCGAGACCCCGTCCGAGCCGCACGCGTGGCCGAAGCTGTGGAAGCACCACGCCGCGCAGTCGCACGCCGACCGGATCAACGAGCTGGCCGCGCGCCGGGGGGAGAGCTGGCTGCCGCGCTACGGGGGCAAGATCTCCTCGGAGTGGGAGTTCGCCAAGGGCCTGCAGGTCCTGGAGGAGGCCCCCGAGGTGTACGCCAGGGCCGAGCGCTGGATCGAGGCCGCCGACTGGATCATCTGGCAGCTCACCGGCGTCGAGAGCCGCAACATCTGCACTGTGGGATACAAGGGGATCTTCCAGGACGGCTCCTACCCGTCCGAGGAGTTCCTCGCCGAGCTCAACCCCGGATTCGCCGGGTTCGCGAGCAAGCTCGCCACCGGTCAGGTCGGCGACCAGGTCAACGGCACCACGCTGGCCCCCCTCGGCGGCCTCGCCGGGCGCCTGACCGCGCAGGCCGCGCAGTGGACCGGCCTGTCCGAGGGCGCGGCCGTGGCCGTCGGCAACGTGGACGCGCACGTCACCTCGGCCGCCGCCGACGCCGTCAGGCCCGGCCAGATGGTGGCCATCATGGGCACCTCCACCTGCCACATCATGCCCAGCGACCAGCTCGCCGAGGTGCCCGGCATGTGCGGCGTCGTGCGCGACGGCATCGTGCCCGGCCTCTGGGGCTACGAGGCCGGCCAGTCCGCGGTCGGCGACATCTTCGCCTGGTTCGTGGACAACTTCGGGGGCGACCTCGACCACGAGAGCCTCACCGCGCTGGCCGAGAAGCAGGCGGTCGGCGAGCATGGCCTGGTCGCGCTCGACTGGTTCGGCGGCAACCGCTCGGTGCTCGTGGACCACAACCTCTCCGGTGTGATCATCGGCCAGACGCTGGCCACCAAGCCCGAGGACGTCTACCGGGCGCTCATCGAGTCCACCGCGTTCGGCGCCCGGATGATCGTGGAGACGTTCGAGAAGTCGGGCGTGCCGGTCGAGGAGTTCGTGGTCGCCGGCGGCCTGCTGAAGAACCGCTTCCTCATGCAGGTCTACGCCGACGTGCTGCGCCGCCCGCTGTCGGTCATCGGCTCCGACCAGGGCCCCGCGCTCGGCTCGGCCATCCACGCGGCCGTCGCCGCCGGCGCCTACCCGGGCATCCAGGAGGCCGCCGCGGCCATGGGCAAGCGCACCGAGGCCGCGTACGTGCCCGACGAGGCCAGCGCCGACGCCTACGACCGGCTCTACGCCGAGTACCACAGGCTCCACGACTTCTTCGGGGACGGGAAGATGCTGCACACCCTCCGCGCGATCAGGAACGAGGCCCAGGCATGAGGAAGATCGTCGCAGACCTGCACGCGGAGCTGGTCCGCTACAACCTGGTCGTCTGGACCGCGGGCAACGTCTCGGGCCGGGTCCCGGGCGAGGACCTGTTCGTCATCAAGCCGTCCGGGGTCTCGTACGACGAGCTGACCCCGGAGAACATGGTCGTGTGCGACCTCGACGGCAACCTCGTGGAGGGTGAGCACTCGCCGTCCAGCGACACCGCCGCGCACGCGTACGTCTACCGCAACATGCCCGACGTCGGCGGCGTCGTGCACACCCACTCCACCTACGCCTCCGCCTGGGCGGCGCGCGGCGAGGCCATCCCCTGCGTGCTGACCGCGATGGCCGACGAGTTCGGCGGCGAGATCCCCCTCGGCCCGTTCGCGCTGATCGGCGACGACTCGATCGGCCAGGGCATCGTCGAGACGCTCAAGGGCCACCGCTCCAAGGCCGTCCTCATGCAGAACCACGGCGTGTTCAGCATCGGCAAGGACCCGAAGGCGGCCGTGAAGGCCGCCGTCATGTGCGAGGACGTGGCCCGCACCGTCCACGTGGCCAGGCAGCTCGGCGAGCCGCTGCCGATCCCGCAGGACGACATCGACCGCCTGTACGACCGCTATCAGAACGTCTACGGACAGAGGAGCCCGCGTTGAAGATCTGGTTTCTGACCGGCAGCCAGGGGCTGTACGGCGAGGACACGCTGCGCCAGGTGGCCGAGCAGTCTCAGCGGATCGCCGAGCAGCTGCCCATGCCCGTCGAGTGGAAGCCCGTGCTCACCGACGCGGCGGCGATCAGGCGCGTGATGCTGGAGGCCAACGCCGACGACTCGTGCGCCGGCGTGATCGCGTGGATGCACACCTTCTCCCCGGCCAAGATGTGGATCGCGGGGCTCGACGCGCTGCGCAAGCCGCTGCTGCACCTGCACACGCAGGCCAACGTGGAGCTCCCGTGGAGCACCATCGACATGGACTTCATGAACCTCAACCAGGCCGCGCACGGCGACCGCGAGTTCGGGTTCGTGCAGACGCGGCTGGGCGTGCCGCGCAAGACCGTGGCCGGGCACGTCAGCGACCCGTCCGTGGGCGAGCGCATCCTGACCTGGGTGCGGGCCGCCAAGGGCCTGGCCGAGGTGCGCACGCTGAAGCTGGCCCGCTTCGGCGACAACATGCGCGACGTGGCGGTCACCGAGGGCGACAAGGTGGAGGCGCAGCTCCGCTTCGGCGTCTCGGTCAACACGTACGGCGTGAACGACCTGGTGGAGGCCGTGGACGCGGCCTCGGACGCGGACGTGACGGCGCTGGTCAAGGAGTACGCCGAGCAGTACACCGTCGCTCCCGAGCTGCTCGGCGAGCGCAACGAGTCGCTGCGTTACGCGGCCAGGATCGAGCTGGGCCTGCGCGGCTTCCTGGAGGCGGGCGGCTTCAAGGCGTTCACCACGAACTTCGAGGACCTCGGCGGCCTGCGCCAGCTCCCGGGCCTGGCCGTGCAGCGGCTCATGGCCGACGGGTACGGCTTCGGCGGCGAGGGCGACTGGAAGACCTCGGTCCTCCTGCGCACCCTGAAGTCCATGGCGCCCGGCGGCACGTCGTTCATGGAGGACTACACCTACGACCTGTCGCCCGGCCAGGAGCTCATCCTGGGCGCGCACATGCTGGAGGTCTGCCCCTCGATCGCCTCCGGCACGCCGTCGTGCGAGATCCACCCGCTGGGCATCGGCAACCGGGAGGACCCGGTCCGGCTCGTGTTCGACGCCGAGCCCGGCCCCGGCATCGTGGTGGGCCTGGCCGACATGGGTGACCGGTTCCGGCTGGTGGCCAACGAGATCGACCTCGTGGCCCCGCCCCAGCCGCTGCCCAAGCTGCCGGTCGCCCGCGCGGTCTGGAACCCCCGCCCCAACCTGCGTACGTCCACGGAGTCGTGGCTCACGGCGGGCGCGCCGCACCACACGGTGCTCTCCACGGTGATCGGCCGCGCGGAGCTGACCGACCTGGCCGACATGCTCGGTGTGGAGCTGCTGATCATCGACGCCGACACGACGACCGAGCGGTTCACCAAGGAGATCCGCTGGAACCAGGCGTACTACCGCCTGGCCCAGGGCTTCTAGTCCTCGGGCGGTTTCTTGGGGGCGTTCCTGCGCTGCTCCTCGGCGCGTTCGCGGCAGCGGCGCAGGAACTCCTCGTCGTCGTCCGGGTTGCCGGCGGCGAAGCGGCCCGGGCGGTCGTACTCGGGGAACGCGCTCGGCCGCGTGGCCGACTGCGACCGGTCCGGCCGGCCCGCCACCAGCCAGGCGATGGAGCCGATCAGCGGGAACAGCAGCACGACGACCACCCAGACGATCTTCGGCAGGTTCCTGCAGAGCACGTCGGGCGTGGTGATCGCGTCGAAGAGGCAGTAGAGCCAGAGCACGAGCGTGACAAGGCCGACAGCCTCGGACAGGTAGAGCACGGCACACCTCCGTCAGCGGCTCCCGAAGCTAGCGGCACCCGGGCGGGGCTGACAAGGTGGTTTGTGGGAAGGTAATGCCGTGACGCTGACCAATTGGGCGGGAAACACCGCATTTCGGGCGCAAGATGTCCATCACCCGACCTCGCTCGACGAGCTCCAGCGGCTCGTCTCGGCCGGCTCCCGCGTGCGGGCGCTGGGGAGCGGCCACTCGTTCAACGACGTCGCGGACACCGACGGCGACCTCGTCGTGCTCGACCGGATGCCGGACGCGGTGGAGATCGACAGCGCGGCGGCCACGGTGCGGGTGCCCGCGCGCATGACGTACGCGCGGCTCGCGCCGCAGGTGCACCGGGCCGGGTTCGCGCTGGCGAACATGGCCTCGCTGCCGCACATCTCCGTGGCCGGCTCGGTCGCGACCGGCACGCACGGCTCCGGCGACGCCATCCCCGGCCTGGCCTCGGCCGTGTCCTCGCTCGACCTCGTCACCGCCGACGGCTCCGTGCTCACCCTCTCCCGCGGCGACGCCGACTTCCCCGGCGCGGTGGTGGCCCTCGGCGCGCTCGGCGTCGTCACCTCGCTGACCCTCGACCTGGTGCCGTCCTTCGAGCTGCGCCAGTACGTGCGCGAGGGCCTGACCGCGGCCGCGCTCGCCGACTTCGACCAGATCATGTCCGCCGCCTACAGCGTCAGCCTCTTCACCGACTGGCGCGACACCCGCGTCTGGCTGAAGAGCACCGAGGAGCTGACCGACGCCGACTGGCACGGCACCACCCCGGCCGACGGCCCCCGCCACCCCCTGCCCGCGATGTCGGCGGAGAACTGCACGGTCCAGCTCGGCGTGCCCGGGCCGTGGCACGAGCGGCTGCCGCACTTCCGTCCGGACGCCGAGCCGAGCGGCGCGGGCAACGAGCTGCAGTCGGAGCTCATCCTGCCCCGGGAGCACGCGGTCAAGGCGCTGCGCGAGCTGTACGCGATCGGCGACCGGATCCGGCCCGTCCTGCAGATCTCCGAGGTGCGCTCGATCGCGCCCGACGACCTGTGGCTGAGCCCCTTCCGCGGTCGCGACAGCGTCGGCATCCACTTCACCTGGATCAGGGACGTGGCCGCGGTGCTGCCGGTGCTGGAGCTGGTGGAGGAGACGCTGGCGCCGTTCGCGCCCAGGCCGCACTGGGGCAAGCTGTTCACCCGCCGGCCCGAGTGCCCCGGCGACTTCCGCTCGCTGGCACGGCGGCTCGACCCCGAGGGCAAGTTCGCCAACGACTTCACGCGGATACTGCTGCAGGAGTAGCACTCTCGCGCGGGTATGCGCCCCCGGATGTAGGAGACCACCGGTCCGGGGGACGATGTCGCCGGAGCGCGGATCCGCGATCGTTGGTGGCATGACCGATCACCCGTTCAGGTTCGGCGCGGTCGCCGGACATGCCACCGACGCCGGCGCGTGGACCGGCCTGGCCCGCAGGGCGGAGAGCCTCGGCTACTCGACGCTGCTGGTCCCCGACACGCTCGGCACGCTGTCGCCCTTCGTCGCCGCCGCCGTGGCCGCGACGGCCACGACGACCCTGCGCGTCGGCACGTTCGTGCTGAGCGCCGCCAACCGGACTCCCGAGGCCGTTGCGTGGGAGACCGCCACCCTGCACGCGCTCACCGACGGGCGCTTCGAGCTCGGTCTGGGCGCCGGACGCCCGGACGCGGAGCGGGACGCCGCGGCGCTCGGCGTCGGGTACGGCACGCCCGGCCAGCGCATCGAGCGCGTCGCCCGGACGATCGAGGCGGTCAAGGACGTACGCGTCCTGGTCGCCGCGTCCGGGACCAGGCTCCTCAAGCTCGCCGCCCGGCAGGCCGACACCGTGGCGCTCGGCCTGCCGCCGCACTACACGGAGGATCAGGTGGCGGCGAAGCTGGACGAGCTGTACGAGCTGGCCGGCGACCGCTTCCACGACCTGGAGCTCAGCATGAACCTCGCGGCCGCCGGGGCCGAGCCGCCCTCCTGGCTGAACGTCCCGGCCGGCGGCACCGGCGTCCTGCTGGGCACCGCGGACGAGATGGCGGACACGCTGCGCAGGCGCCGCGACCGGCTCGGCGTCTCGTACGTGTCGGTGAACGCCCAGTACCTGGACGAGTTCGCGCCCGTGGTGGAACGCCTCACCGGTACCTGACGGGACCTGACAGGTATGACCGGCACGATAGAGCCATGACCGCCAAGGGAACCTTCGACACCGCAGACTGGGACGCCGAAGCACCGTTCGTGGAGCGTGACGGCGTCTCGATCGGGCTCGTGACCATGTCCAAGACCTTCCACGGGGACCTGACGGCCACCAGCGTCGTCCACCTGCTGACGGCCTCGACACAGGTCGAGGACTCGAGGTCGTACGTGGCGCTGGAGCGCATCGAGGGCACCCTCGACGGCCTCGCGGGGGCCTTCGTCGTGCAGCACAACGCGGTCAGCGACCGTGGCGAGCGGTCGCTGAGAATCTCGGTCGTCCCCGACTCGGCGACGGGGGAGTTGCGGGGGCTCAGGGGCGAGATGGACATCATCATCGCCCCTGACGGCTCGCACTCCTACACATTCGACTTCACCCTCTGAAGCGCCACGACCAGCAGCGCCACCGCTCCCAGCCCGAACACCAGGTGGCTGGCGAGGTCGAGCCCGAGGGACGACGGCACCAGCGGGTGGGAGAAGAACGCGTGCCAGGCGTAGGTCAGCAGCGCCCCGCCGGCCAGCGCCATCCGGTGCCTGCCGTCCCACCCCTCGCGCGCCGACCAGGTGAGCGCCGCCCAAGCGATGCCCGCCTCGGCCGCGACGAGCCCGGCGATGGTCAGCCAGACGGGCAGCCCCTGGATCACCGTCTGCAGCTCGAACACCAGCCCGGCGACCAGCGCCGCCCCGAGCACCAGCCACGGTGACGGCGCCCGCCCTGTGGCCCACTCTGGGGCCCGGCCCGGGCGCGGCAGCCGGAAGGCCGCCACCACCAGCAGGACCACGATCACCACGATGGCCACGAGCTGCGGCACGGACGCGAGGAAGTGCCCGTTCTGATAGGAGAACAGCGTGGTCGACGCGGCTCCCAGCACGGCCAGCGCCGCCGCCACGCTGAGACCGGTCCTGCCCAGCCACGGGGTGGTCCGCCGCTCGCCGGCCAGCTCCTCCATGACCGCGATGGGCACGCTCACGCTCCACACCGTGTGCAGGGCCAGCACGAACAGCGTCCACGGCACCCCGATCCCGAGCGCGGAGACGTAGCCGGGGTCGAGCAGCCGCTGCCCGGCGTAGTCGGGGTTGAAGAGCGACATCGTCATGATGCCCTCCTCGAACACGCCGTAGGCGAGGGCCATGAGCACGATGCTCGGCCACCCGAGCCCCTTCCTCCTGGCCACCTCCCGGATGATCACCGTGGCGCCGCCGTAGGTGGGGGCGAGCAGGAGCAGGAAGTACAGGTACGTCAGGGGGAAGTCGCCGAGCAGGAACTCCGCGACGAGCGGGGAGAGCAGGGCCAGCCCCAGGGCCAGGAGGATTCTTCTCATGCCTCGATGGTCCGGCGATTTCGCGGCGTTGACCGGTGCCATCGATCCTGACCTCGGCATGACAAT
This sequence comes from Nonomuraea sp. NPDC003709, assembly GCF_040610775.1. Taxonomy (NCBI): domain Bacteria; kingdom Bacillati; phylum Actinomycetota; class Actinomycetes; order Streptosporangiales; family Streptosporangiaceae; genus Nonomuraea; species Nonomuraea sp. NPDC003709. The sequence continues at coordinate 143,482 of NZ_JBEXMW010000021.1, read as the reverse complement.
CGTCCTATGCCTGGTGCTCCTCATCCGTGAGCTGCCCCAGCACGGTCTCGGCGATGGCGCCCAGCGCCTCCAGCTGGGCCGGGGTCAGCACGTCGACGACGTAGCGCCGGACGGCCCTCTCGTGGTGGAGCCTGGCCTCGGCGGCGAGCCGGCGGCCCTCCTCGGTGACCCGGATGACCGACCCCCGGTTGTCCTCCTCGCACTCGGCGCGCGTGACCAGCCCGCGCTGCTCCATGCGCCGCAACTGGTGGGACAGACGGCTCTTCTCCCATGCCAGCCCGCACCGCAGCGCCAGCGCCCGCATCGACTCGTCGGGCGACTCGGTGAGGTGGGCGAGGATCTCGTAGTCGGCCTCCGACAGGCCGGTGGCCCCGGCGAGCTCCCGGTTGATCCGCCCGGTGAGCTGCACGCGCATGCGCTGATAGCTGGCCCACTGGGCCGCCTGACGGGTGGAGAGCGTGGACATGACGACAGTCTAGTATGGTTGATGCATCAACCTAATTGTGTGAGAGGGCTCGGATGAACTACGGCCATCCACTGACGTTCGGCACGTTCATCACCCCCGGAGCCGACGCCGGAGCCGATGCGGTGTCGCTGGCGGTCCGGAGTGAGGAACTGGGGTACGACCTGGTCACCTTTCCGGATCATCCGGACACCTTCGACACGTGGACGCTTCTGTCATGGGTGGCCGGACGGACCTCGCGGGTGGGCCTGTCGGCCAACGTCCTGAACCTCGCGCTGCGCCCGCCCGCCGTGCTCGCCCGCGCGGCGGTCAGCCTCGACCTGCTGTCCGGCGGCCGGTTGTCGCTCGCGCTGGGCGCCGCTGAGGGGGCCGGCGAGGCGATCGACGTGATCCGCGGCATGTGGGACGAGGACGGCGGGCCGCTGCGGTTCGACGGCGAGCACTACCGGCTCGGGGGCGCGCAGCCGGGGCCGCCGGCCGCGCACGACGTGCCGATCTGGCTGGGCGCGGACGACGCGGGATCGCTGCGGCTGGTGGGGGAGCGGGCGGACGGCTGGCTGGTGTCCCTCGACGAGTGCGGGCCGGACCGGATCAGGGCCGGGAACAAGCTCATCGACGAGGCCGCGGTGGCGGCCGGGCGCGATCCCCGGGAGATCCGCCGGCTGGTCAACGTCCCGGCGCGGTCCGGCGTGGAAGACCTGCTCCCGCTGGCCGTCGAGGACGGGATCGGGACGTTCATCCTCATGTCGGACGACCCGGAGGCCGTCGAACGGTTCGCTCTGGAGGTGGCGCCCGCGCTGCGCGAGACCGTGGGACCGACCGGCCGTCAGCTGCGCCGCGCCTCCGTGCGCGCCGTGCGGCGAGCCGGGATCGACTACGACCTGGTGCCCGCGTCCCTCCCGGTGATCGAGCCGGGCGACCCGGGGTACTCGCGGGTCAGGTCGACGTACCTGCGGGGCGGGGCGCCGGGGCTGGTCATCCGGCCGGGCGACGCCGGCCAGGTGGCCGAGGCGCTGGCGTTCGCGCGGGCCCACCCGCACCTGCCGTTGGGGGTGCGCAGCGGCGGCCACGGGATCAGCGGCCGCTCCACCAACGACGGCGGCATCGTCGTCGACGTGTCCGGGCTGAACTCCATCGAGGTGCTCGACCGGGCGAACCGCCTGGTCAGGATCGGGCCCGGCGCGCGCTGGACGGACGTCGCCGCGGCCCTGGAGCCGTACGGGTGGGCGCTCAGCTCCGGCGACTACGGCGGGGTCGGCGTCGGCGGCCTGGCCACCGCCGGCGGCCTCGGGTTCCTGGCCCGCGACCACGGCCTGACCATCGACCACCTGCGCGCCGTCGAGATGGTGCTCGCCGACGGCTCGGTGGTGCGGGCGAGCGAGACGGAGAACGCGGACCTGTTCTGGGCGGTACGCGGCGCGGGCGCGAACTTCGGCGTCGTCACGGCGTTCGAGTTCGAGGTGGACGAGGTCGGCGACGTCGGGTGGGCGCAGCTCGTCATGGACGCCAGGGACACGGCCACGTTCCTCGAAAGGTGGGGCGCGGTCCAGGAGTCGGCCCCGCGCGACCTCACGAGCTTCCTCATCGTGAGCCCGCCGCGCGCCGGACGTCCGGCGACCGGGCACGTGATGGCCATGGTCAACGCGGGCGTTCCGGAGACCGTCATCGATCGGCTCCAGCCGATGGCGGACATCGCCCCGCTGCTCGACCAGCAGGTCGTGATCACCTCGTACGCCGCCGTCATGGCCAACGCGGCCGGCGACGGCCACAACGGCCAGGGGGAGCCGGTCACCCGCTCCGGGCTGGTCGAGCACATCACCCCGGAGTTCGCCGCCGCCGCGGCGCGGCTGATCCACAGCGGCGCGGTCTACTTCTTCCAGATCCGCTCGGTCGGCGGCGCGGTGGCCGACGTCCCTGCCGACGCCACCGCCTACGCCCACCGCTCCGCCAACTTCTCGGTCATCGCGTTCGGGGCGAACCGGCAGCGGGTGGACAAGGAGTGGGCCCGGCTGGAGCCGTACGTCAACGGCCTCTACCTCAGCTTCGAGACCGACGCGCGGCCCAAGCGGCTGGGCGACGCGTTCCCGCCGGGCACCCTGCGGCGGTTGCGCGAGCTCAAGGCACGGTACGACCCGGACAACGTCTTCCGCGACAACTTCAACATCCGACCTGAGGAGTCATAGATGACCGACTACGGGCACGACCTGCTGTTCGGCGCGTTCGTCACCCCCACGGCGCAGCCCGCCACCCACGCGGTGGAGGTGGCCGTGGCGGCCGACCGCGCCGGCCTGGACCTGGTGACGTTCCAGGATCATCCGTACCAGCCGAAGTTCCTCGACACCTGGACCCTGCTGTCCTACGTCGCCGCCCGCACCGAGCGCGTCCGGCTCAGCGGCAACGTGCTCAACCTGCCGCTGCGGCACCCGGCCGTGCTGGCCCGCAGCGCGGCCAGCCTGGACCTGCTCAGCGGCGGCCGCTTCGAGCTGGGCATCGGCGCGGGCGGGTTCTGGGACGCCATCGAGGCCATGGGCGGCCGGCGGCTGTCCCCCGGCCAGGCCGTGGACGCGCTGGAGGAGGCGATCCGGATCTTCCGCGAGATCTGGGCGGCCGACGGGCCGGGCGGCGTCCGGGTGGACGGGGAGTACTACCAGGTCAAAGGCGCCAAACGCGGCCCCGCCCCGGCCCATGACATCGGGATCTGGCTCGGCGCCTACAAACCGAAGATGCTCAAGCTGACCGGCCGCGCCGCCGACGGCTGGCTGCCGTCGCTGTCCTACCTGCAGGGCGGCCCCGGGGACCTCACGGAGGGAAACAAGCACATCGACGAGGCCGCGCTGTCCGCCGGCCGCTCGCCCGCCGACGTACGCCGGCTGCTGAACCTCTCGGGCCGCTTCGCGAGTTCCAGCCGCGGGCTGCTCGACGGGCCACCGGACCAGTGGGCGGAAGAGCTCGCCGGCCTCGCTCTGGACCACGGCGTCAGCACGTTCATCCTGATGGCGGACGACCCCTCGGTGGTGGAGCTGTTCGCGGCCGAGGTCGCTCCGGCCACCCGCGAGCTCGTCACGGCCGAACGCGAAAAATGACCGTCAGAGCGTGCTGATCGCCGTCTTGACGGTGGCCAGGTCGCCGAGGACGATTTCGTGGAGGTCACGGGCCGCGTGGAGGCGCCAGTGGGTCTCGGCCACCGCTTCGGGGGAGGCGGGGGAGCCCGGGGCGACGGCGGCGGAGATCGGCACGTGGCCCACGTGGACGCCCCGGGCGGCCAGCGCCTCGGCCAGGCGGTGGCGCCGCCACTTCACGCTGAGCCTCGACGCCCTGCGCGCCAGATAGTCCGGGTCAGACCTCGTCCGGGAGGGTCTCCATCGTGTTCAGGATGGGCACCAGCTGCTCCTCCTCGTAGTCCAGGTGCGCCTCCAGCTCGCGGGCCAGGCGGTCGAGCTCGGCCGCCACGCCGTCGCCGTCCTCGTCCAGCAGGACGCGGATGCGCTCCATGAGCCGCGCCACCACCACGTGCTCCGCCCGTAGCCGCTCCAGCGCCTGTGCCAGCTCGGGGTGCTCGCCTGCGAGGTGGGGGAAGAGCGCGCCGTCCTCTCCCTCGTGGTGGGCGTGGAGGGCGTCGCAGAACGCCAGGCAGTGCGTACGCAGGTCCGTCCCGCGCGACGAGCGCAGGTTGGCCAGGTCGCGCCGGAAACCGTCGTGCAGCTTGATCAGCTCGTCACCCCAGGCGACGAGCCGCGCCGAATTTTCGTACATGTATAGAAAGTAGCATGGCAGGATGCCCGCACGTACAGGAAGGCCGCCCAGGATCTCCCGGGCGGAGATCGTGGCTGCCGCTCACCGCGTCATCGAGGAGGACGGGGTCGGCGGCCTCACCATGCGCAGGCTCGCCAAGGAGGTCGGCAGCACGGCGATGGCGCTGTACCACCACGTACGCGACAAGGAGGAGCTGCTCCTGCTCCTCCTCGACGACTACGCCGCCGGCATGCCCAGGCCCGAGCTGCCGGACGAGCCGCGCGAGTGCGTGGTGGCCGTGGCCACTGCCATGCGCGACGGGCTGTCCGGCTGTCCGTGGATCGTGGACGTGCTCAGGGCCGACGACCTGCTCTCGGTCGGCGCGCTCTGGTATCCGGAGAAGATCATCGACGCCGCCGTACGCGCCGGGCTGTCGGTCGAGCGGGCCGTGGACGCGTACCGGATCATCTGGCACTACACGGCGGGGGAGCTCGGCTCCCGGGCGGCGGCCGGGAAGCGGCGGGCGGAAGGGGGGCCGACGTATCGGGAGCGGGTGTTCGCCGAGCTGGATCCCGGAGAGTTCCCGCTGATCGGCGCGGTGGGCGTACGGTGGGAGGAGTTGACCGCGCAGGACACCTACGCCCGGGGGCTGCGCGCCCTGGTGGACGGCCTGTTGCCGTAAATGGGTGGCCGCGCGGGCACGGCATGTGAAACGGTCGGGTTCTGATGATCCACTGGACCGAGGCAGGGCAGGAACGTTCGGCGATCTGGCGTTCCGCGCTGGGCGCGCCGCCACCCAGGCGGGTGGTCACCGCCGACGACCGGATGACGGCCGACACCGCTTACCGGCTGGCCTGCGAGGGCACCGCGCTGCTCTGGCAGGGCGACTTCCAGAACGCCCGCCAGCTGCTGTCGGCCATGGGGCGCCGGTGCAAGCCCGCCGCCCCCGGCGCCGGGTTCCACCGCTACCGCCAGGCCCGCTCCCAGCGCGCCCGCACGCTGGGCATGCTGCTCGTCCCGTTCGCGGAAGACCACGTGGTGCCGCTGCGCAGGGCGCCGGACGTGCGCGAGGCGTGCGCCGAGGTGTACGGCGCCGAGGCCCCGCCGGCGGTCGGCCAGCTGCGCGAGCTGCTCGGCCTGATCGGGGCCCACGAATGGCGGCACAAGGGCGTCTACGTCCCCGCGCTCGAGGCCCGCATTTACCCGCACCACGGCGTGTTCTCGCCGATCAGGGGCGAGTACGTCGATCTGGTCGCGCGGGCGCCGCTGCCGGAGGACCACCGGCTGGCCTTCGACATCGGCACCGGCACCGGCGTGCTGGCCGCCGTGCTGGCCAGGCGGGGCGTGCACCGGGTCGTGGCCACCGACCTCGACCAGAGCTCCGTCGAGTGCGCCGAGGACAACCTCGCCCGCCTCGGGCTGGACGACCGGGTGGAGGTCGTGCGCGCCGACCTCTTCCCGCCCGGCCGGGCGTCGCTGGTCGTGTGCAACCCGCCGTGGTTGCCCGCCAAGCCGGTCTCGCCCCTCGACCAGGCCGTCTACGATCCCGGCGGGCGGATGCTGAACGGGTTCCTCGACGGTCTCGCCGGGCATCTGGAGCCGGGCGGCGAAGGCTGGCTCATCCTCTCCGACCTGGCCGAGCACCTCGGCCTGCGCACCAGGGCCGACCTGTCGGCCGCGTTCGAGCGGGCGGGGCTGCGCGTGGCCGGGCGCCTGGACGTTCCGCCCCGGCACCACCGGCCGAAGGACGAGCAGGACCCGCTGCACGAGGCCCGCGCCGCCGAGATCACCTCCCTGTGGAGGCTCACGACCTGAGGGTCACGCGCTGAAGGCCCGCCGGTACGCCGACGGCGACGTCCGCATGGCCCGCGTGAAGTGGTGCCGGAACGTCACCGCGCTCTCGAACCCGACCGCCGCCCCGATCTCCTCCACCGGCGCTCCCGTGGACTCCAGCATCGGCAGGCTGGCCGCCACCCGCTGCGAGATCACCCACCGCAGCGGGCTGGTGCCGGTCTGCCGCTTGAAGTGCCTGATGAACGAGCGCTCCGACATGTGCGCCACCCTGGCCAGGTCCGCCACGGCGATCGGCCCGGCCAGATGCTCCAGGGCCCACGACATCGCCCTGGCCACCCCGCCGTCGTCCGCCACCGGTGTCACGGCGGCCTGGATGAACTGCGCCTGACCGCCCTCCCGGTGCGGCGGTATGACCAGGCGGCGGGCCACGGAGTTGGCCACGTTCGGCCCGTGGTCGCCGCGTACGAGGTGGACCAGCAGGTCGAGGCCCGCCGCGCTGCCCGCGCTGGTCAGCACGTCGCCGGCGTCCACGTACAGGACCGAGGGGTTGACCCGGACGAGCGGGAAACGCTCCTGGAGCAGCTCGGCGTACTTCCAGTGGGTGGTGGCCTCGCGCCCGTCCAGCAGCCCGGCCGCCGCCAGCGCGAACGCGCCCGAGCAGATCGACACCAGGCGCGCGCCGCGCGAGTGCGCGAGCCGCAGCGCGGACACGAGCGCGCCGGAGACCTCTCCGCGCACGTCCGCCACCCCGGGCACGATCACCGTGTCGGCCTCGGCCAGCACGTCCAGCCCGTGCGCCGCCTGCATGGTGAACCCGCCCACCACCCGCAGCGGCTCCGGCGTCTCCGCGCACACCGCGAGCGAGTACCACGGGAGGTCCAGCTCGGGCCGGGCCAGCCCGAAGAACTCCACGACGCAGCCGAGCTCGAACGGCGCCATGCCGTCGAACGCCAGCACGGCCACCCGGTGCGGCCGGGAGGGAGACGGCAGGAGCATGCCTCGCATGTTAGCCCCAGCCTTTCAGCGGCAAGAGAGGTATATGCATATATCGGCTGTGCAGACCGTTTTGCCGGATCATCGCTACGCGCAGGTGGAGATCACCGAGGCGTTCTCCCGGCTGACCGACTGCGACGAGGAGCTGCTGCGCCGATTCCATGCGGCGGCCGGCGTGGAGGGCCGCAATCTCGCGCTCCCGCTGGCCGACTACACCAAGCTCGACTCCTTCGCCCGCGCGAACGACATCTACCTCGAAACAGCCCTCGACCTGACCGAACAGGCCGTCAAGGGCGCCCTGAACAAGGCCGGCGTGCGCCCGGAGCGGGTCGATCACCTGCTGCTCTGCTCGACCACCGGCATCGCCACGCCCTCGCTCGACGCCAGGCTGGCCCAGCGCGTGGGGCTGCGGCCGGACGTCAAGCGGGTGCCCGTGTTCGGCCTCGGGTGCGCGGCGGGCGCGTCGGGGCTGTCGCGCCTGCACGACTACCTGCGCGGCTGGCCGGACCACGTCGCGATGCTGGTGTGCGTGGAGCTGTGCTCGCTGACGATCCAGCGGAACGACACCTCGGTCGCGAACCTGGTTGCCAGCGCCCTGTTCGGGGACGGCGCGGCGGCCGTCGTGGCGACCGGGCGCGGCCAGGGCCCCGAGGTCGTCGCCACCCGCAGCCGGCTCTATCCGGACACCGAGCACCTCATGGGCTGGGAGGTCGGGCCGCACGGGTTCCGGATCGTGCTGGACCCGGACCTGACCACGTTCGTGGAGCAGGTGCTGGCCGGTGACATCAAGGCGTTCCTGGCGGACTATGGCCTGACCCCCGGGCAGGTCGCCACCTGGGTCTGCCATCCCGGCGGCCCCAAGGTCATCGAGACGATCGCGCGGACCCTCGACCTGCCTCCCAAGGCGCTCGACGTGACCTGGCGGTCGCTGCGCGAGCACGGCAATCTGTCCTCGGTCTCGGTGCTCCACGTGCTCCAGGAGACGCGGGGTCGGCCGGACACGCCCGCCGTGCTCCTCGCGCTGGGGCCGGGGTTCTCCGCCGAGCTGTTGCTGCTGCACTGGTGAGCGCGTACCTCGTCCTGATCGGGCTGGTCGCGCTGGAGCGGCTGGCCGAGCTGGCGGTGGCCCGCCGCAACCTGGCCTGGGCCAGGTCCAGGGGCGGCGTCGAGTACGGTCGGCGGCACTATCCCTGGATCGTCCTGGCCCACGCGGCGCTCCTCGGGGCGGCGCCCGCCGAGGTGTGGCTGCTCGGCCGCCCCTTCGTCCCGTGGCTGGGCTGGCCGATGCTGGCGGTCGTCGTCCTGGCCCAGGGGCTGCGCTGGTGGTGCGTCGGCACGCTGGGCAGGCAGTGGAACACCCGCGTGGTCGTGGTGCCGGGAATGCCGCTGGTGCACCGGGGGCCGTACCGGTGGCTGCGGCACCCCAACTACGTGGCCGTGGTCGCCGAGGGTCTCGCGCTGCCGCTGGTGCACTCGGCCTGGCTCACCGCGACGGCCTTCGCCGCCGCCAACGCGGTGCTGCTCACCGTACGGGTGCGGGTCGAGGACGCGGCATTGTCACGCTAGGGCCACAGCCCGGTGGCCGGGACGTACTCCTGGTCACCCCAGTTGTCGCGGCTGTCACGACTGATCACGCGTCGATCGCGGTTTGTGCTCGCTTACGTCACCGGCTCGGCCTGGGCAGATCAAGTTCCGTCGTAGGGCATGGAGGTGGTTGCAATGAAATTTCGCCCTTTAGCGGCGGGAATCGGCATTGTTGCGCTGCTCGCCCTCTCTGCGTGCGGAGGTGGCTCCGGAAGCTCGACCAGCGGTGAACGCGCGGCGAAAGCTCCGGCGAACGCGGAACCGGCCCCGGTCCGCCCGTCCGCGTCACCCGCCGAGACGAACGGCGAGGAGGACACGACCACGGCCCAGATCTCCACGTTCGCTCTCGACGTGGACACGGCCTCGTACGGTTACGCCCGGCAGACCCTCCGGGGAGGCCGCTGGCCCGCGCCCGGCGAGATCCGCCCGGAGGAGTGGATCAACGCGTTCCGGCAGGACTACGCGCCGCCGTCGGACGACGGCTTCGCGGTGCACGTGGACGGCGCGAAGCTGCCGGAGCGCGACCGGGCGATCCTGCGCGTGGGCCTGCAGACGCGCGGTTCGGACGCGGCGGCGCGGCGGCCCGCCAACCTCACGTTCGTCGTGGACGTGTCCGGCTCGATGGCCGAGACCGGGCGGCTGGACCTGGTCAAATCGGCCCTGCTCAAACTGCTCGATCAGCTCGCGCCCGGCGACCAGGTGTCGATCGTGTCGTTCAGCGACGACGCCGAGGTGCTGGCGTCGATGACCCCGCTGACAGCGCGGCAGGAGCTGCGTGACGCGGTGAACGAGCTGACCGTCTCGGGCGGCACGAACCTCTCGGCCGGGCTCGTCACCGGCTACCAGGAGGCGTCCAAGGCGTTCCGTCCCGCCGCCACGAACCGGGTCATCCTGCTCTCCGACGGCCTGGCCAACCAGGGCTCCACCGAGTGGCGTACCATCCTCGACCAGGTCAAGGAGTACGCGGGCAAGCAGGTCACGCTGCTCACCGTCGGCGTCGGCCGCGACTACGGCGACGAGCTGATGGAGCAGCTCGCCGACAACGGCGACGGCATGGCCGTGTACGTCAGCAGCCAGGAGGAGGCCGACAAGGTCTTCACCACGCAACTGCCCGCGAACATCGAGCTGCGGGCGCGCGACGCCAAGGCCCAGGTGGTCTTCAACCCGTCGGTCGTGGAGAGCTACCAGCTCATCGGGTACGAGAACCGCGCGCTGAACACGGAGGACTTCCGCGACGACACCCAGGACGGCGGCGAGATCGGCCCGGGCCACTCGGTCACCGCGCTCTACTCGCTGCGTCTCAAGCCGGGCGCCGACGGGCAGCTCGCCCAGGCCACCGTGCGCTGGCAGGACCCCGACACCCGGTCCGCCTCCGAGGCGAGCAAGTCGCTGCGGGCCGACGAGCTGGCCGCGTCGCTGGACAAGGCGCCGGTCCGGTTCCAGGTGGACGTGGTGGTGGCCGCGTTCGCGGTCTACCTGCGGGACCGCAAGGCGTTCGGCATGGACCTGCCCGAGCTCAAGGAGCAGGCGGCCCGGCTGGCGCCGGCCACCGAGGACCCGATGGTGACGGAGCTGGTCCAGCTCATCGACCAGGCCCGATCGGTGGGGTAAGGGGCTTCAGCCGAGTATGGGGGCGGCGGTGGCGGAGCTGTAGTAGAAGTCGTACATCGCCTGGGCGAACCCGTCCTTCGACACGTGCGCCACCTTGTTGCCGCGCAGCCGATCGAAGGACGCCCGTGACGCCGCCCCCGCCACGTCGTACGCCGACCACAGGCGCAGGAACTCGGCCCGGTCGAGCCGGTCGTCGCCGTCGTCGTCGAGCGCGTCCCAGAGGGCGTCGGTGATCGGCCTGACCACGTTGGCCACGAACTCGGCGCGGTCGAGCTCCGGGGCCAGCGCGTAGCCGATGTAGGACTCCCTGCTGATGCGCCCCTCGGGGTCGGTGCCGATGTTGTGGACGGCGTACTGCCAGACCCGCTCGTACGCGTCCGCGACCCGCTGTGCGCCCTGCCCGGAGAGCCCGAGCCGGGCGCACAGCGCGGAGGCGACCACGATCATGTCGCGGTGGTCGAGGTAGCCGTTGTGATCCATGTCGCTCGTGTCGAACGCATGTCCAGCATTTCGAGCATCCGCATCCATAGCCGGCCACCTCAGGTGACGATGTTTTCACAGAGTGTTACTGAGATGGTCGGCGGGGCGGGCTGCCTGTGTCAATGCGGTGGAGACGAATCCCTGTGCGGATGCCGGGCGCACCGGCAGCAGGCCGGCGTAGAGCAGGTCCACCATCGGCATCGGCCTGGGGTAGCAGAACACCGACGAGCCCGTGCCGAGGATCGACGGGGTGTCGATCACGAAGGGCAGCTCGGCCAGGAGGAACGGCAGGGCGTTCTCGGCCTGCTCGCGGGAGAGCTCCGGCGCGCCGACGATGGGCCGTACCGCGTCCATGCAGTGCTCCCTGAAGACCGGATCGGTGGCGAACAGCCGCTCCAGCCTCGTCCGCGCGCAGTCGTAGGCCGGGACGGAGGCCAGCTCGTTCCAGTCGAACACGGTGGCGTTGGGCGGGTCGAGGGCGTCGAGCGCGCGGACCACCCGGTTGCGCGTGTTGTTGGCCGCCGCCCTCGCCTTGGCCCCGGCCTTGGCCTCCGGACACCCCCTGGCGACCAGCGTCCCGGCCAGCTCGACGCCGGGCACGAGGACGTGCACCCGGGCGAATGTCCGGGTCGCCCAGTCGAGCAGGTGTCTGATGGTGCGGGGGGTGAAGTACCCGTTGAGCGCGCTGACGCCGATCACGGCATGCTCGCGGCGGTCGAGGAGCTGGGCGCATCGCGGGGTCAGGGGCAGTGGTTGCACGCTGGGCACGGCAACGGACAGTAGCAAGCTTTTACCCTGCGTATGCTTACTTTTTAACGTGTGCTTGAAGGGTCCGTAAGTCGGATACACTCGTACACGCAGCAAGGGGCTATGGCGCAGTTGGTAGCGCGCCTCCATGGCATGGAGGAGGTCTGGGGTTCGAATCCCCATAGCTCCACCCCGACCTGACCGCCTCTGCCTCACTTTGATGGGCAGGGGCGGTTTCGCGTTGTCCCGGCGTTCTTACTCGCGGGCGGTGTCGCGGTGGGCCAGGTAGAGCTGGCCGAGCCGGTCGATGCGCCAGAGCTGGCCGAGCGTGACCAGCGTGGCCCCGAACACCGTCGGCCAGATGTCGAGCGCGATCAGCCCCCAGATGAGCAGCGCGAACCCCGCCGAGCCCACCCCGATGAGCAGCCGCTGCACGTTCCGGTGGTCGCCGGTGACCAGCGACCGGTCGCGCAGCCACAGCTTCTCGCCGTAGATGCCCCGGGCCGACCAGCTGCCGGGCTGCTCGATCGCCGGGAAGACGTGCGGGTTGACCGCCAGCCAGACGACGACCAGGCCCACCGGGACGAGGGCCCACCAGCCGAGCCACTCCCTGCTCCAGATGGCCGCGATCATCAGCGGGATCGCGGCGAACCGGGTCCAGACGCTCCACGGGTTGGCGTGCCGCTTCCACGCCTCGTCCGTCATGCCCGCGGCCTGCGCGTACTTCTTCAGCACATTCATGCGATGAGTCCCCTGGCCAGCGCGTTGATGGTGGCCTCGACCACCTGGGAGTGGTCGGGCCCGAACCTGTCGCGGTTGAGCACCAGCAGGCCGGCCGTGCGCAGCACGCCGACCAGCACCTCGGGCGGGACGTCCGCGACGAATACGCCGTCGGCCTGCCCACGGGCGAGATAGTCGAGCAGCGGCGTCAGCAGGTGAGGTGTGACGCGGGCGACCTCCTCGGCCCCGACCCTGCGCGCCACCGCCTCCAGCTCCTCGGGCCGGGTGAGCAGCCGCCGGTAGAACGGGTCGGTGGTGAGCACGTCGATCAACTCGCGCATGATGTGGGCGAGCGCCTCGACGCCGGGCGGCCGGTCCAGGGCGGCGGCCAGCCGCTTGCCGAGCATGGGCGCCCTGCGGATCATCACCTCCTTGTACAGCTCCTCCTTGGACTCGAAGAACGCGTAGAAGCTGCCCTTGGCGATGCCCGAGGCCGCGACCAGCTCGTCGAGCGAGGTCTTCTTCAGGCCCTGGGTGGCGAAGAGCTCTTCGGCGGTGTCGAGCAGGGACGCGGTGATGCGCGCCCGGTCCTCGGTCGTGAATGCCACAGCCATGTGTATCCCTATGACTGGATCGGATATTCAGTCATAGCCTAGCACTCCTGGAGATATCGAATGCGTGTTCGTATAATGTTCGGTATGGATACCGACACGCAGGACCTGCCCGAGCTCTGGCGCCCGCCCGTCGTGGAGCACGCCACGGCGGCCCGCTACCTGCTGGCCTGGGGCGACGACACCGAAGGGGTGCGATGGGGATTCCTGCTCTGGCCGCCGCAGGCGAGCGAGGGCGCGCGATGGGTGCACTGGAAGGACATCCGCCCGGTCGCGGGGGAGGACTACAGCGCGGTGCCGATCGCCGGTCCGTGGATGTGACCTCGCGAAGGAGAGATTCCCTGACTAAAGTCAGAGATATGGACGGTGCGGCGATCGGCCAGGTGCGCAGGTTCCAGCGGACCGTGACGCAGCGGATCGGGGCGCTCGACGACAGCTTCCTGGCCAGGGATCGGGCGCTCGGGCAGTCGCGGGTGCTCTGGGAGATCGGCGCGGAGGGCAGCGAGGTGCGCGTCCTGCGGACGCGGCTCGACCTCGACTCCGGCTACCTGAGCAGGCTGCTGCGGTCGCTGGAGGCCGACGGGCTGGTGGTCATGGACGACGGCGGCTCCGACGGCCGGGTTCGCACGGCCCGGCTCACGCCGGCGGGGCTCGCCGAGCGGGAGGAGCTGGATCGCCGGTCCGACGAGGCGGCGGCGGGCATCCTCGAACCGCTCTCCGACGCGCAGCGCGACCGCCTCGTGGCCGCCATGTCCGAGGTCGAGCGCCTGCTGCTCGCCTCCATGATCGCCATCGACGTGCTCGACCCGCGCCATCCCGGCGCCCGCCGCTGCCTGCAGGCCTACGCCGACGAGCTGGCCCGCCGGTTCGAGGGCGGCTTCGACCCGGCCCGCAGCATTTCCGCCACCGACGCAGAGCTGCGGCTCCCGGCCGGGATGCTGCTGGTCGCCGCGCTGCACGCCGAGCCGGTCGGGTGCGTGGCGCTCAAGCTCCACCCGGAGGCCGGGTCCGCCGAGATCAAGCGGATGTGGGTGGACCCGGCCGTGCGCGGGCTGGGGCTGGGGCGGCGGCTGCTCGCCGAGGCGGAGGGAAAGGCGGCCGCCCAGGGTGTCCGCACGCTGCGGCTGGAGACCAACCGGGCGCTCACGGAAGCCGTCGCCCTCTATCGGGCGAGCGGCTACCGGGAGGTGGCGGCGTTCAGCGACGAGCCGTACGCGCATCACTGGTTCGAGAAGCGCCTGCCTCGACCGGGGGGTTGAAGCGGTGATAGCCGGGGGCGGTCCAGCCGGCCGACACGGTCCCGCCCAGGTGCGCGTACTCGTCCAGCTCGAAGCGCACCGTCCGCTGGTCCCCCCATTCCACCCGGGCCCGGCCCGTGAGCTGCAGCGTCTCCCCACGCTCCCAGTCCACGAACAGCAGCCCGGCCGCCGGGTCCAGCTCCAGGTTGCCCAATGTCATGTACATCGCGTTGCCCTGGTAGTCGGGGAACTCCAGCGAGCGCGCCCCCGTCACCCGGACGAATCCGGGGTTGCCGCCACGGTGCGACGCGTCCGCCCCGAGCCCCTCGGCCCGCGTGGCGATGAAGAACGTGTCCGCCTCCGCGATCCACGTACGGTGCCGGTCCGGCAGCGCGATCCCGCGCCCCAGCCCCGCGGGCTCGCCCGGAGCGGAGGTGGGGGAGCGGGTCTGGATGTACTTGGGGCAGTTGGAGTAGACCTGCTCCGTCCACACCACCAGGGCGTCACCGGCCCGCACGGCGGTGCCGTTCACGCGCATCCGGCGCCGCGTGTGCGGCTCGATGGCGATCAGGCCGACGTCCCGTTCCCGCTCGAACAGCCCGTGCAGCGGGTCGTCGGCGCCCGGCAGGGCGTGCAGCACGATCGTGCGGTCGTCCGTCGCGGAGGCGAACCCCGCGGGGCCCGTGAGCACGCCCGCCCACACGCGCCCGCCGTCGTCGGCCGCGCCCAGGACGACCATGTGCTGGTTCCGCAGGAACTCGGCGGCCGGATCCGGGATCTCCGGGCGCGTCCGCGAGCTCCCGTGGTCCTCCAGCCGCACCCCCGTCCGGCGCTGCACGGCGACCTCACCCGGATGCCTCATTAGAAGAACCCGCAGGTCGGCGCTTCAGAGCTGGGCGCGGGCCGGTCGCCCGCGCCGTCCGGAGCGAAGATCTCCAGCCGGATGCCGTCGGGGTCGGCGAAGAACACGCCGCCCGACGAGGCGCCCTCGCGGTGCGGCACGACGCCGTCGTGGAAGAGGGTCGCGCCGATCTCCCTGATCACCGTCTCCGCCCGGCGTACCGCGTCGAGGTCCGCCACCTGGAACGACAGGTGGTGCAGGCCCGGCCGGCCTGCCTCGAAGCGGCCCGCGCTCTGCTGCCAGAGCGTCAGCACCAGCGTGCCGTCCTGGGTCAGGAACGCGTACCGGCGGCCGTCCTCCTGCGACTCGCCCGCCACCGTGAAGCCGAAGACCCGCGTGTAGAACTCTTTGGACTTGTCGAGATCGGTGACGTTGAGCCCGACGTGCCCGGTCTGGAAGGACATTCCCCACTCCTCTAACGCATGCGCGGCCGAGTTGCCGTTAGAAACACTATAACGGCAACTCGGTCTTGCAAACGTTAGATTTTCTTGTGCTCCCGGTAGTGCCTGGCCGCCCGGGCGCGGTTGCCGCAGCCCGTCGAGCACCACTCCTGGCGCGGGTGCTCCTTGACGAAATAGAGCACGCAGCGCGGGGCCTGGCAGGTGCGGACCAGTGCGCGGTCCGGCCCCGCGAGGAACTCCACGGCCGCCGTGGCGAGCCTGGCGAGCAGTCGCGTGCCGGGGGAGGCCTGCGTCGCGGGCGCGGTGGCGAGGGACGGCTCGCCGTCCCAGTGCAGTTGGGGTGCGGTGGGGGCGGCCAGGGCGGTGGCGTTGACCAGGGCCAGCGACTCCTCGAACCCGGGCAGGTTCGCCGCGTCCGCCCGGCTCGGCGGGCCCGGCGCCACGGCCTTGGCGAACAGGGCGCGTACGGCCTGGCGCAGGCGCACAGTCTCCTGCCGCAGCTCCTCCGTGACGGTGAGGTCGCCCAGGTCGGGCGCGTGCGTTCGCACCCAGGCCGTCATGCCGTCCGTGTCGGCCAGCCTGTCGACCAATCCGGACCGCTCGGCCCTGATCGTGCTGACGAATTCGAGGGTCAGGGACATGCTCCCAATCTAACGCGCCAGGGCTCTGTTATCCGTTAGTCTAAAACATGCGTGGTCAGAAAATTTGCTGACTCCGCACTTTTTGCGTACGGTGAGCCCATGAGCGGACTGAGAGAGCGGAAGAAGCAGGCCACGCGCGAGGCGCTGATGACGGCCGCTCTCCGGCTGGCTCACGAGCGCGGGCTGGAGCGCGTACGCGTCGAGGACATCGCCGCCGAGGTCGGCGTCTCGCCCCGCACGTTCAACAACTACTTCTCCAGCAAGTACGAGGCGATCGCCGCCCGCCACATCGACCGCATCACACGTTCGGTGGCGGCGCTGCGGGCCCGGCCGCCGGCGGAGCCGCTGTGGGAGGCGCTGACCGAGGCCATGGTCGAGCCCTGGGCGCTGGCCCGCACGGAGGTGGCGCCCGATCCCGAAGTGCTGGCGAGCATCAGGATGCTGGCGGAAGAGCCCGCGCTGCGGGCCGAGTCGCTGCAGATGGTGTTCGCCGGGAACAACGAGTTGGCCGCGGCCGTGGCCGAGCGCACCGGCACCGACGCCGCCCGCGACCTCTACCCCCACCTGGTCGCCGTCGCCGTGGGCTCCGCCGTGCAGGCGGCCGTCGCCCACTGGCTGCGCTCCGACCCGCCGGTCCCGCTCGTGCCCCTGCTGCGCGAGGCCCTGGGCGCGCTGGCCGCGGGGCTGCCCGATCCTTCCCTCTGAGGAGAACGCATGGACACCGTGATCATCGGCGGCGGCCCCAACGGGCTGATGCTGGCCTGCGAGCTGGCCCTGGCCGGAGTCCGCCCGACCGTCGTCGAGCGCCTGCCCAGGCGCAGCGACCAGCCCAAGGCCAACGGGATCGTCGGCCAGGTCGTCAGGCTGCTCCACCAGCGCGGCCTCGCCGTGGGGGACGCGCCGATGCCGGGGTTCGTGTTCGGCGCGCTGCCGCTGAACCTGGCCGGGCTGGAGGACAACCCGCTGTACGGGATGGGGATCAAGCAGCCCGCCCTGGAGGAGCTGATCGAGCGGCGGGCGGTCGAGCTGGGTGTGGAGATCAGGCGTGGGCACGAGCTGCTCGGCTTCACCCAGGACCCCCACGGCGTCTCGGTGGAGCTCCGGGGGCCCGAGGGCGCGTACGAGCTGCGCACCCGCTACCTGGTGGGCTGCGACGGCGCGCACAGCACGGTCAGGAAGCTCGCGGGCATCGGTTTTCCCGGCGTCACCTCGACCGACGTCGTGAGCCGCAGCGCCCACGTCACCCTGCCGGGTGCGGTGATCCGGCCCGGCACGGTGGAGCTGGAGGTGCCGGGGCTGGGCACGTACGTGATGTACGCCTGGCACAGGACAGAGCGCGGCGCGTACGCGATCCTCCCCGCGGACCACGGGACCCTGCTGGTCAGCGCCATGGAGTGGGACGCCTCCGCGCCCGACGACGACGTGCCGATGACCGTCGGCGAGCTGCGCGCCGGCCTGGCCCGCGTGCTCGGCGCCGACCTGCCGCTCGCCGAGCCCGCCGGCGAGGGCCCGCACCTGCTCAGGCGGCTCAAGGGCCGCAACACCCGCGTCGCCGACCGCTACCGGGAGGGCAGGGTCTTCGTGGTGGGCGACGCCGCGCACGTCCACTCGGCCATGGGCGCGCCCGGCCTCAACCTCGGAATGCAGGACGCCGCCAACCTGGCCTGGAAGCTGGCCGCCGAGGTGCGGGGCTGGGCGCCGCCTGGGCTGCTCGACACCTACGACGCCGAGCGCCGCCCGGCCGCCCTGCGCGTCGCCGTGCACACCCAGGCGCAGCTCGCGCTGGCCGCGCCGGGGCCCGAGATCACGGCCCTGCGTGAGGTGTTCGGCGAGCTGCTGGGCGACGACGGCGCCCGCCGCCGCATCGCCGCCATGATGGCCGGAGCGGACCTGGCCTACCCGGTGCCCGCGCCGGCGCATCCGCTGGCGGGCCGGTTCCTGGCCGACCTGCCGGCCGAGCCGGCCGCGCGCGCGTGGCCCATGCTGCTCGACGGGACGGGCGGCCTGCGGGTGCGGCACGGGCGCGTGCACGTGGTGCCCTTCGAGGGCGACGGCGCCGTGCTGGTGCGCCCCGACGGCTACGTGGCCTGGGCCGGCGAGCCCGACGAGACCCTCGACGAGGCCCTGAGGACCTGGTTCGGCGAGGGCCTGGAGGTGGCGGCCTAGGCCGGGCGGCGGCCCACCCCGGCCAGGATTCCGCCCTTGGAGAGGTCGTACGAGCCGCCGGGGGAGCCCTCGGGCGTCCAGTCGGCCACCGGCACGACACCCGGCCCGAGCAGCTCCAGCCCGTCGAAGTAGGAGGCGATCTCGTCGTAGCCGCGCCGCGCCAGGCCGCCCGAGGTCGTGCTGGAGTAGACCTGCTGGCCGGCCGTCGCGACGTCGTCCATGTCGTGGCCCGCGTACAGCAGGTGCGACAGCACCAGGTGGCCCCCGGGCCGCAGGCGCTCGCGGATTCGAGCGGCGATCCGATCGGCCTCGGCGTCGTCGTGGATGAAGTGCAGCACCGCGACCAGCAGCACGGCGTACGGCTGGGAGAGGTCGAGGTGCTCCGCGACGCGCGGGTCGTCCAGGATGGCGTCGGGATCCTTGAGATCGCCCTCGATCGCCACGACGTCCGGGTCCCTGGCCAGCAGCGCGCGGGCGTGGACCAGCACGATGGGGTCGTTGTCGACGTAGACGACGCGGGAGCCGGGGGCGTGCCGCTGGGCCACCTGGTGCACGTTGTCCTGGGTGGGCAGGCCCGCGCCGATGTCGACGAACTGGCGCACTCCGGCCTCGGCGAGCATGCGTACGGCATGACCGATGAAGGCGCGGTTGGCCAGGGCGATCTCGCGGGCGTCGTTGCCCATCCGCCGGCCGATCTCCATCATCTTCTCGGCCGCCTCGCGGTCGGCGGCGAAGTTGTCGCGGCCCCCGAGGTAGTAGTCGTACATGCGGGCGACGCTGGGCACGTTCGGGTTGATCCCGGCGGGTACGCGATCCGCCTCGGCCATGTGACGACCCTTTCTAGTCGATCTTCCTGGGGCCGATTGTAGGGCCGAAATGTGGCTTTTGCCGGAGGAATCAGAGTCGCCGGAACGTATGCCGGTACGCCAGCGGCGAAACCCCCACGGCCGCGTGCAGATGCTGACGGAGCGAGACCGCCGTCCCGAACCCCGCCTTCCTGGCCACCTCCTCCACGCCCAGCTCGGTCGTCTCCAGCAGGTGCCTGGCGTGCTGGACCCGCTGGCCGTTCAGCCACCTGGCCGGACTCACGCCGGTCTCGTCGCGGAAGCGCCTGGTGAACGTGCGCACGCTCATCCTGGCGTGCTCGGCCAGCGCGGTCAGGTCGAGCGGGCGCTCCAGGTGGGCCAGCATCCAGTCGCGGGTGGCCGCCGTGCCGCCGCCCGCCTCCGGCAGGTGCCGGTCGATGTACTGGGCCTGGCCGCCGTCCCGCCACGGCGGCATGACGCAGCGGCGGGCCGCGCGGTTGGCCACCTCGCTGCCGTGGTCGTTCCTGATCACGTGGAAGCACAGGTCGAGCCCGGCCGCCACGCCCGCCGAGGTCAGCACGTCGCCGTCGTCCACGTACAGCACGTCGGGGTCGAGCTTGACCTGCGGGAAGAGCCGGGTGAACCGGTCGGCATTGCGCCAGTGGGTGGTGGCCGGGCGCCCGTCGAGCAGGCCCGCCGCCGCCAGCACGAACGCCCCCGTGCAGATCGACATGATCCTGGGCCGCCCCCGGAGCGCTTCGGCCAGCGTGTCCGAGATCGTCCCGTCCCGCAGCGCCCGGCCCGCGTGGATGCCGGGCACCACGACCGTGTCGGCGGTGTCGAGCACGTCGAGGTCGTAGTCGGGCAGCACGCTGTAACCCGCCTCACAGCGGACCGGCATCCGCCCCTCCGAGCAGGTCACCACCTCGTACAACTTCTCACCGTCCGCCGTCTCGGCCGTCCCGAACACCTGGCCGGGCACGCCGAGGTCGATCGTGGCGAAGTGGTTGAGCACGACGACTGCCACGCGATGTGTCATGGCCGAATTCTTTCACATATTGACCATCCGGCCACTCGTGACCTTGAAAGGGGATAAAGCAGGATTGGCGCATGACGTTGAGCACCACCGCCCCCACGCGCCGCCTGCACCGGGCCTGGTTCGTGGCGGCCGTCGCCTTCGTGGCGATCCTGGGCGCGGCCGGGTTCCGCGCCACCCCCGGCGTACTGATCACCCCCTTGCAGGAGGAGTTCGGCTGGTCGGCCGGCACGATCTCCCTCGCGGTCTCCATCAACCTGGTGCTCTACGGCCTGACCGCCCCCTTCGCCGCCGCCCTGATGGACCGCTTCGGCATGCGCCGCGTGGTCTCCCTCGCGCTGCTGCTGATCGCCGCGGGCAGCGGCCTGACCGTGCTGATGACGGCGAGCTGGCAGCTCCTGCTGTTCTGGGGCGTGCTCGTCGGGCTCGGGACGGGCTCGATGGCGCTGGTGTTCGCCGCGACCGTGGTGGACCGCTGGTTCGTCCGGCACCGCGGGCTGGTCACGGGCGTGCTCACCGCGGCCGGCGCCACCGGGCAGCTGATCTTCCTCCCCGTGCTGGCCCAGCTCGCCGAGGGGCCGGGGTGGCGCTTCGCCTCGCTGACCGTGTCCGGTGCGGCGCTGGCGGTGGCGCCGTTCGTGTGGTGGCTGCTGCGCGACCACCCCGCCGACGTGGGCACGACAGCCCTCGGCGCGGAGCCATCGGCCGTTCGCACCGCGCCCGCGAGCAAGGTGAACGCGGCGGTCAGGGCGGTCACCGTGCTCGCCTCGGCAGCCAGGACCCGGCCGTTCTGGCTGCTCGCCGGCGGCTTCGCGATCTGCGGCGCCAGCACGAACGGCCTGGTCGGCACCCACTTCATCCCCGCCGCGCACGACCACGGCATGGCCGAGCCCGTGGCGGCCGGCCTGCTGGCGGTCATCGGGATCTTCGACATCGCGGGCACGATCGCGTCCGGCTGGCTCAGCGACCGGGTCGACCCCAAGGTGCTGCTCGGCGTCTACTACGCGCTGCGCGGGCTCTCCCTGATGGTGCTGCCGAGCCTGTTCGCGGCCACAACCGAGCCCAGCATGCTGATCTTCATCGTGTTCTACGGGCTGGACTGGGTGGCGACCGTGCCGCCCACGGTGGCGCTGTGCCGGCGGATCTACGGGGCCGACGGAGCCGTGGTGTTCGGGTGGGTGTTCGGCTCGCACCAGGTGGGGGCCGCGTTCGCCGCCGTCGCCGCCGGGCTCACCCGCGACCACCTGGGCAATTACGACCTCGCCTGGTACGGCGCCGGCGCCTTGTGCCTCCTCGCCGCGGGCATGTCCATGGCCATCGTGCATGCTAGAGGGCGATGAATTCTGAGCTTTATGTCCTGCCGCTGGTCGTCAGGATCGAGAGAGCCGCGCCTCCCGAACGCACCGACGCGCTGGAAGCGGCTGCCATGGCCGTGCTGAGCCTGCTGGACGACCCCGGCGAGTGGGCAGCCGAGCTGCACTCCTGGGAGTCCACCGGCAAGATCCGCAAGGTGGTCCGCCGGGCCAGGGGCGCCGAGTGGCGCAGGGCGGTCGCGCTGCCGGGGCGCACCGTCGAGCACCGCACGGCCGAGGTGCGCGTCCATCCGCCCGTGCCACTCGACGGCTGGCCGCGGGACCTCGCGCGGCTGCAGGTGGGCGGCACCGAGCTGAACGACACCGCCGATCCGCCGCCCGCGGAGCCGCCGGTCCTGTGGGCCAACCCGGGCCTGGCCATGTCCGCGGGCAAGGCCATGGCGCAGGCCGGGCACGCCGCCCAGCTCGCCTGGTGGGCCAGCGACGCGGCCGAGCGGGAGGCCTGGCGCGCCCGCGGGCTCGCGGTGTCCGTGCGCACCGCGGCCTCCCAGGGCGACTTCGACGCCATGGCCGCCGCGGGGCTGCCCGTGGTGCGCGATGCCGGGTTCACGGAGATCGAGCCGGGCTCGTGCACGTTCGTGGCCGAGGCGCCCTGGTTGCGCGGACGCGTCGCTAGATCGTGAAGACGTCCGCCAGCACGCCGCCCGCCGGGGTGAACCGCGCGGGCGACGGGCTGTCGTACACGACCATGAGCCTGCCGTCGGCCAGCAGCGCCAGCCCTTCGGGGTGGTCGCACTTCACGCCGTGGGGCAGCTCGATCACCGTCTCCAGCTCGCCCTCGGGGACGACCCCCTGCCTGGTGCCGGGCCGCCAGCGCACGATCCGCACGGGACCGTCGAGGTCCATGGTCGGGCCGGCGAGGATCAGCAGCGAGTCCCCGTCCGGGCAGAGGTCCCGCACGCCCAGCCCGCCCAGGTCCAGGAAGTGCTTGCGGTACGGCTCCCGCAGCCGCAGCCGTGACCTGCCCGCCTCCTCGAGCCGCAGCTCCAGCAGCACCGCCCAGCCCCGCAGCACGGGGCCGCGCAGCCCGAGATAGATCCGCTCGGACACGACGGCGATGCCCTCGACGTCGAGCCCGTTGTCCTTGCCGGGCAGCTCCAGGAACGGCGCCAGGTGCCGGTCGTCGCGCAGATGCGTGGTCAGGTTGTCCCTGCCGGCGAGGATCGTTCCAGGGCCGGGAGTCTCGTCGTGGAGCGGCAGCCGGGTCAGGATGAACCGGTTCTCCTCCCTGACCACCGTGGCCAGCCGGTCGGCGGCCTTCTCCGGGTCCTTCGACTTGACCTTCTTGCGCTTGAGGCTGTGCGAGCCGACCAGCCAGAGGTAGCCGTTCGCGCGGGCCAGCCCCTCGATGTCGGCCTCGTCCTCGGGGCCCGCGGGCAGCTCGACGTAGTCGGCCAGCGGGAACGTGCGCTGGGCGCCGAAATGGTCGCCCAGCCATGTCAGGTGCTCGAAGGTCGCGGTCTCGTCGCCGGCCACCCAGAGCCCGGCGGAGCCCTGCCGGATCGCTGAGAGGTTCGTGTGCGTTTGGGCCGCTCGCGCGGCGTGGTCGAATCGCAGCTCAACCTGTTCCACGCCGTCCATGATTGCACTTCGGTAGCTTCCAAGGCGCAATGGCTGGATATGTCGTACGCTCCGCTCGTGCTCGATGGGGAAGAAGAGATCAAGGGTTCCCAAGTGAGGACCGCGGCGAGGCCCGGAACCCCTGCTTCTCCGCCCAAACGCTCCCGTATCGGAGATATCCGGATGCGGGTGGTGTACCGGGGGCTCGCCGCGATCGGCCTGGTCGTGGCCGCGGCCGCGACACTGGTCGTGGTGCTCCCGTCAGGGCCGGACGAGGTCGCGGCGGGGCCGGTAACCGCGCCGCCGGCCGCACCGTCCTCGTCCGGCCCCGCGCCTTCCACCGCGGCTCCTCCGTCTGCGGCCCCTCCGTCTGCGGCCCCTCCGTCTGAGACCCCTCCGTCTGTGACCCCCACAGCGGAGGCGATGCCTTCGCCCGGCTCGTCGCTCGCGCCCGGTTACACGGCCATGCAGGCCCTGTACGCCGACCCGCGCGTCCCCAAGCTGACGGGCCGGATCAAGCGGATCTCCCTGGCCTCCCCGTCCAGGAAGGTCGTGAAGGACAGTCGCATCGGGCTGGCGGTGCCGAACCTCTCCAAGCCGTGGAAGTCGTACGGCGCGGCGCCGTTCACCTCCAAGCAGGTGCTCCCCAAGACGCGCGCCGGCCTGCGTGGGATGTTCGTCACATGTCCGCTCCCGATCATGCGGCAGAAGTCCCCACGTGACACGGCGCTGCTCGCGGCCCGCTGGACGCTCAACCACCACCCCGAAGGCTCCAGGATCACCTGGCTCGCCTCGCAACCCGTCAAGCGCGGCTGGATGCTCGTATATCGCGTCAAATACGGAAAGCATCAGTCGCGGGCGGCCGTCGTCGTGATGGACGGGGGAATGAGTAAGCCGGGGCTGGCGTTCGTCACAGTGCCTGACTCGCAGCGCAAGCAGTGGCGTGACATCAGCCGCGTGGTCGCCGGGGTGCGTGTTCTAGGCTAAAAGGATCATGTATGCGGCGATGTGGGGAGTGACGCCGTGGAACGCTCGGGACAGCCGCAGGCACCGAAGAACGGCAAGGGCAAGCCGCCCTGGCGTTCGGAGGGCCTGCCAGGCACGCCCGGAGGCCGGCCCAAGATCAACTGGTGGCGATTCGTCGTCACCTTGCTCGTGGTGTACGCAGGCTTTTTCGTCGTGTCGTCGTTCGTCGACAGCGGATCCGTCGAGACGATCTCGTACACCGAGTTCACCAAGCAGGTGAACTCCAAGAACGTCAAGGACATCTACGCCCAGGGCCTGTCCGTCGAGGGCGACCTGCGGTCGGCGGCGAAGAACCCCGAGAGCAACGAGTCCTACACGAAGTTCGCGACCGAGATCCCGGCCTTCGCCAACACCGACCAGCTCGACCAGCAGCTGTCCACCGGCCAGGTCGAGATCACCTCCAAGCCGATCACCCGTGGCTTCTTCTCCAACCTGCTGCTCTCGCTGCTGCCCGTGCTGCTGCTGGCCGGGTTGTGGATCTGGGTCATGCGCCGCGGC
This sequence comes from Nonomuraea sp. NPDC003709, assembly GCF_040610775.1. NCBI lineage: Bacteria > Bacillati > Actinomycetota > Actinomycetes > Streptosporangiales > Streptosporangiaceae > Nonomuraea > Nonomuraea sp. NPDC003709. The sequence goes on along the minus strand of NZ_JBEXMW010000021.1, from coordinate 119,101 downwards.
GCCAGCCTGATGGGCGGCGGCCTCGGCGGCATCGGCAAGTCCAAGGCCGCCAAGCCGGTCGAGGCCGGGCAGGTGCGGGTCACGTTCGACGACGTCGCGGGCATCGACGAGGTCGAGAACGAGCTCGTCGAGATCGTCGACTACCTCAAGGACCCCGGGAAATACCGCAGGCTCGGCGCGAAGCTGCCCAAGGGCGTGCTGCTCGCCGGCCCTCCCGGCACCGGTAAGACGCTGCTGGCCAGGGCGGTCGCGGGCGAGGCCAAGGTGCCGTTCTTCTCGGCCAGCGCCTCCGAGTTCATCGAGATGATCGTGGGTGTGGGCGCCTCGCGGGTGCGCGACCTGTTCGAGGAGGCGCGGAAGGTGGCGCCGTCGATCGTGTTCATCGACGAGATCGACGCCATCGGCCGGGCCCGCGGCGGTGCCGGCGGCCTCGGCGGCCACGACGAGCGCGAGCAGACGCTGAACCAGATCCTCACCGAGATGGACGGCTTCTCCGGCGCCGAGGGCGTGATCGTCATCGGGGCCACGAACCGTCCCGAGGTGCTCGACCCGGCGCTCCTGCGTCCCGGACGCTTCGACCGTACCGTCCAGGTGGGGCTGCCTGACGCGGCCGGCCGCACCGCCATCCTGCAGGTGCACACGCGGGGCGTGCCGCTGGACGGCGAGGTCAGCCCCGACCAGCTCGCCAAGACCACCCCCGGCATGACCGGCGCCGACCTGGCCAACCTGGTCAACGAGGCCGCCCTCCTCGCCGCCAAGCGCGGCAAGGAGAAGGTCACGATGTCCGACTTCGCCGACGCGCTGGAGAAGCTGCAGCTCGGCGCGGCCCGCAGCATCGTGATGCCGGAGGAGGAGCGCACCAGGACCGCCTTCCACGAGGCCGGTCACGCGCTGCTCGGCATGCTCCAGCCGGGCGCCGACCCGGTCAGGAAGATCTCGATCATCCCGCGCGGGCGGGCGCTCGGGGTCACGCTGTCCACCCCCGACACCGACCGGTACGCCTACGACGAGCAGTACCTGCGCGGGCGCATCACCGGCGCGCTCGGCGGCATGGCGGCGGAGCAGGTCGTGTACGGGGTCATCACCACGGGCGCCGAGAACGACCTGGAACAGGTCACCATGATCGCCCGTGGCATGGTCGGGCGCTGGGGCATGTCGGAGAAGGTCGGCCCGCTGACCATCCTCCCCAACGACGGACAGCAGCCGCAGGCCTCGCCCGCGACGCTCGCCACCGTCGACGAGGAGGCGCGGCGGATCGTGGACGAGTGCTACGAGCGCGCGATCCAGATCCTCACCGACAACCGCGACAAGCTCGACGCCATCGTGAAGGCCCTGCTCGAACACGAGACGCTCGACGAGGCGGGTGCTTACACGGCGGCGGGCCTGGCCTCGTCGGCCACTCCCGTCCCCGTGAGCGGCTTTTCCGAGAATTAGCGCAAATCGGGCATTGCTCCGGCCCTGATCAGGGCAGCTCTCCCGGAACAACGATCGGGGGACTGTCGTGACACTGACGGACGAGCTCCTCACCGAGCTCGGAGACTCAGGGCTGGAGCAGATCGCAGGGATGCTCGGCACGGACACGACCATGGCCCGCGACGTGGTCGAGGCCGTGTCGGGCGTCATCGTCGGGGGCATGGCCCGCAACGCCCGTCACCCGGACGGCGCCGATGCCCTGCGCGCGGCCCTGGACGACCACGTGGACACCGATCCGTTCACCGGCGACGTGGCCTCGCTGACCCGCGACGGGCACAACATCCTCGGCCACGTCCTGGGCGGTCAGGGAACGGAGGATGCCGCGGACGCGCTGGCGCGGTTCGCCGGAGTCGACCCGGGGATCATCATGAGGCTGCTGCCCCTCGTCGCGCCCATGATCATGTCCCTGCTCGCCAACCGGGCCGAGAGCCGCGGCATGAACGCGGGCGCTCTGGCCGACGACCTGGACCGCGAGCAGCCGGCCTGCCCGGGGGAGTTGGGCGAGCTGCTCCAGGGGCTGCTGGACGCCGTCTTCGGCGGCGGGGTGCCCGCGCAGGGCGGGCCGTACGAGTCCCGCCCGCCCTCCGGCGCCAGCCCTGACACTGGCCGCGGCACCGGCACCGGCACCGGCACCGGCACCGGCTCCGGCCCTGACACCGGCACCGTGGGCCGCCGCGGCGCCCCGGACGGTCATGAGGAGGGGGACCCGCACGAGGTGGCCCCCGGCACCTCCAACCCCGACTGGTGAATGACGCGGCGCAGGTCAACGGTAGGCTTATGCGGTGATCGTTCTGGCCTCAGCCTCCCCCGCCCGCCTCGCCCTCCTCCGCAGCGCCGGGCTCGACCCCAAGGTGATCGTCAGCGGCGTCGACGAAGACTCGTTCTCCGCGCACACCCCGGCGGCACTCAGCCTCGTGCTCGCCAAGGCCAAGGCGGAGGCGGTCGCGAACGAGCTCGACGAGGGCCTGGTCATCGGCTGCGACTCGATCCTGGAGCTGGACGGCCGCCCGTACGGCAAGCCCGCCACGCCGGAGGAGGCCGCCGAGCGGTGGCGGCTCATGCGCGGGCGCACGGGACGCCTGGTGACGGGCCACTGCGTGATCGACGTGGCCGCGGGCAAGCAGGCGGCGCAGGTCGCCACCACCGTGGTCCGCTTCGGCCGACCGTCCGACGAGGAGATCACCGCGTACATCGCCACGGGGGAGCCGCTCAGCGTGGCAGGGGCCTTCAGCATCGACGGGCGCGGCGGTTGGTTCGTCGAGGGCATCGAAGGCGACCACGGCAATGTGATCGGCATCTCGCTGCCGCTGCTGCACGACCTGTTCGCGGAGCTGGGCTACGCGGTGACGTCGTTCTGGCGCTAGCCTGCCGGGCATGCGATCACTGCGCGACTTCACGTCCGGCGTCGGCTTCTTCTTCCAGGGGTTGGGGTGGGTCGCCAGGCATGGGCGGTGGTGGCTGTTCGGGCTGATCCCGGCGCTGATCGCGTTCGCGGTGTACGTCGCGGCGCTGATCTTACTGGGCACGCACGCCACCGACCTGGCCGCGTTCCTGACGCCGTTCGCGGAGTCGTGGGGCTGGCGTGACCTGTTCAGGACGCTGGTGGGGATCCTGCTGTTCCTCGGAGGGCTGGCGCTGGCCGTACTCACCTTCACCGCGCTCACCCTGGCGATCGGGGAGCCGTTCTACGAGCGGCTGTCGGCCGAGGTGGACCCGCTTCCGGACGCCGACGAGCAGCCGTGGTGGCGCACCCTGCCGCGCTCGCTCAGGGACAGCCTGATCACGCTGTTCTACGTGCTCCTTTTCACGATCCCGCTGTTCTTCCTGGGCTTCGTGCCAGTGGTCGGCCAGACGGTGGTGCCGGTCCTCGGGGCGCTCGTCTCGGGCTTCTTCCTGACGGTGGAGCTCACCACCCTGGCGCTGGAGCGGCGGGGGATGGCCCGTAAGCAACGCTTCGCGCTGCTGCGCGCGAACAAGGCCAGCGCGTTGGGGTTCGGGGTGGTGGGATTCCTGCTGTTCCTGGTGCCGTTCGTCGCGGTCATCGCCATGCCCGCCGCCGTAGCCGGCGCCGCCCTCCTGGTCCGCGCCCACCTGACCCCCACCTCATAACCCTCACTTCCACCCGATCCCCCCGCCTCCTAGCCCCCCCACCTCATCCCTCCTCGGCCAGCGCCTTCACCCCCAGCGCCTTCAGCCCCAGCGCCTTCACCCCCAGCGCCTTCAGCCCCAGCCCTTTGATCCCAGCCCTTCGCTCCCAGGGCCTTGGCTCCCAGGGCCTTGGCTCCCAGGGCCTTGGCTCCCAGGGCCTTGGCTCCCAGGGCCTTCACCCCCAGAGCCTTCGGCTCGGCCCACCCCTCGGCCCGCCCCCTCCGGTTCCGGTCACCCATTCCGGCTCCGGTCACCCATTCCGGCTCCGGTCACCCATTCCGGCTCCGGTCACCCATTCCGGCTCCGGTCACCCATTCCGGCTCCGGCCACTTCGCTTGGGGGCCTCGCGGGCCCAATCACCCGTCATCACCCATCGGGCACCAGCCGTCACCGCCGCCCGCTACCAGCACCAGCACCAGCCCTGGTTTGGGCAGCAAGAACCACCATCACCCAAAGAGCCCCAGCCGAAAACCGGCAGGCAGTTATCCACAACGTCACTCCTGTACGCCCCCACCATCCCCAGAATCGCATTCGGGCCCGATCCCACAGCCCTCGCCCGGGCACCCTAAGGGCCCATGACGACCAACCACTCCACCCCAACCCCCAACCCCACTCCCACTTCCCCCTCCGAGGACTCCGACCCCACCACCGTCGCTCCCTCGCCGTCACCCTCAACCTCCCCTACGTCACCATCCCCGCCCTCCCCTCCCTCCTCCCCCTCATCAAGCTTCACGTCGCTGGAGCCCTGTCTCACCCTCACCAGCCCCACCGACATCCTGGCCGCCGTGCCATACCTCGTCGGTTTCCACCCGAAGACCAGCCTCATCGTGATCGGCCTCGACCGTCGCCAGGCCAAGTTGGTGGCCAGATGGAGCCTCCCGTTCCCGCCCGGCACTCTCGCCTCCTTGGAGCCGGTCTTCGACCGGGAGGGCGTGACAGAGATCGTCGTCGTCGGCTACGGCCCGGGGGAGCTGGTGACCCCGGCAGCCGACGAGGCCAGACTCCTCGCCGCCAAGACCGAACTCCATGTAGGCGAAGCACTACGAGCACACGAGGGCCGTTACTGGTCTTACATCTGCGATCTCGCGACATGCTGCCCGGCCGAAGGCACTCCGTACGACCTGACCACCAGCCAGATCTCCGCCGAGGCGACCATCCGAGGCCTGGTAGCTCTCCCCGATCGCGAGTCCCTGGAACGTACGATCGCCCCCATCGCAGGCCCCGTACGCATGGCCATGCGCCGAGCCACAGCCGACGCGATCGCAGAATTCCGAGTCGACCTGACAGCCACCACAAACCTCGACACCTTCGCGACGCAGTTCATCGCCGAAAGCCTGAACAGAGTCCGATCAGCCCTCCAGACCCACGAGGAAGGCGGCCGCCTGGACGACACGGAGGCGGCGAAACTGGGCCTGGCCCTATCGATCACCCGAGCCCGCGACGAGGCCTGGACCCTCATGCAAGATTCCCACGTGCTCCTCTGGAAGGACCTGACCCGCAGGCTGGAGCCCCGCTTCATCCCACCGGCCGCATCCCTCCTGGCGATGGCTTCCTGGCGCGCGGGAAACAACGTCCAGGCCACCATCGCCCTGGAACGCGCCCTGACCATCGACCCCAGCTACTCGATGGCCAACCTCCTCATGCACGCCCTCCAAAACCTCCTGTCTCCCACGATCCTCCGAGACCGCCTCCCCACCCCGGCCGAACTCGACGCCGCCATGGGCCCACCCCACGCCTCCTGGCTCCTCCCCCTGGTGAACCTCCTGGACGAAGACGACCCGCACTCCCCACCCGACTAACGCCCACCCACCACCCACAAGCCCCCTGCCAAGAGCACCAATCGAGGCCACCGAGCAACAACGCAATGGGGGACGACCCGATCCACAGAGAGGCACCCATCGTCGCCATCTACCAGCCACAAGAAAGCGGATCGTCGTCCACTGCCCGCCGCGCGGAAGCGGATCGTCACCAACCGCCAGTCGCCAGTCGTAAACCACCGACTGCCGGTTGCAGGTCGCGGGCCACCGACCGCTGGCTGTCAGTCGCGGGTTGCCGATTGCGGGCGGTTGGTCGCGGTCGTGAGCGATTGGCCGCGGCCGGCTGGCGTGAGCTGGAGCGGTCGGTCGCGGGTTGCCGATTGCGGGGTTGCTGATTGAGGGCTGCCGACTGCCGGTTATTGGCCGTGAACGGTTGGCTGCCGGTCGCTGGCCGCGAGGTGGCGGTTGTTGGTCGGGTCGCAGTTCGGAGGGTTGTCGGTCGCCGTTTGCCAATCGTGAGCGGTTGGCCGCCAGCCGCGGGCTGCTGTTTGCGCTTGACGGTCGCAGCCGCAAGCGGGTTGGTCGCCGATCGCCAGTCGCCGGTTGTTGGTCGCCGATCGCCGATCGCCGGTTGTTGGTCGCCGGTCGCGCTGGCCGTGGGACGGCGGCTGTTGGTTGTGAGCCGCAAGCCTGGCCGCAAGTCGGTTGGCTGCCGGTCGCTGGCCGCCGGTTGTGAGTTCGCGGCCGCCAGCGTCAGCAGACACTGCGCCAATCGCCAGTTAGTCAGTGGTCCGCCAACGGGTGACCCGCTGGCGGACGGTTGTCGGGGGTCAGCTGCCGGTGCCTTCTTCGCGGCGGCGGCGCTCGTTGTAAGCGCGCATGCGCGGCGGATAGCCGGTGAGTTGTACGTCATAAACCGGGAGGGCAAGATCGCGGGCAACCTTGTGGATCACGGCAGGGGAGCCCACCCTGCGCCTGGTCCATTCGCCGTCGTCGGCGACCGCCACGGCGGTCGTGTCGGTGGCGAAAGTCTCTGGCTCGACGTAAAACTCGACGCCGCGGCGCGAGCGGGCAAAAGCGATAAGCGCTTCGATGTCGGCGTCAGTCGCCTCGCGGTCGAACTTCGCGACCTTGGGGCCGCGCAGTCGACGAATGCCGTAGCGGTCTCGCCATCTCATGCATCCTTTTTATACCGTCTGGAGCCTCCGTGCGTCGGGGATGATCTAGGGGTCACATCCGGGATTCTCCCGATAGCACCGAGGGTCCGAGGGACGCAGTATGAGAGGTGACTGCCCGATTCTCAAAGGAGAGGCATGGCGATTATGGCTGGGGTACCGCAAACCCCTGGGCCGGGACAGGTGCAGCCAGCTCATCTGCGCGTCACCCACCAGGACCGAGAGCACGTGGTCGAGCACGTCAAGGCCGCCTACGCGGAGGGCCGCTTCGACAAGCTCGAGTTCGACGACCGTCTGGAGCGCGCGATGACGGCGCGCACGCACGGTGACCTGATGCCCATCATGACCGAGCTGTACGGCGCTCAAGCCGTACCCCGGCTCGCCCCGCTCACGCCCCCGGTCCGCCCTGAGCGGGCGCCGGAGAGCAACGAACGTCTCGCCGCCGCCGTCGGCCACCTGCTGATGGTTGTCGGCATCCCGATCGCCGGCCCTCTGATCCTTCTGCTCACTGGCGCGAAGACCTCGCCCTACATCCGCAGGCAGGCGCTCGAGGCACTCAACTTCCAGCTCACGGTGGTGGGGGCCACGATTCTCCTGCCGTTCACGGTCATCGGTGTCGTGCTGCTCCCGGTCATCTGGGTCGCCGCTGTCGTCCTCTCCATCGTCGGTGGCATTACGTCCCTGACGGAGGGCAACTTCCGCTACCCGATGACGCTGCGCCTGGTGAAGTGACTCCACTCGCCAGCACCCGCCGAGATCTGTACGAGCCCGGCCTGGTCCAGCCCAGCAAGGGGCCGCATCCAGTTAGGCCCTTTCGGAGTGGTGGCTGGGTCGGGGTTCAGCGCGAAGTGCGCTGGTTCGGTGTGACGAACGCACGCCGACCAGCTTTGGGGTGGGTGTCGCGGTTGGGGGTTGATGCGGGCGCGTGCTGGTTCAGTAGAACGGTCGTGTCGACTGGCTTTGGGGTGGGCGTCAGGGCGGGAGTTGATGTGGGCGGGCACTGGGTCGGTCGAACGGTCGCGCCGGCTGGTTAAGAGTGGGGGTCTGGCTGGGCGAGGCTTGGGTGCGGGGTGGGTGGTGGTTCGGTGTGCCGACCGCGCCCCGTCTGGTGCCGTCGGGTGAGTGCCTTGGGTGCGGTGGAAGGGCTGCGGGGCTCCGGCCAGGCGTAGAGGTGCGGTGGACTGACGTCACCGTTGAGCCGGGCGTCCCGTGCCGGCGTCACACTGAATGGCTGCGTGGTTCAGATGCGGTGAGGGGGCTGCGGTAGTGGGGCAGGAGCTTTGAGCATGCTGGCGGTAGTGGGGCAGGATCTCGCGACGGGGCGGCGTTAGCGGGCAGGGCCTTGGGGTGGGTGGCGTACGCGGGGCAAGACCTTGGGGTGGGGTGGCGTAAGCGGGTCGGGACCTCGGCGGGCGTACGCGGGACAGGGTCTTGGGGTGGGTGGCGTAAGCGGGGCAAGACCTTGGGGTGGCGTACGCGGGTGGGGACCTTGGAGGCGTACGCGGGGCAGGGCCTTGGGTAGACGGGGTTAGCGGGACAGGACCTCGTACTTGACGCGCATGACGCCGGCGCTGGTGTTGCCGATGGCGGAGAAGGCGGCTTCGGAGAGGTCGAGGCAGCGGCCGCCCACGTACGGGCCGCGGTCGTTGATGCGGACCGTGACCGATTCGCCCGTGCTGGGGTTGGTGATGCGGACCTTGCTGCCCAGGGGGAGGGTCTTGTGGGCGGCGGTCATGGCCGAGGGGTCGAAGCGCTCGCCGCTGGCTGTCATCTGGGGGTCGCCGTAGTAGGAGGCGCCGCAGGTTCCGGATGAGAGTACGCGGGTCTTCGGCTTGTGGGTCGGGGACTTGGCGGCCTTCGTGGGCGTGGGCGACGTGGCCCCGGGGGTTGAGCGCTTGGTCGCCGTGGGCTTGGCGGCCGGGCTCGAGGAGGACTCTGCCGGGGAGGCGGTGGTGTTCGGCTGGGCGGTCGCCGGGGACTTGGTGGGCCTCGGGCGGGCCGCCGCGGGCTTGGGGAGCGGCGAGGGCGACTGGGGGGTCGCCTGGCGAGCGGCTTCGTTAAGCGGCTTGGCCTGGAGTGGGGTGGGGGCTGCCGAGGGGTGGTTGGGGGAGCCGGTGGTGTCCATGGCGGCCCAGGCAGCGGTGGAGGCCGCGGCCACGACGGCGGCGCCGGCCGCGAGGGTGATCCAGCGGCGCTTGCCTGCGATGAGCTTGCGGTACTGAGGGGTCGGCTTGAGGGAATGCTGGCCCAAGGTAAACCACAGTCCTAGCTAGGGGATAGGGCAGGGAAAGGCCGGGCCGGAGGGGGTGGAGGGCGTACGGCGGCCGATCCATAGGCGGGGAGGGGGATCCCGCGCAGTGAGGACGAACATATGCGACAAAGCCCGAGTAAAGGCAACTTAATGCGACAGTCAGTGACATATCTCACTTAAGTCACAAGATTGCTAAGAACGCCCAGCATGCGCCGTGGATCTTTGGGGCTCCGGGAAACGCGAGAAAGCAGGCTTGATCGGCAAATGGTGCAGCTCGGGCGGGTGATAGGCCGAGTTGGATGGGTGATATGCCGAGCGCCTGGTGATCAAGCCGTCAATCGTGGGTGTTTTTTGTTCTTGACGGTTGCTGCTTGCTGATTGCAGGCAGGACCGGCTACCGGAGTCGTCGGCGGTGCTCCGGCCTTCAGGCCGGGGGTGAAGCCGACCAGCCCGCGTAGCGGGGCAGGAACAGCCGTTTCGCCGCCGGGCGAAACGGCGTTCACCCAGCTCAGACGGGCCGGTTTTGCTGCTCGATGTACTGGCGCAGAACACTGATCGGAGCGCCGCCCACCGATCCGGCGAAGTAAGAGCCCGACCACAGCTTGTTCGCCCGGTAGTAGTGGCGGGCCAGTTCGGGGAACTCCTGACGCATCCGGCGCGAGGACACGCCTTTGAGGCTGTTGACCAACTTGGACAGGGCCACCTTGGGCGGGAAGTTGACCAGCAGGTGGACGTGGTTGTCTTCGCCGTTGAACTCGCGCAGTTCGGTTTCGAAGTCGGCGCACACGGATCTCATGATCTCTTGCAGTCGGGTGAGGTGCTCACCGGTGAACACGCGATGGCGGAACTTCGTTACGAAGACCAAATGCGCATGCAGCACGAAAACACAATGTCTGCCGGTCCTGATATCGCCGTCGTCGGCCATAACCCAACCGTAGGTTGATCGTGTGCGGTTGCGGTATTTCTTCCGGATCGACCCGACCTCGGGCCAGCGCATCGCGCTCGCGCGGGCGTTCGGGTGCGCCCGGGTGGTGTTCAACGACGCGGTCGCACTGCGCAACCACGCCCATGAGCGGGGCTTGCCGTTCATCACCGACGCCGAACTGTCCCGCCTGGTGATCACCCAGGCGAAGCAGACACCGCAACGCTCCTGGCTGGGCGAGGCGTCGGCGGTGGTGCTCCAGCAGGCGCTGGCCGACGCCTGCGCGGCGTTCCGGAACTTCTTCGCTTCTTTGGCCCAGACCCGCAAGGGGCCCAAGCTGGGGCGGCCGCGTTTCCGGTCCCGCAGGGACAACCGGCAGGCGATCCGCTTTACCCGCAACGCCCGTTTCGCCATCACCGCAGCCGGCAAGTTGCGGCTGCCGAAGATCGGCGATGTGGCGGTGCGCTGGTCACGGAGCCTGCCGTCCCAGCCCTCTTCCGTCACCGTGGTGAAGGATGCCGCCGGGAGGTATTTCGCCTCGTTTGTGGTCGAAGCAGCCGAAACCCCCTTGCCTGCGACCGAGGCCGAGACCGGGATCGACCTGGGCCTGACGCACTTCGCGGTGCTGTCGGGCGGACGGAAGATCGACAGCCCGCGGTTCCTGCGCCGAGCGGAGAAGAAGCTCAAGCGGGCACAAAAGGCCCTGTCACGTAAGGAGAAAGGCAGCAAGAACCGGGCCAAGGCCCGAGTGAAGGTCGCCCGCCGGCATGCCAAGGTCACCGACGCGCGCCGCGAGTTCCACCACCGGTTGTCCACGGTGCTGATCCGCGAAAACCAAGCGATCTATGTGGAGGATCTGGCGGTCAAGGGACTGGCGCGCACCGGACTGGCCAAGAGCGTGCAGGACTCGGGCTGGGCATCGTTCATCGGCATGGTGGAGTACAAGGCGAAGCTGTACGGTCGGACGTTCGTGAAGATCGGCAGGTTCTTCCCCTCCTCCAAGCTCTGTTCGGCCTGCGGGGCGCTGGCCGAACAGATGCCGCTGGCCGGACGGGAGTGGACCTGCCCGTGTGGGTTCACCCATGACCGGGATGTCAACGCCGAGATCAACATCCGGGCTGAGGGACGCCGGATCGTCGCCGCTGGACGGAAACCCGTGCCTGAGATGGGCGGGAAGCGGAGACGGAAAACGCCTGCGGAGACTGGTAAGACCCCTCCGCCCGCTCCTCGGGGCGAGCGCGGGGGCACGGTCGATGAAACAGGAAGCCACAGAAGTGCCGCGTGACACCACACGGCACAGGCTGAATCCACGGCGTTCACGCCGGGGAGCGCGTCAAAGCATCAGAGAGCGCACGGTGTCGACCGTGTCGGCGTCCTCGACGCGCTTGTCCGGGCGGTAGCGCAGGACGCGGGCGAAACGGAGGGCCATGCCGCCGGGGTAGCGGGGGGAGCGCTGGACCCCGTCGAAGGCGATCTCCACCACCAGCTCCGGTCGCAGCGTGACCGTCCAGTTGTCGGTGGGCCCATCGGCCAGCTCGAGAAAGCGCTCGGTCTGCCAGGCCAGCAGCTCGTCCGTCAGGCCCTTGAACGTCTTGCCGAGCATCACGAACCCGCCAGAAGGGTCACGCGCTCCGAGGTGGAGGTTGGAGAGCTTGCCCTCGCGTCGCCCATGACCCCATTCGGCGGCCAGGACCACCAGGTCGAGCGTGTGACGCGGCTTGACCTTGATCCATCCGGCGCCCCGGCGGCCGGCTGCGTAAGGGGAGGCCAGGGACTTGACCACCAGGCCCTCGTGGCCCGCCTTGACCACATCGGTGAAGAACTTCTCCGCCTCGGCAACGTCCCCCGTCACCAGCCGCGGCGTCAGCAGCCCCTGGGGGACCGCGCGGGCGAGCGCCTCCTGGCGCTGTGAATAGGGCAGGTCGAGCAGGTCGGCGCCGTCCACCCGCAGAGCGTCGAAGAAGAACACGCTCAGCGGCGTCTGCTCGCGCAGCTGGGCGACGTTGGTCTTGCTGGTCGCGCGGCTCGCCGTCACCTGGAACGGGTGCGGCCGCCCGTCAGGACGCAGCGCGAGCACCTCGCCGTCCAGCACGAGATCGTCGTACGGCATGTCGAGCACGGCCTCGACCAGCTCGGGAACCTGCGGCGTGATGTCGTCGAGCGTACGCGTGAAAACCTTGACCTCAGAGCCCGAACGGTGGGCCTGCACCCGCATGCCGTCGAGCTTCCACTCCAGCGCCGCGGGGGTGCCGGCCTTCTCCAGCGCGGCGGCGACGTTGGGCGCGCTGCCCGCCAGCATGGGCGAGACCGCCTGCCCCACCTGCAGCCGGAACGCGCGCAGCGCCTCTACCCCGCCGCTCAGCGCGGCCGCTCCGACGGCGGGAAGCCAGCCGCGCAGCGTGAGCGCGCGGCGCACGTCGGCCGACGGCGCGCCGGACGCCTTGGCCACCGCCTCGATCATGACGCCGTCGAGCGCGCCCTGCCGCAGCTCACCGAACAGCAGCCGGCGCATGAACTGCTGCTCCTGGCTCGTCAGCCCCGCGAACAGCTCGGCCACCAGCGCCTTGCGCGCGGCCTGCGAGCCCGGCCCGGAAACCGCCTTGATCCTGCTCAGCAGCTCGTCGACCGCGGTCAGAGTGGCGGTGGCGGCCAGCTTGGGCTGGGGGATGTCCTCCAACGTGCGCCAGCCCACGCCCACCTGCCGCTGAGGCAGCTCGCCCGAGAGGTACGAGATCGCGATCTCCGCCTCCTCCGGGCCGACCCGGCCCAGCAGCTCCGCCAGATGGCCCACCTTGCCGAGCCGAGCGGACGTGCGCGCCACCGCCTCGGAAACCCGGACCACGTCGATCAGAAGCACACGCCTATGTTGCCTTATGGTGCCGACATTTCCCCACCCGATATCGGCCAAGTGTCTGCCTTGTTCCCGGCACGGCCCCTCGTACGGTTGCTCCCTTTTGGGATCCTCGCGTGGGTTTCGTATATGGGTGTCGCGTATAGGGCCCTCATTTGGGGCTTCTCAGGCGGGGGAACTCGGGTGCGCGGGCGGGGCCTCTCGTTTCGGGGGCGAGGGTGATGCGGTGCCACGGTGGTACATGCGCCAGGGCGGCTGTCGCGTTGAATGGGCGATCGCCGTAGCGGGGTGGGCTGACGTATCGGGGCAAGGCGGGGCAAGGCGCGTCGGGGACGTCGGTCGGGAAGGAGGGGGCGGGAGGGAGCGGGGGCGTCGGTTTGGAAAGGCGGCGCAGGACGTGTGGGGGCGTCGGTCCGGAGGCGCGAGGCGGGAGCGCATGGGGCGCGGGTCCGGAAGCGGCGGGGGTGGGTGGTGTGGGGACGTCGGATCCGGGCGGGCGGCCAGTGTGAGGAGGAGCGTCGGGTCCGGAGGGGGTGGGGTGGGTGGGTGTGGAGGCGTCGGGCTCTTACGGGGTGGGGTGGGTGGCGTGGGGACGCCGGGTCCGGGCGGGCGGGCGGCCAGTGTGAGGAGGAGCGTCGGGCCCGAGAGGGTGGGGCGGGTGGTGTGGGGGCGTCGGGTTCGGGCGGGCGGCGTGGGGAGGAATGTCGGGTTTGGAAACGGGTGGGGTGTCGGGAGGGAAGGGGTGGGGCGGGCCGTTTTGGGTTGGGTGGCCCGCCCCGGGAGGTGCTAGCTGACGCCGAGCAGGTCGACGACGAAGATGAGCGTCTCGTTCGGCTTGATGCGCGCGCCGGCCCCCCGGCTGCCGTAACCGAGATGCGGCGGGATGACGAGCTTGCGCCGCCCGCCGACCTTCATGCCCGCGACCCCCTGGTCCCAGCCCGCGATGACGCGGCCCGCGCCGAGCGGGAACTCGAACGCGTCGCCGCGGTTCCACGACGCGTCGAACTCCTCACCGGTCGAGAAGGCCACGCCCACGTAGTGGACGCGTACGCTGTGGCCGGGCTTGGCCTCCGGGCCGTCGCCCACGGTCAGGTCGACGATCTCCAGGTCGGCGGGCGGGTTGCCCTCGGGAAAGTCGATCTCGGGCTTTTCGAGTGCCACGAAGTGCTCCTGTTGATGATTGCTGACAATGAGACCCGACGACTCTATGCGGTCGGGATATCGTCATCGTTCATGACCGCCCTTTCTCCGGATGGGATCCTGCTCACCGGGCGCGTCGCCGTGGTCACCGGGGCGGCCAGGGGGATCGGGCTGGCGATCGCGGAGACGTTCGCCGCGTTCGGCGCTCATGTCGCGGTGTGCGACCGCGACAAGCCGCGGGCCGAGCTGGCGATGAAGCTCGACGTACGCGATCACGTGGCGGTGGAGATCTTCGCCCAGGCCATCCGTGAGCGGTGGGGCCGGGTGGACATCCTGGTCAACAACGCGGGCGGCACCTTCCACGCGGCGTTCGCCGACACCTCGCCCCGCGGCGAGCAGATCCTCGTCGAGGAGAACTTCACGCAGGTCACCGGCATGATCAGGCGGTTGCTGCCGATGATGTCGCCGGGCGCGTCGATCATCAACGTGACCTCGAGCGAGGCCCACCAGGCGGCTCCGGGGTTCGCGGTGTACGCGGCCATGAAGGCCGGTCTGGAGAGCCTGACGAAGACGCTCGCCCTGGAGTTGGCTCCCAGGGGCATCCGGGTGAACGCGATCGCGCCCGACGCGCTGCGGACCGAGGGCGAGTCGGGCGTGCGCGAGCGCATGCTGGCCCGCCCCCTGCCCTACGAGCCGGTACGCGTCCCGCCCCTCGGTCGGCTGGGCGGCCCGGAGGAGGCCGCCGGCGCGGCCGTGTTCCTGGCCAGCGACCTGGCCAGGTTCGTCACGGGGGCGACGTTACACGTGGACGGCGGCATCCACGCCGCCGGCGGCTGGCGCCGAACCTGAAGCAGCCGAAGCTGAAGCAGCCGAAGCCGAAGCAGCCGAAGCTGAAGCAGCCGAAGCTGAACCAGCGGAAGCCGGAACAGCCGAAGAAGAACGCACAAGTCACCAGCTCTGGTGCAGCGGCATCCCCTCGGCGTACCCGGACGAGCTCTGGATCCCGACCACGGCCTGCGCGTGGAACTCCTCCAGGTTCGACGCCCCCGCGTACGTGCACGCCGACCGCAGCCCCGCCACGATGCCGTCGATCTGGTCCTCCACGCTCGGCCGCTTCGGGTCCAGATACATGCGGGAGGTCGAGATGCCCTCCTCGAACAGCGCCTTCCTGGCCCGCTCGAACGCCGAGTCGTCGGCCGTCCGCAGGCGTACGGCCCGCGCGGAGGCCATGCCGAAGTTCTCCTTGTACTTGCGCCCGTTCGCGTCGGTGTGGGTGTCGCCGGGCGACTCGTACGTCCCCGCGAACCATGAGCCGATCATCACGTTCGACGCCCCCGCGGCCAGCGCCAGCGCCACGTCGCGCGGATGGCGTACCCCGCCGTCCGCCCACACGTGCCGGCCCAGCCGCCGGGCCTCCGCCGAGCACTCCAGCACGGCGGAGAACTGCGGCCGGCCCACCCCGGTCATCATCCGCGTGGTGCACATGGCGCCGGGCCCGACCCCGACCTTGAGGATGTCGGCCCCGGCGTTCACCAGGTCGCGCACGCCCTCGGCCGTCACCACGTTGCCCGCCACGACGGGCACGCCGGGGTCGAGGGCCTTGACGGCGCGCAGGGCCGAGATCATCTTCTCCTGGTGGCCGTGCGCGGTGTCCACGACCAGGCAGTCGATCCCGGCGTCGAGCAGCTCCTTGGCCTTGGCGGCCACGTCGCCGTTCACGCCGACCGCGGCCGCGATGCGCAGCCGTTCCTGCGCGTCGGTCGCGGGCTGGTAGAGGGTGGCGCGCAGCGCGCCGAGGCGGGTGAGGATGCCGACCAGCCGCCCGCCGGGATCGACGACGGGGGCCAGCCGGTGGCGGCCGCCGTGCAGCCGTTCGAAGGCCGTGCGCGGGTCCAGCCCGGCGGGCAGCGTCAGCAGCTCGCTCGACATGACCTGCGAGAGCTGGGTGTACATGTCGACGCCCTGGCAGTCGGCGTCGGTCACGACCCCGACCGGCCGGTTGTCCCAGTCGACCACGATGATCGCGTCGTGCGCCCGCTTGGGCAGCAGCTGCAGCGCCTCGCCGACGGTGTCGTGGGGGGTGAGCGTGAGCGGCGTGTCGTGGACGAGGTCGCGTTTCTTGACCCAGTCGACGACGTCGGTCACGACGTCCTGCGGAATGTCCTGCGGGATCACGGCGATGCCGCCCCGCCGTGCCACGGTCTCGGCCATGCGCCGGCCGGCGACCGCGGTCATGTTCGCCACGACGACGGGAATGGTGGTGCCCGTGCCGTCGTTCGTCGACAGATCGACTGCGAGCCGCGAACCGACCGCGGATCGCGACGGCACCATGAACACGTCGCTATAGGTCAGGTCGTAATGAGGCTCGAGGTCGTTGAGAAACTTCACGTTCATTCATCTTATGCGGTGACCGCCCATTGAGGGGTTTCCCCCGTTGGATGGGGCTTATGATCGGCCGGGACACTTTTGGGGGAGGGAGGGCCCTGTGGACGTCACCGAACGGGGCGAATTGATCGTGGTCGGCTTCGCCGTACGCACCACGAATGCAGACGAGATGGATCCGTCGCGGGCGAAGCTGCCCGTACTTTGGCAGCGGGCCGGCGCTCCGGGGGCCTTCGCGCACGTGCCGGGGCGCGTGGACGAGAACCTGTACGCGGTGCTGACCGACTACGAGAGCGACCATCACGGCGCGTACACGCAGATCGTCGGCACCGGCGTGCGCACCGTGCCGCGGCTGCCGGAGGGCATGGTGGCCGTGCGCGTGCCGGCGGTCCCGTCGATGCGGGTGGAGGTCCGCGGCCCGATGCCGCAGGCCCTCGTCGACATGTGGCAGCAGGTGTGGAAGCACACCGAGTCAGGGGGTACGCCGTCCCGCGCGTTCACCACTGACCTCGAGGTCCACCACCCAGAAGGCGTGGACCTCTACCTGGCCATCTAGAGACCGAGCGCGGCGGCCGCCGCCTCGACGGCCGCCGGCTTGACCTCTTCGACCGGCAGGTTCGCGTATTCCACCGAGCAGTCGGACATGCCGCCCAGCGCCACCGTCGCCCGGATGTGCTGCGCCTGTGTGAGCTCCGGGCCCAGCAGCAGCGTGATGATCCGCCGCCGCCAGTCGAACATGCGGGTGCCCAGGTCGAGGTAGCCCAGCACGGACAGCTCCCGCACCATCATCATGGTCACCTCGCGGTGCCGCCAGATCAGCTCGAAGTAGTCGTCGAGCAGCTGCCGGGCGTCGCCGGGCTGACGCGTCGCGACGAACCGCTCGATGTCCTCCACCATCGGCTGCACGATGCTGCGGACGAGGTCGTCGCGCGAGGCGAAGTGGTAGTAGAGCGCGGGCTTGGTGATGCCCAGGCGGTCTGAGATCTGGCGCAGGCTCGTGTTCTGAACGCCCTGGGAGACGAACAGCTCGCGGGCCACCTCCTGGATGCGCGTCCTCGTGTCACTGGGCATGGCTGAAGAATACCCCTTACCTATCGTTAAGTAAGCTGCTAGCCTGGCACTTACCTATCGTTAAGTAAGGAGGCGGTCATGCGGATCCTCATCTCGGGAGCGAGCGTCGCGGGCCCGGCTCTCGCGTACTGGCTCACCAGGTACGGCTTCACCGTCACCGTCGTGGAACGGGCCCCGGCGCTCAGGAAGACCGGGGGCCACGCCGTCGACCTGTTCAGGCCGGCGATGGACATCGTCGAGAAGATGGGCCTGCTGGAGCAGGTCATGGCGAAGAAGACCGGCATCGAGCGGCTCACGATGCACCGGGAGGGCGAGTCGCGGCCCATCGACCTGGAGCTGCGCCGTGTGATGAGCGCCGTCTCCGACCGGCACGTCGAGATCATGCGCGACGACCTGAGCGAGATCATCTACGACGCCACCAGGGACGACGTCGACTACGTCTTCGGCGACTCGATCGCCTCGATCTCCGACGACGGCGAGGTCACCTTCGACAGCGGCAGGACGGACACGTTCGACCTGGTCATCGGCGCCGACGGCCTGCACTCGAACGTCCGCCGCCTGGTCTTCGGCCCGGAGTCGGACTACGCCACGTGGATCGGCGCCTATCTGGCCGTCGTCTCGGTGCCCGACTACCTCGGGCTCGACGGCCGGACGGAGGTCATCGCGGGGGCGGGCCGGATGGCCGGGATCGGCACCGTGGACATGGGCGACGCGCGGGCGTTGTTCCTGTTCAGGACGCCGCGGCAGCTCGACTACCACCACCGCGACGTCCCCCGGCAGAAGGAGCTGCTGCGCGAGCACTTCGAGGGGATGGGCTGGGAGGTGCCGCGGCTGCTGGAGGAGCTGGACCGCACGCCGGCCTTCTACTTCGACTCGATCACGCAGCTCCGCATGGACACCTGGTCACGCGGCCGGGTGACGCTCGTGGGCGACGCCGGGTACTGCCCCGGTCCGGCCGTCGGCGGGAGCACGAGCCTGGCGGTCGTCGGGGCGTACATCCTGGCGGGCGAGCTCGCGACCTACGGCGGCGACCACACGCGGGCCTTCCCCGCCTATGAGGCCGAGATAGGCGATTACGTGCGCCGCAGCCGTACGTTCGCCATCAACGCGGCCAAGAAGATCGTCCCCGGCAGCCGGTTCGACCTCTGGGCGCTGGCCGCGACGGTGCGGCTGATCAACCACCTGCCGGTCGCGCTCACCACGGCGGCCGCCAAGATCAGCAGCAAGGGCGTGCGGCTGCACGACTCGATCGTGCTGAAGGACTACGCGAGCACCCCCTGGTCGCGAAGTTTGTCCGCCTCCTCCTGAGACAGCCCCCACTCCGAAAGGTCGCTGAGGCGGGTCGCGGGGGAGAGGTCCGGCCGGGGCGCGCCGAGCAGGCGGGGCGCGGGCATCGGCTGGGTGACGCCGCCGACCTCGGCGAAGGAGCCCCGGGCGGTGTTGTGCGGGTGGTGGGGGGCCTCGGCCATGGACAGGACGGGCGAGACGCACGCGTCCGAGCCCTCGAAGAGCGCCTCCCACTCGGCCCGCGTGCGCTTCCTGAACTCCTCGGCCAGGCGGGCCTTCAGCGCGGGCCACTGCGTCCTGTCGTTCCTGTCGGGCAGGTCGGCCAGCCCCATCAGGCTCACCATCGCGTCCCAGAACTGCGGCTCCAGCGAGCCCACGGCCACGAACTCGCCGTCGGCCGTCTCGTACGTGTCGTACTGCGGGGCGCCGGTGTCGAGCAGGTTCGTGCCGCGCGGCCCCCAGTAGCCGCTCTGCGCCGCCTGGTAGAACATCGAGAACAGGATCGACGCCCCGTCCACCATGGCCGCGTCGATCACCCGCCCCCTGCCCGTGCGCTCCCGCTCGAACAGGGCCAGCAGCACCCCGTACGCCAGCATCAGCCCGCCGCCGGCGAAGTCGCCGAGGATGTTGATCGGCGGGGTCGGCCGGCCGCCCTCGCGCCCCAGCATCGACAGGACACCGGAGATCGCGACGTAGTCGATGTCGTGGCCGGCCGTGGACGCGAGCGGCCCGTCCTGGCCCCAGCCGGTCATCCGGCCGTAGATCAGCCGCTCGTTCACCGCGTGGAGGTCGTCGGGGCCGATGCCGAGCCGCTCGGCCACTCCCGGGCGGAACACCTCGATCACGACGTCGGCGTGCCGCGCCAGCTCCTTGAATGCGGCCACGCCCTCGGGGGACTTCAGGTCCAGCCCGATCGTGCGCTTCCCGCGATCCATGACATCGCCGCGCGGCCGGTCGGAGACCGCCTTGACCCGGTCCACGCGCAGCACCTCGGCGCCGTGGTCGGCCAGCATCATCCCGGCGAACGGCCCAGGTGCGAGCCCTGCGAGCTCGAGTACGCGTACCCCGGCGAGCGGGCCGTTGTGAACTTCAGGCATCTCCCCAGTAGAACAACATTCGGTGATCTATCGCAAGCGGCCTTCGCGACCTTCCGGCGAAGAGGTGGGAGGTATGGGAAACTTGCCCACTGTGTTCGGGTGGTCAACAGGGGTAGGACATGGTTTCGGATAGCAACCGGCTCATCGCGGCCCGCTACCAGTTAGTACGCGAACTGGGCCGCGGGGGCATGGGCGTGGTCTGGGAAGGGCAGGACACCCTGCTCAACCGGCAGGTCGCCATAAAGGAGGTGCTGCTGCCCGACGGGCTGTCGCCGGGCGAGCAGGAGCGCCAGCTTTTGCGGACCGCCCGTGAGGCCCGCACCGCGGCCAAGCTGAGCCATCCGTCAGTCGTCGCGATCTACGACGTCGTCGAGGAGGGCGGCCGTCCGTGGATCGTGATGGAGCTGCTGCGCCACCCCACGGCCGAGGAGGTCGTGCTCACCTCCGGCGCGCTCCCGGTGCGGGAGGCGGCCGAGCTGGGCCGGCAGGTGCTGTCGGCGCTGCGGACCGCCCACGAGGTGGGCATCCTGCACCGCGACGTCAAGCCGAGCAACATCCTGATGGCCGAGGACGGCCGGGCCGTGCTCATGGACTTCGGCATCGCCACCGCCGAGGGCGACCCGTCGCTCACCAAGACCGGCATGGTCACGGGCTCGCCGAGCTTCCTCGCTCCCGAGCGGGTCCGCGCCGAGCACGCGGGACCGGCCTCCGACCTGTGGTCGCTCGGCGCCACGCTGTACGCGTGCATGGTGGGCCGCTCGCCGTTCGAGCGGGGCGACCCCATGTCGACGCTCAACGCGCTGCTCAGCGAGGAGCCCGACTACCGCAGGATCCCGCCGATCATGCATCCGGTCCTGCGCGGGCTGCTGAAGAAGGAGCCGGAGCAGCGGGTCGACGCCGCGGAGGCCGACCGGCTGCTCCAGGACATCCTCACGGCCAGGCCCGCGAGCGCCGACCGGGACGTGCCGGAGCGGAAATCCGGCGGCGGCCGGGGCCGTGCCGTGCTCGCGGCGGCCGCGGCGGCGGTCCTGGTGATCGCGGGCGGCTCGGTGGCGTACTTCCAGCTCGCGCCCCCGGCGGAGGGTTCCCCGCGGCAGACCGCTCAGCCGGCCGCCGCGACCCGCCCGCTCACGCCGGCGGCCACGGACACGCCGGAGCCGAGCACGACACCCACCCCGACGCCCAGCGTGACAAGAGCCGTCCCGATCACGCGCATGTGGAGGTCGCGTGACGGCTGGTCCATCATGCGGCCCACCGGCTGGCGCGGAGCCCTCAAGGAGGCCTACACGGAGTGGACGCGCCGGGACCGGAGCGCGCATCTCGGGGTGGAGGCCGTCTACTCCGTCGTCGACCCGCACCAGATCATGCGCGCCGCGCAGGAGACCGTCGCCCAGAACGCCCAGAACGTCGTCAGCCGCGGCCGCAGGGTGGTCGTGCACCAGGGCACGAAGGCCGTGGAGTGGGAGTTCTCCTGGACCGCGGGCACCGGGGGCGACGCCCCGTGGGCCACGCCGGGCACCCGGTACCACGAGATACGCCGGGCCGTCGCGATCGGCGACACGGCGTACATCCTGTCCTGGACGGTCGACGAGGCCCAGTGGATGCGTAACAGAGGACTGATGCGGCAGGTGATCAGCAGCTTTACTGTGGGGGCATGAGCCCCTGGAACCTGCTCGCTCTGCCCCCGCTCCCCGAAGAGCTCCTGCGCCACCTGCTCGCCCCGCTGGGCGACCAGGTGACCGTACGTGTGCCGGCCGCCCGCGACAGGGACGCGCTCCTGGCCGCGCTGCCGGAGGCGGAGATCGTGCTCGGCGACTGGACGGGCACGCTCGCGATGGACGCCGAGGCGGTCAAGGCCGCGCCCCTGCTGGCGTTCGTGCAGCAGCCGTCCGTGGGCGTGGACGGCCACGACCTCGACGCCCTGGCGGCGGCCGGGGTGCCGCTGGCCAACACGCCGGGCGTCAGCGCGGTGGCGGTCTCGGAGTGGTGCCTGGCGGCCACGTTCTCGCTGTCGCGCAAGCTGGCCGCCGCCGACGCCGCCGTACGCGCGGGTGAATGGCCGCAGCAGGGCCTGCAGCCGTACGAGCTGCGCGGGCGCCGCGTCGGCATCGTCGGGTACGGCCCGATCGGCGCCACCTGCGCGGAGATGTTCCGCGCTCTCGGCTGCCACGTCTCCTACTGGACCCGCACGCCCCGCGCGGACCCCGGCTTCGCGGACCTGCCGGAGCTGCTCTCCTCCAGTGACGTGCTCGTCGTGGTGATCGCGCTGTCCGACGAGACCCGCGGCCTCGTCGACCCCGGCCGCATGAAGCAGGGCGCCCTGCTCGTCAACGCCGCGCGGGGTGGCGTCGTGGACCAGCAGGCGCTCGTCACGGCGCTGCGCGAGGGGCACCTGGGCGGCGCGGCGCTCGACGTGTTCGACGTGGAGCCGCTGCCGCTTGACGACCCGCTGAGGGACCTCCCGAACGTCCTGCTGTCGCCGCATGTCGCCGGCGTCACGCCCGAGGCCACGGGCCGTCTGCTCACGGCGACTCTGGACAACCTCACCGCCGCCGTCGAGGGCCGCGAGGTGCATAACGTGCTTAACGGCGTAAGCTCCGTGATCTTCAGAAAGTTTACGCAATCGCCCACCAAGTAGGCATTTCACCTGTCACTATGAACAGTTTTCGTGTCTTTAACGACCCCGGTCTATTCGAGGTCGCTCACGGGAGATACCTTCTTACGGACGATCTCTACCAGCTCAAGGGGGTGCTTGCCGTGCCGACGAAGATGTCGACACACCAACGGGCAGTAGAGCAGATCCGGCAGTCGTACGCCGAGATCCCGGGCGGTGCCGCCCCGCGCCTGGCCAAGTCCACGTCCAACCTCTTCAGGTTCCGCGACGGCGGCAGGACGGCCAAGCTCTCGGCGAGGGATCTCGACGAGGTCATCAGCGTCGACCCCGAGACCATGACGGCCGAGGTCCAGGGCATGACGACGTACGAGCACCTGGTGGACGCCACCTTGCCGTACGGGCTCATGCCGTACGTGGTGCCGCAGCTCAAGACGATCACGCTGGGCGGCGCCGTGACCGGGCTCGGCATCGAGTCCACGAGCTTCCGGGACGGCCTGCCGCACGAGTCGGTGGAGGAGCTCGAGATCCTCACCGGTGACGGGCGCGTCGTCGTGGCCCGCGACGACAACGAGCACCGGGAGCTCTTCCGCGCGTTCCCCAACTCCTACGGCACGCTGGGCTATGCGCTGCGCATCCGGATCAAGCTCCGCAAGGTCCAGCCTTACGTGCATCTCACGCACGTCAAGTTCACGGACGCGGCCAAGTGCATGCTGGCCCTGCAGGAGATCTGCGACAGCATGGTGCACGACGGGGAGAGCGTCGACTTCGTCGACGGCGTCTACTTCAACCCGGGGGAGATGTACATCACGGTCGGCCGGTTCGCCGAGCGTGCCCCTTATGCCTCGGACTACACGGGGATGCGCATCTACTACCAGTCGATCAGGCAGCGCAACCGCGACTGGCTGACCGTGCGCGACTACCTGTGGCGCTGGGACACCGACTGGTTCTGGTGCTCGCGGGCGTTCGGCGTGCAGCAGCCCGTCGTGCGCTCCCTCATGCCGCGCCGCTGGATGCGTTCCGACGTCTACCGTCGCCTCGTGGCGCTGGACAGGAAGCACGGGGTCACCGCCCGCATCGACAGGTGGCGCGACCAGCCCGTGCAGGAGTCCGTGATCCAGGACGTCGAGGCTCCGGTCGAGCGGGGGGCGGAGTTCCTGGAGTTCTTCCACGACAAGGTGGGCATGACACCGGTGTGGATGTGCCCGCTGCGCTCGAATTCGCGCTGGCCGCTCTACCCTCTGGAGCCGGGCAGGCTCTACGTCAACTTCGGATTCTGGGGCATGGTGCCGTTGCCGCGGGGGCAGTTCGACGGCTACTACAACCGGCTGATCGAGCGCGAAGTGCACGAGCTCGACGGTCACAAGTCGCTCTACTCGACCTCGTTCTATGCTCGCGAGCAGTTCTGGCAGCTGTACAACGGCGACGCCTACTGGCCTGTCAAGCGGGAATACGACCCGAACGGTCGCCTGCTTGACCTCTACGAAAAATGTGTAGCGGGAAGGTGAGCTGTGGCGCTGGCAACCATCTTTGAGAAAATCGTCGGCTCGGAAGCGAACGTCGCGTTCCAGGCGTACGACGGCAGCAAGGCAGGTCCGGACGGGTCCGACCTGAGCATCGAGGTCAAGTCGCCGATCGCGGTCGCCTATCTGGCGCAGGCACCCGGCGAGCTGGGCCTGGCAAGGGCGTACATCTCCGGCCACATCGACGTACACGGCGACATGTACGCACTGCTCGACCGCATGTGGAACATCACCACCAACGACCTGACCACCCAAGAGAAGATCGCCGCCGTCCGCGCCCTGGGCGTCAAACCACTCCTCATGCGGGTGCCACCACCACCACAGGAGATGCGGCAGAGCGCTCTGGCCAGGCTGGGCTCCCGTCACGCCAAGCAGCGTGACGCCGAGGCCATCCACCACCACTACGACGTCTCCAACCGCTTCTACGAGTGGGTCCTGGGGCCGTCCATGGCGTACACGTGCGCCGTCTTCCCCTCGGAGGAGTCGACGCTCGAGGAGGCCCAGTACGCCAAGTTCGACCTGGTGGCCCGCAAGCTCGACCTCAAGCCGGGCATGCGCCTGCTGGACGTCGGCTGCGGCTGGGGCGGGATGGTCATGCACGCCGCCAAGCACTACGGCGTCAAGGCCCTCGGCGTGACGCTGAGCCGCCAGCAGGCCGAGTGGGCCCAGAAGGCCATCGCGGACGCGGGCCTGCAGGACCTGGCGGAGGTCCGCTTCATGGACTACCGCGACGTCAAGGAGTCGAACTTCGACGCGGTCAGCTCGATCGGCCTCACCGAGCACATCGGCAAGGACAACGTCCCGTCGTACTTCGAGTTCCTGTACGGCAAGCTCAAGCCGGGCGGCCGGATCCTCAACCACTGCATCACGCGGCCGACCGGCAAGGAGAAGACGTTCAACAAGGGCGGCTTCATCAACCGGTACGTCTTCCCCGACGGCGAGCTGGAGTCGGTCGGCTGGCTGGTCAGGCAGATGGAGGACACCGGCTTCGAGATCCGCCACGAGGAGAACCTGCGCGAGCACTACGCCAAGACGCTGCGCCACTGGTGCGACAACCTCGACGCCAACTGGTCGGACGCGGTCGAGGAGGTCGGCATGGGCACGGCCCGGGTGTGGGCCCTGTACATGGCGGGCTGCATCGTGGGCTTCGAGCGCAACAAGGTCCAGCTGCACCAGGTGCTGGGCGTCAAGCTCGACAAGAACGGCCGCTCCAGCATCCCCCTCCGCCCGGCCCTCGACTGGCCCTGAAACACGGCCTTCACCTTGGGAGGCGCTACGCGCCATGCGAGCGCTCAGCCAGCGCCTCCCAAGGGGGGCTGCCGCCCGCACCTGGCCGACAACGTGCCTCCACCCTGGCCCGCTTGCGGCCCTACCTGAGCATTGGGCTCGAAGGTTCCTCGCGGCTCAAATGATCGGCATGGCACGGGATGCTATTTCTCCTCCAGAGCGGAGGATCCTTCCCCCGGGTAGGAAGAACCTCCACCGTGAGGCTTCCGGGGGGAAGCTCCCCGGGTACGTCCCTGCGCCTTTCACCTGATGGCTAAGATCCGCGCATGTCCCGTTTCGAGGTGGCCACCCTGGTCCTCGCGCCGCCGCCGGTCGTCTTCGATGCGTCCTTGTCGGTCGAGCTGCACACCTCCTCCATGCGCGGCTCGCGCGAGCAAGCGGTCGCAGGGGTCACTTCCGGACAGCTCTCCCTGGGCGAGCAGGTCACGTGGCGAGCGCGGCACTTCGGCTTCACCTGGCACCTGACCTCGACGATCAGCGCCCACATCCGCCCGTCGTACTTCGTCGACGAACAGGTGAGCGGCCCGTTCCGGTATTGGCGCCACGCGCACACCTTCGAACCGGCACGCGACGGCGACGGCGGCGTCGAGGCCACCCTTATGAAAGACATCGTCGACTTCGCCGCACCCGCCGGTCCACTGGGCACTCTCGCCGACGCTCTCGTCCTGCGGCGTTACATGACCAAGCTGATCCTGCTGCGGAACGCGCACATCAAGGAGACGACCGAAACCGCCAGGCAGTGACGACGCCACTGTCGCCGTTCACCATGGCCAAGGTCCGCAACACCTGGTGAGGCTCCCGGCCCGAGTGCTGTCCGCGGCATTTTTCCGTCGTCACTCAACCATCCGGCCGACTGAAGTGTCCTTGGATGCCGGAGGTAGGAGTGGACGACCCGACGTTTGAGAGATTCGCGGAGCAGCGGCTGCCGGCGCTCTATCGCTACGCCATGGTCCTGACCCAGAACAGGCATGACGCCGAGGACCTGGTGCAGGAAGCGCTGACCCGTACCGGCCTGCGGTGGAGCGCGATCAGGCGCAAGGACGACCCGGAAGGGTACGTCCGCACGGCCATGGTCCGCATCATGGCCAACCGCTGGCGGCGGCCGAAGCGTGAGGTGAGCGTGCCGGATCCGCCCGAGCCCGCGACAGAGGACGCCGGGCTGGAACGCCTGCTGGACGACGGCCTCCGCGCCAGGATCGCCGAGCTGCCTCCGCGCATGCGGGCCGTACTGGTGCTGCGTTACGTCGAGGAACGCGGCGACGAGGAGATCGCCCGGCTGCTCGGCTGCAGCCGCGGCACCGTCAAGAGCCAGGCGTCGCGGGGGCTCGCCCGGCTGCGTGAGGCCGTCAAGACCGAGGAGATCGAGCATGGATGACCTGGAACGCCGTCTCGCCGCGCTGCTCAGCGAGCCTTCCCCGGACGATCCGCCACCCGGCCTGGCCGATCGGATCCACCGGGCCGTGGCCACGCGCCGCAGGAACGAGCGGGCCTTGGCGCTGGCCGTGGCGGCGGGGGCGACGGCGGTGCTGGTGGGCGTGCCCCTGGCCGTACGCGGCGGGAACGGCGACGCCGCGACCACGGCGAACGTGAGCCCGCCCCCCGCCTCGACCGCACCTTCCGAGCCGACCGTGACGGCGCCCAAGCGGCCCGAGCCGACCGTGACCCAGACCGTGACGACCACCCCGGACCAGGCTGACGTCCGCCTCCCCGCCGGCGTCCGCCTCGAACAGGCCCTGCGTCAGTTCATGAACGTGACGAGCGTCGTGGACGTCGAGGGCCGCACGGCGCAAGGCCAGCCGTTCGTGCCCGCGGCCCTGGGCAGCGACGGGACGGTCCTGGGCGCGACGCCCGACGGACAGGTGGCGGAGGTGGACGCCGGCGGCGGCACGCCCGAGGGACTCGGCTTCCGGGCTCGGTCGGGGCTGGGGACGGCCGCGGCCTTCCGTACCTGGACGGAGTTGAACGGCTCGGCGGCCGACCAGCGGTGCCGCACGGCGGACGGGACCGCGCGCACGATCAGCCCGCAGGGCACGGACCCCCGGGGGAGGGTCTGGGTGGACGGCGGCGTGGTCGTCGGCAACGACGTCATGCGGCAGCCCTGGATGGCCAAGGGATGTGCGCAGGTGGGTACGGTCGTCAAGTCAGGGGACCCGGCGAGCGGGCCGGCGGTGGCGTTCTCCTACCCCGACCTGTTCACCGCCGAGCGGGCGAACGACAAGGTGCTGCGCATCGTCGACGTCGAGACCGGCAAGGTGACAGCCGAGCATCCGCTGCCCGACGGCGTCCGCGCGCAGGGGATGGGTGATCCGGACCAGAAGTGGTACGCGGCGGCGTCCGGGAAGTGGTTCGCCTGGGTGGCCGGCGACACGCTGCGGTGGACGCCGCGCGACACCTGGGGGGCCGTGTCGGTGCTGCCCGGAGTTCCGACGCCGAAGAAGGGCGTCTCGCCCTGGATGACGGCGGGCAACCGGATCATCACCTACAACACCGGGGCCACCTCGTTCGTGCTCGATCCGGTCACCGGCCGGCGGTACAAGAGCCCGGACGTCGTCCTGGCGGCAGGCGACTGGCTGCTGTGGAGGTCCGGCGACGGCTACCGGCTGGCCAACCTTCGTTGAGGTCTCCGGCAGGCGTCCTGCTCGTGCTCGTCGCGATCCCGACCGTCGCGAACCTGGCCGGCGGCGGCCCGACGTGGATCTGGACGCCGTCACTCCCGATGCCTTTGCTGCGTCTGGTCACGGAGGCGGGGCTGCTGGACATCTGGCTGGTCGCCGACCTGCTCGCCGCCGTGGGTGTGCTCGGCGGCCTCGCGGTGGCGGCCACGGCCGTCGCGGAGCGGGCCGTGGCCGCGACACTGCTGGCCCTGGTCGGCGCCGTCAGCCTCGCCGCCGCGGCGACCGGGGCCCCGCTGCCCCTCTGGTACGCACTCGCCTACACGGCCGGACTCGTGCTGGCACTGCGGGCGTGGCGCCGGGACGGCGACGTGCGGTGATCAGGCGGCCTTGACGGCGGACAGGTCGAACTCGAGCGTGATCCTCTCGGAGATCATCACGCCGCCCGTCTCCAGAACCGCGTTGTACGTGATGCCGAAGTCCTTGCGGTTGATCACCGTGCTGCCCTCGAAGCCGACCCGGGTCAGGCCCTGGGCGTCGATCGCGGTGCCGGTGTAGTCGAGGGGGACGGTGACCTGCCGGGTCACGCCGCGGATGGTCAGCTCACCGGTGACCTCGAAGCTGTCGCCGCCGAGGTGCTTGACGTCGGTGGCGTCGAAGGTGATGTACGGGTGCGCGGCGGCGTCCAGGAAGTCGCCGGTGCGCAGGTGGTCGTCGCGGTGCTGGTTGCCGGTCTGGATGCCGGCCACGTCGAGGACCACGTGAACGGTGGAGGCGGCCGGGTCGCCCGCGTCCAGGGAGGCGGTGGCCTCCTTGACGGGGATGTCGCCGCGAACCTTGGTGACCATCGCGTGGCGGGCCACGAAGCCGAACCGGCTGTGCGCGGGGTCGAGAGTGTAGGTGCCGGTGAGGTCGCTGGGGTGCATGCCGGTGCTCCGTTCCACTGTTAGTTCAGCGCTGGAAGATTTAGTGCGAGACTATCTCTGACTTATTTCAGCGCGCAACTATCCAGTGGGATCAGGGCAGGCGGCTCAGCCTCGCGGACGGCCGCGTGCCTCCCGGCCTGGTCGAGCAGCTCCTCGGCCTGCGAACGGCTCGCCGCGACCTTCTCGAGCTCGCCGCGGGCCAGCATGCCCTCGATCGCGGCGCGTCCTTGTTCCCACCTCATTGATCCTCACCCTTGTCGATCGTGAGGCGTACGAGCGGCCGGGCCTTGACCGTCTCCAGAAAAGGATCCCCCTCCGGGGAGTCCCAGTCCTCGCGACTCAGCCGGCGAATGTTCACCTCGCGGCCGAGCTGCCGCTCCGCGGCCCTGGCGGCGTCATAGAGCTCGTCCTCGTCCGCGGTGCCGACGACGAGGACGTCCACGTCGTTCGGCACCCTGCCCGGCTCGCCGGAGTAGCGTGCGGCCCAGGAGCCGTAAATGCAGGCCTCCTCGATGCCGGCGATGCCGGACAGTTGCTCGCCGAGCACGGCCACCGGGCCGTAGGTCAAGGCGAGCAACTCGGTCAGCGGGCGGGCCACGACCACGTTCGTGTCGGCGCTGACCATCCGCATGTTGCCTGCTTTCCGCGTGCCCACCAAGCCTGCCGCGGCCAGGCGATCGATCTCCCGGGTCACGGTCGAGGGTGAGACCTTGAACCTCGTGGCCAGCTGGACCTGGGAATACTCCTCGCCCGGGTGCAGGAACAGCCAGGCCAGCAGCTCGCCCTGGAAGGGGGATCGCAACAACGGGAGCAGGACGGGCGGCGGTTGTTTCATAAACTGCAAGGTAGCTTGCAGTTTATGCAAGTTCAACGCTGTCAGGGGTGTGGAGCGGCGGCGCACCGTCCCCTGGTGGGGAGCGGTGCGCGTCTACTGTGACGGCTGCCGGTCCTTGGCGTGTTTTCCGCGACTGGTGTGGATTTCGTCCTCGGTGGAGTCCTCTTGGGGCTCTGGTAGCTCGTCCTTGGGACTATGGGGCTTGGCGTGCCTGCCCACGTGATCTCCTTTGGCGAACGTCATTGCTAAGGGTGACCATATGGCTACAGTATGCATTGAAGCAAGAGTAAGATTCACGAATCCAGGAGGGCGAGCACGCGTTCGGCCTGACGGTCGAGGGTGCCGGGGGGATTGCGGCGGGTGGCGGGGCCGTCGGGGCCGAGCATGAGGAGCCAGCCGAGCGCGAGCAGCCGCCGGAATTCGTGTACGCGGGCCGCCTCCGCCGGTGCCAGGTCCAGGTGGGCCAGGAGGAGGCCGCTGTCCAGGTCGCCGTCGACGTGGGAGATGTGCTCGGCGACCTCGGCGAGTTCGAAGGCACGGTCGGCGAGGCCGGAGTCCTCCCAGTCGATGATGTGGACGCGGGCGGTGTCAGGGTCCCAGAGGTAGTTGGCGAGGTTGCCGTCGGCCATGCCGAGCACGGGCGGGAACGGGTTGGCCGGCAGCCGGTCGAGGGACGGGTCGGACAGCCAGGCCGTCCCGAGGGTGAAGGCCCGACGGGTGCCGGGGGAGTCGCCCAGGTCGGGGTGGGCGGCGGCGAGGGCGCGCACGTGCGCGACGGCCGCGGCCGGATGCCAGGCGGCAGGCTTGAGCACGTGCCCGGGGGTGGGGTTGAGCGGGGGCCGGGAGGCGGGGGCGAGCGGGTCTGCTCCGGGGATGGCCTGGTGGAGGTGGGTGAGGGCGGTGGCGAGGGCGCGGACCTGCTCGGGGCCGGTGGGGAGGCCGCGGAGCGGGGTGCCGGGCAGGCGGCTCATGACCACCGTGGGCGGCGATCCGTCGAGGTCGGCGCGCACGGGAGCGGGCGCGAGGCCGGGGGCGTGCAAGGCGAGCACGTTGAGCGCGGCCCACTCGCGGCGGTGTTCGCCACGCTCCCACGAGCGGTATCGCTTGATCACGATGTCGTCGCGGATCTCGATGTCGTGCGTGGTGGATCGCCCGGCCGCCACCCTAGGAGGCCAGCGTCTTGAGGGTGCCCGTCAGGGCGATCCAGCTCTCTTCGGCGTCCGGCGTGCGCCCGTGCGGCGAGCGGAACCACTCCACGAACTCGGCCACGTCGTCGAGGGCCCACCGCAGCCGGTAGAGCTCCAGCGCCGCCGGGTCGGGCGTGCGGCCGGTGGCGTCGGCGTAGCGGGCCAGGTCGTCGGCGTCCCTGGCGACCAGCCACAGGTCGCGTTCGGGCACCGCCAGCCCCACCGTGTCCCAGTCGACCAGCAGCCAGCGCTCGCCGGACCGCAGCAGGTTGCCCGGGTGCGGCTCGCCGTGCGTCACGACGGGCTCGCCGGTGCCGGCCGCCGTCCGGTCGAACTCCGTGAGCCTGCGGCGCAGCACCCCGGCGTGGTCGGCGATCACCTCCCTGGCGGGCTCCGCGTACGGGCCGTCCGGCCAGGGCAGGCGCGTGTCCTGGAGCGCCTGCTCCAGGACGGCCCGGCCCGAGAGCTCCAGGGGGCGCGGGGGAGCGGACAGGGGTGGCGGCGTGGCGTGGAGGGCGGCGAGCAGGTCGATGATCGCGGCGCGGTCTCCGGCCGGCTGCTCCTCGCCGAACTCGCCGGCGAGACCGTTCGCGTAGGGGAAGACGCTCATCGCCCACCGGTGGCGGTCGAGCCGCAGCAGCGTCGCGCCGTCGGCGGTGCGCAGCGGCGCCACCACGAAGTCGAGCCCCGCCTCGGCCCGCAGCGCGGCGGCCGTGTCCATGGCCAGCCCGAGCCCGTCGAAGCCGCGCCGCCGCACGTCCGCGACCGTGATGAACCAGCGCCCGTCCGCGACCCAGTGGTAGTCGCCGAAGCCGACCGGCGCGTAGTCCAGCGTGCGCGCCCCGATGCCCCACGCGCCGAGCGCGGGCAGCAGCAACCCCTCGTCGAAAGCATCCGGCCTGTCCCGCATCCGGCCACGCTATCGATCCGGGCGGTTCAATTCAGCTGGATAAGCAGCTCGATGGCGGAGAGCGCGTCGGTCACCGTGTGATCGGCCACGACCCCGCCGGTGACTCCCCGGTCGAGCCAGATCGTCCGCAGCCCTGCCCGGCGGCCGCCCTCGATGTCCTTCTCGGGGTCGTCGCCGATGACCCAGCCGCCCGATTCCAGCGACGCGCCGCATCTCCGGGCGGCGATCTCGAACAGCCGTACGTCGGGCTTCCGCACGCCTTCCGCCCCGGAGATCGCCCAGCCGTCCACGCGGGTCGCGAGCCCCGTACGCTCGATCTTGCCGGTCTGGTTGTCGGCCATCCCGTTCGTCGCGATGCCCACCGCCCATCCGGCCGCCCGCAGCCGGTCGAGCCCGTCGAGCACCTCGCCGGGGCAGCGGACCAGGTACGGCAGCCGGGCCCGGTACGCCGCCCACAGCTCGTCGGCCGGCTCGGCCAGCCCGAACCGCTCGCGTACCAGCCCGAAGAACGCGTCCATGGGCAGGGACCCGTCCGCGTCGGTCGCCACCATCCACGCCGCCGCCCTCTCGCCGAGCCCTCGCTCGGCGGCGAACTCGGCGGCCCACAGCTCGAAGGCGGCCAGCCGGTCGATCAGCGTGTTGTCCAGGTCGAAGAGGGCCAGGCGTCGGGTCATGAGTCCCGCGCCGCGATGAGCTCGTCGGTGGCAGACCGGTACGCCGTCGCGGCCCGCTCGAAGTAGTCGAACAACGTGGCCCGCTCCGCCTCCGGATAGCCCTGCAGCAGCTCGGCCAGCCGGGCCCTGGTCCCCGCCAGCACCTCGTCGAGCCGTTCCGGCCGGCCCACCGACTCGACCATCACCTTGCGCCGGTCCGCGGGGTCCGGCGCGCGGCGTGCGTACCCGCCCTGCTCCAGCCGGTCGATGAGCCGCGTCGTGGCGCCGGTGGTCAGCCCCGTCTGGGCGGCCAGCTCGCCGGAGGTGAGCGGGCCGGTGAGGTCGAGCAGGTTGAGCGCGTAGTAGTCGGTGGCGTTGAGCCCGGCGGCCTCGGCGGCGGCCAGGCTGTTGAGCACCATCGCGCTCAGGTAGCGCCGGAAGACGGCGCTCGGGTCGGTTGACAAGCCCAACTCCTCTTCCTTAAGTTGATATCTGCATGAGAGCAGAGATTTAACCAGTGCAAATAATATCAGAGGGAGCGGAAATGATCACCAGCGAGATCCAGAACCTGTTCACCGAGCTGGAGGGCGCCTGGGACCGCGGCGACGGCATCGCGTACGGGGCGTGCTTCACGGAGGACGCCAGCTACACGACCTTCGTCGGCACCGTCTACCACGGCCGCGACGACCTGGCCGCCGGTCACCAGGCCCTCTTCGACACGGTGCTCAAGGGCACGAAGATGTTCAACGAGATCACGGAGGTGCGCTTCTACGGTCCCGGCGCCGCCGTGGTCACCGGCAGGGGAGACGTGGCCAAGAAGCGCCCCGCCAAGCTGGCCAAGGTGCAGACGTACACGCTGGTCCGCGAGGCCGACGGCAGGTGGCGCATCGCGTCCTTCCACAACACCCGGCACCGGCCGCTGATGGAGGCGGTGTCGTTCACGTACGTGCCGGCCAGCCGGCCTCGCGGATGAGGAACGCGGCCCGCTCCTCGACCGGCGCCCGCGGCAGCGTGACCACCGAGTAGCCGTAGTCGGCGTAGGCCCGCACGACCGCGTCGTACGTCCGCTCGGCCTCCCCGAGGCTCTGCCTCCGCTCGCTGTCGTGCTCGTAGATCTCCGGCCACGGCGGCGCGGCGAACACGCGCCGGTGATAGCGGTACGTCCGCGCCGCGTTGTGCAGGTGCCGCGGCACGGTACGTCCCAGCATGCGCAGATATCCGATCGTGTCGACCAGCCCCCGATCGAAGACCACGGGCCCCGTCCCCGAGGCGGCGTGGTAGGACCGCAGGTCCCACGCCAGCATCAGCTCGGCGAACAGCTCCGGGTCCAGCCACGGCAACGCCGGCCCCGAGATCGCCACCTGGTCCCGGATGATCGCCCGCCCGGCCTCCGGCTGCACCCGGAACCCCAGCGAGGCGAGGTGCTCGACCAGGGTGCTCTTCCCGGCGCCCGGCCCTCCGGTGATGACGACGTACCCGTCCGCCACGAGACCTCCACAAAGAGAAAGGCGCGGGCAGAGTGCCCGCGCCTGAGGGAAAGGAATCGACCGGTTACCGCAGCTCGCGCTTGAGGATCTTGCCCGTGGCCGTCATCGGCAGGGAGTCGCGGAACTCGACCATCCGGGGGTACTTGTAGGCCGCCATGTTGTCCTTGGCCCAGGCGATCAGCTCGTCCTCGGTGATCGCAGAGCCCGGCGCGGGGATGACGTACGCCTTGATCTCCTCGCCGTGGGACTCGTGCGCGACCCCCACCACAGCGGCCAGCGACACGGCCTCGTGGGTCATCAGGACCTCTTCGAGCTCCCGCGGATAGACGTTGAAGCCGCCACGGATGATCATGTCCTTGGCCCGGTCGATGATGGAATAGTAGCCGTCCGCGTCACGGGTGGCGATGTCGCCGGTGCGGAACCAGCCGTCGTTCATCACCTCGGCCG
Source organism: Nonomuraea sp. NPDC003709 (assembly GCF_040610775.1). Lineage (NCBI taxonomy): Bacteria > Bacillati > Actinomycetota > Actinomycetes > Streptosporangiales > Streptosporangiaceae > Nonomuraea > Nonomuraea sp. NPDC003709. The sequence continues at coordinate 85,069 of NZ_JBEXMW010000021.1, read as the reverse complement.
TCGCCTCCGGGCGGCCGTAGTAGCCCTTCATGATGTTGTGGCCGCGGATGGCGATCTCGCCGGGGCCCTCGCCCTCGACCGTCTTCCAGTCGCCGTCGACCAGCTTCATCTCCACGCCCCAGATCGGGGTGCCGATGGTGCCGGGCTTGGTGGGACGGCCGAGCTGGTTGAAGCTGGCCACCGGCGACGTCTCCGACAGGCCGTACCCCTCCAGGATGCCGATGCCGAAAGTGCGCTCGAAGTCCTTGAGCACCTCCACCGGCGAGGACGCGCCGCCCGCGACGGCGACGCGCAGGGAGCGGGGCACCTCCACGCCGTCCGCGTGGATCTTGGTGAGCATGCCCCAGTACATCGTCGGCACCCCGGCGAAGAACGTGACGCCCTCCTTGGCCATGAGCGCCAGCGCGTCGCCCGGGTCGAAGCGCGGCAGCAGCACGACGGTGGCGCCGCGCAGGAAGCCGGTGTTCATGACCACGGTCTGGCCGAAGGAGTGGAACAGCGGCAGGACCGCCAGGTACGTGTCGCCCTCGTCGGAGCGGGGGAACATCTTGTCGCTGACCATGGCGTTCAGCAGCATGTTCTGGTGGCTGAGCTCGGCGCCCTTGGGCTGGCCCGTGGTGCCCGAGGTGTAGAGGATCACCGCGGTGTCGTCCGGCGACGTCTGCACAGTCTCGAACTCGCCCGCCATGCCGCCCAACGCCGCCCAGACCGACTCGCCGTACTCGGACTCGGTCGCGAGCGGGGTCGCGGGCAGCACGAAGAAGTGCTCGCAGCCCTCCGCGGCCTCGAAGCCCGCCTTGCCGCGCTCGCCCAGCGGCAGCTCGGGGGTGCCCTCGAAGCAGAAGAAGGCCTTGGCGTCGCTGTCGCCGAGATGGTAGGTGATCTCCCGCGACTGCAGCAGCACGTTGAGCGGCACCACCGTGGCGCCGGCCTTCAGGATGCCGAAGTAGACGAACGGGAAATACGGCAGGTTGGGGCACGCCAGCGCCACTTTGTCCCCCTTGCCGACACCGCGGGCGACCAGGAGGTTCGCGACCTGGTTGGCTATGGTGTCGATCATGGAGTACGGCAGTCGCATGTCGCCGAAGACGATGGCGGTGCCGTCAGGGGTGTTCCTGGCGCTGTCCTCCAGGACGGTCGACAGGTTGAGCATGACGCCTTCCTCCTCAAAGCCGGGGCTTGGGCGCCATCCTCGCAGCAGGCCATACCGACCGGTAGGTAACGGAGGTCACAACTGCGTATGGACGTGCCGCCTGGCCTGGAGTAAGCAAGTAACAAGTTACTTGGAGGAGCCATGGAGTACGACTACGTGATCGTCGGGGCGGGATCCGCCGGATGCGTGCTGGCCAACAGGCTCTCGGCCGATCCCGGCGTGACGGTCGCGCTGGTCGAGGCGGGCGGCCAGGACGACAAACTGGAGATCCGCATGCCCGCGGGCTTCGCCAAGCTGTTCAAGACCGACTACGACTGGAACTACACCACGGCCAAACAGGGCGAGATGTCGGGCCGCGAGCTCTACTGGCCCCGCGGCCGCGTGATCGGCGGCTCGTCCTCGCTCAACGCCCAGATGTGGGTGCGCGGCTGCGAGCGCGACTACGACCAGTGGGGCGTCCCCGGCTGGTCGTACAGCGAGGTCCTGCCGTACTTCACCAGGGCCGAGCACCGCGTCGGCAGCAACGAGGGCGGCGTCTACGGCACCTCCGGGCCCCTCTACATCTCCGAGCTGCGCAGCCCCAACGTCACCACCGCCGCCTTCCTCAAGGCGTGCGAGGAGCTCGGGCTCACCCGGCTCAAGGAGCTGAACGGCCCCTCCAACGAGGGCTGCAGCCCCACCCCCGTCACCCAGAACCGGGGCCGCAGATGGAGCTCGGCCGACGCGTACCTGCGCCCGGCCAAGGGCCGGTCCAACCTCCACGTGATCACCGGGGCCACCGTGGACCGGGTGGTGTTCGAGGGCAGGCGCGCGATCGGCATCGAGCACAGCGGCGGGGCCCAGGTCAGGGCCAAGGGTGAGGTCATCCTGTCCGCGGGCGCGATCGGATCCCCGTACCTGCTGATGCGCTCCGGGGTGGGCGCCCCCGACGAGCTGCGTGACGCGGGGGTCACGGTCGTGCACGAGCTGCCCGAGGTCGGCAAGAACCTCCAGGATCACCTTTCGAGCGGCGTGTACGTCGAGTGCAAGCAGCCGGTGACGCTGACCAAGGCCGAGTCGATCAGCAACCTGCTGCGTTACATCGTGCTGCGCTCCGGCATGCTCACCACGAACGTGGGCGAGGCGGTCGCGTTCATCAGGACCTCGGCCGAGGAGCCCGCCCCCGACATCGAGCTGATCTTCGCGCCCGGGCCGTTCGTCGACCACGGCCTCACCCCGCCGACCGGCCACGGGCTCACCGTCGGCGTCGTGCTGCTGCAGCCGGAGAGCCGCGGCAGGGTCGGGCTCAACGGCCGGGACGTGGTCATCGACCCCGGCTATCTGAGCGCAGAGGCCGACGTCAAACGCCTGGTCGCGGGGCTGAAGACGGCCAAGCAGGTCTTCGCCACGGCGGCGATGAAGCCGTGGGCGGGCGGGCCGATGGCGCCGTACTGGGCGCCGGAGAGCGACGAGGAGCTCGCGCGGTGGGTGCGCGAGCGCGGCGAGACGCTCTACCACCCGGTCGGCACCTGCCGCATGGGGACGGACGACGCCTCCGTGGTCGACCCCTTCCTGCGCGTACGCGGGGTCGAAGGGCTCAGGGTCGTCGACGCGTCGGTGATGCCGACGTTGAACCGCGGCCACACCCATGCCCCGGCTATCATGATCGGCGAAAAGGCAGCCGATCTGATCGGGAAGCACCGGTAAGTGCCTCTTGACGTAAGTGGGCACTTGCAGAAGGCTTGTGTGATATGACACTGTCCGCTGACCTGGACCTGTCGCAGATCCCGTTCTGGGGCCTGCCGCAGTCCGAGCGCAATGAGGCCTTTCGCAGGCTGAGACAGATGGACCGCCCGGTCTTCATGCGGGAGCAGATCCTGCCGTTCATCGGCGGCGGCCCCGGCTTCTACGCCCTGGTGCGCCACGCCGACGTGACCGAGGCCAGCAGGAACGCAGCCGTGTTCAGCAGCGAGCCCTGCTCCAACAGCATTCCCGACATGCCCCGCTGGCTGAGCGTGTACTTCGGCTCCATGATCAACATGGACGACCCCAAGCACGCGCAGTTACGGCGGATCGTCTCCAGGGCGTTCACGCCGCGCATCCTGGCGAAGATGGAGGAGGACCTCGCCAGGGCCGCCGCCGAGATCGTGGACGACGCGATCGAGCAGGGGCCGGGCGACTTCGTCGCGCAGGTGGCCGCCAAGCTCCCCGTACGGGTCATCTGCGACATGATGGGGATCCCGGCCGAGTTCCATGACATGGTGCTGCAGCAGACCAACGTCATCCTGGGCAACACCGACCCCGAGTACACCGGCGTCGGCACCGACCTCACCCGCCGCAACGTCGCCAAGGGCCTGGGCAAGCTGCTGCGCGCCGGCTACTCCCTCAACCGGCTGGCCGCCCGCCTCGGCGACGAGCGGCGCAAGCGCCCCACGGGCGACCTGGTCAGCCTGCTGGTCAACGGCGAGGAGCGGCTCAGCCCGCAGCAGCTCGGGTCGTTCTTCATCCTGCTCGTGGTGGCGGGCAGCGAGACCACCCGCAACGCCATCGCGCACGGCCTCAGGCTCTTCACCGAGCACCCCCACCAGCGCGCGATCCTGCTGAACAACTTCGACGGCCACATCGTCACCGCGTGCGACGAGATCATCCGCTACGCCACGCCGGTGATCCAGTTCCGCCGCACGCTGACGCGGGACCACGAGATGAACGGCATGCGGTACAAGAAGGGCGACAAGGTGCTGCTCTTCTACAACTCCGCCAACCGCGACGAGGCCGTCTTCGCCGACCCCGACACCTTCGACATCACCCGCGACCCCAACCCGCACGTCGGCTTCGGCGGGCCCGGGCCGCACTACTGCCTGGGCGCGCACCTGGCGCGCAGGGAGATGACCGTGATGTTCCGCGAGCTGTTCACCCGGGTGCCGCACATCAAGGCCGTGGGCGAGCCCGACCACCTGCTGTCCAACTTCATCAACGGCATCAAGCACATGAGCTACACCTTCTGACCTGCGCGCCGGAGCAGCGCCACCGGCAGCAGCGCTCCGGCCAGCGCCAGCCCGGCCGCCACCAGCAACATCGAGGTGACCCCCGCCCGGTACGGCGCCGCCAGCACGGCCACGCCCACGGCCGTGCCGACCTGCTTGACCGTGTTCACGACGCCGGTGGCCATGCCCACCCGGTCCATCGGCGCGGTCAGGCCGACCTGGTTGGCGACGACGTTCCCGGCGCCCAGGCCCAGGCCGCCAACGAACAGCCCGAACATGATCGGCGTCCACGGGTCGGCCGCGGGGACGCTCATGACCAGCAGCGCGACCGCGATCAGCGCCGGGCCGGCGGCGATGAGCACGCCCATCGGCCACCGGTGCAGCACCCGGCCGATCGCGACGGGCCCGATGACGGCCGCCGCGCTGAAGGCCAGGAAACGGGTGCCCGCCTCGACAGGGCTGGTGTGCAGCTCGCCCTGCACGTACAGCGTGAGGTACGTGAACGCGCCCAGCAGCGCGGCCAGCATGAGCAGCGTCGTTCCCGAGCCGACCGCGAACACCCCGTTCCTGAAGAGCCCGAAGTCGATCATCGGCTCGGCCGAGCGCCGCTCCACGACCACGAACGCCGCCAGCAGGACCAGCCCCGCCACCAGCAGCCACGGGAGGTCGTGGATGAGCGCCGGGATGATCGCGAACAGCGCCGCCGCGATCAGCACGATCCCCGCCGGGTCGAGATGGCCACTGCCGCGCGACTCCGCCACCCGCTGCCGCAGCGCCACCAGCACGAACGCGCCGATCGGCAGGTTGATCAGGAAGATCGCCCGCCAGCCGAACGCCCCCGTCAGCGCCCCGCCCACGACCGGGCCCAGCGTCATGGCCAGGCCGGAGACCGCGCTGAAGATCCCGAGCGCCTTGCCCCGCTCCGGCCCTTCGGGGTAGACGGAGGCGATCAACGGTGTCGTGGTCCCGTACAGCGCCGACGCGCCCAGGCCCTGCACGCCTCTGGCCAGGTCGAGCAGGGGCGCCGTCGGGGCCAGGGCGCAGGCCAGCGAGGCCAGGGTGAAGACCGAGACCCCGATCGTCAGCAGCCGGCGCCTGCCGTAGCGGTCGGCCAGGACCCCGGCGGGTAACAGGACCGCGGCCAGCGTGAGCGCGTACGCGTCCACCACCCACTGCACCTCGGGCAGGCTCGCCCCCAGGCCGGAGCGGATGTCGGGCAGCGCGATCGTCACGGCGGTCAGGTCCACCACGACGAGCACGATGGTCAATGACGCGAGCGCGAGCACCCATCCCCGCCGCATGTGTTCTCCTCTGTGAGACAGGCCCCTTCGAGTAGTGGTACCTCCGAGGCGGGTCGAATGCTAGGTTTCGCAGTCATGGAGATCAGGACTATCCACGCCAACGGGGTGGAGTTCGCGTATCTGTCGTTGGGTGAGGGGCCGCTGGCGCTGTGCCTGCACGGCTTCCCCGACTCCGCACACACCTGGCGGCACCTGATGCCCGCGCTGGCCCAGCGCGGCTACCGCGCGGTCGCGCCGTTCATGCGGGGATACGCGCCCACCGAGGTGCCCGCCGACGGCGCGTACGAGGACGCCGCGCTGGTCGCCGACGTCCGCGCGCTGCACGAGGAGCTCGGGGGCGACGAGGACGCGGTCGTCATCGGGCACGACTGGGGCGCCTTCCCCGTGTACCACCTGGCAGGACGTTTCCGGCGCGCCGTCACGCTCGCGGTGCCGCCGCCCGGCTCGCTCGGCGCCGGGTTCCTGGAGTACGAGCAGCTCAAGCGGTCGTTCTACGTCTTCCTCTTCCAGACGGCCGTGGGCGAGGCGGCCGCCGCGAGCCCCGGCTTCCTCGAGGGCCTCTGGCGCGACTGGTCGCCCGGCTACGACGCGCGCGAGGACCTGGAGTTCGTACGGCGCAGCATCGGCCAGCCCGCCAACCTGAGCGCGGCCCTCGGCTACTACCGGGCCATGCTCGGCACCACGCCTCCGTCCGGCCGCTACCCGGCCCTGGAGGGCGGGATCACCGGCCCCGTCCTGTACCTGCACGGCGCCCAGGACGGAGGCCTGAGCGCCGAGCTGGCCAAGAACGCGATGAGCCACCTGCCCCCGGGGTCGCGGGCCGAGCTGGTGGCGGGCGCCGGGCACTTCCTTCACCTGGAGCGCCCGGCCGAGGTCAACCGGCTGATCCTGGACTGGCTCGGCGCGCCGTCCGCGGCCGAGATGACCCAGGTCCGCCCGCGGGGGTTCACCTCCTGACGCGGCCCGCCTCCTTCCTGAGGACCGCGATCTCCGGATGCTGCCCCGAGAGGCTGACCCGGACCGCCTCCTCCAGCGCGAACCCGCGCGGGATCCCGTCGTGCACCAGCGCCACGGCGAGCCCGTCGGAGGCCAGCACCCGCCGGACCTCCCGCCAGAGCCGGCCGAGGTCCCGCGCGAGCAGCCCGCGGGGCGGCACCTGACGCCCCCAGGGCGGGTTCACCAGCACCCGGTCCACGCTCCCGTCGGCCAGCGGGATCCGCCCGCCGTCCGCCACCCCCCACCCGAACGCCGCCCCGCCCCCGACCCCGGCGCTTGCCGCGCCCCCGGCCCGTGCGTTGGCGGTGGCGGCGCGGAGTGCGGCCGGGTCGTGGTCGAAGCCCAGGAGACGCGCCCTGGGGGCCAGCGCGTGGGCCTCGATGAGCGTCGTGCCCGCGCCGCAGCACGGGTCGAGCACCGTCCCCGCGCCCCCGAGGCGGGCCAGCGCCGCCATGGCGGCGGCCACCGGCGGGTGCAGCGTGCCCCGGATCGAGTCCGTCTTGTACGCCCGCCGGTGCAGCGGCCGGTCCGCCAGTCGCAGCGCGATGAGCGCCCGGTCGCCCTCGATCGTGACCCGCCACGACATCGCGTCCCGCGGCGGCCGCGCGCCGTCCCTCCTGGAGTGGTACGGCAGCCGCAGCGGCCGCGCCAGCTCGGCCCCGACCGCGTCCTCGATCTCGAACCGGGTGTAGTTGCGCCGCCCGACGAACGACGCCGACACCTCCACCCCGCTGCCCGTCAGCCCTCCCAGGCTCACGGAGCGGGCCGCGAGGGCCAGCCGGCGCAGCGCGGAGCGGCCGTGGCCGATCCCGTCCACCACGGCGGCGGCCAGCAGCACGTCGTCCGCGGTCCGCAGGCCCGTCAGGTCGGCCCCAGGCGCGGCCTCGAACCACACCTCGCGATGGCGCACCCCGTGCACCACGCCCAGCCGGGAACGTCGAATCTCCGTGGCCACCAGGGGCTCGATGCCATGCACCGCCCTGGCCACGGCAAAGGTATGCACGTGTCCTTCTCCCACGTCGCGACCCGGAACGGCGCTCGCTCAGCCGTCCCGCATCGCCGGCGGTGGGGTCGTCCGCGACCCGCCGGCGGATCGCTACCGGAGGTGGAAGAAGAACGTCATGCGCGCCACCCTAGAGCCCGCCCACCACCGGGAGCCACTGGTTTTCCGGGCCATGAGCACATTGACGTAAGTGGTTGCTTTCACAAAAGATGGCCTTATGAGCGTCCTTGACTTCGATCTGTCTGATCGCGACTTCTGGGCCAGGCCCATGAGCGAGCGCGAGGAGGCGTTCGAGCGGCTGCGCGCGCTGCGGACCCCCGCCTTCTTCCAGGAGATGGAGATCGACTTCGCGCCCAGGGGCCCCGGCTACCACGCCCTGGTCAAGCACGCCGACATCCTCGAGGCCAGCCGCAACCCCGAGGTCTTCTGCTCGGGCGACGGCGGCGCGACGAACATCCCCGACATGCCCGCCGAGTTCGCCGAGTACTTCGGCTCGATGATCAACATGGACGACCCGCGCCACGCCAGGCTGCGCAGGATCGTCTCGCGCGCGTTCACGCCCAAGATGATCAAGCAGTTCGAGGCGGACGTGGAGGCGGCGGCCGCCGGCATCGTGGACGACCTGCTGGCGAAGGGGCCGGGCGGCGACTTCGTCACCGAGGTCGCCGCGCGCCTCCCCCTGAAGATCATCTGCGACATGATGGGCATCCCCGAGCGGGACTACCGGTTCGTCTTCGAGCACTCGAACGTCATCCTCGGCGGCTTCGACCCCGAATACGGCGGCGCCGACCTCACCCAGCTCGCCGAGCGCCTGCTCACCGCCGGCATGGAGCTCCAGCAGCTCGTGCAGGACCTCGCCGCCCACCGCGCCGAGAACCCCACGGACGACCTGACGTCGTCCCTGGTCAACGCCAACATCGACGGCGAGCGGCTGACGATGCAGGAGCTGGGGTCGTTCTTCATCCTGCTGGTGGTGGCGGGCAACGAGACCACCAGGAACGCCATCTCGTACGGGCTGCGCCTGCTCACCAACAACCCCGACCAGCGCGCGCTCTGGCTGGAGGACATCGACGGGCACGCGCCCGGCGCCGTGGAGGAGATCGTCCGGCTGGCCTCCCCGGTGAACTTCATGCGCCGCAAGGTCACCAGGGACCACGAGATGAACGGGCACCTCTACCGCAAGGGCGAGAAGGCGGTCCTGTTCTACTGGTCGGCGAACAGGGACGAGAGCGTGTTCGCCGACCCGCACCGCTTCGACATCACCCGGCAGCCCAACCCGCACGTCGGCTTCGGCGGGCCCGGGCCCCACTTCTGCCTGGGCGCGCACCTGGCCCGGCGGGAGATCACGGTGATGTTCCGCGAGCTGCTGCGCCGCGTGCCGCGCATCGAGGGCGGCCGTCCCGACCGGCTGCACTCCATGTTCATCAACGGGATCAAGCACATGGAGTGCGACTTCTGATCAGCCCTGGGCGCCGATCCTCAGCTGGTTCATGACCGTGCGGATGTCGGGCAGGAGCTGCTTGCTGTCCGCCGGGATCGACATGTAGACGATGGCCGGGAGGTTGCCCCCGGTGTTGACGGCCATCGTCACGATCGTGGCCTTCTCGGTCTCCGACGTCAGCGAGTACGCGATCAGCCGTCCCGTGTTGTCGCCCACCTTGATCGGCTGCTGGGCGATCTTGCGGACCTTGTTGCCGGTGGGGAAGAAGCGCTTGCGCGCGTCCAGCACCACCTGCTTGATGACCGGCTCCAGGTTGTCCTTCTCGTAGTACGAGGCCAGCTTCTGCGGCAGCGGGCCCGACATGAGCTGGGCGCTCGTGTCCTGCGTGATCGGGACGAACTGGCGGGTGTCGTAGTTGTACGTGGCCTTGACGGTGGTACGCGTGTCCAGCCGCCACGTGCCGCCCAGGCGCGGGAGTGAGATCCCGGCGGCGGCGTCGGGCACCCTGCCGAGGACCGGGGCGGCCTTGCCCGGGTACTTCGGCAGCGCGCCGATCGTGGTCGAGGACCTCGTGGAGCTCGGCTTCTGCGGGGTCGTGGGCTTCTCGGCCACGGTGTTGGAGGCCGCCGGGTCGTCACCGGCCAGCGGGCCGGCGAGGAACGCCCACAGCAGCGCGGCGACCAGCGCGATCGCCACGGAGCCGCCGAGCGCGTAGATCCAGATGGGCCTGCCCTGGCTCTCCTCCTCCAGGGAGTCCTCGCCCATGGCCTGGTAGTCGTCGCCGAAGACGGTGTTCCAGAGCTCCTGCTGGCGCTCCGGCGGCGGTGTGCGGGAGCCGCTGATCTGGCCTGCGGTCACGAACGGGCGGTCGGGGTCCGAGGGGTCGCGGTTCAGGTTCGAGCCGGGGCGCGGGGCGCCGGTGTCCTCGGCGGGGGGTGTGGCGCTGATGTTCGATGAGTCCATGGTGGGGGAGGGGGTGGCGCGGTCGTTGAGCAGGTTCTCCGTGTGCTGGGCGTACGTCATCGTCCGCTCTTCGGAAGGGTGTGCCTGCCGGGGCGGCGCGTGCGCGCCCTGCGGAAGGTCGTCGACCTGGTACATGGCCGTCGCCTGCTCCGGGGAGCCGGCGTTGTCCCGCTCGGCGGGGGGCCAGGGGGCGGGGGAGGAGAGGTTCGACCAGGAGCCGGCGGCCGGGGGCGGCTGTTCCCACGCCGGGATCGGGTCCGGCGGCTGCTCCCACGCGGGGATCGGGTCCGGCACCGGGCGCTCCCCGCCTCGCGGGGGGAACTCCGAGCCGCCCCGTGCCGGCGCCTCGGACCAGGAGGCCGGCCCGGCGCTGCCCTGTTGAGGCCCGTCCGGCCATGAGGACGGCCCGCCGGGGAGCGAGGACGGCCCGCCCGGGAGCGGCGACGGTCCGCCGGGGAGCGGAAGGTCGGGCCGGGAGGCCCGCCCGCCCTGCGGTGCGGCATCCGTCCACGAGGCCGGGCCGTTCTGCGGCGGGGAGTCGGACCAGGAGGAAGGCCCGTTCTGCGGAGGAGAGTCGGACCAGGCGGTCGGCGCGCTCTGCGGCGACGCCTCCGGCCAGGAGGACGGTCCGGCGCTCTGCGGCGACGAGTCGGGCCAGGAGGAAGGGCCTGCCGCGTTCGGGGGCGGCACGTCCGGCCAGGAGGAAGGTCCGGAGGCGCCCTGCGGGGAGGGCTCGGGCCAGGAGGGGCCGGTGGCGTCGCGGGCCGGCGGGGCCGGCCAGGAGGGTCCGGTGGCGCCCTGGGGCGGCAGGTCCGGCCACGACTGCGGGCCCCCGGCCTGGGAACGGGCGGGCTCGGGGCGGGACCTGCGGGGTGGCTCCGGCCAGGCGTCGTCCGTGCGCGGCGGCTCGGGCCACGCCGGGTCCTGCTGAGCGGACCTCGGGGCCTCGGGCCAGGACATGGGGACCTCCGTTGCGGGGGAGCCGGGCGCGTCGCGGCGCGGTGCGTCTGGCCAGGACGGTGGCAGGTGTGGTCCGGAATTCTCCGTTGCCATTGCTGCCGGCCCTCCCGAGTATCTGTCCGGATAGCCCGTTATATCCGGATTTGACGTACCAGGCATGATCTCATGGGATTTTCCAGGAGATACAGGTGGTTCCGCAGCGAAACGAGGGAAGCCGTGCGGATCCGTCGGCGGGTCCTGCATGGGCAGGCCTGCCTCCGGTCGCTCGGGCTCAGCTGGGTACACCACGGTGACAAGGGTATTCATAGGGGACGAATGAGGTCACAACGGATACATCACCATCAGGTCTCGCTGGACCTGAAGGGTCCATTGTGCCTGCGGACCTCGATCGAGTATCTGCATTCAGCCGAAGACGTGCGCTAGGCTTGACACATGCGTTCCGCGACCCTGCTTCTTAGCGGGCCGCGACGGCCCTGAAGATTCTCGCCGTCGCGGCTACCCCTCGTTGTGTGCACGGGGGGTTTTCTTATGGGGTCCGAATCAAGCCAGAAGGACAGTAGCCGTGAGTGAGTACGATCCGCAGGCGCTGCAGGCCAAGTGGCAGCAGCGGTGGGAGGAGCAGGAACCCTACCGGGCGAGCGAAGACCCGGCTGACCCGCGCGAGCGCCGCTACATGCTCGACATGTTCCCCTACCCGTCCGGCGACCTGCACATGGGGCACGCCGAGGCCTTCGGGCTGGGCGACGTGGTCGCTCGTTACTGGTACCAGCAGGGTTACAACGTCATGCACCCGATCGGGTGGGACTCCTTCGGTCTGCCGGCGGAGAACGCCGCGATCAAGCGGAACGCCCACCCGGCCGAGTGGACCTACGCCAACATCGAGACGCAGGTCACCTCGTTCAAGCGCTACGCGCTGTCCTTCGACTGGTCGCGCCGTCTGCACACCAGCGACCCCGACTACTACCGGTGGAACCAGTGGCTGTTCAACCGGTTCTTCGAGCGCGGCCTGGCCTACCGCAAGGGCGGCCTGGTCAACTGGTGCCCCAACGACCAGACCGTGCTGGCCAACGAGCAGGTCGTGGCCGGCAAGTGCGAGCGCTGCGGCGCCGACGTCGTCCGCCGCGAGCTGACGCAGTGGTACTTCAAGATCACTGACTACGCGCAGCGCCTGCTGGACGACATGGACCAGCTGCAGGAGGGCTGGTCCGAGCGGCTGCTGACCATGCAGCGCAACTGGATCGGCCGCTCCGAGGGCGCCGACGTGCTGTTCGAGATCGAGGGCCGCGAGGAGCCGGTCCACGTCTACACCACGCGGCCCGACACGCTGTTCGGCGCCACCTTCTTCGTGGTCGCCGTGGACGCCAAGCTGGCCGACGAGATCGTCACCGACGAGCACCGCGCCGAGTTCGAGGCCTACCGCGCCGAGGTCGCCAAGCTGAGCGACATCGAGCGGCTGTCCACCGACAAGGAGAAGACCGGCGTCTTCCTGGGCCGCTACGCGGTCAACCCGGTCAACGGCGAGCGCATCCCGGTCTGGGCGGCCGACTACGTGCTGTCCGACTACGGACACGGCGCCATCATGGCCGTGCCCGCCCACGACCAGCGCGACCTGGACTTCGCGGTGAAGTTCGAGCTGCCGGTGAAGGTCGTCGTGCACACCGGCCTGGCCGACCCGGGAGAGACCGGCGAGGCCACGCCGGGCGAGGGCACGCTGGTCAACTCCGGGCCGCTCGACGGCCTGACCAAGGTCGAGGCCATCTCCAAGATCATCGAGATCCTGGAGCGCGAGGGCAGGGGCACGGGCGCGGTCAACTACCGGCTGCGCGACTGGCTGCTGTCCCGCCAGCGGTTCTGGGGCACCCCGATCCCGATCATCCACTGCGGCGACTGCGGCGAGGTGCCCGTCCCCGACGAGCAGCTGCCGGTCACGCTGCCCGACATGCGCGGCGAGGCACTGGCCCCCAAGGGCGTCTCCCCGCTGGCCAGCGCCACCGAGTGGGTCAACGTCGAGTGCCCCAAGTGCGGCGGCGCGGCCAAGCGCGACACCGACACGATGGACACGTTCGTCGACTCGTCGTGGTACTACCTGCGTTACTGCTCGCCCGGCTACACCGACGGCCCGTTCGACGTCGAGCGGGTGCGCAAGTGGGGCCCGATCGACCAGTACGTCGGCGGCATCGAGCACGCGGTGCTGCACCTGCTCTACTCGCGGTTCTTCACCAAGGTCCTGCACGACATGGGCATGGTCGACTTCACCGAGCCGTTCCGGCGCATGCTGAACCAGGGCCAGGTGATCAACGGCGGCAAGGCCATGTCGAAGTCCCTGGGCAACGGCGTCGATCTGGGCCAGCAGATCGACGACTTCGGCGTCGACGCCGTGCGCCTGACCATGGTCTTCGCCGGGCCGCCCGAGGACGACATCGACTGGGCCGACCTCTCGCCGGCGGCGTCGCTGAAGTTCCTGGCCCGCGCGCTGCGCGTCATGTCCGAGGTGGACAGCGCGCCCGGCGTGGCGTTCGAGGGCGGCGACGTGGAGCTGCGCAAGGTCACCCACCGCACGATCGACGAGGTCACCAAGCTGGTCGAGTCCTACCGCTTCAACGTCGCGGTGGCGCGCATGATGGAGCTGACCTCGGCCACGCGCAAGGCCATCGACTCCGGCCCCGGCGCGGGCGACCCCGCGGTGCGCGAGGCCGCGGAGACGCTGGCGATCATGCTGTCGCTGGTGGCCCCGTACACCTCCGAGGAGGGCTGGGAGCGGCTGGGCCGCACCGGCGCCGTCGCCTTCGCCGGGTGGCCGGTGGCCGAGCCCGCGCTGCTGGTGCAGGAGTCGGTCACCTGCGTGGTGCAGGTGGCGGGCAAGGTGCGCGACCGGCTGGAGGTCTCGCCGGACATCACCGAGGACGAGCTGCGCCAGCTGGCGCTGGCCTCGGAGAAGGTCGCCCCTTACCTGACGAACTCGCCCCGCAAGGTGATCGTCCGGGCGCCCAAGCTGGTCAACATCGTCCCGTAACTCATAGCTCGCGCAAGGCCGGCAGCAGCTCCTTCTCCGCCCAGTCGAAGAACGGCTGCTGCTGGTCGTGCCCGATCTGGACGAGCGCGACGTGGGTGTACCCGGCGTCGGCGAACTGCCTGACGCCCTGCACGACCGCGTCCACGTCGTTCCCGCACGGCACGCTCTGGGCCACGTCCTCGGGCCGTACGGTGCCGGTCGCGGCGGCGAAGTTCACCGGACCGGGCAGCTCGGCCATGACCTTCCAGCCGCCGGCGGCCGCCCAGCGCCACAGGCGGTGTGCCCGATCCCTGGCTGCCTCGGGATCGGTGTCGTACGCGATGGGCAGCTGCCCGTACACGGGCCTGCCGTGCCCGCCCGCGGCGTTGAACTGCCTGACCACGTCCGGCAGCGGTTCGTTGACCACCAGCACGTCGCCGTACTCGGCGGCGATCTCCGCGGACTGGCCGCCCGAGGCGGCGATGGCGAGCGGGACCGGCCGCTCCGGCAGGTCGTAGAGCTTGGCCGAGTCGACGTCGTAGAACTCGCCCTGGTACGTGACGTAGTCGCCGCCGAACAGCAGCTTGATGATCCGGATCGCCTCGGCGAACATCCGGTGCCGGGTGTCCACGGGTGGCCAGCCCTCGCCGATGACGTGCTCGTTCAGGTTCTCGCCCGCCCCGAGGCCCAGCGTGAACCTGCCCTCGCTCAGCACGCCCATGGTCGCCGCCTTCTGGGCCACCACGGCCGGGTGGTAGCGCATGATGGGGCAGGTCACGTACGTCATGAGCGGCAGGCGCCGGGTGACCTGGGCCGCCGCGCCGAGCACGGACCAGCAGTACGGCGAGTGCCCCATCTCCTCGATCCACGGGAAGTAGTGATCGGAGATGACCGCGTAGTCGAAGCCGATCCGCTCGGCCACCGCGGCGTGATCGACCAGCTCCCGCGCGGGGGTCTGCTCGGACATCAAGGTGTAGCCGATTTGTACCATATGGTGCCGCGTACCCTGGTTTGTCGGTCTTAGTCGGTGGACTGGAGCTCCTCGAGCACCAGCCCTACGCCGATGCCGAGCAGCCAGATGTCCTTGACCAGCCCGATGCCCTGCTCGGACGGGCGCAGGCTGCCCTCCTGCCGCATCCCCGGCGTCCTGAGATACAGGCCGACCAGCCCCGCCGCGAACCCGGTCAGAGCGGCCCCCGCCACCAGCGACGGCACGATCGGCACGAGTAGCGCGGTCCCGATCGCGATCTCGCTTCTGGAGAGCAGCTTGGTGAAGGCCACCGGGTCCATGTCACGCAGGAACGGGTACGTGTTCGCGGCCATGCCGTGCAGGCCCGCCGCGGTCTGCTCGTCGGCGTGGACCTTGCTGAGCCCGGAGTTGAGGATGACGGCCGCGGCCGCCAGGCGGGACGGGAGCTGGTGTGGACGGGCGCAAAACTTCATAGTCCACCCTCTTCCCGGCATTTCAGGCACATCCCCTACTTGACAGTTCGCGGGACGTGGTGGGCCCGTTCGAGGGAGAATTCTTGGGCTGACCTTGGCATCTGGCATTAATGTGCACATGTGACAAACGGCGCATACCTCAGATACCCGCATATCCACGGTGACATGGTCACCTTCGTCGCAGACGACGATGTCTGGCTGGCTCCCCTGTCCGGAGGCAGGGCCTGGCGGTTCACCGCCGACCGCGTCCCGGTGTCGCACCCGAGATTCTCGCCCGACGGCACGCGCATCGCGTGGACGGGCGGCAAGGAGGGCGCGCCGGAGGTGTTCGCGGCCGGGATCGACGGCCCCGAGGGCGAGCGGCTGACCTACTGGGGTAGCGCCACGACCGGCGTACGCGGCTGGACGGGCGAGGGCGACGTGCTGGCGATCACCGCGGCCGGGCAGAGCGAGCGGGGCCGGACCTGGGCGTACGCGGTGCCGCTCGACGGCGGCCCCGCCACGCGCCTGCCGTACGGGTGGGTCAGCGACGTGGCCGTCAGCGGCGCGCGGGTGGCCACCGTGTCGCCGATGTGGCGCGAGCCGTCGCAGTGGAAGCGGTACAGGGGTGGCACGGCCGGCAAGATCTGGGTCGACGCGGAGGGCGACGGGGAGTTCGCCCGCCTGTTCGCCGACAGCACCGCGCAGTACTGGGCGGTCAACTGGGTGGGGGACCGGCTCGTCTTCCTGTCCGACGTCGACGGCGTCGGCAACGTCTACTCCGCCCTGCCCGACGGGTCCGACCTGCGCAGGCACAGCGATCACCAGGAGTTCTACGCTCGCCACGCCGTCGGCGACGGGGAGCGGGTCATCTACAGCCACGCCGGGGACCTTTGGCTGCTGGAGAGCCTGGACGCGGAGCCGTACCGGCTGGACGTGACGCTGGGCGGGCCGCGGCCGGGGCGGGCCAAGCGCCCCGCGCCGCTGCGGGTCGGCGCGTTCTCGCCGGACGCGAGCGGGCGGGCCAGCGCCGTGGAGATCCGTGGCACCGCCCACTGGGTGACCCACCGCGACGGGCCCGCGGGCGTGCTGCGGGCGCAGCCGGGTGTCCGCGTACGGCTGCCGCAGGTGCTCGACGCGGGCGGCCGGGCCGTCTGGGTGTCGGACGCCAGCGGCGAGGACGGGCTGGAGATCGGCACGCCGGGCGGCGAGGTCAGGACGCTGGCCACCGGGGAGCTCGGGCGGGTGCTCGAACTGACGGTCTCGCCCGACGGCAAGCACGTGGCGGTCGCCACGCATGACGGGCGGCTGCTGGTCGTCGACATCGAGTCCGGAAATATCCGTCAGCTCGACCGGACCACGCAGGGAGACGTCAGCGGGCTCACGTTCTCGCCCGACTCGGGGTGGCTGGCCTGGGTGCACCCGCACCACGAGCCGCTGTCGCAGATCAAGATGGGGCGGGTCGACGGGACGTCGGTGATCGACGTGACGTCGGTGCGGTTCTCCGACTTCGACCCGATGTTCACCAAGGACGGGAAGCACCTGGCGTTCCTGTCGGTGCGGACCTTCGACCCGGTGTACGACGCGCACGTCTTCGACATGTCCTTCCATGGCGGGTGCAAGCCGTACATCGTGCCCCTGCAGGCCACCACGCCGTCGCCGTTCGACCCCTCCCTGCAGGGACGCGGGTTCAACGGCGAGGACGACAAGCCCGCCAAGGACGACAAGAAGGACGACGCCGCACCGCGTACCGAGGTCGATCCCGAAGGGCTCCCCTCGCGCGTGGTGCCGGTGCCGGTGCCCGCGGGCCGCTACGGCAACCTGCGTACCGCCAAGGACGCCCTGCTCTGGCTGCGCCACCCCCTCGCTGGGCAGCTCGGCGACGGCACCGAGCCGGTCACCGAGATCGTGCTCGAACGCTACGACCTCAAGAAGCGCGCCAAGTCCGAGCTGGGCAAGGAGGTGCGTGCGTTCGAGGTCAGCGGCGACGGCGGCAGGCTCGTCACCAACGGCAAGAACGGCCTGCAGACCCGCGCCGCCACCGAGGGCGACGAGGTCGTCTCCATCGACCTCGACCGGATCGCCGTGGAGATCGACCCGATCGCCGAGTGGCGGCAGGGCTTCCGCGAGGCCGGCCGCCTCATGCGCGACCACTTCTGGCGCGAGGACATGAACGGCGTCGACTGGCAGGGCGTGCTCGACCGCTACGAGCCCCTGGTGGGACGCATCGGCGCTCACTCCGAGCTGATCGACCTGCTCTGGGAGACGCAGGGCGAGCTGGGCACCTCCCACGCGTACGCGAGCGCCAACGGCGCCGGCGTCGACCCGCGTCTCCGCCAGGGGCTCCTGGGCGCGGACCTCGCCAGGGACGACGACGGCGTGTGGCGGGTCGTACGCATCCTGCCCGGCGAGTCCTCCGACCACGACGCGCGCTCCCCGCTGCTCGCGCCCGGGGTGGCCGTCCGTCCCGGCGACGCGATCGTCGCGGTTGGCGGGCGTCCCGTGGATCCGGTACGCGGTCCGCTGGCCCTCCTGGCGGGCACCGCCGGCCAGCCCACTGAGCTGACCGTACGGCCGGCCGCCGGCGGGGACACCCGCCGCGTCGTGGTCAGCCCGATCGCGGAGGACACCCGGCTGCGCTACCACGACTGGGTGGAGAGCCGCCGCGCCCGCGTCCGGGAGGCCTCCGGCGGCAGGCTCGGATACCTGCACGTGCCTGACATGGTGGCGACGGGGTGGGCGCAGTTCCACCGCGACCTGCGTACCGAGATGGCCTTCGACGGGCTGGTCGTGGACGTGCGCGAGAACGGCGGCGGGCACCTGTCGGAGCTCGTGCTGGAGAAGCTGTCCCGCAAGGTCACGGGGTGGGCGCGGGCACGCGGCTACGAGCCGATGCGCTACCCGGAGGACTCGCCCCGGGGGCCGATCGTGACGATCACCGACGAGTTCGCGGGCTCGGACGGGGACATCGTCAGCGCCGGGATCAAGATCCGCGGCATCGGCCCGCTGGTGGGGACGCGGACCTGGGGCGGGGTGATCGGCATCGACTCCCGGTACTCGCTCGTCGACGGGACGCGGGTCACGCAGCCCCGGTACTCGTTCTGGCTCGAAGGGCACGGCTGGGGCGTGGAGAACTACGGGGTGGAGCCGGACATCGAGGTGGTGATCACGCCACAGGACCGGGTGGCGGGGCGGGATCCGCAGCTCGAGAAGGCGATCGAGCTGGCGCTGGCCGCCCTCGAAGAACACCCACCCGCCACGCCTCCGGACCTCCCGCCGCTGCAGTAACCTCGCTGCGGTAACCCCCCACTCACCGCCTCACCCACCGCCCCGACCGGCACCCGGCCGCCAGCCTCGCCGTCGGGGCCTCTGCCCACTCACCCCCCATTCGCCACCTGGCCGCCACCCTCGCCGTCGGGCCCACCCCCCTGCGCCTCACGTCCACACCGACGTGCCACGCCGGGCCGCGCCGCGCCGCCACACCGCGCCGCCACGCCATGCCGCCACGCCATGCCGCCACGCCATGCCGCCACGCCATGCCGCCACGCCATGCCGCCACGCCATGCCGCCACGCCATGCCGCCACACCATGCCGCCACACCGCGCCGCGCGCCTTTGGCGCCGGTACGCGGCACTGCTGGGCCGCCCACGCCTTCGCTCTGCGCAGCCCGCCGTGCCCCTTCTCCACGCGATGCGTGCCGCGCCACCTCGTGCGCCGCGCCATTCGCGCGCCCAGTGGGACGGGCGCCTGCCTGGCGCCCCGTTGTCCGGTGCGCGGGTCCGTCACCACCCAGCCGGGCGGCGTGGCAGGAGTGTCGTGGGGATCCCGCCACGCCCCTTGGGAAAACCAGGGTCAGGGCATCTGGGTCAGCCGGTCGAGGATCTCGTCCAGGATCGCCTCCGTGGTGGCGAAGTTCAGCCGGACGTAATGCTCGCCGCCAGGCCCGAAGACCGCGCCGTCGACCAGCCGCACCCTGGCCTCCCGCTCGTACACCTCCGCCATTCCCGGCCGCCCCACGTTCAGCCACGCCAGGTACGTGGCCTGCGGAACCCGATAGCCGACCGACGCCGGCAGCCGGGAGGCGATGATGCGGCGGTTGCGGTCCAGCAGAGCGCGGGTCGACTCCAGCCAGGCGTCCCCGTGCCGCCACGCCGCCACCGTGGCCTCCACGCCGAAGAGGTTCGCCGAGCCGTACACGAAGGGCGGCTGCGCCTCCAGGGCCTTGCGGACGCCCGCGTGTCCCAGGTGGGCCACCGAGCAGCGGATGCCGCCCAGGTTGAACGCCTTCGTGGCGGACGTGAGTGTGACGGTGCGTTCGGGGAGGATCGTGGCGAACGGGATGTGCTGGTGCGGCTCGAACGTGAGGTCCGCGTGGATCTCGTCCGCGATGACCAGCAGGTCATGGCGTTCGACGTGCTCGGCCAGCTTCGTCAGCTCCTCGCGGGTGAACGAGCGGCCGGTCGGGTTGTGCGGGTTGACCAGCAGGAGTACCCGGCAGCCCGACAGGTCGGGCACCTCGAAGCGCCACGCGTCCCCGTCGGGCTCCAACTGGATCGGATGAAGGGGCCGTTCCATGACCTTCAGCGTCTCCAGGAACGGATGGTAGGCCGGAGTGTGCAACGCGACCCCGTCGCCCGGCCGGGTCCAGACCTGGAGAAGGACCTGGAGCGCCTGGTTGAGGTCGTTGAACGAGCGTACGAGCGAGGGATCGGCCTGCCAGCCGTACCGGTTCGCCATGCGTTCGGCGAACGCCTCGGCCAGCGGCCCGGCTGAGGGCTGTTCGAGCCAGGTCGGGTAGCCCAGGTCGCCGGCGGCCCGGCGCCGCAGTGCCTCGATCACCTCGGGAGCGGTGGACAGGTCCATGTCGGCGACCCAGGCGGGGATGACGCCCGGCGGGACTTCTGACCACTTGATGCCATCGTGGGATGTCTTGAGGTCTTCAGGGGTATATGCCTCATTCACGCGGCAATTCTAGGATTATTGATTGTGATGAGGTGGCGAGGCCGCTTATGGGAGGCTGGACGGCGATGATGTCTAACCCCAAGGTCGATGCCATTGTCGAGACCTACCTGTCGGTGGCCGACGCGGAGGCTCCCGGGCTCGTGGAGGGTCTCTATCTGGAGGGCTCGGCGGCGCTGGGCGACTACCGTCCCGGCGCGAGTGACGTGGACTTCGTCGCGGTGACGGCCTCGGAGGCGCCGTTCGGGGTGGTGGAGCGCATTCACGCCCGGTTGGGCGCGTACCCGTTCGAGGGCTGCTACCTCACGTGGGACGACCTCGGCCGGGACCCCGCTGAGCTGGGGACACGTCCCCGGGCACACGCGGGGAAGATCAACCCACGGGGCGGCCTCAACCCGGTCACCTGGCACACGCTGGCCCAGAACGGCCTGACCTGCCGCGGCCCCAAGCCGGACGAGCTCGATATCTGGCACGATCCAGCCGCCCTCGCGGCCTGGACCGACGGCAACCTCGACCGGTACTGGCGCCGCCTGGTGGCCAGGTCCTCCCACCTGGCCTCGCCCTGGGGGCTGGCCTGTCTCGGCGGCTACAACACGGTCTGGGTCGTCACGGGCGTCGCCCGGCTCCACTACACGCTGGCGACCGGCGAGATCACCTCCAAGTCGAGGGCCGGGCAGTACGCCTTGGCGGTGTTCCCCGAGCGCTGGCATCGGGTGGTGAACGAGGCGCTACGCCTGCGCGAGGAGGACGAGACCGCACTGCCGACGCTCTCGGGCGCGGTCAGCGGGCTGAGCGAGCACTTCGGCACTCCCCGTAAGTCCCTGTACGGCTCGCCGTTCGAACGGCGGCGCGACGTGCTCGCCTTCGCCGATCAGGCGATCATGGCCGCGCACGAGCTGTACGCGGCCCGTTAGAAGCCCCGGGACCTTCAGTCGGTGCCGCACGCGGGCCGCGACTCGAGGGTCGAGCAGAACGACGGGTCGAGCAGAACGACGGGTCGAGCGCCTTCAAGGGCAGCGCGAGCTTCGTGCCGGAGTGAGTGGGCCGGTGCGGCGACTTCCTGCACCGCGCCGGGCGCGCATCCGAGCGGCTGCTCCTACGGCGCGACGTTTCCTCCCCGGGCGTTGCTGAAGGCGGTGCGTTGTAGACGCCCTTCAGATCTGGGCCCTTGATCGAGTCGAGCGGGCGGCTTGTGGCTTCGTCAAGCGGTCATGGAGGCGGCGACTTCCGGGCACTGCGGGTGTTGGCGAAGGATGGGGTGGCGACACAGTGCGATGCTGAGACCGAGTTCCGCGCCAGTGCCCGAGGGCCGGGTGGCGACATGGAGCGATGCTGAGACCGAGTTCCGCGGAATGGTTCGATGCCGAGACCGAGTTCGGCGTCAATGTCCCATGGCGGGGTGGCGACACGGTGCGATGTCGGCGTTGGGTGGCCTTGAGCGCCGCGACCGACAACATGGGACTGGATGGCGCCCCCGGACGGCTCAGCCCCCAAGGGCATGGCGTCCCTCGCCGGTCCGGATGGCCGGTGACGGGGCTTCGGCCCGAGGGCGAGGTGGAGTCGGAGCCGTACGTACCCCAGGAACAGGTGTGTTTCGGCGCGCGCCGGAACGCGGCGCGAGCGGTTGGACGCGCGCCCGAGACCCTTTCGGGCCCTGACCGCTGCTAGAGGCGGCGCAGGACCGCCACGACCTTGCCCAGGACGCTGGCCTCGTCGCCGGGGATGGGCTCGTAGTTGGGGTTGTGGGGGACGAGCCAGACATGGCCGTCCTTGCGCTTGAAGGTCTTGACGGTGGCCTCACCCTCGATCATGGCGGCCACGATGTCGCCGCTCTCCGCCACCGGCTGCTGGCGGACGACCACCCAGTCGCCGTCGGCGATGGCGGCCTCGATCATCGAGTCACCGGCGACCTGCAGGAGGAACAGGGTGCCCTCGCCGACGAGCTGCTTGGGCAGCGCGAAGACGTCTTCCACGCTCTCCTCGGCCAGGATCGGACCACCGGCGGCGATGCGGCCGACGAGCGGGACATAGGCGGCCGTGGGGCGGTTGATCGTGGGCTCATCGTCGGTCGCGTCAGGATCCACCCACAGCACGGGCTCGCCCGGGAGGCGCACTTCGAGCGCGCGCGGCCGGTGCGGGTCGCGACGCAGGTAACCCTTGCGCTGAAGCGCCGTCAACTGGTGCGACACGCTCGACGTGCTGGTCAGCTGGACCGCCTCGCCGATCTCGCGCATGGAGGGCGGATAACCGCGCTGCTGCACCGAGTCGCGGATGACTTCAAGGATCTTGCGCTGCCTGGGCGTCAGGCCCAGAGAGTCGCGCCGGCGCACCGCGAGGTCGCTGACCCCGTTTGCGCCATCCTGCTCGCTCATGCTCTTCCTCCTCGCCTGGCGGCCCGCCTCACCGGCGCACCTCCCGGTCTGTGGTCCCAATGTCGCACACAGCGACCGTATCGCTGTTGAAGATCATCTTCAAACAATTGTTCGAGTCTTCCTCGAAATTGTCGCCAGCGTGGTGTACAACATCGTACGGGAGTTCGATCGACACCGTGTTCGATTTGCTGATCTTTATTTGGCCTTTTCCTCGGGCCGCACGGCAGGAGGTCAACCATGCGAACGCCCACAAATACCGACATGACCAGCCAAGACGCCAAACGACTCACACTCATCGCCGACGCCACGCAGGGTAACGATCGACGGGGAGACAATACGCGGACTGAGGCCGGTTCCCGCGGGAATTCGGGGAAGAGGTTGGGGCCCCGCACGGCTCATGGTGGAAGGCCCCATTTGCGGTTGGTACCGCCGCCGCGTCCGGGTTCCGACGCGGACGCCACCGTACCGCCGGGCAGGGGAGGAGCCCGCGCGGACGAGGGCGACGAAACGGCGGCCGGCCGGAGATCCGGCGCAGACAGAGACCAACGGCGCTTGGGCGGGGGCGCCGACGCTGGGCGGGGGACGAGGGTGGACGATCGGGGTGCACGCGCCCCTGCGGGCGACGCGCGGTCGCGGGCGCGCGGACCAGGAGGCTCCGGGACGAGAGATGCGGGAGGCGCCGTCGGCCCTCGAGGTGGCGTCCAGTCCGCCGAGGGAGGCACACGCGACAGTCGGCGCCCCGCGCAGA
Source organism: Nonomuraea sp. NPDC003709 (assembly GCF_040610775.1). Lineage (NCBI taxonomy): Bacteria > Bacillati > Actinomycetota > Actinomycetes > Streptosporangiales > Streptosporangiaceae > Nonomuraea > Nonomuraea sp. NPDC003709. Next base: position 61,796 of record NZ_JBEXMW010000021.1, on the reverse strand, counting down.
TCGAGGGGAGAGACGTCGACGGAGCTCGGGGTGCTGGGGGAGAGGTTTTCGGTCTCGGGGGTGGTGTCCGGGGCTCCGGGGAAGGCGTTCGCGGTGCCCGGGGCCTGGCCCGGAGCACTGGGGAAGGCGCGCGCAGTCCCCGGGGTCCCGCCAGGAGAGCCGTGGGAAAGGCCCTTGGCTCCAGGGGTGGCGTCCGGAAAGCCGTCGGAAAGATCCTTGGCCCCAGGGGCGGCATCCGAAGCGCTGGGGGAAAGGACTTCGGTCTCGGGGGTGATGGCCGAAGTGCTGGAAAGGGCGCTCGCGGCGGTCGTCGTGCCGCCCAGGGCGCTGGGGAAGGCGTTCGCGGCCCGCTGAGTGGTGCCCGGAGTGCGGGGGGAGGCGCTCGCGGTCCCCAGGATGGTGTCCAGGGCGCTGATGGGGACGCTCGGGAGCCCTTGAGTGGTGTCCAGGGTGCTGGCGGGGACGTGCGGGAGCTCCGGAGTGGTGTCCAAGGCGCTGGCAGGGACGCTCGGGGTGTCCGGCGTGGCGTCCGAGGTGCCGGGGGAGGCGTTCGTGGTGTTCGGAGTGGGGGTGTCCGGGGGGTCGGGAAGGGCGTTCGGGGTGCCGGCGGGGGTGATCGGGCTACGCGGGGAGGCGTCGTCCGGGCCGGCCGATCTCGACGTGGCACAGGTGGCACGCGCTGGGGAACTCGGCGGTGGGGCCGTCGGGTGGCGAGGTGGCGCGAGCGGCGGGCGTTGGCGCGCGTGCGTCGGCGGTCCGCTCCGCCGTTGCGGCTGACCCGGCGCGGGCGGGTCGTGCTGGTGGTCGCCGTGGCGTTGCTGTCGCTCGGCGGGTTCTGGCTCGGTACGCGTGCGGTGGGGCAGGCGGCGGTGCAGGTCGTCGTGACCGGCCATGCGGGGTTGCCGTGGGTGGAGGTGCGCGAGGGTGACACGCTCTGGGCCATCGGGGAGGCGCTCTCCCAGGGGGACGATCCCGGCCCTGTGGTGGAGGAGATCAAGCGCCTGAACGGCCTGTCCGACTCCCCCATTCGCCCGGGCACCCGCCTGTACGTCCCGAGCAACACCGCCGCCTTACGCTGACCGCCCGACTCGCGGGTGAGTCCGGCCCGCCAGTCCGCTCGAGCTGTGAGTTCGCTCGGCTCGCAAGTCCGCCCAGGCCGCCAGCTCGGCCGGCCCGCCGGTCCGCCCGGGCTGCCGGTCTACCCGGGTCGCAACCCTGCTTCGGGTTGTGAGTCTGCTCGGGCCGCCAGTTCGGCTGGGCTGCCGGTCCGCTCGGGCTGCCGGTCCGCCCGGGTCGCAACCCTGCTTCGGGCTGTGAGTCTGCTCGGGCCGCCAGTTCGGCTGGGCTGTGGGTCTGCTCGATACCGCGAGTCCGTCTGGGTCGCGAGTCCGTCTGGGTCGCGAGGCCACGCGTGGGAGCGCGCGTCGGCAGGCTGCTCGGGTGTGGCTGGCCGGCGGTGTGTCGCATGGGGTGCGAAGTTGCCTGGAGGCAGGGGTCGGGTCGGGTCGTGGGACCGGTCGCCCGTGGGGCCGTCGGCGGGTCGTGGGGCCGGTCGCCCGTGGGGCCGTCGGCGTTGCGAGGCTGTGCGGTTGTGAGGTGGTTTGGGGGGTGCGGTGGTGGGGCTGGTGGGGGAAGGTTTGGGGGTTGGGTACCGTTGTGAGGTTTGTTCACGAAGGGGTGCGTAAGCAACTCGTGTGACGCCTCCAGCAGCACAAAGATCACCTCGACGGGCGACACGCCCAAGCTCCGCCGGTGACGGCGGGCTGATCAGCGACTTCGGTTCGATGGGCTTGCTCAACTTGCGTTCATGGTCGCTCGCTTCTACGGTTGGACCACAACATCTAGTAGTTACACCGATGTAGTTCACCACACCTTGTGTTTTATGTACCGCTCCACGGCTAGTCGTGGAGTGTGCGCGAGCGTCCCTCGACGGCGGTTTCGCGGCGTGTGGTGGCCGTAGGTCTAGGAGGCGAAAGCGTGCACTGTCCGTTCTGTCGCCACCCTGACACGAGGGTCATCGACAGCCGCTCCACGGATGACGGCGCGGCCATCAGGCGACGCCGCACCTGTCCCGAGTGCGGGCGCAGGTTCACCACGCAGGAGACCGTACTGCTGATGGTGAGCAAGCGCAGCGGAGTGACAGAGCCGTTCTCGAGGGACAAGGTCGTCGCGGGCGTGCGGCGGGCCTGTCAGGGCAGACCGGTGGGCGAGGATTCGCTGGCGCAGCTCGGGCAGCGGGTGGAGGAGGCCATCAGGGCCAAGGGCGCGGCCGAGATCCCCTCCAACGAGGTGGGGTTGGCCATCCTGGGCCCGTTGCGGGACCTCGACGAGGTGGCCTACCTGCGGTTCGCATCGGTATATCGCGGTTTCGAGAGCCTGGCGGACTTCGAGGCCGAGATCTCACAGTTGAAGGCGGAGAAGGGGGAGTCATGACGGAGACGGCCAGCGGTTCAGTCGCGCGCGGGGGGAAGCGTCCGCGTAAGGGGCTGAAGATGAAGCGGATCTTCACCACGCCCGGCGTGCACCCGTATGACGAGATCCAGTGGGAGCGCCGCGACGTCGTCATGACGAACTGGCGCGACGGCTCGATCAATTTTGAGCAGCGGGGCGTCGAGTTCCCCGAGTTCTGGTCGGTCAACGCGGCCAACATCGTGACGACCAAGTACTTCCGCGGCGCCGTGGGCACCCCGCAGCGCGAGTGGAGTCTGAAGCAGCTGATCGACCGGGTCGTCGGCGTCTACACCAAGACGGGGATCGAGCACGGCTACTTCGCCAGTGACGAGGACGCCGAGATCTTCGATCACGAGCTCAAGCACGCGCTGGCGCACCAGGTGTTCGCGTTCAACTCGCCGGTCTGGTTCAACGTGGGCACCAAGTCGCCCCAGCAGGTGAGCGCCTGCTTCATCCTCTCGGTGGACGACCAGATGGAGTCGATCCTCGAGTGGTACAAGGAAGAGGGTGTGATCTTCAAGGGCGGCTCGGGCTCGGGTGTCAACCTGTCCCGCATCCGTTCCTCGAAGGAGCTGCTGTCGAGCGGCGGCACGGCCAGCGGCCCGGTGAGCTTCATGCGCGGCGCCGACGCGTCCGCGGGGACGATCAAGTCCGGCGGCGCCACCCGCCGGGCGGCCAAGATGGTCGTGCTCGACGTCGATCACCCCGACATCGAGGAGTTCATCGAGACCAAGGCGCGCGAAGAGGACAAGGTCCGCGCGCTGCGCGACGCCGGTTTCGACATGGACCTGGGCGGCAAGGACATCGTCTCCGTCCAGTACCAGAACGCCAACAACTCCGTGCGCGTCTCCGACGAGTTCATGCGCGCGGTGGACAAGGGCGAGAAGTTCGGCCTGCGTGCCCGCCTGACCGGCGAGGTCATCGAGACGGTCGACGCCCGGGAGCTCTTCCGCAAGATGGCCAAGGCCGCCTGGGAGTGCGCCGATCCGGGCGTGCAGTACGACGACACGATCAATGACTGGCACACCACCCCCGAGACGGGGCGGATCACGGCCAGCAACCCGTGCTCCGAGTACGTCCACCTGGACAACTCCTCCTGCAACCTGGCCAGCATCAACCTGCTGAAGTTCCTGAAGGACGACAACTCCTTCGACGTCCCCAACTTCGTCAAGCTGACCGAGCTGATCATCACCGCGATGGACATCTCGATCACGTTCGCGGACTTCCCGACCGAGAAGATCGGCGAGACCTCGCGGGCGTACCGTCAGCTCGGCATCGGCTACGCCAACCTCGGCGCGCTGCTCATGGCGACGGGCCACGCCTACGACTCCGACGGCGGCCGCGCCGTGGCGGGGGCGATCACGTCGCTGATGACGGGCGTGTCCTACCGCCGCAGCGCCGAGCTGGCCGCGGTGGTCGGCCCGTACGACGGATATGCCCGGAACGCCGAGCCGCACAAGCGCGTCATGCGTAAGCACGCGGCGGCCAACGACGACCTGCGCACCGTCGGCTCCATGGACGCGAAGATCCACTCCGAGGCGTCCCGCCAGTGGTCGGAGTGCCTCAAGCTCGGCGAGAAGAACGGCTACCGCAACGCCCAGGCCAGCCTGCTGGCCCCCACGGGCACCATCGGCCTGATGATGGACTGCGACACCACCGGCATCGAGCCGGACCTGGCGCTGGTCAAGTTCAAGAAGCTCGTCGGCGGCGGCTCCATGCAGATCGTCAACCAGACGATCCCGCGGGCGCTCAAGCAGCTCGGCTACCAGCAGGAGCAGATCGAGGCCATCGTCGAGTACATCGGTGAGCACAGCCATGTCGTCGACGCGCCCGGCCTGCGCCAGGAGCACTACGAGGTGTTCGACTGCGCGATGGGCGAGCGGGCGATCGCGCCGATGGGCCACGTGCGCATGATGGCGGCCACGCAGCCGTTCCTGTCGGGGGCCATCTCCAAGACGGTCAACCTGCCCGAGTCGGCCACGATCGACGACATCGAGCAGGTCTACCAGGAGGGCTGGAAGCTGGGGCTCAAGGCCCTGGCCGTCTACCGCGACAACTGCAAGGTCGGCCAGCCGCTGTCGGCCGGCAACGGCGCCAAGAAGGACGAGGCCGCCAAGAAGGACGAAGCCGCCAAGGCGGAGCCCGAGGTCAAGGTCATCGAGGTCAACCGGCCGACCCGGCGGCGCATGCCCAACCAGCGGCCGAGCATGACCACCCGCTTCACGGTGGGCGGTGCCAAGGGCTACATGACCGCTTCGTCCTACCCTGACGACGGGCTCGGCGAGGTCTTCCTCAAGATGTCCAAGCAGGGCTCGACGCTGGCGGGCGTCATGGACGCCTTCTCCGTCGCGATCTCCATCGGCCTGCAGTACGGCGTGCCGCTCGAGACGTACATGAGCAAGTTCGTCAACATGCGGTTCGAGCCGGCCGGGATGACGGACGACCCGGACATCCGGATGGCGACGTCGGTGATGGACTACATCTTCCGCCGCCTGGCCCTCGACCACCTGCCCTACGACGAGCGGGCGGCCCTGGGCATCTTCTCGGCGGCCGAGCGCGCCGCGCAGCAGCGCGGCGAGGACCCGGCGGCGCTGCAGGAGACGGTGGACCGCGAGGCGCTGGCCCAGTCGGCGCCCATCGAGGAGAAGCCGAAGGCGGAGGTCGCCGAGCAGTCGCCGGCGGTCAAGGAGCTGACGCTGGAGAGCCACCAGCGCTTCACGGCCGACGCGCCGCTCTGCATGACCTGCGGCACCAAGATGCGGCCGGCGGGGAGCTGCTACGTCTGTGAGGGCTGCGGCTCCACCAGCGGCTGCAGCTAGTCGCGAGATCGGTTGACCGGGGCGGGGGCGAGCGGATTCGGCTCGCCTCCGCCTCGTCGTCTCGGGGGCGAGCGGATTCGGCGCGCCTCCGCCCCGTCGTCTCGGGGGTGGATCCAGGCGCGGGTCCTCCCGAGGGAATTCGGCTCGCCGCCTGAGCGTGGGGTCATCGTGAGGGTGCTGCGCCCCGCCGACCGAGGGAGGGGCCCGGTGCGGCTCGTCGTGAGCGGATCCGGCTGGCTGCCTGAGGTGGGGCCGTCGTGAGTGCCTTGGTCTCCCCGCCTGTGCTGCCGGCTCTGTTCGGTGGGTACGTGATCGTGCTCGGCCTGCGCGCCGGGCGTGGGGAGAGCCTGTGCTCTGGGCGTGAGGGAGGCCGGTCGATGACCGGGCCAAATGTCTCAGTGGGGACCGCTTCACAGGGGTGGATGCGGTCCTGGGAGCGCTCGCGCAGGCCGTGCTCGCCGTCTCAGTCGCTCAGTAGCTCGTCCAGGACGTCGGGCTTGTTGGTGATGATGCCGTCCACCTGGTAGTCCAGCATCCGCCGCATGGTGTCCGGGTTGTCCACCGTCCAGGCGAGCACCTGCATGCCGAGGGCGTGCACGCGCCGTACGTACGAGGCCGACAGCGAGGTGTACGGCGGGTTGATCTGGTCGGCGAACTTGGCCAGCCCCGGCAGGTCGGCGCTGGACGGCGTGCCGAGCAGCCCGATCGGCACGTCGGGCAGCAGGCGGTGGAAGGTCCGCATCGATGCCCAGCTGAACGACTGCACCACCAGCCGCCCCTCCGCCAGCCAGCCGGGATGGCGGCGCAGCTCCGCGGCCACGCGGGCCTCGATGCCGGGGTAGAGCTCCGGAGCCTTGATCTCCAGCAGCAGGTCCAGCCCCGAGCCGCTCATCTCGCTGAGCGTCTCGTCGAGCGTGGGCACCCGCTCGTCCTCGTACCCGTCGGAGAACCACGAGCCGGCGTCCAGCTTGCGGATCTGGTCGAGCGTGAGATCTCCGACGCGCCACGGCGCATGACCGGGGAAGACCCGCTCGACGTCGGTGGTGCGGGCCAGGGTCGTGTCGTGCATCAGGACCAGTTCGTGGTCCTTGGTCTCCTGGACGTCGAGCTCGAACACGTCCGCCCGCTGCTTGTCGGCCAGCTCGAAGGCGGCGATGGTGTTCTCGGGCGCGTACGCGGAGGCGCCCCGGTGCGCGACGTTGACGACGGCGGTGGCCGCCTCGGCAGGGGTCGTCAGGAGGGTGGACGAGATCACGATCATGACGGCGAGTCGCCTGAACATGGGTCTCCTCGGGTGGGGAGAGACAGTCGACTCGACGGTGACAAGATCTCATGACTGCTGGTTGATGGCAGAGTAACGGCCCGGTGCCCGACCGATGAGCATTCGACACGCGACCCCCGTGCCGGAGGAGCGAATCATGGAGTTCTAGCCTGAATGTCGTGAAGCATGGTGGGATGCTGGCCGTACTCCTGGCGGCCTGGTTCATGGCCCAGTTCGACTTCTTCGTGGTCAACGTGGCCGCTCCCTCCATCGAACGGGACCTGCACGCGGGCCCGGCCGCCCTCGAGCTGATCGTGGGCGGGTACGCCTTCACCTACGCGGCCGGCATGATCACCGGAGGCCGGCTCGGCGACCGCTACGGTTACCGGCGGCTGTTCATCTGGGGCGTGGTCGCGTTCACGATCGCGTCCGTGCTGTGCGGGATGGCCGTCAACCCGGTCCAGCTCGTGGCCGCCCGCCTGCTCCAAGGCCTGGCTGGCGCGGCGATGGTGCCGCAGGTGCTGGCCACGATCTCCGCGGCCTACTCGCCGTCGGAGCGGGCGCACGCCCTCGGCTGGTACGGCGTCGCGGGCGGCCTGGGCTCGATCGCGGGCCAGGTGCTCGGCGGCCTGCTGCTGACCGCCGACACGCTGGGGCTCGGCTGGCGGGTCATCTTCCTGATCAACCTGCCCGTCGGCCTGATCGTGGTGCCGCTGGCCAGCTGGCTGCTGCCCGAGGTCGAGACCGCCCGGCGGGCCAGGCTCGACGTGCCGGGCGCGGCGGGCCTGGCCGTCGGGCTGGCTCTGGTGCTGGTGCCGCTCGGCCTGGGCAACAGCCTGGGCTGGCCCGTCTGGACGTGGATCAGCATGGGGGCCGCGGTGCCCGTGTTCGTGCTGACCTGGCGGTGGCAGCAGGCGCTCGGGGCGCGCGGCGGGCAGCCGGTGCTCGACCTGGCGCTGCTCAAGGTCCACTCCTACCTGGCGGGTGTGGGCTCGATCGTCGCGTTCATGGCGTACTTCGCCTCGTTCATGTTCACGCTGACGCTGCTGCTGCAGGGCGGGCTGGGGCTGACGGCCTTCCAGGCGGGGCTGGCGTTCGCGCCGATGGGGGTGCTGTTCTCGGTCACGTCGATCCTGGGGACGCGACTGGTCAGAAGGTACGGGCTGATCGTCGTCGTGATCGGCGGCGTGATCATCGGGCTCGGACTGGCCCTGATGGTGGTCGGGGCCGGGCTGGGCCTGCCGTACATCATGGCCGCGCTCATGCTCGTCGGCTCGGGCAACGGGCTGGTCCTGCCGCAGCTCATCGGCGCGGCGCTGGTGGAGGTCGCCCCGCACCAGGCCGGCATCGGGTCGGGCATCCTCAGCACGGCGCAGCAGTTCGCGGGCGCGGGCGGCGTGGCGGTGATCGGCGCGGTCTTCTTCGCGGCGGCGGAAGGGGGGCACCACGTCACTGCCATGCGCTGGTCGGCGGGCATCGACCTGGGGCTCGTCCTCGTCGTGATCGCGTCGGTGGCCTACAACCGCCACCGCGCCGTCGTCACGAAACGGGCAGCGCGGTCCCGTACAAACGCGAGACGCGGATCCTGATCACCAGCCGCCGGTCCTCGACCATCTGCCGCAGGAAGGCGTACGGGTCGTCCATGTGCTGCTGCATGGCGAGGAGCTCCATGCCCACTTCGTCGCCCGGCTCGGCGCTCACCGGCGACAGCTCCGCCTGGCCCTCGGCGACGGCGTAGGACCAGAAGTCGTCGCTGGCCACGTAGAGGGCGCAGCGCGGGTCCTTGTGGAGCTGGCGGACCTTGAGCCGGTCGGCGATCGTGGAGATCCGCACCACGCGCTGGTCGGGGTCCCAGGTGTACAGGACGGTGGACAGGTGAGGGTGGCCGCTGCTCTTGTTCGTCGCCAGCGCGCCGAAGCGCTGCCCGGCCAGCAGCCGCGAGAGCTCCTCGTCGCCGAGGGACTGGGGGGCCGGGCCCGCGCCTGGCCCGTACGTTTGCGACATGCATCCTCTCCCTCGTGCAAATCCTGAAATATCAGCCTATCCCCATGTCGCCTGGCCCTGGAGGACCCAGTGTGCACGGGCTCGGCGACCCGCCCACCGGTAGGTTACGAGTCATGAATTTTGCTATTACCAGCGGATACGTTGTGCCGATCGACGGCGACCCCATCGACGGCGGCACCGTACTCGTCCAGGACGGGAAGATCACCGCCGTCGGCCGGGACGTGGCCGTGCCCGAGGGGACCCCCATCGTGGACGCCGCGGGCGGCTGGGTGCTGCCCGGTTTCGTCGAGGCCCACGGGCACCTCGGCGTGTACGAGGAGGCCGAGGGCTGGGCCGGTCAGGACACCAACGAGATGACCGACCCGAACGGCGCCCGCCTGCGCGCCCTCGACGCCATCAACCCCGCCGACCTGGCCTTCGCAGACGCGCTGTCCGGCGGCGTGACGACCGCGGTGATCAAGCCGGGCTCCGGCAACCCGATCGGCGGCCAGACGGTCGCGATCAAGTGCTGGGGCAGGTCCGTGGACGAGATGCTGGTCAAGGAGCCGGCCAGCGTCAAGAGCGCGCTCGGCGAGAACCCCAAGCGCGTGTACGGCGACCAGAAGAAGCTGCCGTCCACCCGGCAGGGCGTGGCGGCCGTGATCCGGGACGCGTTCATGAAGGCGCAGGACTACAAGGCCAGGCGGGCGGCGGCCGCCGACGAGGGCAAGCCGTTCGACCGGGACGGCACGCTGGAGATCCTGGTCCGCGTGCTGGACGGCGAGCTGCCCTGGTGCCAGCACACGCACCGGGCCGACGACATCTCCACCGCGCTCAGGCTGGCGGACGAGTTCGGCTACCGGCTGATCATCAACCACGGCACCGACGGCCACCTGCTGGCCGACACCCTGGCCGACAGGGACGTCCCCGTCATCATCGGCCCCCTCTTCACCAGCCGGTCGAAGGTCGAGCTGCGCCGGCGCTCGCTGCGCAACCCGGGCATCCTGGCGCGGGCGGGCGTGCGGCTGGCCATCACCACCGACCATCCCGTCGTGCCGATCCACTTCCTCGTCCACCAGGCCACGCTGGCGGTCAAGGAGGGCCTGGACCCGGCCGAGGCGCTGCGCTCGATCACCCTGAACCCGGCCCGGATCATGGGGATCGACGACCGGGTGGGCGCGCTCCGCCCCGGGCTCGACGGCGACGTCGTGATCTGGTCGGGGGACCCGCTGGACGTCATGAGCCGGGCGCTGCGGGTGTTCGTCTCCGGCCGGGAGGTGTACACCTACGCCGACGGCGAGGCCGTCGTGGCGGATCCGTATTACCGCGAATCAAGTGACCGTTAAGCGGCTGTAGATGCGGGGCGGGCATAGTGGTCGGACCAGCGAAAGGGAGGCACCACGATGCCAGTCCAGCGTCCCAGCAAGGCCCTCTTGATCGGCCTGGTCGTGTCCAGCGCCCTGGCGTTGATCGTGCTGACCGTCATGCTGCTGTCGGGCGGGCCCCTGGGGTTCGGGCTGTCCGCGCTGCTGGGCGTGGCGCCGCTGCCGGTGCTGCTGGCGGCCGTGCTCTCGCTCGACAGGCTGGAGCCCGAGCCGAAGCTGAACCTGGCGTTCGCCTTCGCGTGGGGCGCGGGGGTGGCGATCGTGCTCGGCGTCGCGCTGTCGTTCGTGGGGGAGGCGCTGTTCACCAGGGCCGGGTTCGGCGAGGCGGTCGTCGACGACGTGGGCACCGTCCTGCTGGCCCCTGTGATCGAGGAGGCGCTCAAGGGCTCGGCGCTGCTGCTGCTCCTGCGCAGGCGGCAGGAGATCGACGGGCTGACCGACGGCATCGTGTACGCCTCCATGGCCGGCCTGGGCTTCGCGGCCGTGGAGAACGTCGGCTACTACCTGCTCGCGTACAACGAGGACGGGGCCGGCGGGGCGCTGCAACTGTTCGTGATCAGGGGCCTCATCGACCCGCTCGGCCACCCCATCTACACCTCCATGATCGGCCTCGGTGTCGCCTACGCCCTGACCAGGCGCACCGCGGCCAGGTTCGCCGCGATCCCGCTCGGCTACCTGGGCGCGGTCTTCCTGCACGGTCTCTGGAACGGCTCCGCCACCACGGGCTCCCTGGCCTGGGTGGCCGCCGCGTACCTCGTGATCATGGGGGCGCTCATCCTGCTGATCACCGTGACCGTCATCGAACGCCGTCAGCTCGTCACCAGGATGGGCGTCTATTTGCCCGGTTACCAGCAGACCGGGCTGATCACGGAGGCCGACGTCAGGATGCTCAGCACGCTGTCCGGCCGCAAGGCGGCCCGCAAGTGGGCCAGGGGCGCCGGGCTCGGCCGGGCCATGGGCGACTACCAGCAGGCGGCGACCGAGCTGACCATGCTGCACCTGCGGGCCGAGCGCCAGGCCATGGACCCGGTCCGCTTCGCCGTGGAACGCGACGCGCACCTGGGCATGATGGCGAACGCCCGCCGCTGGTGACCCGGACGCTCCCTGGCAAAATGGGGTGAACCCTCGAAGGGAGAGCAGATGAGCTGGGTGGAGATCGGGTCCGAGACTGAGCTACGCGAATTGCTCGGCGAGGTCATGCCGAGGGCGGCGACCAAGGAGCGCGTACGGCTGCACGAGCGTGACCGGGAGTGGCTGGCGGCCTCCCCGTTCTGCCTGATCGCCACGTCGGACGACACGGGCGCCTGCGACGTCTCGCCCAAGGGTGACCCTGCCGGGTTCGTCCACGTCATCGACGACACCACGATCGCCATCCCGGACCGGCCGGGCAACCGCAGGGCCGACGGATTCCTCAACGTCCTGACGAACCCGCACGTCGGGCTCATCTTCCTGATCCCCGGCCGCAACGAGACCCTGCGCATCAACGGCCGGGCCAGGCTCATCCGCGAGGCCCCGTTCTTCGACGAGATGATCGTGAAGGGCCACCGCCCGCACCTCGCGCTCGTGGTGGAGATCGAGCAGATCTTCTTCCACTGCGCCAAGGCGTTCCTGCGCTCCTCGCTGTGGAAGCCGGACAGCTGGGAGCCCGAGGTCCTGCCCTCCCACGCGCGGCTCGTCAAGGACGTGCAGAAAGTGGAGGAAAGCCTCGAACAGCTTGAGAGCTACTACGGCAAGACCTACGCCGAGCGCCTCTACGGCTGACCTCGGAGCCCGCCGCTCGGCCCCGGGCCGGGCGGCGGTGCTTTCAAGGCGTTTCAGGCGTTTCAGGCGGCGGAGGTCGGACCGCCCGGGAAACGGATGACGTTGCGGCCGCTGTAGGCCCGCAGGTCGATCACCTTGGGATCGGCGGGCTGCTTGCGGCGGTCGGCCGAAGGAATCTCGCGGACCTTGTGCCTGGCGATGTGTGGCGGCACCACCACAAGCCTCTTCATCGTGAGCCCCCCGTGATGACTTTGTTATCTAGTTATCTACCGAAGGACCGATAAATCCGGCGTAAAGAGAGCACGTCAGTAGGGGAGTGTGCGGCCCGCCGGGGTCCGCAGGTCCAGCTCCAGAGCCGGCTTCGTGGGCCGCTTGGTCGTCGACTTCGTGACTCTGACGCGTTTCATGGCCTCCCCCTTCGGAAGCGCGTGTCCGCGCCGCCGGCCGGTGGCATGACGGGCGCCTGCCACCCGCCATGCGCGCCAACCTAACGGGCCACCACCGGCTCTCTCAATGCATTTCTACGAATGTCATGCTCCGGGCGTGAGCCGGGCCGTGACACCGATCCGGTTCCACGCGTTGATCATGGCCAGCGCCACGATGAGCAGTCCCAGCTGCTTCTCGCTGTAGTGCTTCGCGGCCTCCTCCCAGACCGCGTCCGGCACACCCGCGCCGTCGGCCAGCCTGGTCGCCTCCTCGGCCAGCGCGAGCGCGGTCCGCTCGGCCGGCGTGTAGACGGTCGCCTCCCGCCAGGCGGCCACCGACCAGAGGCGCTCGTCGCTCTCACCGGCCTTCTTCAGGTCGCGGCTGTGCATGTCCACGCAGTAGCCGCAGCCGTTGATCTGGCTGGCGCGCAACTTGATCAGCCCGAGGGTGGTGGTCGGCAGCTCGCTCTCGTGCAGCAGCTTCTCCACGGCCAGGAAGTGGTGGTACGCCTGCGGAACCTGCTGTGCGACGTTGATCCGCTGGGTCATGTGTCTCTCCTCAGTTCGTTTGTAGGAGGACGGGATGGGCCGCCCAGTTGTGACAACTTCCGCGAAGAAAGTGACATCTAACCCGCCATGGAGGCGCTGAGAGCGGGGGATCCCCAGCGCATCGGGGATTACTGGCTGGCGGGGCGGCTGGGTTCGGGCGGGCAGGGGGTCGTGTACGACGCCTACGACGCCGGCGGCAGCCGGGTCGCGGTCAAGGTGCTGCACGCGAACGGCGACCGCGCGATCCGCGACCGGTTCGCCAAGGAGGCCACGGCGGCGGGGCGGGTGTCATCGTTCTGCACGGCTCGCGTGCTGGCCACCGACCTGGAGGGGAGCAAGCCGTACCTGGTCTCGGAGTACGTACCGGGGCCGAGCCTGGGCGCGGCCGTGCGGGACGGGCGCCGGTTCGGCGGCGACGACCTGCACCGGCTGGCCACGGCGGTGGCGACGGCGCTGACCGCGATCCACGACGCCGGGGTCGTGCACCGCGACCTCAAACCGGACAACGTGCTGCTCGGACCCGACGGCCCACGCGTGATCGACTTCGGCATCGCGCGCACGATCGACATGTCGCTCACCAAGACCGGCGAGGTGTCGGGCACGCCGGCGTACATGGCGCCCGAGGTGTTCACGGGGCAGCGGGCGGGCGCCCCGGCCGACGTGTTCGCGTGGGGCGCGGTCATGGTGTTCGCCGCGACCGGGCACGAGCCGTTCGGCGCCGAGAACCTGGGCGGCGTCATGCACCGGGTGCTCTCCCACCGGCCCGACCTGAGCGCGCTGCCCCCGCGGCTGGCCGCGCTGGTCGAAGCCGCCCTCGACAAGGAGCCGGCGGCCCGGCCCGCGGCCCACGACCTGCTGCTCGCGCTGGTCAGCGGGACCGGCTCCGACATCAGGGGGCTGCTGGCGGCCGGCAGCCGGACCGCCCGGGACGTGCACGGTCCCGGCCACGCCGATCCCGCGCTCGGCACGATCGCGGAGGACGCCTACGAGTCGCTGGCTCCCGAGGAGCGGGAGGTCGCGGCCGAGGTGTTCCTGCGACTGGTGGCCGTGGACGGGGACGGGCACGAGGAGGGGCGGACGGCCGGGTACGAGGAGCTGTTCGGCGGGCGGTCCGAGCGCGAGTCGGCGGCGGTCAAGCGGGTGCTGGAGGCGTTCTCGTACGTGATCGCCGACGGGGACGGCTCGGTGGCGCTGTCGCGTCCCGGCCTGCTGCGCGCCTGGCCGAGGCTGCGCATGTGGGTGGACGCCGACCGCGACGGCCTGGCCCTGCTGAACACCGTCAACGCCGCGGCCCGGCACTGGGCGGGCAACGGCCGCCGCGACGCCGACGCGTTCCAGGGCAGCCGCCTGGAACAGGCGCTGAGCTGGGCCGCCACCGGACGCCGCCACGTTACGCTGACCCCGCTCGAACGCGACTTCCTGCGCGCCGGCACCGACCTGACCAGGCGCCGGGCCAGACGCCGGACGCTGACCACGGTCACGCTGGCCCTGCTGCTCGTGGTGGCGCTGGTGGCCGGCGGGCTGGCGGTCCGGCAGCGCCAGGAGACCGCCCGCCAGCGCGACATCCTCGCCGCCAAGCAGGTGGCCGCCGAGGCCGACCGCATGCGTACCGCCGACCCGGCCCTGGCGATGCTGCTCAGCGTGGCGGCCTGGCGGGTCTCGCCGGCACAGCCGGAGGCCCGCTCCAGCCTGATCGCCTCACTGCAGCAGCAGGAGGCCGCCGTCTTCCGCGAGCCGCCGGTCAAGGGCTCGGCCGAGCGGCTGCTCAGCCGCGACGGCCGCACGCTGGTCAGCGCCAGCGAGGGCGGGGTCAACGTGTACGACGTGCGCACCCACGAGCGCACGGCGAGCTGGCCCGAGATGAAGGTGAACGGGACGATCACCGGCACGCCCGCGCTGAGCCGCAGCGGCCGGCTGCTGGCCGAGACCTCCACGGAGGAGCTGGGTGTCTGGGACCTGAAGACCGGCAGGAAACTCCTCGAACGGCGCATTCCACCGGCGTTCGAGGGCGTCTACACCGCCGTGTTCGGCGAGCACGAGACCACGCTCACGCTGATGTACGCCAGTCAGGAGATCTACTACCTGCTTGACGTGTCCACCGGCAGGCGGTTCGGCAAGGGCGTCTTCGAACAGCGCGGCGAGGTGGCGGTGAACGATCCGCTCGTGGACCCCTCGGGCCGGCACCTGCTGCTGCCGGGAGGCCGCTTCGACCAGCGCTCGCTGCCGGGCTGGCGGGCCGAGCGACCCTTCCGCGCCTGCGTGACGCATCCTGACCTGGCGGCGTTCAGCCAGGACGGCAGGACGCTCGCCTGCGGCAACGGGACCGAGGTCGCGCTCGTGAACGTCGCCTCGGGCCGGGCCTTCGGCGTGGCGCTGACCTGCGAGGTCTGCGGATCGGAAAGCAAGCTGCGCTTCAGCCCGGACGGCCGTCATCTCGCGGCATACCGCGGCAGAGACGTGCAGGTCTGGGATCTGCGCACCCGCCGGGCGGCACTCGGCTACCGCGCCGAGGGGGAGCTGGCCGACGTCGCCTTCGACCCCGACGGCAGGACGCTGCGGTACGTCGTGGACGACGCCGTCGTCAGCCTGGACCTGCGGTCGCGTACGCACGTGACGGAGACGCCGGGCTCGGCCTTCCTCAGCCCGGACGGCCGGTGGGCGGCGCTCCAAGCCGGAAAGCGGCTTCGGATCTGGGACGTGCGCGCGGGCAAGGAGACCGGCAGCCTTCCCGTCGGCGATGACGACGGGGAACCCGCGGAGTTCCACGGAACGAGACTGGCCGTCTCGGACGCCAACGGCACGATCGCGCTCTGGGACGTGCGGACCCTCGCGAAGCTCTGGTCGACGCGGGTGTCCAAGCCGGCCGGTGCCGTCACCGACGTGCACTTCACCCGGGACGGGCGGCGGCTGGTGACGAACGTCGTGTTCCCCCAGAACCCGGTGGCCGAAGAAGTGATGCTCGACGCCGCCGACGGCCGCCTGCTGAGCTCGACCGACACCAGGTACCAGGGCGGGCCGTTGCTCCCGGGCGGTACGGCGTACGCGTCGCTGCTCGGCGGCAGGTTCGTCGACCTGCGCACCGGCAAGCCCGTGGGGGCCGGGTTCGGGGCCACGAACGCGATCGAGTTCAGCCGGAGCGGGCTCATGGCCGTGAACGAGGCGGCCACCGGGCGGATCGGGCTGTGGTCGGTGGACGGGCCGACCCGGCTGAGCCCCGCCCTGCCCCGGGCCGCCGACGACCTCCTCCTGTTGGCCTTCTCACCCGACGGCAGGACCCTGGCCTCCGTCACGGAGAAAGGCGCGCTCCAGCTCTGGGACGTCGAGACCAGGCGGCGGCTCGGCGGGTCCTACCGGCTGGGGGATGGCCCGGTGTCGCTGGCGTTCAGTGCGGACGGGGAGACGTTGCAGGCCGGGACCGACGAGGCCCTGCACGCGATTCCCGTGCGGAGTGAACGGGTCGCGCAGGAGGTGTGCGCGCGGGCCGGGCGTTCGCTGTCGGCCGACGAGTGGGGCCGGTACCTGGGCGGCGTGCCGTACCAGAACGTCTGCCCCTGACGGGACGCCGCCCTCCAGGGACCTCAGCCCTTGCAGTTGCCCCAGGTCTTGCGGCCGCCCCAGGCCTCGACGCGGTTGTCCGGGTCGCGGGTCCAGCCGGCGTACTTCACGCACTTCCACTTGCCGTCGATGTGGCCGGTCTCGGCGTAGAAGCGATACTTCTGCACGTCTTCCGCCCGGCCGCCGCCCCTGACCTCCAGGTAGGCGCCGGTGACCGTGCGCGTGCCCGTGTACGCGCTCTTGATGGCGGTCACGCAGTTCTTGCCGCTCCGCTTGTTGTACATCAGGTACACCTGCCCCAGCACCGCGCCCTCGCGGGTCTTCATCGCCCGCTGGCCGTCCTTGACACGATGGAAGCCGGGGCCGCAGACCCGCTCAGGGGAGAAGCGGGCCGTGGCCGCGTACGCGGAGGAGGGGGTGGCGACGATCCCGGCCGCGACCAAGGCCGTCGCGATGACCGTTCGGGTGAGCACGAGCTTCCCTTCGGCAGGGGTAATAAGGACAACGTCGATCTTTACTGTGCCTTGACCGAAATATCAAGGGGTTGTGGTAAATGCCGCTTATCGCGGTGTGCGCGGCCTGGGCCGTGTTCTGGGGCTCCTGGTCGGCCCTCCTGCCTGCCATCAAGCTGGATCTGGGCATCTCGGCGGGGGACCTGGGACTCGCGCTGAGCGCCGTACCCGTGGGGGCCCTGCCCGCGATGGCGCTGACCGGGCGGCTGGTGCGGGGGCGCGAGCGGACCGCCCTGCTGGTGACGACGGCATTGTTCGGGCTCAGCGTGGCCGGGATCGGGCTGGTGGCCACGCCCTGGCAGCTCGCGCTGTCGCTGCTGCTCGTCGGGGCGACCAGCGGGGCGCTCGACATCGCCCTGAACCTGGCCACGGGGCGCGCCGAGCGCGAGACGGGCCGCCGCCTCTTCCAGCCCGTCCACGCGGCCTTCCCGGTCGCGGTCATAGCGGCGTCCCCCGCCACCGGCCTGGCCCGATCCCTGGGTCTGAGCGTCGGCACGGTCCTCGTGATCATCGCCCTGATCGTGATCGCCACGTCCCTGACGGTGCTGGCGCTGCCCGCGGGCGAGGGAGCGTCCGCCTCGTCCGGCGGCCCGGACAGGCGGGCGCTGTGGGGCGCCGCGGTCGTGGTGGGGGCGCTGGCGGCCTGCGTCCTGGTCATCGAGAACTCGGTCGAGCAGTGGTCGGTGCTGCTGCTGGAGGAGCACCGTGGGGCCACACCCCTGGTGTCGAGCGCCGCGCCGTCCGTCTACATGGCGGCGCTGACGGCCGGGCGGCTCATCGTACAGGCGCTGCCTCGGGTGCCGCTGCGGGCGTTGTACCTGGTGGCGGGGGTGGGCGGCGGCGCGGGCATCGCCCTGGCGGGGCTGGGCGGCACCGTGCTCGCCTCGATGGCGGGCTTCGCGGTGACCGGGCTGGCGCTGGGCCCGCTGGTGCCCGCCCTCCTCAGCCGGGCCGCCGCCGACGACCCGAGCGGAACGCTGGTGTGGGGGGTGTCGACGATCTCGTACGCGGGGTTCGTGATCAGCCCGCTGCTCGTCGCGGCTCTGAGCGGATGGCTCGGCCTGCCCTCCGCCCTGGCCCTCCTCGGCCTCCTGGGCCTGCCATTGGTGGCCCGCGTCGCCCGGCCCTGACCGACTTCGAGGGACATTTGGGGAAATTGGTGGGCCTTTGAGGAAGAGAGGCCATAGAACCGGGTATCCCCCCGGCGGAATGGACTGTAGGAGGGATCACCATGGCTGTCTGCGAGACGTGCGGAAATGACTACGACATGGCGTTCGAGGTGCATGCGCAGGGAGCTGTGCACACCTTCGACTGCTTCCAGTGTGCGATCGAGGCGATGGCGCCCATCTGCGAGCACTGTGGCACCAAGGTCATCGGGCATGGGGTGCAATCGGGCGAGCACTGGTACTGCTGTGCGCATTGTGCGCGCGAGGAAGGCAGCCAGGGCCTCGTCGACCGCATCATGGCCACCACCGGCCGCTGACCCACCCCGCCCCCGGGCGCGGGCGGGTTACGGGAGCAGGGTGCGGATGCGGGTGATGGCCTCCTCAAGAGGGCCCGGGGGGAGCGGGGCGGCGAGGTCGACGGTGATGTGGCCGTTCTTGGCCTCCCAGACTCCCGCGACCCGCCCCTCGTGGACGACCACAGGGGAGATCCACCCCGCCTGACGGCTCACCTTGGGCTTGAGGGGCGGCGGGATCAGCGGGGCGAGGCCGCGCGGGGCGCCGAGGATGTACTGGTCGAAGCCCGGCAACAGGTGGACCTCGGCCGACGGGCCGGTGGCGGCGAGGTCGTCGAGGTGCTCGGTCAGGGCCAGCAGGGTCTGGCCGTCGTCGGTCTCCACCTCGGTCAGCTCGGGCGCCAGGTCGCGGAACCATCCCTTCAGCACCGTCTTCTTCGCCACGCCGCCGAACAGCCACGTGTCGAACATCTCCGGCGTCGCCGGCCCGTGCGCCCCCAGGAACGCGCGCGCCACCCGTACGCCGGCCTCCTCGTAAGGCGGCAGCGCGGCGGGCCATCCGGCGAGCCAGGTGCGCGGGGAGGTGAAGGTGACCCTGCCGTCGCGGGGCGGGCCGTAGCAGAGCTCGCCCAGGCGGCTCAGCGGCTTGAGCAGGGCGCCCCAGCCGGACGTGAGCGCCTCCCGCAGATGAGCGTCCCCGGTCACCGTCACCACGGCGTCGACGAGCTCCTCCCTGGTCAGCGCCGCCCCACCCGGCGCCCCGTCGCGCAGGGCGCGGGGGACCGCGTCGATGATCGCCGCGATCTCGTCGGCGGTGACCCCGTGGCCGCGCTGCCACGAGCCCTTCTCCCAGAAGCGCAATGTGCCCAGGGCCGCGCAGAAGTCGGCCAGCTCGTCGGCGGGGAGGAGGTGGAGGGTGCCCCGCATGATCCACGTCTTGACCAGCGTGCGGTCGCTCCACAGGGCCTGGTCGATGCCGCCCGGGTCGGGCTTGTCGCTCCGGACCGCCACCGCGAGCTGGGCCGAGGAGGCGACCTGTGCCTGGACGCCGCACAGCCGCCGGGCGACCGCCACGGGATCGGGCGCGTCCGGCTCGCTCACGAACTGTCTGCGCAGGCGCCAGGCCAGGATCTGCGGCCAGGTCAGCTTGGTAGTCACGCGTCCACTTCTACACCCGGCCGCCGACACTTCCGAACGGGTCAGCCGGTGAAGCCGATGTCCTCGTAGCGGAGGTCGTAGAAGCCGCGGGCTCCCACGTTGGCCAGCGTCTGGCGGGCGGCGACGTTCTGCGGCCGCTGGTAGAGCGGCAGCACGTTGACCTCCTGCCAGATCAGCGCATCCGCCTCGTTGGCCGCCGCGCGCGCCCGCACCGGGTCGAGGCTCTGGGCAGCGCGGTTCATGGCCTGGTCGATGGCGGGCGAGCCGGTACGGCCGAAGTTCGCGTTCCAGGTCTTGCCATCGGCGGAATTGGCATAAATCCCGAAACTGCTGGAAACCGGGAAAGGCGTCCCGATGTACGCGAAGGGCGTGATGTCGAAGTTGCCGGGGATGACGTACTTGGTGAAGAAGTCATCGCTCGGCACGGCCTGAATGGTCAGCTTCACGCCGATCTGGGCGAGCATGGTCTGCGCCAGCTCCCCCTCCGCCTTGCTGATCTGAACCCCCGACGGCACCACGAACCGCAGCTCCAGCACCTTGCCGTTCTTCTGCCTGAACGAGCCGCTCAGCTTCCACCCGGCCGCGTCCAGGAGCCGCCGCGCCTGACCGGGGTCGTACGCCCCGAGCTTCCCGGCGTTGTCCTGGTAGCCCTCCTGGGTGTTCATGAAGAAGTGGTTGTTCAGCAGGGCGATCGGCCAGTCGAGGCCTTGGAGGTCCGACTGCGCGATGGCCTGGCGGCTGATGCCCAGCTGGACGGCCTGCCGGACGTTGCGGTCCTTGAGCAGCTCGCTGGACCCGTTAAAGGTGAAATGCCGGAAATCGGGGCCAGCCGCCTGCCGCACCTGCGCCCCCGGCGTGCCCTTCGCCCGCGCGTAGTCGGGCGCCGACGGCCCCACGTCGATGAGGTCGAGCTCCCCGTTGCTGAACGCCGAGATCAGCGAGTCCTGCTCCGACGACCGATAGATGATCTTGTCGAGCTTCGCCCGGTTCCCCCACCAGGAGTCGTCCCGCACGATCGTGATCGTCTTCGCCGTCTGGTCGAACCCCCCGAACCTGAACGGCCCGGCCGTCATCGGGATCTTGTTCAGCCAGGCGTTGTCGAAGGCCTCGGGCGTCCGGTTGGTGGCGGCGGGCAGCAGCGGCCCGAACAGCGCCTGCCAGTCTCCGAACGGCTTGTCGAACGTCACCACCACCTCGAAGTCGTCCTTCCCCCGCGCCACCTTCTCGATGTCCTGGTAGCCGGTGGACGAGGCGATGTGGAAGGCGGGGTTGCGCCCGTTCAGCGCGTGCCACTGGGCCTCGTAGTCGCCCCAGGTGATCGGCTTCCCGTCGGACCACTTCGCCTTCGGGTTCAGCTTGTACGTGACCACCTGCTTGGGCCGCTGGGCGGTCACCTCGGCGTCGAGCACGTAGTTGCGGTCGACCGAGATCTCCGCCTTCTCGTCGGAATGGAACGGCGAGGGCAGCAGCGCGTTGCTGACCACGGCGGCCATGGCCAGGTTGCCGTCGACGTGGTTCCTGTTCCACTGCGCGGGGAACTCGTTGATGCCCCACCGCAGCGTCCCACCGTCCTTGACCTTGTCGCGCGGCCGCGGGTTGATGTCGTAGGCCTTGATCGTACGTTCGTCACCGCCGCTCTCCCGGCCCGGCCCGCTCCCCGTGCCCTTGCCGCAGCCCGCCAGGCACAGCGAGCCCGTGACAACGGCGGCCACGACAAGACGTGATGCTTTCATCGAGAGAATTCCTCCTGGTCAGAGCGAGGTCTATACGACTTCGCGCCTCTCGGCGTAATGGCAGGCCGCCCCCTGGTCCTCGCCCAACGGACGCACCTCGGGCTCGACGTCCACGCAGAGCCTGCGTTGTTCGTCGGTGAGCTCGCCGCGGAACTTCGGGCACCTGGTGCGGAATCGGCAGCCCGTCGGAGGGTTGGCCGGGCTGGGCAGGTCGCCTTCGAGCAGGATCCGCTCCCGGGCGCGCTCGCGTACCGGATCGGGCAGCGGGATCGCCGACAGCAGAGACTGCGTGTACGGGTGCGCCGGGGCGTCGAACACGGCGTCCACCTGGCCGATCTCGGCGATCCTGCCGAGATACATCACCGCCACCCGGTCGGCGATGTGCCGCACGACGGCCAGGTCGTGCGCCACGAACAGGTAGGACAGCTCCAGCCGGGCCTTCAGCGAGCCGAGCAGGTTGATCACCCCGGCCTGGATCGACACGTCCAGCGCGGAGACCGGCTCGTCCAGCACCAGCAGCCGGGGCTCCAGGGCCAGCGCCCTGGCGATGCCGATGCGCTGCCGCTGGCCGCCCGAGAAGTCCTGCGGGTAGCGGGCCGCGTGGGAGGCGTCGAGCCCGACCAGGGCGAGCAGCTCGGCGATGCGCCGCCCGGGGCGCCGCCGCCCGTGTGTACGCAGCGGCTCGGCCAGGATGTCGTGCACCGTCATGCGCGGGTCGAGCGAGGCCAGCGGATCCTGGAAGACGACCTGCATGTCGCGCCGGATCGCCTTGCGCTCGGGGCCGCTCAGCCGCGCGGTGTCGCGTCCGAGCACGACGATGCGCCCGCTCTGGGGCGCGGCCAGCTCCAGGATCTGCGTCAGCGTGGTCGTCTTGCCGCTGCCCGACTCGCCGACCAGCCCCAGCGTCTCGCCCTGCCGGATGTCGAAGCCGACCCCCGCCACCGCGTGCACCGTGCCCACCCTGCGCTTGAAGATCGCGCCCTTGAGCAGCGGATATTCCTTGACCAGGCCGTGCACCTCGAGCACCGTGCGCTCGCCGCGCTCGCGCCGTCCCGGTTCGACGGGGACGAGGACGGGCTCGCGGGGGCGTACCTCCTGCCAGCGGATGCAGGCCGCCCGGTGCCCCGCCCCCACGTCGAACAGCGGCGGCTCGCCCTCGTCGCAGGCGTCGATCTTCATCGGGCAGCGCGGCGCGAACGGGCACCCGGGCGGCAGCGCCTCGGGGGAGGGCGGGCTGCCCTCGATGGGCGCCAGCGGCTGCCGCGCGCCCCGGTCCACGCGCGGGATCGAGCCGAGCAGGCCCACCGTGTACGGCATCCGCATCCCGTAGTAGATGTCGTCCACGTCGCCGACCTCGACGGGACGCCCGGCGTACATGACCAGCACCCGGTCGGCGAACCCGGCCACGACGCCCAGATCATGCGTGATCATGATGATCGCGGCGCCGGTCTTCCGCTGCGCCTTCTTCAGCACCTCCAGCACCTGTGCCTGGATGGTGACGTCGAGCGCGGTGGTCGGCTCGTCGCAGATGATCACGTCGGGGTCGTTGGCGATGGCCATCGCGATCACCACGCGCTGCCGCATGCCGCCGGAGAACTCGTGCGGGAAGGCCAGCGCCCGCTCGGCCGGCCGCGGGATGCCCACGAGCTCCAGCAGCTCGACGGCCTTGACCATGGCCGTCTCTTTGCTCACCCGCTGGTGCACGCGCACCGCCTCGGCGATCTGGTCGCCGACGCGGTAGACGGGGGTGAGCGCCGAGAGCGGGTCCTGGAACACCATCGAGATGGTCTTGCCGCGGAAGGACGTCAGCTCCCGCTCGGGGGCCCCGATCAGCTCCTTGCCGTGCAGCCGTACGGACCCGGTGACGCGCGCCCCCGGTGGCAGCAGCCCCATGACGGCCGCCGAGGTGACCGATTTGCCCGACCCTGACTCGCCGACGATGCCCAGGACCTCGCCGGGCTCCACGTGGTAGCTCACCCCGCGTACGGCCGGCACGCCGCCGAACGACACGTTGAGGTCGGTGACCTCGAGGACCGGGCTCATCGCCGCCTCCTCCGCGAGGTCGAGGGGTCGAACGCGTCACGCAGCGCGTCGCCCATGAGGTTGACCGCGAGCACGGTGACCACCAGCAGCCCCGCCACGAACCAGAACGTCCACGGCGCGTAGACCGCCGTCCTGGACCCGTCGGCGATGAGCGTCCCGAACGACACGTCGGGCGGCTGGATGCCGAACCCGAAGTACGACAGCGAGGTCTCGGTGAGGATCGCGCTGCTGACGTTGAGCGTGGCGTCCACGATCAGCAGCGACGACAGGTTGGGGATCACGTGGCGGAAGATGATCCGTACGGGGGACACGCCCATGAAGCGGGCGGCCTGGATGAACTCCCGCTCCTTCAGCGAGATCGTCATCCCCCTGACGATCTTCGAGGTGACCATCCACAGGAACAACGCCAGCATGACCACGAACAGCGGCCACTGCCCGGCCTCGAACAGCGGCGACATGATCGCCAGGATCAGGAAGCCGGGCAGCACGAGCAGCAGGTCGGTCACCCAGTTCAGCGTCCGGTCCGTCCACCCCAGGAAGTAGCCCCCGAACGCGCCCACCACGGCCGACAGCGCCGTGGAGATCAGGGCCGCGAGCAGCCCCACGACCAGCGACTTCTGCATGCCGCGCAGCGTGACCGCGTAGACGTCGGCGCCGGTTTGGAGCGTTCCGAACCAGTGGGTGGCCGACGGCGGCTGCATGAACGCGGTGAAGTCCTTGTCGGTGTACGTCCACCTGGAGAAGATCGGCCCCGCGAACGCCAGCAGGAACATCGCTGCCAGCACCGCGAACCCGACCCGCCCCTGCGGGGAGCGGAAGAACCGCCCGGCCACCACCCGCAGCCGGGACGGCGCCGTGGCCGCCGTGCCGTCGGTCAGCTCCTCGGCGAGCTCCTCGTCGGAAAGCGTCATCACGCCCGCACTCTCGGGTCGAGCGCCGCGTGCAGCAGGTCGGAGACCAGCGCGGAGCACAGCACGGCAACGGCGGCGAGAAGGGAGATGGCCGCGACGGTGTTGACGTCGTTGCTGAAGATGGAGTTGATCAGTTGCTCGCCCAGCCCGTGCCAGCCGAAGATCTTCTCGGTGAAGGTCGCCCCCGTCAGCAGCGCCCCGAACGTGAACGCGAAATAGGTCACGACCGGGATGAGCGCGGTCCGCAGCGCGTGCTTGACGAGCGCCCGGCGCCTGCTCAGCCCCTTGGCCAGGGCGGTGCGGACGAAGTCGGCGCCCTGCACGTCGAGCATCATGTTGCGCTGGTAGCGGCTGAAGACCGCGACGAGCCCCACCGACAGCGAGATCGTCGGCAGGATCAGGTGTTGCAGCCGGTCGACCACGTGCCCCCAGAACCCGGCCTCCAGCCCGTCGGTGTACTCGCCGCTGACCAGGAACACCGAGCGGCCGAACACGTTCTCGTTGGCCCAGGCGGCGACCAGGATCAGCATGTTGGCCAGCACGACCACCGGCACGGCCAGCACCACGAAGGACAGGGCGGTCGAGATCCGGTCGAACCAGCCGTACTGGCGGACCGCCGCGAAGGCGCCCACCAGCACCCCGAGCAGGCTCCCGAACAGCATCCCCAGCACGACCAGCCGGGCCGTCACACCCATGCGCCGCTTGAGATCCTCATTGACCGGGGCGCCCCCGACGGACTTGCCGAAGTCGCCGCGCATCACCCCGCTCGCCCAGGTGGCGTAGCGCTGCAGCAGCGGCGTCTTGTCGTTGAGGTTGAGCGCCGTGAGCTGCGCGTCCACGACCGCGGGCGGAGGTTTTGGCGTGCGGTCCGCGTAGTTGGAGCGGGGATTCAGAGCCGTGGCAGCCAGAAGGTAGGCGAGACTGGCGGCCACTACGACCAGCACGGCGTAGTTGAGCAGCCTGCGGGCCAGAAACCCCGCCATCGTGCTCCCCCTCCGACGCGCACCGCACGTAGTTATATTGCTACACCATGTGACGGGTCGCGCGCAGGGAACCGCCGAAGATGGTCGCCTCTGGAGATGGTCAGCGTCCGGAAAGCTCGTCCACGGCGGTGCGGACGTCCTCGCTCGTGATCGTCGTCAGGTCGGCGGAGCTGGCGGACCCGCCGCGCGAGGCATGGGCGGCCAGCCGCACGTCGCGGCGCATGGCGGCGCGCTCGAACAGCGACCTGGCGAAGCGGCCGTTGCCGAGCCCGTCGATCAGCCGCTCCTCGCACACCCAGGCGAACACGTCGTCGAGGTCGCGCAGCGCCTCCTCGTCGAAGGTGTCGCCGGCCTTCCCGGCCAGCAGCACCGCGATCTCGGACAGCTCCTGCGGCGAGTAGCTGGGGAAGCCCACCCGCTGGTTGAAGCGGCTGGCCAGGCCGGGGTTGGTGGACAGGAACGCGTCCATCTCGCGCTCGTAGCCGGCCAGCACGATGACGAGCCGGTCGCGGTCGTCCTCGGCCCGCTTGAGCAGCGTCTGCACGGCCTCGGCGCCGAACGCGTCGCCGCCCTGGTAGCCGGGGTTGACCAGGCTGTAGGCCTCGTCGATGAAGAGCACGCCGCCCAGGGCCCGGTCGACCAGCTCGTTGGTCTTGATCGCGGTGGCGCCGAGGTGCTGGCCGACCAGGTCGGCGCGGTGCGCCTCGACCACGTCGGGCCTGGCCAGCAGGCCGAGCGCGGCGAAGATGCGGCCGATGACCCTGGCGACCGTGGTCTTGCCGGTGCCGGGCGGGCCGACGAACACGAAGTGCCGCATCTGCGGCGGCGTGGGCAGCCCGCGCTCCTGTCGCATGCGCGCCATCTGGAGCTGGGCCGCGATGGCGTGGACCTGCCGCTTGACGGGCGCGAGGCCCGCCATCCTGTCGAGGTCGGCCAGCGCCTCCTCCAGCGTGGGCGTGGCGACGTAGCCGCGGAAGCGCGCGGTCAGCTCCTCGAACGCCTTGGTCACGTCGGGCGTGGTGGTGGTCACCAGGTCCTCGGTGGTCGGGGTGCCGCCCGCGCCCACCACGCGCACGTCACGGGCCTGCGCGGCGGCCTCGACCAGGCTGCGCGCGAACCTGGCGTTGCCCAGCTCGTCGACCAGGCCGCGCCGGTGCACGTCCTCGAACAGGCCGAGCAGCACCCGCCTGGTCTCGGCGTCCATCGTGTCGCCCCGTCGCCGCTGGAGCAGCCCGGTGACCTCGACCAGCTCGGTGGGGGAGTAGCCGGGGAAGCGCACCCGGGTGGCGAACCGGCTGGCCAGCCCGGGATTGCTGGACAGGAACGCGCCCATCTCCTGCTCGTAGCCGGCCAGGATGATGATCAGCCGCTCGCGGTCGTCCTCGGCGCGCTTGAGCAGCGTCTGCACGGCCTCGGCCCCGAACCTGTCGGGCTGCCCGTCGGAGGAGTTGACCAGCCCGTACGCCTCGTCGATGAAGAGCACGCCGCCCAGGGCCCGGTCGACCAGCTCGTTGGTCTTGATCGCGGTCGCGCCCAGGAACTCGCCCACCAGGTCGGCCCGCTGCGCCTCGACCACGTAGGGGGTCTCCAGCAGGCCGAACGCGTAGAAGATCTTGGCGAGCGCGCGGGCGACGCTGGTCTTGCCGGTGCCGGGCGGGCCGAGGAAGACGAAGTGCCTGGTGGGCCGCTCGGTGGTGTAGCCGGCCTCGGCGCGCAGCCGGGACGCCTCGATGGAGGCGGCGATCGAGCGCACCTGCTCCTTGACGGGGGCCAGGCCGACCATGCTCTCCAGCTCGCTGAGCGCCTCCTCGACGGAGATCTGCGGGAGCCCGCCCTGCCTGTCCTGGGGGGACTCGGGCCTGCCCTCGCGCGCCCTGACGCGTACCGGCTGGTCCTCGGCCGCGGCGCTCTCCGCCTTGACCCTGCGGGCCAGCACGAACCGGTAGACCAGCACCGCGGCGGCCACCGCGTACGCCACCCAGACCGCCACGTTCGCCGAGACGAACGAGAGCGGCACGGCGAGCACGCCGGCGGGAGCGAGCGCCAGCAGCGTGGTCACCCACGGCGCCACCCAGCGGATGAGGTGGGCGCCCCCGGCGGCGGGCAGGGCCAGCGCGACCATCAGGTGCACCGAGCCGGAGCCCGCGGGGAACAGCCCGGAGAAGATCGGCAGCGTCAGCACGACCCAACCCGCGACCACCAGCACGGTGGCGGCGGCGCGGGGGAAGCGCATGGTCAGCGCGACGAACGCGAGCCCCAGCAGGACGAGGGGGAAGGTGTTGAGCAGATTCCACCCGAGCGCCGCCCCCAGGCCCATGATGGCGACCAGCACCACCACGTAGAGGACCCGGCGCACGGCCGGGGGAATCTGGTAATAACGCAGCCGAACCTTCTCGAACAGATCCCGCGCCGCGACCCGCCCCGCGGCCTGGGCCCTGCCGGACTCCTGCATCACGCCTCCCCGGTCCGCCCCCGGTTATACCGCACCGGACCGACGATTGGGCGCTCCTGACACGCTAGGTGGAGGTCACGAAAGCGGCGATCTGTCGCCCGAGTTCGGCCCCCGCGTCCTCTTGCAGGAAGTGCCCGGCGCCCTTGATGACGGGATGCCGCAGGCCGGACGTGCCCGAGATCGACTTGAGCAGAATGGGCGCCATGCCCCCGGTGATCGGATCTCCGTCGGAGAACGCCACGAGGAAAGGCCGCTCGAGTGTCGTGAGAACCTGCCAGGCAGCGCGGTTGGCGGGCGCGGCCGGGTCGTCGGGGGTGATCGGGACGAGGCTCGGCATGACGCGAGGGCCCGCTTTGTACGACTCGTCGGGGAACGGCGCGTCGTAGGCCGCCCGGACCTCCTCGGGCAACTCCGTCCGGCAGCCGGCCTGGACGAGCCGGGCGATGTCCAGCACCGGGGCCTTGAGCACGGCGTTCCTGAACTGGTGCCACACCTCGGGCATGGGAATGTCACCCGTCGGCAAGCCCGTGTTGGCGGCCACGATCCTGGCGACGCTCTCGGGGTGCTCGGCGGCGATCCGCAGCCCGATCAGGCCGCCCCAGTCCTGGCCGACGACGGTGACGCGGCTCAGCCCGAGCGCCTCGAACAGCAGGGCGCGGGTCCACTCGACGTGCCTGGCGTAGGTGTGCTCGGCCTGGTCGGCGGGCTTGTCCGAGCGGCCGAACCCGACGAGGTCCACCGCTATCGCGCGCAGCCCGGCCGCGGCCAGCTCGGGCATGACGTGCCGGTAGAGGAACGACCAGCTCGGCTCGCCGTGCAGGAGCACGACGGGCTCGCCGTCGGCGGGGCCCGCCTCGACGTACGCCATCCGCAGGCCGTCGGGGACCTCGGCGTAGCGGGGCTCGTAGGGGAAGCCGGGCAGGCCGGCGAAGCGCTCTTCTGGCGTGCGCAGGATACGCATAGAACAAGATTCTAGCTAGCGGCGCTGGTGCCGCCCAGGGAATTCGCCGACGAGCACTTGTTTGGGGGTGACGCGCAGGACGTCGGAGTCGGGCAGGGCGATCCCGCGTACCTCCACCCAGAACCGCCGCTGCAGCGGGTCCGCCGCGAACACCGCCACCCTGGGGTCGGCCGCGATGGCGTCCCACGCCTCCAGTTCCGTGATCACCCGGAGCTCGCCCGACGAGGTGACGGTCGCCACCGCGCCGGCGACCCGGGGGCCGAGGGCGTCGCCGTAGGAAAGGACGATGCTGCGGGCGTACGAGAAGGTCTGGCGCACCTCCGGGTCCAGCGTGACGGACGGCTCGGCGCCCACGGGCAGGTCGCACATGATCAGGGAGGTCCGCCACGGGCCCGGCCCGCCCCGCCACCAGGCCCGCGCCGCCCGCGCCCCGAACACGGCCATCGCTGCGGCGAGCGCGCCCAGCCCGAGCCGCCACGCCCACGTCGCCGCCGGCTCGGCCCGCCAGGCCTCCAGCAGCCCGCCCGCCGCGCAGGAAGCCGCGGCCAGGACGACGAGCGCGGTCGCGGCGGGCAGCCACCGGTCGCCGCGGTGACGGGCGCGCAGGTAGCCGCGCACCATCGGGTATGGCACCGCCACGGCGGCGACGGCGGCCCTGGGCTCCACCGCGAGCGCCCCGCCCACCAGCGGGACCAGCACGGACCAGGTCCTGCCGAGCAGGATCCAGAGCAGGACGCCGGCGTTCCTGCGGGCGGTGCGGTCGATCTGCGCCGCGTGGGCGTGCTCCCGGGCCTCCCCGGCGCGCGTGGTCTCGGCCAGCGCCAGGAGCGGGCGGCCGCGCCACGTCTCGGCCAGCGCCCGTACGGCCGCCAAAGCGGGCCACCCCAGCACCACGATGCCCGCCAGCCCCGCCCAGACCGGGTCGAGCACGGACGGAACGGATGGCACCGCCCCCAGCAGCAGCCAGGCGGCGAACGCGACCACCGACACGGCCGCAGACACCACCGCCGCGCCGAGCCAGGGATCCCGGCAGAGCATCGCGGGCACGTACGACCACAGGCCCACCCGCCGCGCCTGCCTGACCGTGAGCGGCGCCAGGAGCACCAGCACGGCGAACCCGCCGAGCTGGGTGTCCCGGTCGAGGAGGAGCGCGGCCCCGGCGATCGCGAGCGTGGCGAGCGCGACCAGCAGGCGGGCCTGGCGGGACCAGACCTCGAGCGCCCGCCTGACCCGGCCCGTCTCGCGCGGGTCGACCGGCCAGGCGGGGTCGTGGTGCGGGCGGGGGCGGTCCCAGCGCAGCAGGGACAGGCCGAGGTTCATGCGGGCCTGGGGGTTCGCCGGGTCGGCGGCGAGCGCGGCCCGGTACGACCGCTCGGCGCCGGTGTGGTCGCCGCCCAGCAGGGCCAGGTCGCCCAGCATGACCTCGGGATCGGGCCGCTCCGGCGCGAACTTCCCGGCCAGCGTGGCGTGCTCCACCGCCTCCCGCCGGCGGCCGGGGGAGCGGCGCAGAATCGCGGCCAGGCGCAGGCGGGCCGGCCAGGAGCCGCGGGCCAGCTCCACGGCATGCTCGGCGGCGGGCAGCGCGTCGGCGTCGCGGCCCAGCCGTTCGTGGGCGAGGCTGATGAGCCGGTACGCCCATTCCGCGTCCGGATCCAGGTCGGCCGCGCGGCGGGCGGCGTCGAGCGCGGACTCGGGGCGGCCGGCGTTCAGCCTGGTCAGGGCCTCGTCACACCATTCACGTGAGGATCGGTCGGAAATATCGCCTTTTCTGTCACTTTCGTCGCGCCCCACGGTCTCCATGATCGGGTCGAGGGCGAACCCTGGATAGATGCCGACATATGGCTGTATCTGTCTAGAGAGGTACTGGGGCATCTGTGGATCAGTCGATACTGCTATGACAAGTGCTGGACATGCCCTAAGCTGCGACGCAAGCCGGAGTGCGAGGAGTCGAGGCGGAGGAGCTCGGGAGGAGCGAGCGTCGAGCCGGGCTCCCGCCGCCGACCAAAGAGCACGTGCGGGCCCTGTCAACGGATCGGCCTGCAAGGAGGCCCATGACCGTCATACAGGCCGCACCCCTCGTACGGACTGCCGATCGGGAGCACGGGGACCGCCGCTGGTCCATTCTCGTGCTGCTCTGCGTGAGCCTGCTGCTGATCACCGTCGACGCGACCGTCCTGCACATCGCGGTGCCAGCGCTCACTGCCGCGCTGGAGCCGTCCGCGGTGCAACTGCTGTGGATCATCGACATCTATTCGCTGGTGGTCGCGCCGCTGCTGATCATGTTCGGCACGCTCGGCGACCGGTACGGGCGCAAACGGCTGGTGCTGTGCGGCTACGTACTGTTCGGCCTGGCCTCGGCCGGGGCCGCGTTCGCCCCGACGCCGCTGACCCTGATCCTGGCCAGGGCGCTGCTCGGCATCGGCGGAGCGATGATCATGCCGGCCACGCTGTCCCTGATCCGCCAGATCTTCACCGACAGGCGCGAGCGCGCCATCGCGCTGGGCGTCTGGAGCGCGGTGGCGGCGGCCGGCGCGGCCGTCGGCCCGCTCATCGGCGGCGTGCTCGTCGGCATCTGGTGGGGCGCCGTCTTCCTGATCAACGTGCCGATCCTGCTGGCGCTGATCCCCGCCGCCGTCCGCCTGCTGCCGGACTCGCCGGGGCGCAAGGACAGGGGATGGGACGGCGCGAGCGCGGTGCTGTCAGTGCTCGGCATCCTGGCGCTGGCGTTCGGGCTGAAGGAGGCGGGCTCGGGCAGCCTGATGCCGCTGTGGGCGTCGGTGCTGGTGTTCCTGACCGGGCTGGGGCTGCTCTTCCTGTTCGTACGCCGCCAGACGCGCCTGCGCCACCCGCTGCTGGAGGTCGGGCTGTTCCGGCGGCGCGAGTTCACGACCGGGGTGGCCGGCGTGCTGCTCGGCGTGTTCGCGCTGGTGGGCCTGCAGCTCATGCTCGCCCAATACCTGCAGCTCGTGCTCGGCGACAGCCCGCTGCGCGCGGCGATCCGGATGTTGCCGCTGGTGATCTCGGCCATCTCCGGCGGGCTCGCCGCCGCCCACATCCTGCCGCGCATCGGCATGCGGACCACGATGAGCGGCGGGCTCGGGCTCGTCGCGCTCTCCCTGACCCCCACGCTCTCCTGGGGCGTCGAGGGTCATCCCGTGATGCTGGCGTTCTGCTTCGTGGGCATCGGGTTCGGGGTCCAGGTCGCGCTGCTGGCCGCCTCCGACACGATCATGTCCGCGGCGTCGGAGTCCCAGGCGGGCGGGGCCGCGGCCATCGAGGAGACCGCGTACGAACTGGGCGCCGGCCTGGGAGTGGCCGTGCTCGGCACGATCACCGCCGTCGTGTACGCCCCCGGCCTGCACTCGGTGCCCGGCGTGTCCGCCAGCGGCATGGACAAGGCCAGGCAGTCGCTCGCGGGCGCGGCGCACGTCGCGCACGAGGTGGGCGGCAGCGCGGGCGGCGCCCTGCTCGACGCGGCCCGATGGGCCTTCGTGAACGCCCTGCACACGACCGTGGTCGTGAGCGTCGTCCTGCTCAGCCTGACCGCCGTCGCGGTGGCCACGCTGCTCAGCCGTGATTGAGGTGTGCCATGTCCCGATTAGGGCAGACAACTACCGTGAAACAGGCCCTTCGTGATCTTGCTGCTTTAGTCGCCCGCATCGGCGTGGGCGGCATCTTCTTCGCGAACGGCTGGACCAAGCTGGAAGACGGGCTGAAGGCCACCGGGGCGAAGTTTCTCGCGCAGGGCGCCCCCGCACCCGGCGCCTGGGCCACGGTGACCATGCTCACCGAGCTCATCGGCGGCGCGCTGCTGATCGCGGGCCTGGCCGTCTCGGTCACGGGCCTGATCCTCTTCGCCGAGGCGCTGGGGGTCTTCGTGGTGGCCCCGCCGCTCAACCCCATCAGCCTGAACGAGCTCATCCTCCTCGGCGCCGCCTCCCTCCTGCTCGCCGTGGTGGGCGCTGGACGGGTGTCGGTGGACCACATGGTGGTGATCAGGCGGAGGGAGTCGGAGGCGGCGAACGAGTTCGCGGCCGACACGGAGGCGGACCGCGTCATCGCCTCACTCCGGGAACCCGACAAATCACCGGCTCCGGAGCCGGAGGCGCGGGACGAGCCCAAGGACACCGCCGCCACGGAGGATACGGCGCCCCACCCCCGGCCGCGCGGCAAGAGCGGGGAGACGAGCCGCGCGGAGGACCCCGCACCGGTCCCGGGCGACACCCTGGTCGCCGGCCGCAAGAAACCCGCCGCCCGCACCCGCCGCCCACCCTCCGACTGACCGTCCCGCCGTCTCGCGCGTCCTCCGGCTGACCCGTCGCGTCGTCTCGCGCGTGCGCCATCTCGCGGTCGGATCGCCTGGCCGCCGACCGCGTTGCGCCGAGCTCCGCCGCACCCCGCCTCGCCGACCCGGCGCCGGGTGAGGCGGAGGTCGCGCGTCACCTCCGCCTGGAGGCCCTCGCGGCGGGCGGTGGGCCGGGGCAGTCCGGGGGTGCGTGGCATGTGAGATGGGCTCATGTTTGGGTCTTGTTGGTCACGCGGACGCGGCGGATGCTGGTGGGCGAGCCCCCGGTACCCCCAGCCCCGTGAGGTGCCCCATGCCGCGCCGCTCAGCCCACCGGTTGATCGTCCTCGTGCTCCTCCTCGCCGGCACCCTGGTGATCCCCCAGGCCACGGCCACGGCCACCGCCAAGACCACCACCACCACGGCAGCCCAGGTCAGCGGTTTCATCGACGCCCACAGCCACCTCTTCTCCTACGAGGCGTTCGGCGGCCGGCTCATGTGCGGCAAGCCGTTCGACCCCGACGGCATCGCCAAGGCGCTGACCGACTGCCCCGACCACTACCCCAACGGCGAACTGGCCTGGTTCGAGAACTTCACCCGCAAAGGCACGGTCACCGGCACCCACGACCCCGTCGGCTGGCCCACGTTCAGGGACTGGCCGGCGAACGACTCGCTGACCCACCAGCAGGCCTACTACACCTGGGTCGAGCGCGCCTGGCGGGGCGGGCTGCGGATCCTGGTGAACGACCTGGTGGCCAACCGCCAGCTGTGCGCGATCTACCCGTTGAAGAAGAACTCGTGCGACGAGATGACCATCATCAGGCTCCAGGCCCAGCGGGCGAGGGAGTTGCAGGAGCACATCGACGCCGAGCAGGGCGGGCCGGGCAGGGGCTGGTTCCGGATCGTGGCCGATCCGGCCGAGGCCCGGCAGGTCATCCAGGCCGGCAAGCTGGCCGTGGTCCTGGGGATCGAGACCTCCGAGCCGTTCGGCTGCCGCCAGATCCTGGGCATCCCCCAGTGCACCAGAGCGCAGATCGACCGGGGCCTGGACGAGATGTACGCGCTGGGCGTACGCAGCATGTTCGTCTGCCACAAGTACGACAACGCCCTGTGCGGCGTGCGGTTCGACTCCGGCACCCAGGGGGCGATCGTCAACCTGGGCAATTTCCTCGGCACCGGCTCCTTCTGGCAGGCCCGCACCTGTACGACCCCCGAGCACGACAACCCGATCGACCCGGGAGGCGTCCTGCCCGACCCGATCGCGGGCCTGCTGCCTCCCGGCATCTCGCTGCCGGTCTATCCCCCCGCCCCGCACTGCAACACCAGGGGCCTGACCGCGCTGGGCGAGTACATGGTCCAGGGCATGATCCGCCGCGGCATGCTGATCGAGCTCGACCACATGAGCGCCAAGGCCGCCGACCGCACGCTCGACCTGCTCGAAGCCGCCCGCTACCCGGGCGTGATCTCCTCCCACAGCTGGGCCGACCCGCTCTACTTCGACCGCATCTACGCCCTCGGCGGCATGATCACGCAGTACGGCCACGACGCGGAGCACTTCGTCGCCGAGTGGGCCCGCACCAGACCCTCCAGGCAGGCGCACCAGGTCGCCGGCTACGGCTACGGGCTCGACGTCAACGGCATGGGCAGGTTGCCGGCCCCGCGGGCGGGCGCCAACGGGGTGACGTACCCGTTCAGGTCGTACGACGGCAGTGTGCTCCTGGACCGGCTGCGCACCGGCCAGCGGGTGTGGGACGTCAACACGGACGGCGTCGCCAACTACGGCCTGGTGCCCGACTGGATCGAGGACATGCGGATCATCGCCGGCGACGAGATCGTCCGGGACATGGCGGCCGGCGCCGAGTCCTACCTCCGCACATGGGAGGCGGCCACCTCGGCCAGGCCGTGACCGCCCCGGCTATTCTGGCGGCAGGGCGGAGCGAGGGGCGTGGATGGCGGCCAGGTCCGGCAGGGCGCGCGCGACGGTGCGTGACGTCGCGGCGGAGACGGGGCTGTCCATCGCCACGGTCTCCCGCGTGCTCAACGGCCAGGCCAACGTCGCCCCGCACACCCGGGAGCTGGTGCTGCGCGCCGTCGGGCGCCTCGGCGACCAGGCGCCGCGGCCGCGCACGATCCACGACCCGTCGGCCGGCGCCGTGTACGTGCGCTGCCCGTACGTGCTGACCGACTATTTCGGGCTCATCGTCTCCTCGGTGGGGGAGACCATCGAGCTGCACGGAAGGCAGATGATCCTCGGCGCGGGCGAGGCCGCCCAGGACGCCCCGGTGCTCGCCGGTCTGCCCGGCAGGCAGGGCGTGGCCGGCGCGATCCTCGTCCTGCCCCCGGAGCCGGGCGACGAGCTGGTACGCCTGCGCGACAGCGGCTTCCCCTTCGTGGTGATCGACCCGCGGACCCCGCCCCCCAAGGACATCGCGGCGGTCTCGGCCGCTCACTTCGCGGGCGGGCGCAAGCTGATGGCGCACGTGGTCGGGCTGGGCCACCGCCGGGTCGGGATCATCGGCGGCCCGGTGGAGTGGCTGCCGAGCGAGGCCAGGCTCGCGGGTTACACGGCCTCGCTGGCGGACGCCGGGGTGCTGCCCGAGCCCGAGCTGCTGCGCAGCGTGCCGGAGCCGAGCACCGAGTACGGCTACCTGGCGGCCTGCGAGCTGCTCGACCTGCCGGAGCGGCCGACGGCGCTGGTGGCGTTCAACGACAAGATGGCCGTCGGAGCGCTGTGGGCGGCGGCCGAGCGCGGGCTGAGCGTCCCGGGCGACCTGTCGGTGGCGGGCTTCGACGACATCGACGTCAGCAGGGCCACCTCGCCCGCCCTCACCACGGTGCGCCAGCCCCTGCAGGAGATGGGCCGGATGGCGGTCACGCTGCTGATGCGGCTGCTGAGCCGCCACACGGTGGAGGCGCTGCACGTCTCGCTCGAGTCCGAGCTGATCGTCCGCGGCTCCACCGGCCCCGCCTGATCGTTTCATTTGTTTCATAGCCACAAATAGGCCTTGACGCTGCCCATGACCCGTGGTCACCTAAAAGAAAGTTTCTTTATTGTTTCATTTGTTACATGGACATCACCCCCCGCCCGGAAGGGAAACAACGCCGTGTCCCGAATACTCACGCTCGTCTGCGCGGCCGTGCTGGCGCTGGCCGTGCCCGTCCCGGCGTACGCCGCCGGCGAGACGGTGAACGTCTGGCTCACCACCACCTCGGACTCCGGAGGCCGGAACGTCACCCGCGGTCTCGCGCAACAGACCCCGATCGCCTTCGGCTCCGCCGGTGGCAGCGCCAACCAGACGATCACCGTCAACGAGGGCACCACGTACCAGCAGTTCGAGGGCGGCGGCGCGTCGATCACCGACACGACCGCGTACCTGCTGCGCGGCGGCCCCGTCAGCGCGGCCACGCGGGACGCGACCATGCGCAAGCTGTTCTCGCCCACGGACGGGATCGGCCTGTCGTTCGTCCGCAACCCGATCGGCGCCTCCGACCTGTCGCGCCCCGGCATGGTCTCGCTCGACGACACCTGCTGTGACCTCAACGACTTCGGCGCCAACGGCTACGACACCAACGTCCGCCTGCTGACCGTCCAGGCCAAGCAGCTCAACCCGGAGCTGCGGGTCAAGGGCGTGCCGTGGAGCGCGCCCGGCTGGATGAAGGACAACGGCCGGATGGACCAGATGGGCTGGCTGAAGTCGCAGTACTACGCCACGTACGCCCAGTACTTCGTCAAGTACGTCCAGAGCTACCAGGCCGCCGGGGTCCCGGTGAACTACATCTCCGTCCAGAACGAGCCCAACTGCTGCCAGGCGTCCAACCCGACCGCCATGAACTACCCCGGCATGAACTGGAACTCCTCCGGCCTCATCGAGCTGACCAAGAACTTCGTGTACCCGGCCTTCCGGGCCGCCGGCATCACCACGAAGGTGCTCGTACACGACTGGAACTACGGCGACTACGGCCAGATCGGCGGCCCCATCCTGGCCGACTCGGCGCTGCGGAACGACCCGCTGTTCGGCGGCATCGCCTGGCACGGCTACTTCGGCGACCCGGCGGTCGGCTCGCAGGTGCACGACCAGTACCCGTCGGTGCCCCAGTTCAGCACCGAGCACTCCGGCGGCACCTGGATCGGCAACCAGCACAACGAGGACATGGCCGACATCGTGCACTACACCCGCAACTGGAGCCGCAGCCTGGTCAAGTGGAGCCTGGCGCTCAACCAGCAGATGGGTCCGCACAACGGCGGCTGCGACACCTGCACCGGCCTGATCACGGTCCAGGAGGGTGGCTCGCGCGCCGGCCAGGTGGACTACACGATCGAGTACTACACGACCGGCCACCTCACCAAGTTCGTCAGACCTGGGGCGTACCGGATCGACTCGACCGCCAACTCCACGGTGCAGAACGTCGCCTGGCGCAACCCCGACGGCTCCAAGGCCCTGATCGCCCACAACGGCGGCACCTCGGCCCAGTCGGTGAGGGTCAACTGGGGCAACCAGTCGTTCGTGTACACGCTGCCCGCCCGTACCACCGCGACCTTCACCTGGTCGGGCACGCCGGGCGGCAACCCGGCCGGCGCGATCACCGGCCTGGGCGGCAAGTGTGTCGACGTGGCCGGCGGCAGCAGCGCGGACGGCGCGGCCGTGCAGCTCTACACCTGCAACGGCACCGCCGCCCAGCAGTGGACCCGCCCGGGCGACGGCACGCTGCGCGCGCTCGGCAAGTGCCTCGACGTGGTCGACCGCGGCACCGCCGACGGCAGCAAGCTCCAGCTGTGGTCGTGTTCGGGCGGCGCCAACCAGCAGTGGACCTACACTTCGGGCCGCGACCTGGTGAACCCCGCCGCGAACAAGTGCGCCGACGTCACCGGCAACTCCAGCGCCGACGGCACCCGGCTGCAGATCTGGACCTGCACGGGCGCCGCCAACCAGAAGTGGACGCTGTCGTGATCACATGCCGGCGGTGAGGCGGGCGACCACCCGCATCTTGTTCATCGCGTCCAGCGCGGCCACCTTGTACGACTCGGCCAGCGTCGGATAGTTGAACACGGCGTTGACCAGGTAGTCGATCGTCCCGCCGCACCCCATGACCGTCTGCCCGATGTGCACGAGCTCCGTCGCCCCCGTGCCGAACACGTGGACGCCGAGCAGCCGCCGGTCCTCGGGGGAGACGAGGAGCTTGAGCATCCCGTACGAGTCGCCGATGATCTGCCCCCTGGCCAGCTCCCGGTACCGCGAGATGCCCACCTCGAACGGCACCTTGTCCCGGGTCAGCTCGTCCTCCGACCGGCCGACGAAGCTGATCTCGGGAATGGTGTAGATCCCGATGGGCGGCAGCTCGCGGGCGTCCTCGACCGGCTCCCCGCACGCGTGCTGCGCGGCCACCCGCCCCTGCTCCATGGAGGTGGCCGCCAGCGCGGGGAAGCCGATCACGTCGCCCACGGCGTAGATGTGCGACACCTCGGTGGCGTAGTTGGAGTCCACCGAGATGCGGCCGCGGGCGTCGGCGGCCAGGCCGGCGGCCTCCAGGCACAGCTCGGCGGTCTTGCCCTGGCGCCCGGCCGAGTACATGACGCAGTCGGCGGGGATCTTCTTGCCACTCTCCAGCAGGGTCAGCGCCCCGCCGGGGCGGCGCTCGACGGCGGCCACGTTCTCCCCGAAGCGGAACGTCACGGCCAGGTCGCGCAGATGGTACTTCAGCGCCTCGACGATCTCCAGGTCGCAGAACTCCAGCATGCGCTCGCGCCGCTCGATCACCGTCACCTTGGTGCCGAGGGCGGCGAACATGGAGGCGTACTCGATGCCGATGACCCCGGCCCCCACCACGACCAGGGTCTCGGGGATCCGGTCGAGGTGCAGGATCGCGTCGGAGTCGATGATCGTCCTGTCGTCGAACTCGACGCTGTCGGGACGGGCGGGCGAGGTGCCGGTGGCGATCACGACCTTCTCGGCGGTGATCTTCGTCTCCTCGGACTTGCCCTCCTCGTGCGTGATCCCGATCGTGTGCGCGTCCAGGAACCGGCCGGTGCCCTGCAGCACCGTCACGTGGTTGCGGGCGAGCTGGCTGCGGATCACCTGGATCTCGCGGCCGATCACGTGCTGGGTGCGCATCCCGAGGTCGGTGACCGTGATCTCGTCCTTGACGCGGTAGCTGGCGCCGTACAGCTCCCGCTGGTTGAGCCCTGTGAGATAGAGGACGGCCTCCCTGAGGGTTTTGGAGGGGATCGTCCCCGTGTTGATGCACACGCCGCCGAGCATGTGTCGTTTCTCGACCACAGCGACACGCTTGCCGAGCTTCGCCGCCGCGATCGCGGCCTTCTGTCCACCTGGCCCGGAACCCAGGACCACAACATCAAAGTCCGCCACACCGTCCAGTCTGCTGGTGGCGTGTTAACGGGAAAAGACCTGTCTGCGAGACTCCGAATTATGTTGCGCCCTTTCACCGAGGTTGACGTCTTCACCACCACCCCGTACCACGGGAACGCGCTCGCGGTCGTGCTCGACGGCCAGGGGCTGACGACCGAGGAGATGCAGCGGTTCGCCACCTGGACGAACCTGGCCGAGACCACCTTCCTGCTGCCGCCGACCACACCCGAGGCCGACTACCGAGTACGGATCTTCACCGCGTCCGTGGAGCTGCCCTTCGCCGGGCACCCGACGCTCGGCACCTGCCACGCCTGGCTGGAGGCCGGGGGAGTGCCGCACCAGGAGGGCGAGATCGTCCAGGAGTGCGCGGCCGGACTGGTACGGGTACGCAGGAGCGGCGACGGGCTGGCCTTCCACGCGCCGCCCCTCGTGCGGTCGGGCCCCGTGGAGGAGCCGCTGGCCGGGCGGATCGCCGAGTCCCTCGGGATCGGGCGGGCCGACATCGTGGACATGGAATGGGCCGACAACGGCCCCGGCTGGATCGCGGTGCTGCTCGCGGACGCCGAGTCCGTGCTCGCGCTGCGCCCGGGCCTCGTCCCCAACTACGTGGGCGTGGCGGGCCCCTACCCCGAGGGGGCGCCGTACGACTTCGAGGTGCGGGCGTTCACGCACGCGCACGGCTCCACCATCGAGGACCCGGTGACGGGCAGCCTCAACGCCTCCATGGCCCAGTGGCTGCTGCGCTCGGGCCGGGCCAAGGCCCCGTACGTGGCCAGACAGGGCACGGTGCTGGGCTTCTCGGGCCGGGTGCACATCTCCACCGACGCCGAGGGTGACGTGTGGGTGGGCGGCTCCGTGCTGACCTGCGTCACCGGCCAGGTCGAACTGTGAACCGCACCTCGTCGCCCGGCCGCAGCTGGGCGGCGACCGGCAGGTCCGCCTCGCGTACGACGCCGATCACCGGGTAGCCGCCCGTCGGCGGGTGGTCGGCGAGGAAGACGATCGGCTGCCCGCTCGGCGGCACCTGGATCGCCCCGGTGACCATCCCCTCGCTCGGCAGCTCGCCCTCCTTGGCCCTGACCAGCTCGGCGCCGCTCAGCCGCACCCCGACGCGGTTGCTGTCCTGGCTCACCGAGTACGGCCGCGCGCACAGCTCGGTCAGCGCGTCCGGCACGAACCAGTCGTCCCGCGGCCCCGGCGTCACCCGCAGCACGGCGGGCCGGGGCCCGGGCGGCGGCGCCAGGTCGACGGAGATCATGCCTTCGGGCCGCCCGACGGGCAGCAGCGTCCCCGCCCGCAGCGGCTCCGGGCCGAGCCCGGACAGCGAGTCGGTGGAGCGGCTGCCGAGCACCGGCTCCACCGCGATCCCGCCGCGCACGGCCACATAAGTGCGCAGCCCCCAGTCCGGCATGCCCAGCCGCAGCTCCGTGCCCTTCGCGACCCAGTACGGCGACCCCATCCCCGCCGCGCTGTCCACGGGCGCGCCCGCCAGCGCCACCCACGCCCCGTCGTGGAACAGCAGCCGCGCCATGCCGAACGTCAGCTCGATCCCCGCCAGCCCCTCCGGGTTGCCCACGAGCCTGTTGGCCAGCCGCAGGCTCGGCGCGTCGGCCGCCCCCGAGCGGGGCACCCCCAGATGGGCGAGGCCCGGCCGCCCCAGATCCTGGACGGTCGCGTACGGCCCCGCCGCCATCACCTCGATCATGTGGGTTCAAACCGTACGCGCACGCCCGGCCTGAAGAGCGAGGGAGGGTCGGCCGTCACGTCCCACACCCGGACGGAGGTGCGTCCGATCAGCCGCCACCCGCCCGGCGAGGCGCTCGGGTAGACCGCCGAATACGGCCCCGCCACCGCCACCGACCCGGCCGGCACCGACGTGCGCGGCGTGTCGAGCCTGGGCGTCTCCAGCACCGGATCCAGCCCCGTGAGATAGGCGAACCCCGGGGCGAACCCCAGCCAGCCCACCACCAGCTCCCGCCCCGCGTGCCGGGAGACCACCTCGTCCACCGGGATCCCGGCCAGTGCCGCCACGGAATCGAGATCGGCCCCGTCATAGACGACGGGAATCGTCACGACCTCCCCCTCGGCCGCCCGAGCGCCGGCCCTGTCCCGCTCGCGGCCGACCACGTCCGCCAGAAGCGCCCGCAGCCGCGCCTGATCCGCCCCAGGAGCCACCACGAGCACCGTCTCCGGCCCCGGCACGATCTCCACCACCCCGGCCGGCAGATCGGCCCGCAGCGCCGCGTCCAGCCGGTGAGACAGCTCCAGCGAGCCGGTCTCCACGAGCAGCCCGTGCTCCCCGGCCGCCCGGATCACGCGAACGCCTGCAGGACCACTCCGGCCGCCAGCAACGCGTCCCGCACCCCCTGCGCCAGCCGGACGGCGTCAGGCGTGTCGCCGTGCACACAGATGGAACGTGCCGAAACCGGGACAGAACTGCCGTCGATGGCCGTCACGGAGCCGTGCACGGCCATCCGGCACGCTCGGTCGGCCACCGCGGCGGGGTCGTGGATGACCGCGCCCGGCTCCCTGCGCGACACCAGCGTCCCCTCGGGGGTGTACGCGCGGTCGGCGAACGCCTCGTTCACGGTCGGGACGCCCGCGGCGGCCGCCACCGCGTGCACCACCGAACCGGGCAGCGTGAGCACCGGCAGCGAGGGGTCGTAGTCGGCCACCGCGTCGATCACCGCCGCCGCCTGCACCTCGTCGCGGCAGATCCGGTTGTAGAGCGCGCCGTGCGGCTTGATGTAGGAGACCCGGCCGCCCATGGCTTTGGCGATGCCGTCGACGGCCGCGAGCTGGTACAGCACCTCGGCGCACAGCTCCTCCGGCTCGGTGTCCATCTCCCTGCGCCCGAAGTGGGCCAGGTCGCGGTAGGACACCTGCGCGCCGATCGTCACCCCGCGGTCGACGGCCGCCGCGCACGTGCGTCTGATCGTCACAGGGTCGCCCGCGTGGAAACCGCAGGCCACATTGGCGCTCGTGACGATGTCGAGCAGAGCGAGGTCGTCGCCGAGCCGCCAGACGCCGAACCCTTCACCCAGGTCGGCGTTGAGGTCGATCACCATGGCAGTAGAGGCTATCTCGGCGCCTATCTCGGTGCGACGAACAACGTCTGGATCGCCGTGCCGACTTCACCTGTCCCGTCGTACAGGGTGGACCGGGTCAGGCCCCTGCCGGACGGGCCGACGACCGTGGCGGCGTCCATGCAGATCCACTCGCCCTCGGGGGCGCGGAACAGCGAGATGGTCAGGTCCACGTTCACGAACACGTGCGTGTCGAAGCCGAGGGCGGCGCTGACGCCGTTGCCGCTGTCGGCGAAGGCGGCCAGGCGCTCCATCGGGCTGAACTCCTCGCCCTCGACCAGCGGGACCGTGAACCGGCCCCAGACCGTGGCGGGGCCGGGCCGGGTGGGGCCGCCTTCGGCGAAACGCCAGTCGAGCGCGCGGCCGTACCCGAATCCCGAGCCGAGCCACGAGCCGGCGACCTCCTCCGAGGGCGGCGGGACCGGCCCCGGCGGCCCGGGGACCGGCGAGGCGGGCGTGTCGGCCGTACGGATGCGCCAGGCGCTCGCCCTGGCGTACTCGCGGCCGCCGGACGACACGCTGGCCGACAGGCACTGCACGCGCTTGCCGTCGCGGGTCACGTCGGTGGCGATCTCCAGCTCGGCCACGGGCACGGGGGCGAACACGTCCACCACGAGCTTGGACAGTTCCAGGCCCGGGCGCGGCGCGGTCTGGGCCAGCTCGTGGACGATCAGGGCGGTGACCGGGCCCATGTGCTGGGTGCGCGGATCCCACGGACCCTGCGTGTGCTCGGAGGCCCGGTAACGCCCTTCGGTCAAGCGGGTGTACATCGCCATAGAAGAAAATTCTACGGCGGTCCGCGTCCGGCGGTCCGTCGCGGGGACCGTTCCTAGAACTCGTCCGGGATGTCGGCGATGTCGTCCAGCGCCGCCGCCAGCTCGTCGGGGTCGCCGCCGATCCGCTCGGCGATCTCGATCAGCACGTGGAGCACGTCGTGGCGGTCGTGGCCGAGGTCGAGCAGGCGCTGCGCGGCCTCCCACAGCTGCGGCGGGTCGCCCTCCCACAGCCGGGTGGCGATCTCCTCGTGCCAGGCCAGGTGCTCCTGGTCGATCGCGTCGCCGTGGTCGATCTCGAGCAGCGTACGCCGGTCCGCCTGGTCGGCGGGGTTGAGCTTGTCGAGCTCGATCCCGTTGTGCACGCCCTGCAGATACGGGAACGCGAAGACCCGCCTGGCCAGCGCCGACAGGTCGCCGTCCGGCAGCAGCCGCTCCAGCAGCGGCCGGTCGAGCCCGAAGGACGTCGGGTCCCGGTACGCCTCGGGGAACTTGCCGATCGCCTCCCACACCGCGTCCAGCGTGGCCTTGAGCCCCTGCTCCGGCAGGCCCGTGCGGTGGGCGGCGAAGCGCACCCACGCCGACAGCACGTGCGGCATCGCCTCCTGCTCGGCCACGCTCAGCATCACCTTGCGCGGCAGCCAGTCGAGCAGGAACGTTTCACATTTGGTCGGGCTGACCCGCAGCGGACGGTTGAAGTCCTGGTCGCAGCCGTAGTCGATGATGTGGTCGGCGCAGCGCGAGGCCGCCGACGGGTCGGACAGGTGCTCGGCCGCGTCGGACGCCAGGAACTCGGCCGCCAGCATGGCCCGCCGCTCCCTGCTGTACGGGGCCTCGGTGTGCCGCGGCGCAGGCCGCTTGCGCCCGGGAGGCAGCGCCTTGAGCCTGGCGCGGGCGAAGGCGTGGTAGGCGCTGTAGCTGTCGCTCACCGGCGGCGGCGTCTTCGGCTCCCTGGTGGCCTTCATGGCCGACTCCAGCAGCGCCCTGGCCTGCTCGGGCTCGATCTCCTCGAACAGCAGCAGCGGATTGCCCGCCGCCTCGGCCCTGGCCTGCTCCAGCAGCTTGTCGACCTGCGAGGACACCCAGGCGTCCCGGGCCATGCCGCTCATGTTGTAGTCGACCACCATGACGAGCGCGTGCCGGTCGACGGGCAGCGAGTCCTCGTCCCAGCGGTAGGCGAAGGTGCAGATCACCGTGTCCTGGTCGCCGTAGGAGTCGCGGGAGACGTAACAGCCCGCCGGCTTGACCGCGCCCACCCGGTCGGCCCAGCCCGGTCTGGCCACCCCCGACTCCATCATGGCCAGCGCCGCGCCCTCGGCCTTGGCGCCCTGGCGGGCCGTGCCCAGATAGGCCAGGCAGATGAG
Organism: Nonomuraea sp. NPDC003709; assembly: GCF_040610775.1. Taxonomy (NCBI): domain Bacteria; kingdom Bacillati; phylum Actinomycetota; class Actinomycetes; order Streptosporangiales; family Streptosporangiaceae; genus Nonomuraea; species Nonomuraea sp. NPDC003709. The sequence continues at coordinate 17,522 of NZ_JBEXMW010000021.1, read as the reverse complement.
CAGCGTCAGCGAGGCCGGCGTGCCGGCCTTGGCGGCGTAGTCGACCAGTCCCTCCCCGAGCACCTGCTCCACGTCGCCGCCCCTGACCCGCCTGCCCCACCAGGCCCCGATCATGTCGGAGACCATCAGCTCCGCGTCCAGAGGGGTGCGTACGGCGAGCAGCTCGCGAGCCGCCTGCACCATCTCCTTGAACACGTCGTCTGGCGGGGTGCTCTCCCGGGGATCTCGTCGGTGTCGGCGCACACCCTCACTCTCTCGTATTCCAGGCGCAAACGGTGCGGAGAACTCGGCCTGGTGACCCCGATGTTATCGGGGACTTCTGGATGGGACTTAACTCGACTTCCGGGCTTTTGTTTGTCTACCGGGAACTTCGGGGCGGAGGCGCTGAGTTGACGATCGCGAGCAGATGCTCGCGAGCGATGCGCTCCACTATCTCCGGCGTCGCCGAGACGCCGAGATGCTGCGCACACGCGCACACGTCGGCCACGCAGCGGTCGATCGTGTCCACGGGCACGGTCAGGAACTCTTCGGCCAGCCTGAGACTGACCGGCTCCCGCAGGAACCGTGTGGCCAGAGCGAGCATAGAAGTGAGATTCCTCTGGAGACCAGGGGGCAAACCCCCAGGAATGTCGGCAGGGCGACTTGCGCTCTCATTTCACCTTTTCTCGGGCGGCTGTCAAGGCTCCGCGGCGGTTGTGTTCACTTCACCCGGTGCCCATTCGTGCGAAGCTGTCTCCATGCGCATCCAGCTCGCCCAGCGGAGCGAGGCAGACGAGCTCCTCGGCCGCAGCCCGCTCGCCCTGCTCGTCGGCATGCTGCTCGACCAGCAGATCCCCATGGAATGGGCGTTCACGGGGCCATATACGATCTCCCAGCGTCTGGGCCACGACCTGACCGCCGCGGAGATCGCCTCCTACGACCCGGAGGCGTTCGCGGCGCTGCTGGCCGAGAAGCCGGCCGTGCACCGCTACCCCAAGTCCATGGCGGCCCGGGTCCAGCAGCTCGCCGCCTACTTCGTCGAGCACTACGACGGTCAGCCGGAGAAGCTGTGGGCAGACGCCGCCGACGGCAAAGAGTTGCTGAAACGACTGATGGCCCTGCCGGGATACGGCAAACAGAAGGCCCAGATTTTTCTGGCATTGCTGGGGAAGCAGTTGGAGGTCCAGCCGCCGGGCTGGCGAGAAGCGGCCGGACACTATGGCGAGGAGGGGTCGAGCCGGTCGGTCGCCGACGTGGTCGACGCCGACAGCCTGGCCCGAGTGCGAGCCTTCAAGCAGGAGGCGAAGCGCGCGGCGAAGTAGTTGGGGCCGGGGTCTCGGCCCCGGCGATCGAGCGCTGTAACCTGATCTTGCTGCGCAATGTGGAGCGACTTTGACAGGATGCGTAGACCCTAAAGGCGACCGGGCCGCGGCAGGGGCTTCCGTCCGCACATGCCCATCGCCGATGATGTACTGCAGAATCCGGTCGCCCGGAGCTGCGCTACGCCGATACACAGTTATGGAGATGTGCCGCGTGGGAGACCCTGGCACGCGACGGAGGTGCGGACCATGAGTGCCGAGACCTCCGTTCCCCGTCCCCGGGAGTCGGATGTGGACATCTCGGACTCCGCTCTGTTCAAGGGCATGTTGTCGGAGGCCGAGTTCGCCTTCGCGTTCTTCGACGGCGACGGCCGCATCCAGCGGGTCAACGACGTGTTCAGCGACGTCGTCAACGTGCCCGCCGAGCGCATGGCCGGCAGGCTGCCGGTCGAGGTGCTGGCCGCCGACCTCAGTCAGATCATCACCCACGCCGTGCAGGCCGTCATCGAGACCGACGCGCCCGTCACCGAGGGCCGCGTACGCGTGCGGACGGCGGAGGGCGACACCAGGCACTGGTCGCTGTCGTTCTCGCCGGTCCACGACGAGGCGGCGGGCGAGCTGCGCGCGATCGCGCTCGTCGGGCTCGACGTGACCGAGAGCCGCCAGACCGAGGAGGCGCTGCGCCGCAGCGAGGAGCGCTACCGCTCGCTCGTCGAGGCCCAGTCGCAGCTCGTCTGGATCACCTCCCCCACCGGCGCGGTCGTCGAGGACGCTCCCCAGTGGCGCGCCATCACCGGCCAGGGCCTGGAGGAATACCTCGCCAACGGCTGGCTGGAGGTCGTCCACCCCGAGGAGCGCCAGCAGACCGAGGAGGCCTGGAGGGAGGCGCTGCGCGGGCGCACCATGTTCGAGTGGAACTACCGCGTGCGCACCCGGGCCAGCGGCTACCGACACTTCGAGGTGCGGGCCGTGCCGATCATCAGGCACGGCCGGGTCGTCGAGTGGGTCGGCGCCAACACCGACGTCACCCCGCAGCGCGAGGCCGAGGAGATGCGCGGCAGGCTGACCGACCAGCTCGGCGCCGCCGCCCTGCGCACGGCCCGGCTCCAGGGCGCCACCGCCCAGCTGGCCGAGGCCCTGACGGTCGAGCAGGTGGTGCAGGTCATCATCGACGTGGGCCGCACGGCCCTAGCCGCCGACCGCTCGGCCGTGGCGCTGCTCGACCCCGACCGCGCGGCGCTCAAGTTGATCAACGGCGAGGGCATCATGGAGGCCTCCGGGATCACGGGTGACGAGATCCCGCTGTCCCACTCCAACGTGATGACCATGGCCGTCAACAGCCGCCGGCCGGTCTTCGCCGAGTCGCCCGAGTCGCTGAAGGCCCAGCTGCTCGAGGCGGGCGACGACGAGGAGATCCTGGCCGGCTTCATCACCCACGGCGACGAGCGGGCCTGGGTGGGCCTGCCGCTGCTGGCGGCGGGGAGGGCTCTGGGAGCGCTCCGATTCTCCTTCACGAGGCCGGTGAAGATCTCCCAGGAGGACGGCGTCTTCCTGGAGGCGCTGGCCGGCCAGTGCGCGCTGGCGGTCGAGCGGGCCACGCTGTTCGAGCGTGAGCACCGCACCGCCGAGACGCTGCAGCGCAGCCTGCTGCCCGACCGCCTGCCCGTGATCAAGGGTCTGGTGCTGGCCCAGCGCTTCCGCTCGGGCAGCCGCCACGTCCAGGTCGGTGGCGACTGGTACGACGCGTTCGTCCTGCAGGACGGGCGGGTCGCGGCGGTCGTCGGCGACGTCATGGGCAAGGGCGTCAAGGCCGCGGCGGGCATGGGCCGCATCCGCAACGCCATGCGGGCGCTGGCGCTGACCAACCCGCCGCCCGCGGCCGTGCTGACCGGGCTCGACCGGGTCTTCGAGGCCACGGAAGAGGAAGAACAGGTCACGACTTTGGCGTACATGGTCGTGGAGCCGGTCACCGGCGAGGGCACTCTGGCCCTGGCCGGCCACCCGCCTCCCGTCCTGGTTTCGCCGCAGGGCACGGCGATCCTGTGCGACGGCGAGCCCGGCACTCCGCTAGGCTGGCCGACCAGCCGCAGGCAGTTCCGGTTCGTGGTGCCGCCCGGCCATACCGCCGTGCTCTACTCCGACGGTCTCGTCGAGAACAGGAAGCGCGGGCTGGATGCCGGATTGGCAGACCTTTGCAGTGTTGTGACCGAAGCTCCGCCTGAAGTTGTGAGTAGTCCGCACATGTTGCTGGACTTCCTGGTTGACCGGATGTTGTCTGGATATGAACAGGATGATGACGTTACCGCGCTAGCAATTCACGTCCCGCCAGCCACGAAGAGTGACTGAATGAAACAGTCATAACGGTTGCTTTCGGGTATCAGTGCCCCGCTTACGTACGCACTACTGTCTCGGTCGGCCTAGGGTGGAGGTCAACCGCCGGGAGGTGGCCGTACGGAGCGCGGGGTCGTGCCAGAATGCTGTGCAGGTCCGTCGCGGTCCGCACGGCCTCACCGATCTCCGAGAGAGGCAACAGCCCCCCAGCGGGCATCTGGGTCCATAGTCGCCACGCGTTCGTTCGAGAGGTGTTCGTGTCGCCTGCAAGTTCGACTCGCTCGAAGCCACAAGAGCTGAACGAGCCCGTCATTCAGCGACTGCTCGAGCGTGGGCGCTCGCAGGGTTTCCTCGAGTCTGAGGATGTCCGTCAGGCCTTTGAGGAGGCGGACATCCCCATGTCGCACGCCGCCGCGTTCTTGCGGAACCTCAGCAAAGAGGGCGTGACCGTGGTCGTGACCGCCGCGGATTCGGCTGCGCCGAAGAAGTCTCGTGGTCCAGCAAAGCGCCGCACCGCTGCCCCCGTCAAGACCAAGACGGCAGCGGCCGCCAAAGAGCAGCAGCCCGAGACCGTGACCGCGGTCGTGGGCACCACTGAAGCCGAGCCGGCCGCCAAGAAGGCGGCCCCTGCCAAGAAGGCCGCTCCGGCGGCGAAGAAGGCCGCGGCTCCCGCCGCCGCCAAGAAGGCCGAGCCGAAGAGCGCTGGGCCTGCCGAGACCAAGCCGAAGCCCGAGTCCCGGGCCGACGCCGACGACGACGAGGACATCGAGCTCGACGGCGACGTGGAGCTGGAGGACCTCGAGGATATCGACGTCGAGGACGACGAGATCGTGGCCGAGGACTCCGACTCCGAAGGTGAGGAGGAGTCCGACGACGAGTCCGACGCCGAGCCCAAGCCTTCCGAGGTCGCCGCGGTCCAGAAGACCGAGGACGAGGTCCTCATCCTGTCCGACGACGACGATGACGCCCCGGTCGCCCAGGTGGCCGCCGCCGGCGCCACCGCCGACCCGGTCAAGGACTACCTCAAGCAGATCGGCAAGGTCCCCCTGCTCAACGCCGAGCAGGAGGTCGAGCTCGCCAAGCGCATCGAGGCGGGCCTGTTCGCCGAGGAGCAGCTCGGCGGCGGGGAGACCGAGGGGCTGCCGGTCGACGTCAAGGCCGAGCTGGAGTGGATCGCCGAGGACGGTCGCCGGGCCAAGAACCACCTGCTGGAGGCCAACCTCCGGCTCGTGGTCTCGCTGGCCAAGCGCTACACCGGCCGCGGCATGCTCTTCCTCGACCTGATCCAGGAAGGCAACCTGGGTCTGATCAGGGCCGTCGAGAAGTTCGACTACACCAAGGGCTACAAGTTCTCCACCTACGCCACGTGGTGGATCCGGCAGGCGATCACGCGTGCCATGGCCGACCAGGCGCGGACCATCCGCATCCCGGTCCACATGGTCGAAGTGATCAACAAGCTGGCCCGCGTCCAGCGGCAGATGCTGCAGGACCTGGGCCGCGAGCCCACGCCGGAAGAGCTGGCCCGCGAGCTGGACATGACGCCCGAGAAGGTCGTCGAGGTCCAGAAGTACGGCCGTGAGCCCATCTCTCTCCACACCCCGCTGGGTGAGGAGGGCGACAGCGAGTTCGGCGACCTCATCGAGGACTCCGAGGCCATCGTCCCAGCCGACGCCGTCAGCTTCACGCTGCTCCAGGAGCAGCTGCACTCCGTTCTCGACACGTTGTCGGAGCGGGAAGCGGGCGTCGTCTCGATGCGCTTCGGTCTCACCGACGGGCAGCCGAAGACGCTGGACGAGATCGGCAAGGTTTACGGGGTCACCCGTGAGCGCATCCGCCAGATCGAGTCGAAGACCATGTCCAAGCTGCGCCACCCCTCGCGCTCCCAGGTCCTCCGGGACTACTTGGACTAACACGCACGAATCCCCCGCCCCGCCCGGTCCTTCCGTGCGGGGCGGCGGCATTCCCACCCACCATTCCACTCCGCGTCTGCCACACCGCAGACGGCTCCGCCGCACACCCGCCACCCAGCCGACAGCCCTGTCTCACACCCCGTCACCCAACTGACGGCCCTGCTGCACGCCCCGCCACCCAGCCGACGGCTCTGCTGCACGCCGCGCCAGACCGCTGACGGCTCTACCGTACTCCCCGCACCGCCGCTGGATCATGGTCGCTCGTCGCACCGTTGGCACCTCGGCTGCACCCCCGCCCCCTCCGCACCGGCCGATGGCACCGCCGCTGCGCCGTCGGTGGCTTTTCGCAGTCCCCAACGCCTCAGTTGCACCATCGCCGCGCCGCCACACCCCGACGGGACCGCCGCTGCAGCGTGGATGGCTTGTCGCACTACCACCGCCCCCACTGCACCACGGGCGGTTCTGTCGCGCTCCCGTCGCTCTCCACCGCGCCTCGGGGCGCCCCCGGTCGCATCGCTGACGCCGCGTATATCCAGCGTCGCGGCCGTACGACACGCCCGGGCAGCCGGTGATCGTGCGAAAACGCCTGGGCAGTTCGCGATCGTGCGACACGCCCGGGGCGCTGCGCCGACTGTCGTGGCCCGTAGCCCGTAACGTGCCTCCGCCACGCCCGGGCGGCCCATGATCGTGCGACACGCCCGGGCGGCCCGCGATCGAGTGAATCGTCCAAGGCGCTGCGCCGACGATCGTGGCCCGTAGCCCGTAACGTGCCTCCGCCACGCCCGAGCTCAGGCGCATGCGCCTCGCCCGAGCCCGGATGTATGCCCGCGCCAGCGACGGTCAGCAGTCCCAGTACCCCCACCGCACGCCAATCGCCCCACCCCACGCCCGTTGTGGCACGGCTCGTGGGACGTATCCCCGCCTGAGGGTCGTCGCTACGGACGGTCACCGTCGAGAGGCGGCATCACCAGGGCGGGCCCGCCCTTGAACGGCTCCCGGCGATCGGGCGATGGGCAGCAGCCGCCCCGCGACCCCTTACTCCGGGTCGGTGACGTGCGCGTCGAGGGTCCAGGGGCGGTTGGCGCGGGCGGGCTCGGCCAGGTCGATGGTGTAGCCCAGGGCATCGAGGGTCTTGGCCAGCTCGTCAGGGGTGTCCGGGGCGGTGTCGTGCCGCAGAAGGGCTCGGGCGATCTCCCCCCGGGTCGCCTTGGCCATGTGGCTGACGACCTTGCCGTCCCGGAACACCCGTACCGTCACCGACCGTGTGCCAGGCTGCCAGGCGCTCGCGTACGTGGCCGAACGGAGATCCACCACCAGCCCCGGCACCCGGTCCAGCTCCTTGGCGATCAACGGACGCCAGAACGTGGCCAACCCGCCGAGAGGCGGGAGATTGACGCCCATCGAGAGCCGGTACGGCGGGATGAGATCTGTGATTCTCACCACACCCCACAGGCCGGAGAAGATCAGCACCGACTCCTCCGCCCGCCTCCGCGCCTCTTCGTCGAGGGTGCCCAGCCCGAGGTTGTCGTAGAGGACGCCGGTGTAGAGGTCGGCGGCGGGCAGGGTGGGGGCGGTCTTGAGGGCCGCGTTCTTGACCAGCTCGCCGGCGAGCCCAGGCGTGAGGCCGAGCACGTCGAGGGCGTCGCGGCGCTTGGAGGCCCGTACGAGCGCGTTCAGCACGCGCTTGCGGGCCTTGTCGAGGGTGGGGAAGGACAGCTCGCCGACGGGCGGCCCGCTGCCTTCGGGCGCCTTCCCCTCGGACGGCGGCAACAGGATCAGCACAACCCCTTACCTTATTGCTCCTGGTCGGAGGCTCTCCCGCCGTCCCCGTCACGATCTTTTACGGTGGCCCAAGCGGGCACCACCCGCCGACCGTGGCCGGGCTCTGTCCAGGGTGACGCTCACCGGGTGGACATGGCCGGCCGCCGCAACGGCGCCCCCTGGGCCATGTTCTTCGCTGAATCGTCGGCCTCGGGCGCAGGCTCCCGGCATGGCGGCGAGTCCCGCTCCGGCATGGGCCCGGCCCTGCGGCACGGTGTTGAAGCGTTCTGGGGAGGCTTCAGCCCCGGTGCCCGGCGGGCAGGAGGGTAGGCGTATTCGGAGGTCGGCTAGGCTGCGCGGGTGAATTTCGACCTCCTTGTCCATGAGGCCTGGCCCGCCTATGAGCAGCGCGTTCACGACGGATGGGTGCTTCGTTACGCCGGTGGCGTGACCAAGCGGGCCAACTCGGTACTCCCTCTGGACGAGCCCGCCGACCTGGACGGGGCGATCGAGGCGGCGGAGGCCTTCTACGGGGAGCGCGGGGTGCGTTGCGTCTTCTCGCTGGGGCCGAACGCCACGCCCGGGCTGGACGAGGAGCTGGAGCGGAGAGGCTATGAGCTGGTCGATCCGACCGTCATCATGGCCGGCTCGCCCGCCGGCCCTCCGCCCCCGTACCAGGTGAGGATCGAGGACCGGCCGTGGCAGGGCTGGCTGGAGACGTGGTGGGCCGTGGACGGTCGTTACGGCACCGGGTTCGAGGAGGCGGAGCGCATCTGCACCGGGGTGCCCGCCTGGTACGCGGCGTTCGAGGAGGACGGCGTGGCACTGGCCGTCGGCCGGGCCGTGCCCCAGGCCGGCACGTACGGTGTCCCTGGGGACGAGGCGTCCTCGCAGAGTGACACCCTTGGGATCTACTGCATGGCCACCCTGCCCCAGGCCCGCAGGCGAGGACTGGCTCGTGCGGTCATCCGGGCGCTCGTGCGGCATGCGGATGCGAAATCCGCCTACCTGGTCACCACGGCCCCGAACCTGGCCGCTCAGGCTCTCTACCGTGGTGAGGGACTCGAGATCGTGGACCGGTACCACTACCGGGTCCGCTGACCGGCCCCACTGTCGCTTTGGGCGCGGCCGATGCTCTGGGCACGACCGCGTCGTTATCGGTCCCGGCGGCCGCTCTGCGCGGCTCTGGCGTCCCGCAAAGTCGCGCGTCCGCCTGCGAAGCGGCGCGTCTTCCCGTGAAGTCGCGCGTCTGCCCGTGAAGCGGCGCGTCTGCCCGTGAAGTCGCGCGTCTGCCTGCGAAGTGGTCGGCCTACCTGCGAAGTCGCGCGTCTGCGTGTGCACCGGCCGTTTCGCTCGTATAAACCCCGTTCTCCGTGCATGACGGCGTGTCCCCGGGCATACCAGAGTGACTGAACGCAGAACGGCGGCCCCGGGCGGTGCCGGGGTCGCCGTTCTGCGTTGTCGCTATATGTGGTTATCTCAGCACGACAGGCGCTGCGTCAGCGCTCGTCGTTGGGGGCATTTGAAGGGGTTTCGCTGAGTCGAGCCGACTCGTCCAGGATGTCGGCACCCTTTTCGCGCAGCGCTGCGATGTGCTGACGCCCGTGGTGGGCGCAGAACAGCAACTCCCCACCCACAGGCAGGGTCGCGCGAATGTAGGCCTGGGCACCGCAGCGGTCGCAGCGGTCGAGGGCCGTCAGCGGCTTAACGGGGGCGAGAGCTCCAGTCACGTATCGCCTTTCGGGTCACCCCCGCCGAAGCGAGGATCTGGCGTCAGTCACTTGGAACAACATCTAACCGGACGTGGACGTTCCCAACCGCCCCCTCTCTACGCCCAGAGCGGAATGTGTCCCAAAGTAATGACGATCAGCCGGTTGGTAACAGCAAACGTGTCGGCATGGCAAGCTTGTACGCGCGCGTGTGGGAAGAACGGTAAGCTACGCACACGTGTTCGATGCCTAGACCAGGGGAGCTGGAGTGACGCTAGTGGAGGCGGGTTACACGGCTCGTCACCTGTCGGTGCTTGAGGGCCTGGAAGCAGTTCGCAAGCGCCCTGGTATGTACATCGGGTCCACCGACAGCCGCGGGCTCATGCACTGCCTCTGGGAGATCGTGGACAACGGCGTCGACGAGGCGCTGGCGGGTCATTGTGACCGCATCGAGGTCGAGCTCTACGCCGACGGTTCCATCGAGGTGCGCGACAACGGCCGGGGCATCCCCGTCGACATCGAGCCCAAGAGCGGTCTGGCCGGGGTCGAGCTGGTTTATACCAAGCTGCACGCGGGCGGCAAGTTCGGCGGCGGCTCCTACGGCGCGTCCGGTGGCCTGCACGGCGTCGGCGCCTCCGTGGTCAACGCCCTGTCCTCGCGAGTGGACGTCGAGGTCGACCGCGACGGCAAGGTCCACGAGATCAGCTTCCGCCGTGGCGTCCCCGGGATCTTCGACGGCCCCGGGCCCACCGCGAAGTTCAAGAAGAAGTCCGGCCTGCACATCGGCGACAAGCTCCCCAAGAACGTCGCCGGCACCCGTGTGCGCTTCTGGGCCGACAAGCAGATCTTCCTGCCCGACGCCGAGGTCTCGCTCGACGAGATCCACGTGCGCCTGCGGCAGACCGCGTTCCTGGTGCCCGGCCTGACGCTGGCCGTCTTCGACAGCAGGCACGAGGAGCGCACCGAGGAGGAGTTCCGCTTCGACGGCGGCATCTCCGAGTTCACCGAGTTCCTGGCCCGCGACGAGGCCGTGTGCGAGGTGCTGCGGCTGCAGGGCCTGGGCCACTTCCACGAGACCGTGCCGGTCCTCGACGACCAGGGCCACATGACGCCCACCGAGGTGCAGCGCGAGCTCACCGTCGACGTGGCGATCCGCTGGGGCAAGGGCTACGAGTCGACCGTCCGCTCGTTCGTCAACGTGATCTCCACCCCCAAGGGTGGCACCCACCTGACCGGGTTCGAGCGCGGCCTGGTGCGCACGGTCAACGAGCTGCTGCGCGAGACGCGCCTGCTGAAGAACGGCGACGACCCCGTCACCAACAGCGACATCTCCGAGGGCCTGACCGGCGTGGTCACGGTCCGGGTGCCGGAGCCGCAGTTCGAGGGCCAGACCAAGGAGGTGCTCGGCACCTCTGCGGCCACCCGCATCGTCTCCCACGTGGTCTCCCGCGAGCTGAGGGAGCTGTTCACCAACCCGCCGCGCGGCTTCAAGCAGCAGTTGCGCGCCGTGCTCGAGAAGATCGTCGCCGCCGCCAAGGCCCGCATCGCGGCCCGCGAGCACCGCGACAACCAGCGGCGCAAGAGCGCGCTGGAAAACTCGGCGCTCCCGGCGAAGCTGGTCGACTGCCGCAGCGACGGCATCGACCGCAGCGAGCTGTTCATCGTCGAGGGTGACTCGGCCCTTGGCACGGCCAAGCTGGCCCGCGACTCGGAGTTCCAGGCGCTGCTGCCGATCCGGGGCAAGATCCTCAACGTCCAGAAGGCGTCCGTGAGCGACATGCTCAAGAACGCCGAGTGCGCCGCCATCATCCAGGTCGTCGGGGCTGGGTCCGGGCGCTCGTTCGACATCGAATCCGCCCGCTACGGCAAGGTCATCCTCATGGCCGACGCCGACGTGGACGGTGCCCACATCCGCTGCCTGCTGCTGACCCTCTTCCACCGCTACATGCGGCCGATGGTGGAGGCGGGGCGCGTGTTCGCCGCCGTGCCGCCGCTGCACCGCATCGAGCTGACCAACCCCGGGCGGGGCAAGGAGAAGTACATCTACTGCTACTCGGACGCCGAGCTGCAGAAGGTGCTGCGTGATCTCGAACGCCGGGGCAAGCGGTGGAAGGACCCCGTGCAGCGGTACAAGGGTCTGGGCGAGATGGACGCCGACCAGCTGGCCGAGACGACCATGGACCCGCGCCACCGCGTCCTGCGCCGCGTCCGCATCGAGGACGTCGAGGAGGCCGAGGCCATCTTCAACCTGCTCATGGGGAGCGAGGTTGCGCCTCGGCGGGAGTTCATCGTCAACAGCGCCGCCGAGGTCGACCGCGACCACATCGACGCCTAGCTGTTCCGCCGTCCGGTGAGGACGTGGAGCCGTTCCGCCGTCCGGTGAGGTTGGGTACGCGACGGGCGTCTGGGAGGCCGCCCAGGGGGCCCAGGGAGAGACCGCCCCGGGGTGCCCAGGGTGGCTGGTGAGCTCGCTGTGAACGGTCAGGGGAGTTCCTGAGGCATGCGCGCGCGGCTCTGAGGTGCCATGCAGGGCCGTTTGGCGATCTCCTGGAGTGGTACGCCGGGTCGCGGCTCAGCGCGGCCTCTCGAGGCTCTGACGCGCGGAGCGGGGCCGCGAGGCAGGCTGCGACGTACGCCTCCACGAACTCCAGGCGCGGCCGCCAGCACGTACGAGATCGTGCTCGGGGGAATGATGGCGACTTCGGGCCCCGAGACCACCTTGGTTCCACCGAGCCGTCACATCGACGGCGAGCCCGCCCACAACCGCAACCGGCGCAGTGCCCCCACGAAGTCGTCCGCGCTCGTGCCGTCGGGGACGGGGGGAGAGCTCGGATCGCCCAAAGCGCGTCCTCTCGTACGAGGACGGGGGAGAGCTCGGATCGCCCGAAGCGCGTCCTCTCGAACGCGCTCAGGGCGGGTCCGGGGCGCCCGGTCATGCTGTACGGACCGGGCACCACTCAGGTCAGGTGAATTCTTTCAGAACGCGGCAGGCGTCAGCCGGCCCGTGCGGACGTCGTAGATGGCTCCCGCGATCGGCATGCCCTCCGGCAGGAACGGGCTGGTCCTGATGCGGGTGAGGTCGTGGCGGAGCGCCTCGGTCTGGTCGGGGACCGTGTGGAACTCCAGGCTGCGGGTGTCCACCCCGCGTTCCTGGGTGAGGGCGTGGACGTCCGGGTCGGTGACCTTGGCCATGCCGCAGTCCGTGTGGGGCATGACGAGCACGCGTTCCACGCCGAGCAGGTAGACGGCCAGCACCAGGGTGCGCAGGACGTCGTCCGTCACCCGGGCGCCCGCGTTGCGCAGGATCTTGGCGTCGCCGGGCTTCAGGCCCAGCAGGCCGAGCGGGTCGATGCGGGAGTCCATGCAGGTCACGACGGCCAGCCCACGGCCGGCGCGGCCGGTGAGGCCGGAGTTTCCGAACTTCTTGGCAAACCTCGCGTTGGCGGCATACAGGTCGTCGAACGCACTCATGCAACAAATGATGCACCGTGCCCCAAAGCCAGTGATAGACGGGGTGGCGACTGGCTGGAGTTGGCAAACGTCCCACGAAAAACCGTCACCTTGCGTGATGATGTCGTAGCCGTATGTACGTGATCGAAGAAGGTTTGTCGTGAGTAGGTCCGAATCGCTCGCCGAGTACCTCCGTGCCCAAGCCCGGCGCCGCCTCGACCGCGTGGAGTCCAAGGACGGCGGTCGCAACGCCAGGCTGGCCCTGGCTCTCCTCGACACCGCCGCCTATGCGGCCAGCCTGCCCGAGGACGATCCGCTGATCCTCATGCTGGACCAGGCGGGCTGCTACGGGCCCCTGGGGTGCGAGAGCTTCGACCCAGGGGAGGGAGGCAACCAGCTGATCCGCCACTGGGACGGCGGCGAGCCGCACGAACTGCTGCTGGCCCTCCCGCCCGCCGTCAGCGCCGCGGGCGCCTGAGCGGCCCGCCCGCTCGCCGCCCGCGGGCTCCGCCACGCGGGTGCCGCCGGGTTCGAGCACGTCGAACCCGGCGAACATGCGTGCCACTTTCTCGCGGCCGCAGCGCCGGCCCCTTCCCCGCGGCCCCCACCGCCAGGGCCGACCAGGTGACTGCCGGGGGCAGGCGGTGGCGACGCGCCACACGGGCAGACAGTGGGGGCACCTCAGACCGGCTTGCCGAGGTCGGTCGGCCGTCACCGCGTCCCGGTGCTGCTCGGCTGGGCACCGCCCGGTGAGCGGGGCTGGAACCGGATCACGCGGGAGCGTTGCCCGGCTTCCACTTGATGCCGCAGCCGAGCGAAGGGTTCTGCTCCCCGGGCACCGGCTCGCCCTCGAGCACGGCGTCGATGGCGGCGCGCAGCGACTCGCCGGTCACCGGCACCGAGTTGCCCGGCCTGGCGCCGTCGAACTCGCCTCGATAGACGAGCTGCAGGTGCGCGTCGTACAGGAAGAAGTCGGGCGTGCACGCCGCCCGGTAGGCCTTGGCGACCTCCTGGGTGTCGTCCAGCAGGTACGGAAACGCGAACCCGGCCCGCGCCGCCTGCTCCGCCAGGTGTGTCGGATCATCGTCCGGGTAGTTCACGCTGTCATTGCTGCTGATCGCGACTATGGAAAGCCTGGCGCCGTAGTCGGCGGCCAAGGCGCCGAGGCCCTTCTCGATGTGGCGCACATACGGGCAGTGGTTGGACAGGAAGACCACCAGAGTGGCGGGCGAGCCCTTGAGATCCCCGAGTGAGACACTGCCGCCGTCGATGGCGGTCAGGTCGAAGGCGGGTGCTGGGGTGCCGAGCGGCACCATGTACGAGTTGGCAGCCATGGCATCCATTCTCGTCTGCGGACGTGCCCGCAAAACGAAGACGTGCCCGCAAAACGAATATGAGAGGTGAATCGCGTGAGTGGCATCGCGGAGTTCCGCACTGTCGTGCTCGATTGTCCCGACCCCAGGGCGCTGGCCGAGTTCTACTCCCGGCTGCTGGGATGGCCCGTCACCTACGCCGATGACGAGTGGGTGGTGGTGAGCGACGGCGGTGCTCCCAAACGGGTGGGGTTCCAGCTCGCCCCCGACTTCCGGCCGCCCACCTGGCCGGATCCGGAACGCCCCCAGCAGCTCCACCTCGACGTAACGGTGGCCGACATGGACGAGGCGGAGAAGCAGGTGATCGAGATCGGCGCGACCAAGCACGGGCACCAGCCGAGCGAGGACGACAGCTTCCGGGTGTTCCTGGATCCGGCCGGACACCCGTTCTGCCTGTGCCGCGCCTGACGTGAGGGGCTGTCCCCGCCCCGGCGGGGACAGCCCCTCGTGACCTCAGCGGGCGGCCTGGGCCAGCAGGTCCACCGCCTTCCTCAGGTTGCCCGCCGCCAGCTCGTGGTCGGCCGCCGCCTGCAGGTCGGGCCGTCTGCCCGCGCCCTGCGCGACGTCCCTGGCCACCGACACGACGGCGTCGTCCACGGTGTACGCGTCCGTCTTCGACCGTTCGAGCAGCGTCGCGGCCGTGCCCAGGGCGCCCAGGACGGCCCGCGCGTCACGTACGGACCCGTCGGCGTTCCAGGCGCGCGCGGGCAGCGCGAGGACCAGCGACGCGGCCTTGGAGAACCCGTCGCCGGAGGCGAGCCGGTCGCGCGCCGCCTTGAGCCGGTCGCGGGCCCGGTCGGTACGCAGCCCCCACCCGTAAGGCCAGAGCGGGTCATAAGCCGCGTCGCCCACGTTGATCGGCAGCTGCGCCACCGAACGGAACCAGGTGAACGGCAGCCGCCCCGTGTACGGCACCGCCCCGAACAATGGGTCGGCCACCCCCGCGCCCTCGGTGCCCGGCAGCCAGGAGGCCACCACGGCCTCGACGCCCGACAGGTCGCCGAGCTGCAGCGGACGCCCGGAGACGACCAGGACCGCGCACTTCATCGCCCCGCACACCTTGTCGATCGCGGCCCGGTCGGCGGCCGACAGCTCCAGCGTGCGCCCGGCGCGGCCCACGTCGCCCTGTCCCTCGGCGTACGGGGTCTCGCCCACCACCACGACGCCCACGTCGTGCCCGGCCGGCTCGGCCGAGGCGTCGCGGGAGTACGTCACGGAGGACGCGCGGGAGCGGATGGCCGACAGGATCGTGGTGCCGGGAGTGATCGGCCCGGACGAGCCCTGCCAGCTGATCGTCCAGCCGCCGGCCTGGTTGCCGATGTCGTCGGCGTTCGAGCCGGCCACGTAGATCCTGGCGTCGCGGCGCAGGGGGAGCAGGCCGCCGTCGTTCTTCAGCAGCACCTGTGACCTGGCCGCCGCCGTGCGCGCGACCGCCCGGTGCGCCGCCGAGCCGACGTCGTCGATCCCCGACCGGTCGGCGTACGGGTGCTCGAACAGCCCCAGCCGGAACTTCTGGGTCAGGATCCTGGCGACCGCGTCGTCCACCCGGCTGACCGGCACGCGCCCGGCCTCGACCTCGGCCTTCAGCGTGCTCTCGAAGACCGGGTAGGCGTACGGCACCATGATCATGTCGAGCCCGGCGTTGACGGAGGTGCGCACGTCGCTCGGGTAGTCGCCGGGGATCTGGTCGATGGCCTGCCAGTCGCTGATCACGAACCCCTTGAAGCCCAGCCGGCCCTTGAGCACGTCCGTGATCAGCTCCTTGTGGGCGTGCATCTTGAGCGGCCCGTCACCGAAGTCGACGCTGGAGAACGACGGCATGACGGTGGCCACGCCGCGCTTGACCGCCTCCACGAACGGCGCCAGGTGGACCGCCTCCAGCTCCTGGCGGCCGACCTTGGTGACGCCCTGGTCGATCGTGTAGTCGCCGCTGGTCGAGGAGCCGTACGCGGTGCCGCCGTCGCCGACGTAGTGCTTGGCCGTGGCCAGCACCCCGTTGTCCTGCAGGCCGTCGATGACCGTGGCCATCCGCGACACCAGCGCCGGGTCCTCCCCGAACGACTCGTAGGCCCGCCCCCACCGGTCGTCGCGCGACACGCACAGGCACGGCGCGAAGTCCCAGGGGATGCCGGTGGCCTTGACCTCGCGGGCGGTGATCTCGCCCGCCCGCTCGACGAGGTCCGGGTCGCGGGTGGCGCCCAGGCCCACGTTGTGGGGGAAGATCGTCGCGCCGACCACGTTGTTGTGGCCGTGCACGGCGTCCACGCCGTAGATCAGCGGCACCTGGAGCCGGGTCCGCTGCGCCTGGAGCTGGAACGCGTCGATCATGTCGGCCCAGGCCCGCGGCGTGTTGGACGAGGGGGTGGAGCCGCCGCCCGACAGCAGGGAGCCGAGCACGTACGTGGCGATGTCGCTCTGCTTGCCCAGCGCGCCGCGCTCGGCCTGCGTCATCTGCCCGATCTTCTCGTCCGGCGTCATCCGCCCGATCAGGTCGGCGACGCGTTCCTTGATCGGTTTGCGGGGGTTCAGGTAGGGGAGGCCGTGCGCGTTGATCACGACCACCGGGGCCTCGGCCGGGGGCCTGGTGCCCGTGCCGGACAATTCGATCGGGATGGTCTCGGCGACCTCGTCCTGGCCGTCCTTCAGCGTCTTGACCGTGAACGCCTTGGCGGCCCCGGACGCCCTGCCCGCGGGGAACGTCAGCGTGCCTTCGACGGGCGTGTAGTCGCCGCCGGGGGTCGCGGTGCCCGTACCGGTCCTGTAGGTCACGGTCAGGTCGGCGGGCAGGGGGCGGCCGTCGGCGGTGGTGACGGTGACGTTGACCTTGGCCTCGCCCTTCTCGTTCACCGGGTAGACGGGCCGGTCGGTGGACAGCCTGACCGGGCGCGGGGGAGCGGTGCCGTAGAGCTCGACCTGGTCCCACTCCAGGGTGCCCTGGGAGGAGGCCGGGAGCCGCATCGAGTAGCCCCACATGGCGACCAGGTCCAGCTCACCGTCGGACGGCGCGCCGCCGGGCTGGTAGTCGGCGCGCCTGGTGAAGCTCCCGAACGGCACCTTCACCTGCCGCCAGCCCGCCGTGTCGTCGGTGAACGACGACTCGAACAGCTCGGCGGCGCCCGCCCCGCCGCCGCCGTCCTTGACCTCGAAGAAGATCTTCTGGCCCGAGGCGGCGCCGTTCACCCAGAAGGCGAAGCCCTCGTACGGGGACCAGTCCTGGGTGGCGGCCAGATCGTGCGACCAGCCGCCCCACTGGCTCACGGTGTAGACCGACTTGAGCACCCGGTTGGTCGCCGGGGCTCCCGGCCTGCCGGGGCCAGGCTCGATCGTGAGCGTGGGGGTCGAGGCCGCGTCGTTGCCCC
The DNA here is from genome assembly GCF_040610775.1 of Nonomuraea sp. NPDC003709. Classification (NCBI taxonomy): domain Bacteria; kingdom Bacillati; phylum Actinomycetota; class Actinomycetes; order Streptosporangiales; family Streptosporangiaceae; genus Nonomuraea; species Nonomuraea sp. NPDC003709. The sequence goes on along the minus strand of NZ_JBEXMW010000021.1, from coordinate 331 downwards.
AGGCGTACACGCCTGAGGGAACGCCGCCTGACTCGAAATCGGTGATCGTGAGGGGGTCGGCGGCCGCGGCCGCCTGTGGTGCGACGATCAGGGCGGCGACCAGGGAAAGAGCCACCCATAACGGGCGTCTGGCTCGGAACACGGTACCTCCAGTAGGAGAGAGAGCGCTCTCCCAGATGAGATCGGTGCCGATCCGTGATTCATAACAGGCGCTGTCGGGGGGGGGGGGGGGGGGGGGCGGGGCCGCGCGGGGGGGGGGGGGGGGCGGGCGCGCCGGCCCCCCCCCGGGCGCGGGCCCGCGCCCGGGCGGCGGGGGGCGCCCGCCCGGGCG